>NZ_BOPZ01000012.1 GCF_018332455.1 Clostridium polyendosporum
AGATTTATATAAAATTTTATTCAAATTAATAGAAAAGCTCTCTTTTAAAATTTATCCACAAGTTTGCTAGAAAACCCCTCTGTTTTTTAAACAGGGGGTTTTTCAGCAAACTGGAAAAAAATAACGACGAAAGTCGTTATTTTTTTTATTAGTTGTCATTTTATCAGGTGAAATCTGATTAAGAATGAAGGGGGACGATGCTTGCTTAGCTTTTGCTTTTAGTTAATGATCATATATTTAATAACTACATTTTTTTAAAACTTCCCGAATACTTTATTATATATAGATAAACAACTTCATAATTGAATTGACCGAGGATTCAAGTTGTTTGTTCTTAAATAAAGATTTTTGGGGAGTGGTTATCATAGCTAATAATAAGCTTGATACAACTTTAAATCTATTAAGCAATATACCAGATGAATTAATATTGAAGTTAAATAAAATAGCACAGAATGAAAGAATTAACAGGGGAAGTATAGAAGTTGTAGTCTTATTTGGGGAAGATGTGGATAAAGTTAGACAATCTGTGGATAAAATCGGTGGAAAACTAGAAATCCTAGGTTTTGGGTTTGGTATAGTTACCATAAAAGCTGTGGATATACGCAGGTTATCAGAACTTGAAGGGGTTCAGTATGTTGAACTTCCTAAGGTTCTTTTTACTTCTAGTTTTGAGAGTAATAGAGCTTGCTGTGTTCCTCCATTATGGGATATTGACGGATTAACAGGAGAAGGAGTTTTAGTAGGTTTTATAGATACAGGTATTGATTATACCCATCCTGCATTTAGAGATGATAATGGAGATACGAGGATTGAATATATTTACGATTTGTCTGAAGAACAAAGAGTTTATACTAAGACTGAAATTAACGAAGCACTGAGATCACCAAATCCTCTTTCAGTAGTTAATGTCACCGATACGTTAGGACATGGTACCCATGTAGCTGGAATAGCCTGTGCAGGAGGTAGAATCGATAAGCAGTATTATGGAGTAGCATTTAAAAGTTCTATTGCTATGGTGAAAATAACAAGATATGGGTTTGCTAATTTTGCTCTAAGTACACAACTGATGAGAGGTATAAAATTTTTAGTTGATAAATCAGAAGAATTAAATATACCTCTTGTTATAAATATAAGCTTAAGTACTAATGATGGCGCTCATAATGGAACTAGCCTTTTGGAGCAATATATTCAAACTGTTTCTAAACTTAAGCGTGCTTCTATAGTTATCGCAGCAGGTAACGAGGGTGAGGCAGCACATCATGTTGGTGGAGAATTAAGGGAAGAGTTAAATGTTTCTTTAGTAGTTTCCCAATTGGAGCAAAGTTTAACTCTTCAATTTTATAAGCCGCTACTTTCAGATATTTCTATTCAAATAACTAATCCCTCCGGTAATACTAGTGGTCCAATTATCGTAAATGAAGGGTTCATAAGTCAAAATATAGGTCAGGATAGATGCTTAATATATTTTACAGGTCCTAAACCCTTTGATATAAACGGAGAGATAACTGTAAGTTTTATTTCCACGGGAGACATGATAGTTCCAGGGGAGTGGAGAATTACATTGAGATCATTAAACAGATATAGAGGAGTGTTCAATATCTGGCTTCCTATCGCTGAGGCATTAAGTCCTCAAACCAGATTTCTTCAGCCTACTGTATATAATACTTTAGGAATACCAGCAACTGTTGAAGGTGTTATTTCTGTAGGCAGCTATGACTATAGGACTAACAATCTATCATCTTTTTCAGGAAGAGGACAATTACTAAATGCTCCATACACTAAGCCAGATATAGTAGCACCTGGTGAAGAAATATTTTCTACAGCAAGAGGTGGAGGGTTTGATACTAAAACAGGAACATCTATGGCAGCTCCACATGTATCTGGGATTTGTGCTCTTCTTATTGAATGGGGCATCATAAGAGGTAATGATCTGTTCCTCTTTGCAGATAGATTAAAGTATTATATTTCAAAGGGAGCTCAGAGAGATAGGCCGGATGTAGTATATCCAAATGCAAGTTGGGGCTTTGGAACTGTTTGTGCATCAAATACTATTAATTTGCTTAAAGAGGCTAAGGAGGGGAGAGGTGAAGTGAGAGAGCTCTTGAGACAAGAAAATCCTTTTATTAGTGAAAATTATAATAGTGTTGTAGTTGAATATTCAGGAGATATAGTTGAAGCAGCAAGTCAATATCCTAATGTTAGTGTTTTTGTATTGGATGAATTTCGTGCAATACTAAGTGCACCAGCTGGTCAATTACTGCAAATAGCAAGATCAATCAAACCAATAGTTAATATAGATATAGGAGGGATATATACTCTAAGTCAGATAGCTCCAGTTGAAGCCGCTCAAGCCACGCTATTTCATAATAATGTTTATCTTCCGTTAAATGGTAATGGGGTTATTATTGGCATTATTGATACTGGTATAGATTATTTAAATGATGAATTTATAAAAGAGGATGACACTACAAGAGTGGTTAAAATATGGGATCAGACTATTCAGACGGGAAACAAACCAGCAGAATTCCCCTTTGGAAGTGAATACACTGAAGAGGATATAAATAGCGCAATAAAGGCAAAAATTCAAGGTGGAGATCCTTACACTATAGTTCCTTCAAGAGATGAGATAGGTCATGGAACTCGAATGGCAGGATTAGCTGCTGCTAGAGGGAAAAATAGAGAGGTTGTAGGAGCTGCACCAAGAAGTACACTAGCTGTCGTGAAACTTAAGGAATCAAGTAGAGCATATCTTGACTATTTTGGTGTGTATGGAGATGAACCTGGCAGATATAATAATGTTGATCTTTTGCTAGGTATAAAGTATCTATTCAATCTAGCTAATAGTTTAGGAAAGCCAATGGTTATTTTTATACCAATGGGAACTAATTTTGGAGCTCATGATGGATCTACTGTTATTGAAAGGTATATTGATGAAATAACTAAGATAAGAGGAATAATAGTAGTTACTTGTGCAGGAAATGAAGGGGATTCAGACACTCATACTTCTGGTACTATAAGAAAGCAGGGAGATATGAGTACAATTGAACTTCGAGTAGGAAGAAATCAGACAAATCTTATGTTTGAAATCTGGGTAGGTAAACCTAATAAGTTCTCATTAGGTATTAATTCTCCTTCTGGAGAAGTAATTGATAGAATTCCTCCAAGAATAGATCAAGCAATAGACATTAACTTTGTTTATGAAGGCACCACTATGACCATACAATATTTTATCCCAGAAGAGACCACAGGAGACCAAAGGATTGTAATTAGGGCTCGGAATATTAGGGAAGGTATATGGGAGTTTAGGCTTATAGGTGATCTAGTAGTAGAAGGAAGATATGATGCATGGCTTCTTCAAAGAAAGTTATTAGCACCAGATACAAAGTTCTTAGCACCAAATCAGTATATAACATTAACTATTCCTGCTACTGCTAGAAGAGTCATTACTTCTGGATTTTATAATCAAAATATCAATGCTACTGTAGGGGCGTCTGGAAGAGGATATACTAGGAATGGAGTGATTAAGCCAGATTTTGTAGCTGGAGGAGTAAATGCAAAAACTACATCACCAGGAGGAAGTGTTGTTTCAATTTCAGGATCAAGTGTAGCAGGAGCAGTAACCACAGGATGCTGTGCACTACTTCTCCAATGGGGAATTGTTGATGGAAATGATCCTACTCTTTATGCAACAAAACTCAGAACTTATTTAATAAGGGGTACTTCAAAACGTGAGGGTGATATTTATCCGAATCAACAGTGGGGCTATGGAATGCTTAATATGAAAGGGGTTTTCGATAATATAAGAGGATTAGACAGACGTGATAATAGAAATAGATTAGATGGAAGTAACGTTCTTATTAGTGATAATGAATTTAAGATAGGAGATCTATTTATAAGAATGCCAGAATATTAATCACATAAAATGAACACCTCTCATACTATAATAGAGAAAAATTTATTAAGGAGTTTGGTTCATGGCTATAGGAAGATTAAAAATCCAAGCTTTTAGGGGTAACGAGTATATTCCATTAGATAATAGTAGAATAACAATAAGCCAAGTAGGAGAATTTGCTACGCCAGGTACACAAGACATACAAGTTACAACAGACTCATCAGGAACAACGCCAGAGGTAGAACTTCAGACACCACCTATAGAGTATTCTCAGGTACCAACAGATCAAGTTCCCTACAGCTTATGTGATATTAAGATTGAGAGGGAGGGATTCGCACCGGTATTTATAAGAGGAAGTCAGATATTTCCTGAAAGGATAGCCTTGCAGCAGGCTAATTTACAAGAAACAAGAACAGCAAGACAGGAGGGCCAAATTATACTAATCCAACCTAATAGGCTTGTAGGCAATTTTCCACCTAAGATTCCAGAAGATCCAGAAAAACCGCTTCCTCCACCAGTTGGAACCGTAGTGCTACCTGAGCCAGTTGTTCCAGAGTTTGTGGTAGTACACCAGGGGGTTCCAGATGATCCGGCAGCACCTAATTACACAGTTAGATATAAGGATTATATTAAAAATGTAGCTAGTTCAGAGATTTTTGCAACATGGCCTGATACTACAATAAGAGCAAATGTATACTGCATAGTTTCTTTTACATTAAATAGGATATATACAGAGTGGTATAGAGGAAAAGGAAAGAATTTTGATATTACAAGTTCTACAGCATATGATCATGCTTTTAGCTTTGGTAGAAACATATACGATAACATAAGTTCAATAGTAGATGAAATATTTGCAACTTATATTAAAAGATTTGGAAGGAAGCAACCTTTATTAACGCAGTACTGTGATGGACAAAAAGTTCAGTGTCCAGGATGGCTGACTCAATGGGGAAGTAAATATTTGGGTGATCAAGGAAGAGCTCCTTATGAAATACTAACAAACTTTTATGGAACAGACATAGAACTCCGAAGAGCAGAAGAGGTCGAAGGAATCCCTACCTCTTATCCAGGTTATACCTTAACTATAGGGGCGAGAGGTGAGCCTGTTAGAACTGTTCAAGAATTTTTAAATAGAATTGCAGAGAATTATCCATTAATTCCGAAGGTGCCAGTAGATGGTGTTTATGGACCTGCAACACAGGAAGCAGTTAAGGTATTTCAAAGTGTTTTTAATTTGCCACAGACAGGAAATGTAGATTACGCTACTTGGTATAGAATTTCAGATATATATGTAGGTGTAACAAAGATAGCAGAACTTAGAAGGAGTTCAGGAATAGAGAGAATTTTCTTTCCTCCAATTTCGTATGATTCATATAGACCTAATAATACTCCTCATGTTCCATACTTTGATGATCAAAACTGAGACGATGGTGCATCATTTTAGTACCATCAATGTTTTATGATATTTAATATAATTAAAAGTAAAGTGTACTACTTAATTTTACAGTAGTACACTTTACTTTTAATTTTTACTACATTTCTGCCATTCTTCTACATTCTGTAGCACATTGACGGCAAGTTTCTGCACATATATTGCAGTGTTCATCCTTAAACATACTACATTCACTAGCACATTTTTCACAAATAGTTGCACAAGTGTCGCAAATTAGTTGTGCATTTATGCTTCTTCTTGACATATAACAAGCTGCCAATGAACAGATTTGTGCGCAGTCAATAAGTGTTTTTATGCAATTCATTCTAGCATTTGCATCTGGTTCTTGTAGACATAGAGCAAAGCATTCCTCACAAATTTGTGCACACTTTGTACATATATCGATACAATTTTGGAATTGATCGTTGGGTTTCATTAGAGTATTTGTTGGCATTGTTGCAATTGGACTCATTTAGAACGCCTCCTTTAAAAAAATACACACTTAGTATTAACTTAAAGGTCTGTTCTTATGTATATATTCAGAGGTTTCAACCGATGAACAAGTATCTAAGGTATTTGTAGCACTTTTAGGTTACATATAGTATAGAGAGTTACCATTGAAAAGAAAAGTAAAACTTCTTAATTTTATTGCTTTTCATGTTAGGTCTGATCTCTGTTTATAAGCACTACGGTATATGCTTGTTTAATATCATTAGACTATGATACCATCCTTTATCTGTATTACTCTATCTGCTTTTTCAGCTATGTTCTTATCATGAGTTATTATTATAAAGGTTGTACCAAATTTTTTATTTATATCTCTAAAAATATTGTATACACATTCAGCTGAGTGAGAATCTAAGTTCCCAGTAGGTTCATCTGCCAATATAATTTTAGGATTATTCATAAGAGCTCTAGCAATTGCAACTCTTTGCTGCTGCCCACCTGATAAATCGTAAACCTTATTTTTCTTTATAGCAGATAGTCCAACTAATTCAAGAAGTTCCTCCGCTCTTTCACGAACTTTTCTTGATCCTAAAAAGCTTTTTATATTATAAGGCATAAGCACATTTTCTAAGGCATTAATTTCAGGCAATAGGTAGTGAAATTGAAATATAAAACCTATTTTTTTATTTCTAATCGAAGCTAAGGCTCGTCTACTCATTTTATCAACTCTTTCACCTTCTATATATAATTGTCCGTTTGTAGGTTTGTCTAGAGTACCTATTATATTTAGTAATGTAGTTTTACCGCTCCCAGAAGCTCCTATAATAGAATTAAATGAACCTTCATTGATAGATAAATTTATATTATTTAACACATGTGTTTTTACTTTTTTACCATGAACTTTATTAATATCTTTTAATTCTATAATGTTAGCCATTTTTTATTACCTCCATAGGAGTTAGTTTAAAGGTCTTTATAGCGGGAAGGATAGCAGCTAAAGTTGATGCTATTATATCAATTACAGACGATATAATTATAAAGTTATAATCTATAACTATATTAATTAAAGGAGTACCTTCTGATGAAATTATATGTATATTAAAAGCTTTTATATATATAAGGGTTAACAATATGCCAAGTCCAGTCCCAAACATACCTAATATAAAAGCTTTCAGTATAAATATAAGTGCTGAAGAACCATCTTTCATTCCCATTGATTTTAAAATACCTATTTGCTTGTATTTTTGAACCACACTTATTCCAAGTATACTTATTATGCTTAGAACTGCTGAAAGAAGTACAAAAAACTGAATTATAATACTGCATATTTTTTGTCCTACTATTGCACTAAGTAAAAGTTTATTCTGGGTTTTCCAATTTTCTACTTTTAATTTGCTGTCTGAAAGGCCATTTTCTATTTTCTTTGCTATGTAATCTGCATTGTAGGGATCTTTAATAGATATTTCTATAGAATTCACACGATCTCCAAAGCCTATTAAATCCTGAGAGGTTTGTAAATTCGTAATAAGCCAAAGTCTATTTACCTTTACAGAACCTAAGTCATAGAAACCTACTATTGTTAATTGGGTTTTTCTATTATTAATTGTTACTATATCAATTTTATCACCTATTTGGAGCCCTAACTTTTCTTTTAAGTCTATTCCCATCAATACTTCCCCAGTATTTTCAATAGTTCTTCCCTTGTAAATCTTACTTTTTATATTATATAGTGAATCAAGATCTTGAGGAATGAATCCTTGTATTCGCACTGGTTCAGTCGTATTATTAAGTCTAACAAAGGCATTATATTCTGAATTAGGGGCTACTGATACTATTTGGCTATCTAATTTTTTTATAGTTTCTTTTTTTTGCTGGTAATCTTCTATTGCACCATAAATTACTATATGGGCAGAATTGCCTGCAACTTTATTCAATAGCGAATTTTCAAGTCCCTTACTAAGAAGTCCAATAAAAACTTGTACAGATACGCCAACAGCAATTCCTAAAATTATTATTAATGTTTGAATTTTGTTTGTTATTAAAAATCTCCATGCTATTTTTAATGATGTAATCATATGTGTAACACTCCTCCTAATAAAGAATAATCTTTTGTCTGTTTACATAATTTTACATAGCTATTTTAACTAACCTAATAATATTTTTTCCTTAATTAATGTTTCTTTATTTTGTGAGGATTATATAATTGTCGTTTAAAAATACTATAACTATACTTTGATAAAAAATATAGTATTATTAAATAAAATAATAAAAAATTAATAAAAAATTAACTACTTTACAACTTACGACAAGAATATCATAATATTCGTGACTGTATAAAGGAGATTTTCATTATTCTATTTAAATAGAACATATTATATTAAATGAATATATAATATATGTATTGAATTTTAAGGTGATATTATAAAATAGATTTTTTTATATTATGAGGATAATAATGAAAAATAATATTAAATTAAACAAGAATTATTGAAAAATTATCCATAAAAAATAAATTGTTTACCCACAGCTTAATTTGTATTAAAATGCTTTAGGGAGACTTAGATGAACGTTTATGGATTTTGACCAATTATTATCTGTATTGGAGGTATATGTTATATGAGTTTAGTTAAAGGAAACTGTATTGTAGCACAATCTGGAGGCCCTACAGCAGTGATAAACTCTTCAGTATATGGAGTTTTAAAGAGATTTTTAGAAGTATCAGAAGGTGGAAAAGTATATGCTGGAGCAAATGGAATACAAGGTATAATTGAGGGGAAAATATTTGATTTAGGTGCATTAGATAGTAGTGAACAAGAAATGCTTAAATACATGCCATCAGCAGCATTAGGTTCAAATAGATATAAATTAAAAGATCCTAAGACCATGCCTGAAGAATATGAAAATATATTCTCTACATTTGAGAAGCTGGATATAAAGTATTTCTTCTATGTAGGTGGTAATGACTCTATGGATGCTGCAAGCAAGCTTAATGAGTATGCACAAGCAAATGGACACGATGTAAAGATTTTTGGAGTGCCTAAAACTATAGATAATGATTTGGTAGGAACTGATCACTGTCCAGGATTTGCAAGTGCAGCAAAATATATATGTAATACAGCAATAGAATGTTGGATGGATGTGAATTGTTATAAAGATGAAGGCATTATTATAATAGAGGTAATGGGAAGAGATACTGGATGGTTAGCAGCTTCAAGTGGTATTATACAAAAAGCTGTTCCTGATGTTAATCAGTTGATATACTTACCAGAGGCACCGTTTACTGAGAGTAAGTTTATAGAGGATGTTAAGAAGGCTAGAGAAAAGAATGGTAAAATTTTAATAATAGCGTCAGAAGGTTTAAAAGATGAAAATGGCGAGTACATAAATATTGATAGTAACTGCTATAGTAGTGATGCGTTTGGACATAAACAGCTTGGTGGGATAGGAAGATATCTTCAAGAAGTTATAAAAGAAAATATACATAATAGAGTAAAGATGATAGAGTTAAATATAACTCAAAGATGTGCGAGGCACTGTGCTTCAAAGACTGATATAGATGAAGCTATAATGGTAGGAGAAGCAGCAGTAGACTATGCAATTAAGGGCATCAGTGGATATATGGTTGGCATAAAAAGAACAACTGATAAGGGATATAAAGCTGTTGCAGACCTTGTGCCACTTAATGAAGTATGCAACATGGTTAAAAAAGTACCAGTAGAATGGATAAATATTGAGAAAGCTACAGTTAATCAAGAAATGATAGATTATATTGAACCACTTATAGTTGACCAAGTTGATTCTTTCCAAAGCAATGGCTTAGTTAAGTACGTTAACTTAACAAAAAAGTTTGTAAATTTAGATTAGTTATTAAATAAAACCGAACATACTTAGCTTTAATCAAATGTAACTTTGTGAAATGGCACCAATAAAGTTGAGAGGGCATTGAACCCTTTCCGTTGTAGTCAGATTCCACTTCGTGAAATGATAAGAAATAAAGGAATTCAGCTTAAGTTGAATTCCTTTTTAAATTCATTATTTATTGAAAGGTATTAATTCACTAAACGCCTTCATTATCAAATTTCGGCACGTAACTAATATTATTTGTTCCACTGTCCTGTACAAAGCCATTCTTAATTCCAATAGAAAGAGCATAGTCTATCATAGAGTCATAATGACTTGGATATAATGGTTTATTTATTTCAGGGTATTCATTAGTTTTATTCATAGGAATATACTGATTCATAAGGCTTAAGTAAACTGTGTGTCCAAATGTAGTATAAATTTCATCAAGAACCTTTTTAGAATCAAAGAGAAGTCCAGGAAGCATTAGATGTCTTATAATAACTCCTTTTTCAATTAATCCTTTCTCATTAAACTTAGGCTCTCCAACCTGATGAAACATTTCTTTAATTATATTTTTTATATTTTCCACATAACCAGGAGCTTTAGAATATTTAATGGCATATTTTTTATCAAAGAACTTAAAATCAGGAAGGTAAACATCTATACATCCTTCTAAGGTTTTTATTGTTTCAATGGTATCATAGCCATTAGTATTGTAGAGAATAGGAAGTTTTAAGCCTCTATTTTTTCCCAATTTTATAGCTTCAATAATTTGGGGAACATAATGAGTTGGAGTAACAAGATTTATATTATTTGCTCCTTTTTGTTGAAGTTCAAGGAATATTTCACTTAACCTTTCTATGGAAATCTCTTTACCTCTATACTTTTGACTTATCTCATAATTTTGACAAAACACGCAGGAAAGATTACAGTGTGAGAAAAATACAGTACCAGAACCTTCTTCTCCGGAGATACAAGGTTCTTCCCAAAAATGAAGCGCTGCTTTTGCTATTTTTACTTCAGCGCTTGCTTTACAGAAACCTAGAACTCCAGATAATCTATCTACGTTACATTCTCTAACACATAGCTTACATCTTTGCAGTATTTTTGTATTGTTCAATTTTAACACCTCTAGTGAACATATTTATGCTATGATTTATTACTATTTCATCAAGCAAAATCTGCCTAAAGTTAAGTGGATTCAATGTTTAAACAGTTTCATTATACAAAATTCAAAAGATGTTGACTATAGAAAGTTTATTCTACTTCATTTTATAGATATAGAAACATATACATTGACAAATAAAGAATAAACTTAATGCTCCAAAAATTGGATAAAGAGTAGATATAAGATTTGTGAAACCTATTTGAGATATAGGTAGAGCGATAACTATTACTAAGAATATACCATACTTGTATTTAAGTTTAAAGGTTCTATCTAAGGTTTTTGAAATTGAATAAACATCAGAGACTTCAGTAGAGAACATCTCAAGCCAAATAATGATTAAAAGCATTAACTGCATCAACTTTCCAAATCTATTTGTGATATAAAGCAATGGAATCTCATATTGATAAATGTAAGGCTGATTAAGCATAAGCATAAGATTTATAAATAAACATAAAATAGTAAGTCCTATTGATCCAAGTGTAATACCTAAAATCATAGTTTTAGTTTTTTTCATCTCGGTGCTTAAAGGTACTAGCACTCCAGAACAACACAGAATATTATATCCTGCATAAAGAATAGTAGAGAGCCACCATTCATCTTTTTTTGCTCCAAGATTTTTCATGTGGTCAAGGGTTATTATGTCTCTATAGAACATTAAGTATAGAATGAGTATAGTAGAAGTTACTATAATAAGAGATGGTACTATAAGAGAATTAATTTCAATTAATCCGGAGGTTTCCTTCATTAGTGTAAGTAAAGCTAATGTTGCCATTATTAATGTTCCTATTATTTTAGGTATTCCGAAAAACTGATTCATAATAGCTCCACTTCCTGCAAGAATTATAGATGCTGATGATACAAGATAAAAAGTAGTAATAAAACCAGTTATTTTACCTAAAAAATTTGGACTTACAATATTAATAAGTTCACTATATGAATTAAGATTATAACGTATACTTATCCGTGATATTATAGAGCACATACAAATATAAAAGATTCCACATAAAATTATTCCAATGAAGCTTTTATATCCATAAGAAGTAAAGAATTGAGTTATTTCCTTTCCAGAAGCAAGACCAGCTCCTACTATAGTTCCTATAAAAACTGCTGCTATTTGAAAAACCTTAACAAATTCTTTTTTCAATATGATCCCTCCGTAGGTAGTTCTTTATAAATAATATATATGGGTTGTCCTAGAATTATTCTAAGATATACATTGAAAATTCAATTATACTTTTAACGTATTTGGAAACCCTAATATTGTAGAAAAGATAAGGAGTGGAGTGACATGAGTAAAAAAATATGGTCATTTCTTGGTGTTATATTAATTATTTTTTGTTCATTTTGTGGATGTAAAAAACAAGGTAATGGGCTTAGCGAGAGTGAAAAAAAGAAATATTTAGTTAATGAAAAACAAGCTGTTGAAGTGGTTGAAAAGTACATAGGCTATATTGCAATGAATGATTTTGAGAATGCTAGAAAACTTTGTGATCCAGAGCTTGCAAATAAAACTCAGGATTTGTACAATGCTGAGCTAGAGATAGTAGATTATTTAGTAAGTGATATAAGTCAAGCAGGAGGAAATGTAGTTGTAAGAGTTAAGGTAAATAGAATAAAAAGAGGAGTACCAAGAGCAGATGTAGATTTATTTATTGTTAAGGTCAGCAAAAAAAATGGGGAAAACTATAAAATACAGGATGTGAAAGCTTCTATAATAAGTGAGGCTTATGAGGAGGGGGATAAAATTAAATCTATATCAGCAGACGATCCAAAATCAAAAACTGTAATAAAACTTACTAATGTACCAAAGGATATGTATCCTAAGAGTAATAAAGCTAATATTTTAAAAAAGACTGTGCCAGATAAACAGTTTGGAGCAATAAATTATGCTATCTCAGGTAAGAAGATGGCTATATCTACGAGGGATGATAAAGGTTCATATATAGCTACATTAGAAATAGAAGAAGCCGTTCCTACTATTGCAGATAAAAAAGAAGAAGGGGAAGGAAAAGAAGATGAAAAGGAAGAAAAAGAAGATGAAAAACCATTAGCTAAGAAAATAAAATCTGTGGACATATACGACAATGCTTATGTCAATGCCTTAGTTTTTTCTCAAGATGATAATTATTTAGCTGTAGAATATATAGAACAAGGAAGTGGTAGAAGATTAAAGATATATGGCGTTTCAGAAACAAACCTAGTTGATGCAGATTTTGATCAACTTTTTCCTAAAGATAAATATGAAATAGTTTTTTCAAAGTTTGGTAAAAATGAAGTCTTTTTTGATATAAAGGCACTTAAAAACGCAAAGGATTCAAGACAAGATGTAGTTGGCAAGTATAAATTAGATATAAAAGATTTAAAGGTAATGAAATTGTAATATAATAAACTTACATAATTACTTAATGTTAGATATATATCTTTAAAAATAAAAATATAAGAAGTTAGGCATAGATTAGAATAAAGTTAGAATTAGTATTTATAATTAGCAAGTATGGAAGAAATTCGGCTTTAGCTGAATTTCTTCCTTTAATGTCAAGTATGTTGTCTAATTCTTAAATACAATTTAGTATATATTAAGTTTATAAAATAATTTAAGTTAGAAAGGTTGATTTCATGAACAAGAAGACAGAATGGGGAGGCAAAAGATATCATAGTCTTAATTATTTTTTAAGAGAAAAGTTTGGAGAAAAGGTATTTAAAATATCATTAGATGCAGGATTTACTTGTCCAAACAGAGATGGGACAATAAGTAGAGGAGGATGTATCTTCTGCAGTGAAAGAGGATCAGGAGATTATGCTGGAGAAAGATGTTTTTCTATATCTAAGCAATTTGAACATATAAAAGAAATGATGGCCAAAAAGTGGAAGAATGGAAAGTATATAGCATACTTTCAAGCTTATACGAATACTTATGCACCTATAGAAGTGCTTAGAGAAAAATATGAAGAAGCTATATCACAAGAAGATGTAGTTGCTCTAGCGATAGCTACAAGACCAGATTGCCTTACAGAAGAAGTTTTAGATTTGTTGCAAGAGATGAATAAGAGAGTTTATACATGGGTAGAACTTGGTCTTCAGACTGTAAATGAAGATACTGCAAAGGTAATAAATAGAGGATATAAGTTGAATGTTTTTGAAGAAGCTGTAAGAAACTTAAGAATTAGAGGAATAGATGTGGTAGTACATACTATTTTTGGACTTCCAGGAGAAGATGAAAAAGATATGCTTAAAACAGTAGATTATGTAGCACATTGTGATATACAAGGAGTAAAATTTCATCTTCTACATCTTATGAAGGATACTCCACTTGTTAAGTTATATGAACAAGGCAGAATAAAGTTCCTAAGTCAAGAGCAATATATAAGTCTTATATGTAAGTCGATAAGTATGCTTCCACAGGATGTAGTAGTACATAGATTAACTGGTGATGCACCAAGAGCACTTCTTATAGGACCTATGTGGAGTTTGAAGAAGTGGGAAGTTTTAAATGATATAGATAAATATATGGAAGATAATTCATCTTACCAGGGGTTGGATTTTTTTACAAATAACTTGAAATAGATTTGTAATTTCTTCATATAGAATATTCCTCATTAAACGGTTACAATTATATTAAAGATAATTGAAGGGGGAAGGACAAATGGCAAACCTATCACTAAAAAATATATACAAAATTTATTCAGGGAATGTTACAGCAGTAAAGAATTTTAATCTTGAGATTGAGGATAAGGAATTTATTGTATTTGTTGGTCCATCTGGATGTGGTAAATCAACAACTTTAAGAATGGTTGCTGGGCTTGAAGATATATCACGTGGAGAACTTTGGATTGGTGATAAACTAGTTAATGATGTTGCACCAAAGGATAGAGATATTGCAATGGTTTTCCAAAGTTATGCTTTATACCCACATATGACGGTATATGAAAATATGGCGTTTGGATTAAAGTTAAGAAAAGTACCAAAGGATGAAATAGATAAAAAGGTAAGAGATGCTGCAAAAGCTCTTGATATAGAACATTTATTACAAAGAAGACCAAAAGCTTTATCAGGAGGACAAAGACAAAGAGTTGCTTTGGGTAGAGCTATAGTTAGAGAACCTAAGGTGTTTTTAATGGACGAGCCATTATCAAACCTTGATGCTAAGCTAAGAGTTCAAATGAGAACTGAGATTTCAAAGCTTCATAAGAAACTAGAAACAACATTTATATACGTAACACATGACCAGACAGAAGCTATGACAATGGGTACAAGAATAGTTGTTATGAAAGATGGTATAGTTCAACAAGTTGATACTCCACAAGAAGTATATGATAACCCAGCTAACGTATTCGTTGCAAGCTTTATTGGAAGTCCTCAAATGAACTTTATTGATGCAAGGATTGTTGAGGCAAATAAAAAGGTTACAGTTCAATTTGGAAAGGATACAATAGAGTTACTTGACAGTCAAGCCGCTGTGCTAAAAAGAGGTGGCTATATAGGAAAAGATGTTATAATGGGTATAAGACCAGAGCATATTAATGATAATGTTGACTTTATAGCTAATAATCCAAATGCTGTAATAGAAGCGAATGTAGAAGTTACTGAACTTATGGGATCTGAAAGCTATATCTATGCTTCAAAGGGTAACAATAATATAACTGTAAAAGTAAATGGAAACACTAAACTTCAATCAGGAGATAAGGCTAAATTTGCACTACAAGTAGAAAAGCTGCACATTTTCGATAAAGAATCAGAAGTTACAGTACTATAGGAGGATTTAAGATGTACAATTTCAAAGAGTTTCTAAGGAAGCTAAATGAACATAGTGGAGTTAGTTTTAAATTAGTTTCTGAAGATGGCACCGTGTGGTTTGACTCAACTATTAATATAGATAGACAAAACTTAATAAAGAAAGAAATTTGGCTAGGAAATCAAACAGCGAATCTTTTACTTAATAAGGATTTTGAAATTTGTGCATCTTTGCTTAAGTACTCTATAGAATCAAAATATAATGAAATCTTTTCGATAAGGGAACAAGTAATTATAGATATGCTAGAAGGAAGAGGTGTTTCTACAGAGGCACTTTATAGTGCCCTTCCTTTCTTACATAATAAGTGCACTCTTTTTTTAATAGCTGTAGACAAAAACATATATGATTCATTAAATATAATTAAACAGTTATATAATAGTGAAGAAGTAATAAGCATGATTTATAAGGAGTATATAGTTGTTTTAGGTAATTTTGAGGATGAGATGGAGCATGCTATTAGTATGAGAGAAGCCATACTTTCAGATCTCTATACGAAGTGCTATGTAAGCTATAGTTCCTTTGAAGGTGGAGCTGTAGAGCTAAAAAAGTCATTTGATGATTCATTAACTTGTATATTTATTGGAAAAAAATATGACTTGAAAAATTTAATATTTGATGAAGAAAGTCTTTTGTTAGAGAAAATAGTATATAATGTTAATGATCACGTAAAACACGAAGTTTGTGAAAAGTTTAAAGATAAGTTTATAAAATTTGATAGTGAAATAATTACTACAATTGAAGAGTTTATTAACAATGGTTTAAATATAAGTGAGGCTGCAAAAAAACTTTATATTCATAGAAATACTTTAATATATAGGCTTGATAAAATACTTAAAGATACGGGATATGACATAAGAGATTTCAAACAAGCTTCTATTTTTATAATTGCTTTCCTTATGTGGAAGGAAAGGAGAATATAATGAAAGTAGATATTATAATATCTGCAGACCATATAAAGGATGAATATCTTAGTAATAAAGTAGTAGTGGTTATAGATATGCTTAGGGCGACTTCAGTTATTACTACTGCTTTAGCTAATGGAGCAAATAGAGTAATACCTTTGTTAACAGTTGAAGAAGCTTTAGAACTAGCTAAACAAAACAGAAAGTACTATATTTTAGGTGGAGAAAGAAAAGCTGTAAAAATAGAGGATTTTGATCTTTCAAATTCTCCTCTTGATTATAGTTCAGAGTTAGTTAGCGGTAAGGATGTTATACTTACAACTACTAATGGGACAAGAGCGATAAATGCTTGTCATAAGGCAAAGAGGATATTTATAGGCTCTATGCTAAATGGAAAGGCAATTGTTGAAAAACTACAAGACCTTAACGAAGATGTAGTATTTGTTAATGCAGGTACTGTTGGACAATTTTCTATGGATGATTTTATATGTGCTGGATATATGATAAATTGTTTAATGGAACATAGTAAAGTTCAATTAAGTGATATCGCTTTTACTGCAAAATATATTTATGAAAATAACAGTAATATTATTGATTATATAAAGAATGCTAGCCATTTCAATATATTAAAAAGTTTAAATCTTCATGATGATATAGATTATTGCATGCAAAAAGATGTATTTTACATAGTACCCGAATATAGAAATGGGGAAATAGTTAATGCAGTCTAGATTAGTTTTATTATAGTTTTCATATCTTTCATATTATTTAAAAAATCAACAAGCACGATGCCTGTTGATTTTTTTATATATTAAGACTAATTCAGTTATATTTTTTTATGCTAACATTAATTCATCACTTAAAGCATCACTACACTTTATAGAATCAAAGTAATCCACTAGTTTATTTATAGTAAGTTGAGATTTTTCCTCTCCACATATATCAAGGATTACTTTACCTTTGTGAAGCATTATTAATCTGCTACCATAAGAAATGGCATGATTAAGATTGTGAGTGATCATAAGTGTAGTAATTTTCTTTTCCTGTACTATGTTATTAGTAAGCTCCATTATTAAGGCGGAAGTCTTAGGATCTAAGGCTGCAGTATGTTCATCTAATAAAAGGAGCTGTGGTTCTACTAAGGTTGCCATTAATAAAGAAAGAGATTGACGCTGTCCACCAGAAAGAGCACCTACCTTAATGTTAAGTTTATCTTCTAAACCAAGATTTAAGGTAGTTAAGATTTCTCTAAAGTAGGTAATATTTTTCTTGTTCACACCTAAGGATAGTCCAAAAGTTTTTCCTTTATTTAAAGCAAGAGAAAGATTTTCTAATATAGTCATTGAAGGTGATGTTCCAAAAGTAGGATTTTGAAAAACTCTTCCTATAAACTTAGCTCTTTGGTGTTCTTTTAACTTTGTAATATCTTTATCAGCTAAAATAATTTTTCCCTTATCAGCAGCGTGGGTACCAGCTATAAGGTTAAGCAAGGTTGATTTTCCTGCACCATTGCTACCGAGTATAGTTATAAAATCACCCGATTTAACAGAGAAGTCAAGACCTTCAAAAATTCTTTGTTCATTTACTGTTCCTTCATTAAAAATTTTATTAATGTTCTCAAGCTTAAGCAACTTCATTACCCCCCTTTGAAAATAGCATTTTTATGCTTTTACTAAAATTTTTATTGTTTGTTACAATAGCAGCTAAAACTATAAGTGCCGTTATTAGTTTTAAATCTGTTGGAGGGAACCCCATTCTAAGAGCTAAGGCTATACTTCCCTTATAAAGTATTGCACCTATGATAACCACAGTAGTAGAAGCTGCGAAGGTAAGCTTCTTAAATATGGATTGACCTAAAATGATAGCTGCGAGTCCCATAACTATAGTTCCGTTACCCATGGTTATATCGGAGAATCTCTGATATTGTGCCATTATTGATCCTGCTAATGCTACCAATCCGTTTGAAAGCATAAGACCAAGAATTTTGCACCATCCAATGCTTACTCCTAATGAAGTTACTAACTGGTTATTATCTCCTGTAGCTTTTAACATATATCCAAGCTTTGTCTTGAAGAATAAGTCCATAAGAAGCTTAACTGATATTACAAGTATTGAGATTACTAAAATAGGTGAAAGATCATACGAAAAAATAGTCTTATTATTAAATAGTGGCACATTTGCTTTTCCCATTATCCTTAAGTTAACAGAATAAAGTGATATCATCACTAGAATACCTGAAAGAAGATTAGTAATTTTTAGCTTAACATGTATGATACCTGTTACAAGTCCTCCTATTAAACCATAGAGCAGAGCAATAAGGCAAACTATCCAAGGATTAATCCCTTTTGTAAGAAAGGAAGCAGAAACAGCAGCTCCTAAGGCAAAGGTTCCATCTACTGAGAGGTCAGGAAAGTCTAAAATGCTGTAGGTAATGAATACTCCAAGAGCCATTATTCCAAATATAAAGCCTTGCTCAAGAGTGTTAATAAGGAAATCCATTATTAGTTGCCTCCTTTTACTATTTTTGCCTTTGATTTTAATTCATCTGGTATAGCTATATTAAGCTTTTTAGCTGTATCTTCATTTATAACTAATTGAGTTTCTTTAAGAGTTTCTATAGGCATATCCTTTATATTTTTACCGTTAAGCACATCTACTGCCATAAGTCCAGTCTGGAATCCAAGCTTGTAATAATCTATTCCTTCAGTTGCTAATCCGCCACCATTAATCTGTCCTTCTTCAGCACCTATAATAGGAATTTTTTTCTCTATAGCTTTTGTAGCTAATATTGGCATACCTGAAACTATTGTATTATCAGTAATTGTATACATAGCATCAATCTTTCCTGATATAGAGCTGAAGGCTTGAGGGATTTCATTTACGTTAGTAACTCCTGCTATAACAATCTCTAGACCAAGCTTCTTACCAATCTCTTTAACCTGAGCTACTTGTATCTCGGAGTTTGCCTCACTGGTATTGTATAATACTCCAACATTCTTTGCGTTAGGTACAAGAGTCTTTAATAGATTAAGTTGTTTTTCAATTGGTGCAGCATCGCTAGTTCCTGCTATATTAGTTTCTGTTTTACTTAAATCTTTAACTAATCCTGCTTTTAACGGGTCTGTAACTGCGGTGATTAAAATTGGAATATTCTTTGTAGAATTAAAAGCAGCCTGTGCTGATGGGGTTGCAATTGCAAAAATCATATCTTTCTTTTGAGAAACGAAGTTTTGTGCAATTGTTTGAGCAGTTGCAATTTCACCTTGAGCATTTTGATAATCTATTTCAAGGTTTTTTCCGTCGTTAAAACCCTTTGATGCAAGAGCATCTACAAAACCCTTACGAGAAGCATCTAAAGCAGGGTGTTCTGCAATCTGAGTAACTCCGATTTTTATCTTATTAGATTTGTTTGTTGATTTGGTACTTTCTGAACATGACATAAATAAGATTGTTGAAAGTACAACTGTGGAAATTAGTGCTAAAAGTCTTTTTCTTGATACCATACTACCATCCTCCTAAATAAATAAAATAATAAAAGCCTCTCCGTAAATAGGAGAGGCTAAATTAACAAAAATAAATACTATTAAGAGGGCATAAAAATCCCCTTCTGCTTAATATCTCCTACCATTCCACTGTGCTACTTTTTTCATGTTAAAATGCTGGTTAATCTACTATCCTACAAAAATCATACTACGAAAACAATATGTTAAAAAACTACATATACTACATTAGTTATTCTAAAATACTCCAAATGTTAAGTCAATAACAAACTTTATGTATTATCTGGTAATGATCTATGACCTAAGCCTATAACTACTTCGTTAAGATGAAGTAATCCTATACTCATAAATATGCATACGCTTAGATGTTCACCAGCTCTAGCAATACCAATCTTTCCACCAACATTTAATCCATTTGCCTTTAGTGAAACCTGCATTATTGCATCTCGCGTTGCTCCAGCTACAGCACCATCGTGAACATGATAATCTAATATTAAGCCACTTCTTTTTGAAGCGACTAATGCTCTTTCTATAATCTTAGGGATAGAAGCAATAAGGTTTCCACCTATATCTACAGCTACAGCAGAAATTCCTTGTTTCTTCAACTCCTGTATTAGTATCATTTCTTCTTCTCTTGAAGAAGTGGACATTTTTATTGAAGCTTTAGCTACATCAATACTATTTATATTCATAACATCCTCCTGGTGATACCATTATCAAATAACTTGGAAAACATAAAATTTTAAGTAATATGATTCATCTGAATTCCATAAAATAGGATGATCTGCAGATTGGGTTCTAAATTCTACTTGTCGTATCTGCCTTTTAGCATCCTGTGCCGCTTCAGCTATTGTTTTAGCAAGCAACTCTTCACTCATATAGTGTGAACAGGAGCATGTAACAAGGTAGCCACCTTCTCTAACCATCTTTAATCCTCTTAGGTTAATTTCTTTATATCCTCTTTTTGCTCCTAAAATTGTGTTTTTGGATTTTGTAAAGGCTGGAGGATCAAGGATAACAACATCAAACTTTCTTCCCTCTCTTGACCATTGTGGAAGCACATCAAAGGCATTATGACATTCAAATTTAACTCTATCAGAAAGCTTATTAAGTTCTGAATTTCTTGTAGCAAAGTCCACAGCATGCTGAGAGATATCTATGCCTAATACAGACTTAGCTCCAGCAATACCAGCATTTAAAGCAAAGGAACCGGTATGAGTAAAGCAATCAAGGACATCCATATCCTTACAAATCCTATGGATTGCTTTTCTATTTTCTTTTTGGTCTAAGAAGAAACCAGTTTTTTGACCATTTTCAAGGTCAACATGGTACTTAACTCCGTTTTCTATAATTTCAATCATGGTATCAAAAGGATCAGTAAGGAATCCCTTTTTTTGCTCTAAGCCTTCTATCTCTCTTGTGGAAATATCACTTCTTTCATAAATACCCTTTGCACTATATTCTTCAGTTAATATCTTAACTATTATATCCCTATATTTGTCCATACCAAGAGTAGAAATCTGAATTACATAATAATCTTCAAATTTATCAACTGTAAGGCCAGGAAGAAAATCTGCTTCACCAAAGATGAATCTACAACTAGAGGTATCTATAACTTTTTTTCTATATTCCCATGCTGCCCTAAATCTTCTTCTAAAAAAGTCCTCATTTATTTCTTCATTTTCATTTCTTGTCATTATTCTAATAGTTATTTTACTTCTATCATTTATATAGCCTTTACCAATAAAGTAACCTTTAGGATTATATACCTCTACGATATCTCCATTTTCATAATCACCATCATATTCATTTATTTCATCAATATATATCCAAGGGCGTCCTTGCTCAACTTTTTTACTTAATCCTTTGTGTAAATAAAATTTACTAGCCATATTTTCACTCCTTCGTACAAATTCTTATAAGATTATAACATATGGAACAATTTTTACTAGAGTAAACAAGCATCCTATTTTGTGGTATCATATATTTAAGGTCATTGGAAATTAATGGACAATGGGCGAGTTACAAAACTTTAGTGTTATGAGTAATATAAAACTAAGTAAGATGGAAAGGAGGAGGTGCGTTGGGAACAGCTTTATTTTCAGCATTTTCTATATTAACTGTAATCTTATTGATCGTAGGATTTGCATTGGTAATTATAGAGATGATAGTTCCAGGGTTTGGACTACCAGGAATTATTGGAGCTATATGTCTTATTGCTGCTGTGTTTATAACATCTACATCTTTTTTAGAAGCTTTAATCATGATTCTTAGCATACTTGCTGTGTTGGGAATAATGCTAGCTGTGGTTTTAAGATCATTCACAAAAGGTAAGCTATTTAATCCGCTCATACTTACAGAAGAGCAAAGGAAGGAAAAAGGTTATATAAGCTATTCAAACTTAGAGTATTTATTGGGCAAAAGTGGTGTGGCTATAACAGATTTAAGACCATCAGGATCAGCAGATTTTGATGGAGTAAAGTTCGATGTTGTTGCTGACGGTGAATACATTTCAAAGGGTACAGCTGTTAGAATTTTTAAAGTTCAAGGATCAAAACTTTGTGTAAAAAGAATTAAATAGGGGGGGATATTGATGAACACATTTGTTAAAATGATTATTACAGTATTAATTATGTTCTTTTTGTTAAGTACATTTTTTACTTTTGTACCGCTAGGACTTTGGGTTTCATCACTAGCTGCTAATGTAAGGGTTAGCATTTTCAATCTTATAGGTATGAGACTTAGAAGAGTTATACCTAGTAGAATCGTACTTCCACTTATAAAGTCAACAAAAGCAGGGATGAATTTAAGTGTAAATCAGCTTGAAGCTCACTACCTTGCTGGAGGTAATGTAGATAAGGTTGTTGATGCTTTGATAGCCGCGCACAGAGCAGATATTGATTTACAGTTTGAAAAGGCTGCTGCGATAGACCTTGCAGGAAGAGATGTTTTTGAAGCTGTTAAGATGAGCGTTAATCCAAAGGTTATAGAAACTCCAAATGTTTCAGCTGTGGCTAAAGATGGTATAGAACTTTTAGTAAAGGCAAGAGTAACAGTAAGAACTAATCTTGAGAGATTAGTAGGTGGAGCGGGAGAAGCTACTATATTGGCCAGAGTTGGTGAGGGGATAGTTACTACTGTTGGTTCTTCGACTAGCCATAAGGAAGTATTAGAGAATCCTGATGCTATTTCTCAAACAGTATTGAATAAAGGGTTAGATGCAGGATCTGCATTTGAGATTCTTTCAATAGATATTGCAGATGTTGATGTAGGAAGAAATATAGGTGCTCACCTCCAAACCCTTCAAGCTGAAGCAGATAAGAATATTGCTCAGGCAAAAGCAGAAGAGAGAAGAGCTATGGCTGTTGCAAGAGAACAGGAGATGAGAGCCGCAGTTGTGGAAGCAGAAGCTGAAGTGCCAAGAGCTATGGCGCAGGCATTAAGAGATGGGAAACTTGGAATAATGGATTATTATGATATGCAAAATATTATTGCTGATACAAAAATGAGATCCTCTATTTCAGAGTCTGGGCAGAAAAAGAAAACAATAGTTGACGATAAGAAATAGGGTTTTGGTGTGATGAATATGGGTGAAAGTATTTTTAATTTTATTAATGAGAGTATAAAGGAATTTAAGCAGTTAGGTTCTGATATTAAAAAAGAATTAAATGAATTTAAGCAGCAAAGTTTTGAGGATAGTGAAGAACAAGATGAATTACAAGAACAAAATTCTAAGATTTTGGATAATAATGTTGAAGATGTAAAAACCAATAGTAATCAATATGAAGAAACGGGAGCTATAGAAAGCATTGTGGAAGAAATAAATTCCACTAAACTTAAACAGGCTATAATTTATTCAGAAATTATAAACAAGCCTGTATGTAGAAGAAAGAGAAGAATTTTAAGAAGATGATTTCATAAATTAGTCTAAAAATACACTAGTTTATCTATCGTATGAGAAAATAATTAACATAAAAATAATCTTCCTAAGAGATACTAATTACAGAACTTATTTTGGGAGGTTTTTATTATGGCATGGGATAGAATAAAAGAATTGAACCTTGATGATAAACTTAAAAATAGTTTAAAGAGCATATCTGATAAAGATTCTGATGCTGTAGAAGGTTTTATAATGGATCCTGATAAACTTCAAATGGTAAAAGATTTGATGCATGATGGTAGTGATTCAAGAAGTATAGGTGATGCTGTAGGACTTACAGTGCGACAAGTAGATATAATAAAAGAATTATTAGGAAAGCTATAAATATATAAGCTTGGGAGGTCATATGACCTCCTATTTTTTTTAAATAATCTTACAAAAATAAGTAGTCTGCTTTCATCTAAAGATAATTAATTTCGCAATTTGCGAATATATTCGATTTTTATTAAATAATTATTAATAAGATTTTATGAAAACATTTTAGAAGGGAATAAAAAGTATGCTAAGTGGAAAATATCCTAGGTTTATTTGCAAGAATTCAATTGAAAGAATTGAGGATTATGAGGGTGATAGATGCTATAAACTTTCTTTCCACATGAACAGAAGAGGAAAGAAAAATGTACTTGTCATAGGTAGAGCTCCAAAACCTTGTGATAATAACCAATGTAATAAGATGGTACAAAGAATTTTAAAGTATATTAATTCTAAAAAAGAGGATTTAGGACCTATATTAAAGATTACATTAGTCAATTTGTTTGTACCTATAGAGTATGATAGACAGAATGTAACTGAAGCTTTTTTTAATAAAGGAGAAACCTTTATTACGGGAAATGATGATAGTTTTGTATTGGAAAATAGAGTTATTAAAAATGATGACATAATTATATCAGCACTTTTGGAGGCAGATTATATAATTCTTGGTTGGGGTGAAGCGATACTAGATATTCAAAAAATATATAATGCAAGAGTTGAGCATATTTTAAAACTTATAAGAAAGCATAAGCATATAAATGATATTTCAAAAGAGATATTTTATGTTGGTGATCTCACAAAAAGAGGTTATCCTAGACACTGTCTTTGTTGGGGATTAAAAGATGAACTTTTAAAGTTTGAATGGTAGTTTTTACTGTAGATATATTTTATTTAATCTAATAATTTGGAATGTTATAGGAATGTTTAAGAGAGGATATATGAAAGTTAGAAATAATAGCTTAAGATTAATTTTTTATATATTTATTGCTATATTTTTAACTATTGTTTTTGGAACAATAATATCTTTTATAACAGCTATATCATATAAGTATAGTGATGAAATAGGAAAGGTAGTAGATGTTTATAAGAACGTTGAGATATATAATAATGGAGAGGATAGTAAAAAAGTTTTTGAAATAAATAAAAGCCAGGATGGCTATATTTATGGTTATAAGTGGCAATGTGTAGAATTTATAAATAGATATTATCATGATGCATTACATTTCTCTATATTAGGAGGTGGAAATGCAAATGAGTATTTTGACACTAATGTAAAAAATGGTGAATTAAATGCTAAAAGAGGACTTATTCAGTTTAAAAATGGAGATGGTGATAAGCCTAAGGTTGATGATATAGTAGTATTTACTAATGGAGAATATGGCCATTTAGCTATTATTAGTAAGGTTAAAGAAGAGTATGTTGAGATAGTTCAACAGAATGTTTATGGAAAAACTAGAGATAAACTGAGAATAACGTATAAGGATGATAAGCCATTTATAGGTGAGGGAAAAAGTATAGCTGGATGGCTAAGAAAAGATTAAAGAAAATTTTATAATACAATTTGTTATTTTATATAAAGGATGGCAACTGCTAAGTCAGTTGCCATTTAATTGTCTAGCATTCTACACTCTCTTTGGTGAATTAGGACCATCCATTATTTAGATAATTATCTATCAACTCTTGTATTTTAGGAGTACACCTTCTACCATTACACCCGCCTGTACGTGCTCCTGTAACCTTTGTAACTTCTTCAGGAGTAAGCGCACCATTTCTTATTGCATCTTTTATTTTGGAGCGTGGAATGGCTTTGCATAAGCAGACTTTTGTAATCTTATCAAGAATTTGCTCATCTAATTTATCTTGCATACTTTTATGCTCCTTATTTAATATAATTTGATTATTTAGAAAAGTATTGAATGATTTAATTAAAATATACAAAGTGGCAAAAGTCAATATTAAATAATAATATATGTTAAATAATCTCAATTGTTTTAAATTTTATATTTAGCTTAAATGTGTATATAAGTTAGACCTTTTTATGAGAAATATATTTATTTATAAAAGAAAGTATATCATCTCTTAATTCATCTCGCACTCTAAAGTCAAAGCTTTTTGACTTACCAAGCCTATTTTGATACTTCAGTATAAAAAGTCCTTTAGAACTTTTGAATTCCCAGCTAGAAATTTTGTTCCAAGGAAGTTTAAATCCTTTATTTTTATGAATACCACCATTAACCATAACGCCATCTTTAGTTAAGTAAAGTTTTGAGTTTATAATAAAAGTTAATAAGTAGCATAGACATATTATAAAGACTTCAATAATATTAAATAGATTGAAGTTTTTATCTGAATAATAGGACGCCGTAAGAAAAATTATGAATAGTATTATTGATGATGCATAATGAAATGCTAAAAAGAAAGTTGGCGGTTGTATGACTTTATATTCTTCCTTAGAATAATTGGATTGAAATTTAAGATAATTATAAAAGTCAAAAACAGCGTTTAAAATGAAAATTGCAATTACCGAGAAAGTTACAATGTTGGCATACACAATACATACCCTCTTTCATTAAGATATTTTAATTATGTTATTATAATAATTTAGGATATATTTTATTATTGAAATTATTCAACAAACAAGGGATATTATCCTGTTGTTTATAATAACTTTACAAAAACTTAATCTTTAGTTAATATATATATTTTAGATTATTGACAACTACTTAAAGGTAGTTTATAATCTTTTTGAATGAAAAACTATGATTAGGGCAAGTACTTAAGTTTCTACCTTCAGAGAGTGGCTGGTTGGTGAGAAGTCACGGAAAGACTTAAGGAAAATCACCTAGGAGTTGGAAGCTGAAAGGAATATTCTGATTAAGCTATCTCGTTAGCCTGCGTTAAAGGATAGAGTATGATTGTACTCGAGATTAACTGTCAGAAATTAGGACTTCTTAATGGAAGTTTTATAATTTCATACATAGGGGCAGTGTGCAACCTTAGGTGGTATAGCGAATCCAACTTCGTCCTTTAGGATGGGGTTTTTTTGTTTTGTAGAAACTATATTAAAAAGACAGAAGAGAAAAGACTAGATATGAAAATTTTTGTAAATAATAATATTTATAGAGTGCGCAGATGAAAGGAGATGGGAATATGTACAAAAAGGTTGATCCTTCAAGAAGCGTTGTGGACATGGAAAAAGAAATCGCACAGCTTTGGAAAGAGAAGGATGTTATTAAGAAGAACTTTGATTTAAATAAAGGTGGCGAATATTTCACATTTTACGATGGTCCTCCAACAGCAAATGGAAAGCCACACGTAGGACATATATTAACAAGAGTTATGAAGGATATTATTCCAAGATACAAGGTAATGAAGGGATATAGAGTTCTAAGAAAGGCCGGATGGGATACTCATGGTCTTCCAGTAGAACTTGAAATAGAAAAGAAGCTTGGTATATCAGGTAAACCACAAATTGAAGAGTTTGGTGTTGAAAAATTCGTTAAGGAATGTAAGGAAAGCGTATTTACTTACGTAAATATGTGGGAACAGATGACAGAGAAGATAGGTTTCTGGGTTGACATGGATAATCCTTATGTTACTTATCATGATAATTACATTGAGTCAGTTTGGTGGGCATTAAGACAAATGTGGGATAAAGGACTTTTATATAAGGGTCATAAAATAGTTCCGTACTGCCCAAGATGTGGTACTGCACTTTCATCTCATGAAGTTGCTCAAGGTTATAAAGATGTTAAGGATGCAACTGCTTTTGTTAAGTTTAAGGTTAAGGGAGAAGAAAACAAGTATATACTTGCTTGGACAACAACTCCGTGGACACTACCTTCAAATGTTGCCTTAGCAGTTAACAAAGAATATGACTACGTTGAAGTTCTACACAACCAAGAGCACTTAATCCTTGCTAAAGAACTATTAGACAGAGTTATAGGTGAGGAGTATGAAATAGTAAAACAATTTAAAGGAGCAGAACTTTTAGGAATTCAATATGAGCAATTATTTAAGTTCCATACACCAGAAAAGAAGGCATTCTTTGTTGTACATGGTGATTTTGTAACCCTTTCAGACGGTACAGGAATAGTTCATATAGCTCCTGCATATGGAGAAGAGGATAATCTTGTTGGTAAGAAAAATGATCTACCACTTATTAATCTAGTTAATTCAGAAGGTAACTTTGCAGATGAAGTAGAACCATGGAAGGGAATGTTTGTTAAGAAAGCAGACGCTAAGATTCTTGATTACATGAAGGAAAATAATATGCTTCATAAATCAGAAAAACATCTGCATTCATACCCACACTGCTGGAGATGTGATACTCCACTTTTATACTATCCAAAGGATAGTTGGTTTGTAAAAATGACATCTTTAAGAGATAAGCTTCTTGAAAATAATAACAAGATAAACTGGTACCCAGATAACGTAAGAACAGGAAGATTTGGTAAGTTCCTTGAGAATGTTATAGATTGGGGTATTTCAAGAGATAGATACTGGGGTACACCACTTCCAATTTGGGAATGTGAATGTGGTCATAGAGAGTGTGTTGGAAGTAGAGAAGACCTTGAGAAGAAAGGTATAAATACTCCAAAGGGAGTAGAGTTTCATAAACCATATATAGATCAAGTTAAGCTTAAGTGTGATCATTGTGGTGGAGAAATGACAAGAACTAATGAGGTTATAGACTGCTGGTTCGACTCAGGTTCAATGCCGTTTGCTCAATTACACTATCCTTTTGAAAATAAGGAAATATTTGAAGCTAATTTCCCAGCACAGTTTATTTCAGAAGCTGTTGATCAAACAAGAGGATGGTTCTATACATTACTTGCAATATCTACTGCTATATTTGATATAAATTCCTTTGAAAACTGTATAGTGCTTGGACATGTGTTGGATAAGCATGGAATAAAGATGTCAAAGCATAAAGGAAATGTTGTCGATCCGTTTGATGTATTAGAGGCTCAAGGAGCTGATGCTACAAGATGGCACTTCTATACTGCTAGTGCACCATGGCTTCCAACAAGATTTTCAATAGATGATGTAGCAGAAGCTCAAAGGAAATTTTTAAGCACATTATGGAATGTATATTCATTCTATGTGCTATATGCTAATATTGATAAGTTTGATGCAACTAAGTATGTTAATTTTGTTTCAGATAACGTAATGGATAAGTGGATAATGTCAAGACTTAACACGTTAGTTCAAGATGTTGCAAACCACTTAGATGGCTATAGAATAACTCAAGCAGCACTTGCAGTAGAAGAATTTACTGATGAGTTATCAAATTGGTATGTAAGAAGAAATAGAGCTAGATACTGGAGCGAGGAGTTAACAGATGATAAGATAGGAGCTTATGTAACTCTATACAGAGTGCTAGCAACTCTTGTTAAGGTAGCAGCACCATTTGTTCCATTTATGACAGAAGAGATTTATCAAAATCTTGTGGTTAATCTTGATAAGAATGCTCCAGAAAGTCTTCACCTATGCAGATGGCCAGAATTTAATTCTGAATTAGTTGATAAGAAGCTTGAAGAAGAAATGGAACTTGCATACTCAATAGTTAAACTTGGAAGAAGTGCGAGAAATGGAGCTAATATAAAGAATAGACAGCCACTTTCAAAAATGTTAGTTTCAACTAAGTCACTTCCAGAGTACTATGGAGATATAATAAAGGATGAGCTTAACATTAAAGAAGTTGAATTTGGTGCTGATCTTTCTAAGTACGTTAACTTTGAAATCAAACCAAACTTACCTGTATTAGGAAAGGCGTATGGTAAGCTTATACCAGGAATAAGAAAAGAAATAGCAGCTAGAAACCAAATGGAGCTTGCTCAAAAGGTTCAAAATGGCGGAAGTGAAACCATAATTGTAAATGGTACTGAAATAGTTCTTAATAACGAAAATCTTCTTGTAACAATGCAAGGATTAGAAGGCTTTGCTTTTGCTGGAGAAGGTGCAATAGGGGTTGTTCTTGATACAACAATCACTGAAAAGTTAAAAGAAGAAGGACACCTAAGAGAAATAATCTCTAAGATTCAAAATATGAGAAAGGAAAGCGGCTTCCAAGTATCAGATAAGATCAGCCTTTATGTAGCACATAATGATATGCTTTTAGAGGTTGTAAAGAAGTTTGCTGAAAATATAAAGAGAGAAACTTTAACTGTTGATATAGTATATAATGGTGAAGTACAATACACTGAATGCAACATCAACGGAGAAAAATTCGATATGGCTGTAGAAAAGCTTTAATAATAACTTACAAAAGGTCTTGCTCCTAAACTTAAAGGAGTAAGACCTTTTAACTACTATTATAACCCCAGAATAAAGTCATATATGAATTTTGTACGACTTTATTTGTTGGAATTTCACAAAGTAAAATCTGAATAAAAGTTAATAGATGCGAGTACTATTTATTTTTATAAGTATTTAATATTATTTAAATCCTGAGCTTGTAATTATTACTAGTATATTTAAAAGATATTACTATCTCCACTTTTTATAGCCCTCATACATATGATATATTTCTTTAAATCCATTATTTTCAAGAAACAGGACTACTGCTGGACTTCTTCTCCCACTTTGACAGTGCACTATAACTGGTTTATCATAATACTCTTCTATTTCGTGTATTCTAAGAGGAAGTTCATTTGCTGGTATTGGTATTGATTCAAGTATGTGCCCAACAGTATATTCTTCTTGAGTTCTAACATCCAACACTAAAACGTTTTCATTATCGTTTATAAGTTTTTTGGCTTCGGCAATAGTAATTTGATTCATTATTATTCCCTCCCAAAATATTTTATAAATTACATTTTGTTAAATACAGAACTATATTAACATTATATTACAATTATATCATATTTTACATAATGGATTTCGTTAAGGACGTTCTGCAAATAAATATAGGAAACGTTTAAATGAGGTGTATTTTATCACTTTTTTACGCAAAATATAAATAAATCGACATAATACCGTTTATTTCCTTGTAATACAATTCTTTAGATATTATAATATTTCTTATTGAAACCAATTATAGGAGTTGATGGGTGAATGTCTGTTTCAATTAAAGATGTCGCTAAAGAAGCTGGAGTTTCAATTGCTACTGTTTCTAGAGTATTAAATGATATTGATGTTGTAAATGAAGAAACTAAGAAAAAAGTATTAGATGCAATAAAAAAGCTTGGATACAGACCTAACATAGTTGCACGAAGTTTAAAAACTCAGAGAACAAAAACCATAGGAATTCTCATTCCGGATATTTCTAGTCAATTTTATCCGGAAGTAGTTAGAGGAGCAGAGGATGTTTCTAATATTTATGACTATAATGTAATTTTATGTAACTCTGATGTTGATGTGGAAAAGGAAAAGGAGTATCTTAAGGTTCTTAAAGAAAAGATGGTTGATGGAGTTCTTTATATGAGTAGTTCTCTTGATGATGAAATTCTTGATCTTATTAATGAGCTTGACCTTAAGACTGTACTTGTTGAAACTAAGGATAAAGAAGGTTCATTACCAAGTGTAACTGTAGATAATGTTCAAGCAATTTACGATGCTACAAACTATATTTTGGATAAAGGGGCCAATAAAGTGGCCTACATAGGAAAGAGAAGAGATGTTAATACTGCTTGGAGTGCTAGATACCTTGGATATGAAAAGGCGCTTCAAGAAAGAGGAATTGAAGTTGATGAGAATTATGTATTTTGTGATACTTTAAGAGTTAAGACAGGGCATGAAGGTGTTATGTCAATCCTTGAAAAGGGCGGAAAACCAGATGCCATAATTTGTGCTTCTGATGAAATTGCTATGGGAGCTATAAATACTTTAAGAGAAAATGGGATAAAGGTACCTGAAGAAGTAAGTGTTATTGGTTTCAGTAATATTTATGCAGCAGATATATTCTATCCAAAGTTAACAACAATAGCTCAGCCTATGTATGACATGGGTTCAATAGCAATGAGAATGCTCATAAAAATTATAAATCAAAAACCATTAGATGAAGGGCATGTTGTTCTTCAACATAATTTAATAGAGCGAGAAAGTTCTAGGTAAAAAAAGCATGCTGTATAGCATGCTTTTTTACTTTCTTTAGAATAGTTAAGTTTTATCTTATAAATCTACCTTCACTACCATCAGTTTTAATTGTATAAAAAATATAGCTGTTTTTATCTGTTATATAAATTGGGAATAAAAAAATTCTATCTTTTACTAAAAATATTTGTCCAGGATAAAGGTTATCCTTTGAAACATTAGATATAGTTTTAGTGTTTAAATTATACTTCTTTAAGAAAAAGTCATTATTTTCATAATTTCTAACATCGTTTGCGATAAAGTAAATATGGTTTTTATCCAAATTAAATGGTATACAATTTGTATTTGTAGAAGCGTATGAGAATAGAGTTTTTTTATTGCAAGTTTTTATGTTATATTGAATCAAATAGACTTTATTATTACTAGAAGTATCCCCCTTGGTGATATGTGAACGGCTATAATAAATATAATCATTATCTACAATAAAATTTAATATAGTATCATTTAACACCTTGGTCAATCTCGTACCGTCTAAATTCATTGAATAAAGGAAAGAAGACCAGTTGTTCGTATTATTCTCAGTGTTTTTAAAATTCATCTGTGTGATAGTTTGAAGATATATTTTATCATTAATCACTACTAAGTTAGATACATAAAGTATATCTTCTTTCAATTGAATTGGATCAAGTTTTTGACCATTAATGTGGATTCTAAAAACACATTTTTTTTCAGGTTTTAAGTAATAAATTATATCTTTATAAATATAATATGAGATACATGTATCGTCAATGTTTATGGTGTCTTCTCCAGTTAAAGAAGTTTTTGTGAGAGTTTCGTTTAAGGTTATATAGTAAAGAGTATTATTTATTATGCACATCATTTTTCCTGCAGGAATATTAAGTTTCTTCATCATAGTTGAACCATCGGACATTACTCTATAAATTTGTTTTTCAAGAGCTATTATTGTAGAAAAATATATATACGGTTCATTATAAGTGATAAACCCTCCATTTCTCATGTTTCCTTGTAAAGTAGGTTCATAAAAAGTTTTTGATAAAACTTGGCTTGCTGTCATTTCACGAAGTGAAATCTGACTCAATCTCAGTAGGCTCGGTGCCTGCTTAGATTTATTGATAGGTACAGTTAATGAAGAAGGGCTAAGGGTAATATACTCCTTTAGTTGCTTTTTAGATATATTAGTTGTTTGTTCAATGGCTTGAACAGTGGGTATTACTTTTAAATACTTAAAATATATTACATAGTGTGAGAAAAAGGCTATAGCAGCTATTATATTATAAATAATGGGAAGTGGTATGTGTTTTTTTTTCATCTAAATCACCTTTATTAGTATTTCCCATAGTGGTATTTTCTTAGTATTTTTTTTGATTTAATTTTAGTATAGATAGATAATGATTAAAAATAAGTTAATAGAAATAAAAAGACTATTAAGATAAAGATAACAGAAGATCAGAGCATATGGTTATAAAAATAAAACTGAGCAGGTATCGAACTTGCTCAGTTTTAGCTAGATTTCACTTTGTGAAGTCGCAATAAACTAAAAGACAACTTGTATCTTTAGTCGTCTTTGTAATAAGTAATATTAAATAAAACTATACTAAATTATTCCTTCAGTCTTTAATATATCTTCAAGCTCCTGAACTTTTTCCGTTAGCACTAAGAATTGTTCTTTTAAGTTATCCTTAGATAATTCATTATTATCTAAGCTTTTTTCTATTGCTTCAACAGTTTGAAGTGCCTCATCAATGTCTTGCTGAGCTATCTTTAGATTTTTTTCATCCATTAAAAACTCTCCTTTATTTTTGTGAATTAAGTATGCTATCACAGATACACAACTTTATAATTCAATTGATAATTCATGAAAAAGCGTTGCATGTCGAGGCTATTTTCATGAATTGTTTAAGGATTAAAGCTGTATATCTTTATAAGTTTTAAATTATTAGTTTCTAAAAGTATAGTTTTATGTTATCACTACTAAATTATCTATGCAAGGCATATATTATATGGAATTTAATAAGTTTTTGGAGGAAGATATGATTAATTACATATGGTTTACAATGGTATTACTAGGTATAGCAATAGGAATATTTACTGGTAATGGAGAGCTGATTTCAAAAGCAATCATAGACTCAGCTTCCTCAACCACTGATTTAATGCTGGGATTAATGGGAGTAATGTGCTTTTGGTGTGGAACAATGAAGGTAGCTGAAAAAAGTGGTTTAACAGATAAATTAGCCAATCTTTTAAAACCTTTTTTAAGAATACTCTTTAAAGGGGCAGCAAGGGATGATAAGGCTTTAGGTGCAATAGTAATGAATCTTACAGCTAATATGTTCGGGTTGTCTAATGCGGCAACACCCTTTGGTATAAAAGCTATGGAAGAGATGGACAAGTTAAATGATAAGAAAGAAATGGCTACTAATGATATGGCACTTTTTCTTGTAATTAATGCTGCTTGTATACAACTAGTACCTTCAACTGTAATATCTATAAGAGCTGCTGAAGGATCCTCTAATCCAGGGATTATAATAATTCCAGCTACTATAGCAACAGGAGTAGCTGCTTTAGTGGGAGTTATATGTTGTAAAATCCTTCAGAGGTATTTTTAAGGAGGATAAATATGTTTATATATCTATTAAAGAGCATTATACCTCTTATGTTTATTATTATAATAGCTTATGGTATGGTAACTGGTAAAAAGGTTTATGAATGGTTTGTAGAAGGGGCAAAGGAAGGACTTAAAGTTAATTATAAAATTTTTCCCTATCTTTTATCTATGATAATAGCTGTTAGAATATTTAAGGAAGCAAGATTGTTGGACATGATAAATAACTTTTTAGCTCCAGTGGTAGGTCTTATTGGCCTTCCAAGAGAGATAGTACCTTTAATACTTGTTAAACCTATATCAGGAAGTGGAGCTTTAGGAGTTTTTACAGAGATTCTTAAGGAATATGGTCCAGATAGTTACATAGGCGTGGTAGCTTCTGTAATAATGGGAACCACAGAGACTATATTTTATACTATAACAATATATTATGGTGCTGTAGGAGTTAAGAAAATAAGGCATACTCTATGGGCTGCAATTATGGCCGATCTTACAGCTATAATAATGGCAGTTACTATAGTGAGATATTTTTTGTGAAGTGAGTTACGTAGGTAACTTTTTACTTGCTACCATTTCATAAGATGAAATCTAACTCAAACTATATATACACAACTTCATAACTGAATTTGTAATTCATGAAAAAGCATTGGATGTCGAGGCTATTTTCATGAATTTTTTTAGGGGTGAAGTTGTGTATCTTTAGTAGGCTCGATGTCTACTTAACTGAGTTATTGCCATCTAGAAAGTAAAATATGGCTAAAAGTGAATAAGTTTTAGGTTTATTTATTTTTATTGCTATATGATTAAATAATATAGATACGATTTGTTAATGTAATTATTTAATAAATATGTAATATTTAATGAGTAAAGGTATGCTACTATATTTATAGATAGGGGGGGAAGTGTATGATTGAAATAATAAGCGTTTCAAAAAGTTATAATAAAATCAATAATGCGGTTGATGATATTAGCTTAACTATAAACAAAGGAGAAGTTTTTGGTTTTTTAGGACCAAATGGTGCAGGAAAGACTACTACTATTAAGATGATTACTGGAATAATAGCGCCAACTAAAGGAGATATAAAGGTTAGTGGAATAAGTATCACTAAAAATCCCTTAGAAGCAAAGAAAAAGTTCGCTTATGTACCAGATACTCCAGATATGTTCTTAAGACTAAAAGGTATAGAATACCTTAATTTTATGGCAGATGTTTATGGAGTATCAAAGAATGAAAGAAAGAAGAAGATTGAGGATTTAAGCAAACGCTTTGACATGGAAAGTGCGTTAGGGGATAAACTTCAAACTTATTCTCATGGTATGAGACAAAAAATTGTGGTGATGGGAGCACTAATCCATGATCCAGAGGTTTGGATACTAGATGAACCGTTAACTGGATTGGATCCTAAGTCGGCCTATATTTTAAAGGAAATGATGAGAGAACATACTGATGCAGGAAAAACTGTTTTCTTCTCCACCCACGTTTTAGATGTTGCAGAAAAGGTATGTGATAGAGTAGCTATAATAAATAAAGGCAAAATATTGTTCTGCGGAACGTTAGCAGAAATGAAGGAGCATTTTAAGGCTAATGAATCATTAGAGCAGATGTTCTTGGAGTTAACAGAAAATGAATAAAGTATGGATTCTTACTAAGGTTTTCTTAAAAACAGGTTTTGGAGAAGGAACGAGAATAAAGAAACAAAACAATTCTAAGATATTTAATATAGTTCTCTTACTAGTTACTATGCCCATGATACTTTTCAGTATAGGAATTACAGTATTTGGAGTGTTTGAAGGGCTAAAAATGATAAATCAAGAGGATCTACTTATTGGCTTAGCTTATAATATTTCATCTGTGATTACATTTGTATTTGGAATAATGTCAGTGATGAGTATATTTTATTTTTCAAAAGACATAAATTTTGTATTGCCGCTACCTTTTAGGCCGAGGGAAATAACCCTAGCAAAATTCATAACAGTAGTAATATACCAGTATGTAGTAACTGCTTTTATCTTAATTCCAACTATATTTATATATGGAGTTAGAACAGGTGCAGAGATCGGTTTTTACCTTACATCATTAATTTGTTTTATATTACTTCCTATACTTCCCACAGTATACTGTTCTCTTATTTCTATGATATTAATGAATTTTACTAATTTATCAAAACATAAAGATGCTTTTAAGATATTCACTGGATTTTTAGCTATAGCTATTGCTATAATAGTAAATTTCTTTTCAACTAAAATGGGAGCAAATGCTACAAATGGGCCAGGAGGCATTGCTGATGTAGCCAATTTAGGGAAGAATGTATTGATAGATAAGCTCTCAAACTTCTTTATAACGGCAAAGGTAGGAGCTTATGCAACAGTGGGAGATACTCCTTCAAAGATTTTAATAAATATCACATTATTTATATTAATAAATGTTTTAGCTGTAATAATATTTTCCTTAGTTACAGATAAGTTTTATTTTAAAGGAGCAGTAGGCGCTTCAGAAAGCTATGGAAGCAGAAAAAAACTTAAGGAAGAAGTTTTTCAGAAAAGTCTAATAGAAAAATCTCCTTTAAAGACATGGCTAGTAAAAGAATTAACTATACTTGTTAGAACACCAGCTTATCTTTTAAATTGTGTATCAACAATAGTTATTATCCCAATAATATTAGTAATGCCTATTTTAGCAGAAGAAAATTTTGAAACTGCAGTTTCTAGTGCAAGGAGGTTTTTATCAAATAGCTCCAATTTTACTATAATTATAGCTGCTACTTTTGGTATAGTATTATTTATTTCTTCCACTAATCCAACGGCTTCAACCTCCATATCAAGAGAGGGAGACAATTTATATATATCAAAATTCCTCCCTGTAGACTATTTAACTCAACTAACGGCTAAAATTCTTAGTGCTATAATAATCAACGGAGCTTTAATTTTAATTGCAGTTGTTGTGATGATTTTGCTAGGAGGTTCTGTTACGGTAATATTGTTAATATTAATTTTAGCAATACTAGAGCTGTACTTTATGGCTGTAGTAGGAGTTCTTATAGATCTTTCATCGCCAAAACTTGTGTGGGATGATGAACAAAAGGCGGTAAAGCAGAATTTAAACCCATTAAAGTGTACTTTAATAGGTTTAATATTAGGAGGTGCTAGTACAGGCGTTACTGTAGCTAGCTGGGTATTTATAAAAGGAAGTTTTATTATTTACTTTGGAATTCTAGCAGTAATAATAATAACTCTTGATGTGGTTATGTATAATTTGCTTAGAACTAAAGGAGTTAAGATGTTTAAAAGCTTAAGTGATTAGAGATATTCATGGATATAGTATTAATAATTAATAAAAAAGGCAATTTTAAAAGATTGCCTTTTTTATTATTGTTATTGCACAAAGTGAAATCTGGCTAAGGCTGAGAGGGCTCGATGCCTACTTAACTTGAGTTTTAATCTTTAAATACAGATATGTCTTTCTTAAATGTTCTTATGTTTTCTTCTAAATATAATAAAAATAAGAATTCCGTCTATGATCCATTGTATTGAAGTAATGATCCAGACATAAATTACTGATAATTTTAGAAGGTATATTATTACAAACATTAATGGTACCCTTATAATCCAACTGGTGAAAATAGATACTTTTAGTGGACTTTTTGTGTCACCATTACCTTTAAGTGCTCCGCCCACTACCATGGAGATTGCTATAAAAGGTTGTTCTATAGCAGCTATCATAAGACATAAAGCTCCTAATCTTATTACCTCTTGTTCTGATGAATTTATAAATAAAGAAATTAGTGTTCTAGGAAATAAGAAAAATAGCATTGAGCAAAAGGTCATCACTAAGGTTGCTAAAAAAATAGATACATATGCATATTCTTTTGCGCCCTTGTAGTCTTTTTCACCAATCTTATGACCTACTAGTGCTGTTGCAGCAACAGCAAAACCCCAACCAGGCATAAAAGATATTGATTCTATAGCCGTAGTAATTTGATTAGCTGCAAAGGCTATGCTTCCTAAAGATACAATAAAGAAATTACTTAATAGTCTGCTTATGCTAAAGGCACCCTCTTGAAATGATGATGGTATTGAAAGGTCAAATAATCCTTTCAGCATAGAAGTATTCAAATCTTTAATATACTTTAATCTTACCTTTATTGATGACACATTGTACATATAGAATACAATAAATAAAAATCCTATAATTTGAGCAGTTGTTGTAGCTATCGCTGCTCCCATTGTTCCTAATGTAGGAAATCCAAGCTTACCAAAGATTAAAATATAATCTAATGAAAGGTTAACTATGTTTACAATAATTGATGCTAAAAGTGGGGTTTTAGTATTACCAAATCCTCTTAAAGCTGCATTTAAAGCGTTCATTATCATATTAAATCCAATACCAATGGAAGTGATTTTCATATAAACTGATCCTAGAATTACAACTTGTTTTTCTGCGCCCACAGCTGTTAACAGGTGTGTAGAAAGTAGGAAGAAGGTTAGACTGAAAAGTATAGATATAAATAGAGAAGTTAAAAAGCCTAAAGTAGCATATTCTTCCGCCATAGCATATTCTTTTGCTCCTACGTTTCTTGCCACAAGTGAAGTAATGCCTATAGATATACCACAAGATATTAAAATGTTAGAAAAAGTATATAATATCTCTGAACTTAATCCTACACTACTTAGAGCCAAATTACCTCCGTATTGACCAACCATCATGGTATCAAAAACCCATATCATCATATATAAGGTCATTTCACCCACAGCAGGAAGGGCAAGCTTTAGTACGTCTTTTACTATTTTTCTATTAAACTTCATAAGCTTCTCCTTTCAAAACATAAGACAATACATTAATAATAAACAAGTTTAATTATTACCGTTAATTCCATATTATATTATCACAAATTTTAAAAATAAAAAAAACATGCCGTCTAAACTGCATGTTTAATAGAGATATATGTTGTATTGTTAGCAATAATATTCCTATGTAAAAAAGCCCCTATTTATCTTTGCTTATTGCTATTTAATATTTATAAAGTTAAAATTGAGTGAAGTGGAAAACAAAACATATTTTATAGCCCCAAAAATATGTTTAAATGTATTATATCAGATACAAAAAATAAAAAAAGGGGTTTTTAAAGATTAATGATTAATTGCGTATTAGAGGGAAAATACCTGGAAGAGTACAATAATAATCTCTATTATCGATTAATTATCCTAAATAATAGTTGATTTTGCAGAACTAAAATAATAGTAGAAGGACAGATTGAAGGATTTGTTTTCTTCAAAAGTACAAATTGCTAAAAAGAAGAAGTTTAGTGTTAGTTGAATTTTTGCAGAAACTACAAGTTTATTATAAATATGTTTGTAGGTTTTCTAGTTTTACTATTATTATAAAATAGTAAATGAGGTGATAGATATATGAGAGAGGATAGATTCTATATAGTAAATGAAAAAGTTCTTCCAGAGATATTTCTTAAAGTTATAAAGGTAAAGGAACTTCTTTATACTGGTCAAGTAAAGGATATTACTGAAGGGGCTAGAGAGGTAGGTATAAGTAGAAGTGCTTATTATAAGTATAAGGATTATGTATATCCTATGAGTGAGGGTGTAAATTCAAAGAAGTTAACAATGTATGTGTCGGTGAGTCATGAAGCTGGATCCCTTTCTAGAGTACTTGATGAGGTAGCGGAGGCAAAAGGAAATATACTAACTATAAACCAAGATATTCCTATAAATATGACGTGTTATTGTACTATTACTATAGACGTTTCTAGTATGAATATACAGGTAAATGAATTAATTGAAAGGATTACAAGTATTCCAATAGTGAAAAATGTAAAGGTCTTTGCTATGGAATAATTTGTGTTATAATGCATATAAGAGTAAATATTTAGAAAAAGGAGAGTTATCTATGAAAAAAGAAGTTTTTATCAATAATAGAGAAAGGCTTATGATGGAATTAGAGGATAACTCAGTAGTAATTTTATTTGCAGGAACTGCTCCGAAGAAAAGTGCTGATGAGAATTATCCTTTTACACCCAATAGAAACTTTTACTATATTACTGGCATTGATGAAGAAAAGCATATTGTTATGCTTTCTAAAATAGATAACACTGTTGAAGAAATTATCTTTATACAAAAACCAGATCCTGTTATGGAAAGATGGGTTGGTAAAACTATAACAGAGGATGAAGTTAAAGAGATTTCTGGAATAGATAAGGTTAAGTTTCTTGACGAATTTCATGCAGCATTAAATCAAAAGCTTACAGGTGGAAAGATTGATGTTGTTTACTTAGATTTAGAAAGAAATAGTTTTGAACAAATAGAGACTCAATCACAAAGGTTTGCTTCAGAGGTTATTTTAAGATATCCATATACAAGGATTAAGAATGTATATAATTATATAGTGGAGCTTAGAATGATAAAAGTTCCAGAAGAAGTAGATGAAATAAGAAAAGCTATAAAAATAACTATAGAGGCAGTTAAATTTCTAATGAAGAATATGAAGATAGGAGTTAAAGAATGTGAACTAGAGGCTTATTATGACTTCTATTGTAAAAAGAATGGAGTTAAAGATTATGCCTTTAAGACTATTGCAGCAGCAGGGGTAAATGCTACGATACTTCATTATGTAGACAATAATAGCATTATTAAGCAGGATGATTTGCTTCTTTTTGATTTAGGTGTGCAGGTAAATTACTATAATGCTGATATCACGAGGACCTTTCCTGCAAGTGGAAAATTCACTGAGAGGCAGAAGGCTGTTTATGAAGCAGTTTTAAGAGTAAATGAAAAAATAATCAGTAAAATAAAGCCGGGTATTAATTTTATAGATTTAAATAGCATGGCAACAGATCTTATTGCTGAGGAGTGTATAAAATTAGGTCTCATTACCGACAAGAAAGATGTTAGGAATTACTATTGGCACAGTATAGGGCACAGCTTAGGTTTAGATACACATGACGTAGGCAATAGAAATACTACTCTTAAACCAGGTATGGTATTCACTATAGAGCCAGGAATATATATAGAAGAGGAAGGCATTGGAGTAAGAATAGAGGATGATGTTCTTATTACAGAAGACTGCTGTGAAGTATTAACTAAAGATATGATTAAGTCTGTTAATGATATAGAAGCTTTTATAGTAAGTAAATAAAAAGTTAATGATAAAAGTTTTATACTAAAGATACATCACTTTAAACCGTAAACAATTCATGTTAAATAAAATTTAATAGGCATCGAGCCTGTTAAATTTGAGCCAGATTTCACTTCGTGAAATGGCAGCAAATAGCCTCGGCATTAATACTTTTTCTAAGGATATATAAGTTCAATCATTAATGAATCTTAGAGAAAAGCCTGGTAATTCCATAATTTCCATAAAGTTGTTAATTAAATTATGAACTTGTATATCTGAATTATAAGTTCAGTTATGAAGTTATTTATCTATATTAGACATTAGTTTTAGGAGGATGGTTATGAAATTTTTTAGAGGGAGATATGGGTTTGATCTTTTATCAAAAATTACTGTAATTTTAGGACTTATTTTTTCACTATGGAAATATACTTTTGGACTTGGATTTGTACTATTAATTATAGGGCTTTATAGAGCTTTCTCAAAAGACATTCTAAAGAGAAGTAATGAAGCATTAAGATTCGAGCAATGGCTAAGAAATAAAGCTGTGGAGATAGGTGCGAAGGTCTATGAAAAGAAACAGCAAGGTACTAGGGGATATAATACTTCTATAAAAGAAGTTATTCAGCAGCATAAGGACAAAGTTGAAGTTTGGTATAATCAAAAAAAGAATTTTAAAATAGTTAAATGTTCTCAGTGTGGACAAAAGTTACGACTTCCTAGAAAAAAAGGAAAAGTAATAGTAACCTGTAAAAAGTGTGCCTATGAATTTAAAATGAAAACATAATATTATTTTTAAAAAAGTGATAATTAAATCCATAAAGTGGTATAATAAATATATAATACCATTTAAGGAGCTGGTTACATGATTAATGAGCTTAAAAAAGCTTTACTCATTGGTGTAGGTGCAGTAGCAGCTACATATGAAAAGGCAAATGAACTTATAAGTGAAATGGTACAAAAGGGAAAATTAACTGTAGAAGAAGGTAAAGAACTCACAGAGGAACTTAAAAGAGATTTTAAAGAAAAGACTTCATCTACTACTAATAAGGTAAAGAGTAAGTTTGATGATCTAAAGCCTATTACTAAAGATGATTTAAAAGCTTTTGTTCAAGAAAGTGATATTCCTTCGAGACTAGAATTAGAAGCTTTAAGGAGAAAGATAGAAGAACTTGAAGAAAAGTTAAATAGAAAAGAAGAAAGCTAGGGGAGGACTAACAGTCAGCCCCTTTAATTATATTTAAAAATTAGTAGACTAAAGAAGTATTTATGTAGAGGTGAGATATGAGAAAAAAGTCACTTCAAAGATTTAAAAAAATAATAAAGGTTTTTGCTTTTTATGGGTTTGGATATATTTTTGATAGTAAGATAAGTGAGGAAAAAAAGTCTCCAGCAAACTTAAGAAAAGCTTTTGAAGAATTAGGTCCAACATTTATTAAAATTGGACAGATTTTAAGTACTCGTACAGATATCCTGCCTGAAGAATATGTGAGAGAATTGTCAAAACTACAGGATAGCGTTCCTTCTGAAAGCTTTAGTATTATAAATCATGTTTTTGAACAGGAGTTTAATAAACCCATATATGAGGTTTTTACATATTTTCAAGAGAAACCTCTTGCATCAGCTTCAGTGGCTCAAGTTCATGAGGGCATTTTAGAGGATGGGAGAGAGGTTGTTATTAAGCTTCAGAGACCCAATATCTATGAGAAAATGCATTTAGATATTAGCATTTTAATGAGAATTGTAAGGTTTAGAAAAGAAAAATTCAATGAGATGCTTATTGATCCTTTAGATGTGCTTCAGGAAATATTGAATGCTACTGAGAAAGAATTAGACTTTAAAAGAGAATGTGAAAACGTTAAGAGTTTTAGAAATCTTAATTCTAGCGTAGAGTGTACTTATGCTCCTTACATTGTGGATGAATTTTCATCATCAAGAGTAATAACAATGGAAAACATAAAGGGCTTTAAAATTACAGATATACACTCTATAGAAAGAGAAGGATATGATAGGTGTGATGTGGCAAAGAAGCTTGCCCTTTCTTATTGCAAGCAGATTTTTAATGATGGTTTTTTTCATGGGGATCCTCATCCAGGAAATCTCCTTATATACAATAATAAAATATGTTTTATAGACTTTGGACTTGTAGGTAAGTTGTCTAAAAATCTTCAAAGGTGGCTAAATGAAGCACTGCTTGCGACTGTAACTAAAGATGTAGATAAAATAATTAATTTTATAATGTCTGTAGGTGTTAAAAAGGGAAGAGTAAATAGAAATATACTCTACGAAGATATAGATTACTTATTTCAAAATTACCTATCTACCTCATTAAAAAATATAAAAGTGTCTGTATTGTTAAAAGAGATATTTGAGATAGCAAAGAGAAACAACATACAACTTCCCAAAGAACTTGTGCTTCTTATAAGGGGAATGGTTATACTAGAAGGTGTAATAGCAGAAATAGCTCCAGAAATGGAGATATTAGAAGTGATAATTCCTTTCGTAAAGTCAAAAAATAAGTATTATGTTCTAAATAAGTTATATTCAGATGAATTCATGCTATCACTTTATAATTTTGCAGATGATACATTAAAGCTCCCATCTAAGATAGTTGAACTTTCAGAAAGCCTTATTCAAGGAAGGGTTAAGGTAAATCTTCAAGTGGATGAAATCGGAAAACCGTTGAATCAACTAAATAAGATGGTAAACAGGCTTGTTTTTGGAATTATTGTTGCAGCTATGATAATGGGTTCTTCTATAATAATTAACTCTAATACTAGCCCTAAGATATATGACCTTCCTGTCATAGGTATAACTGGTTATTTTGTTTCAGGAATCTTTAGTCTCTGGCTTTTAGTATCAATAATTAGGTCGGGGAGTCTTAAATAGTTAAATTTATTGTAGTATTATCCTATATGTTTAGGTTATTAATATAATTTATTATTAAATATTGACATTATTTATAACATAAACTAATATTATATTTGGTAAATGCATTGAAAAGAATAGTAGTAAGGATAAGTGTCTAAAGAGAACTGGATTAGGTGAAAGCCAGTGACAGGTACCTTTATGAAGATGGCCTTGGAGCAGATTTCCTGAATTTTTTAGGGAAGTACGGGAGCAACCGTTATATTGCAAAGTGATAAAAGCTTAGTGAATAAGTTAAATTAGTTCTTAAAGAATTAGTTAATTATTAGTTTGCTAGTGGAGTTACTTAGAGAGATGTTTATCGTGAGATAAGCATAAAGTAGAGTGGTACAGCGTATTTTACGCCTCTACATAGACAATAATGTCTATGTAGAGGCGTTTTTATTTGTTGCCATTTCACAAAGTGAAATCTGGCTCAAATTTATATTAATATAGTTAAATGTAGTTACAAAAAGGAGGCAATAAGAATGAGTAAAAAGACTTTTTATATTACAACACCAATTTATTATCCATCAGCTAATCTGCATATAGGAAATACATATACAACTGTAGCTGCAGATGCGATAGCAAGATTTAAGAGATTAACAGGATATGAGGTTATGTTCTTAACAGGAACTGATGAACATGGACAGAAGATTCAGAGAATAGCCGAAGATAAAGGAGTAACACCAAAGGAATATGTTGATGGCATTGTAGCAGGAATTAAGGAATTATGGACTATGATGAATATTAGTTATGATAAGTTTATCAGAACTACTGATGATTATCATATTAAAGCTGTTCAAGATATATTTAAGAAGTTATATGATAAAGGAGATATATATAAAGATTCATATGAAGGATGGTACTGTACACCATGTGAATCCTTTTGGACAGAGACACAGCTTGCAGATGGCAATTGCCCGGATTGTGGAAGACCAGTTGAAAAAGCAAAGGAAGAAGCATATTTCTTCAAAATGAGCAAGTACGCTGATAAACTAATAGAACATATAGAAAATAATCCAGAGTTCATTCAACCTGAGTCAAGAAAGAATGAGATGTTAAATAATTTCTTAAGACCAGGATTACAAGATCTATGTGTATCAAGAACCAGCTTTAATTGGGGTATTCCTGTAACTTTTGATGAAAAGCATGTAATATATGTATGGATAGATGCTCTTTCAAATTATATTACTGCTTTAGGATATGGTAGTGAAAATACTGAATTTTATCAGAAGTATTGGCCAGCAGATGTTCACTTAATTGGAAAAGATATTTTAAGATTCCATACAATTTATTGGCCAATTATGCTTATGGCATTAGATCTTCCACTTCCAAAACAGGTATTTGGTCATGGATGGTTATTAGTTGACGGCGGAAAGATGTCAAAGTCAAAGGGAAATGTGGTGGATCCAGTAACTCTTGTGAATAATTTTGGAGTTGATGCAGTAAGATATTACCTATTGAGAGAAATACCATTTGGTGCAGACGGATTATTTAATAATGAAATATTTATAAAGAAGATTAATTCAGACTTAGCTAATGATTTAGGAAACCTTTTATCAAGAACAGTTACAATGATAGAGAAATACTTTGAGGGGGAAATTCCTGCTCCTATAACTAAGGATGTCTTAGATGATGAACTTATAAACCTAGCTCTTACTGCTCCGAAGAAGGTTGAAGATGCTATAAATGCCTTAAAGATTCCTGAAGCTCTTGAGGTGATTTGGGAACTTATAGGAAGAGCAAATAAGTACATTGATGAAACAACTCCATGGATACTTGCTAAGGATGATAGCAATAAAGAAAGACTTGGAACAGTTCTCTATAATTTAATCGAAAGCTTAAGATTTATTTCTGTTATGATTTATGCATTTTTACCAACAACTAGTGAGAAAATCAATGAACAAATAAATACAGAGACTACAGCTTGGAATAGCTTATCTTCTTTTGATGGAACTAGCGCAGGAACAAAGGTAAACAAGGGAACTGTTATATTTCCAAGAATAGATGTAGAAGCTAAACTAGCTGAACTTGAAGCTTTAAGAGAAGCACAAATAAAGACAATGCAAAAATCTCAGATTAAACCTATCAAGGAAGAAATAACTATAGATGATTTTGAAAAGATAGATTTAAGAGTAGTTAAGGTACTAAGTTGTGAACCTGTAAAGGGAGCAAAGAAGCTTTTAAAGCTGAAGGTAGACTTAGGTGGAGAAGAGAGACAGGTTATTTCAGGTATAGCTAAATACTACAAGCCAGAAGAACTTATAGGAAAAAATGTTGTGCTTGTAGCAAATCTTAAACCTGTAAAATTAAGAGGAGAGTTATCTCAAGGAATGATACTTGCTGCAGCAACAGATGATGATTCTGAACTTTTTGTAGTAAATCCAGGTGAGCTGCCAACAGGAAATATAGTACGATAATTCATTTATCGATACACGTTTTTTAAAATTAAAACTCGTCCTTGAAAGAGGATGGGTTCTATTCTTTTTTAGAGAATAAAGAAGGTATACTTTTGTTTTCAATTAAACTTTAAAAGGCAAAATACCTTGAAAGTACATATAAGGGGGACCGTTACTTTCAAGGTATTTTATAATATTAAAAGGGTAAATAATTAAGTGCTTAGCTACTTTATATCTTTAATATATATTAGTTTTATGTCAGTTTTATGTCAAAAAAATGAAGATTCTATTAATAATTTTAATTTTCACTTTCTATACCTTCTATATCGAGTATAGTTATAGTTTTTCTGTCATAGTCTATAAGTCCATCATCTTTCATTTTTATAAGTTCTCTAGAAAGAGAAGGACGTTGAACACCAAGTTTTTCTGCCCATTCTTTTTTTGACATGTTTAAATCTATTATATTTTCACCTGTTTCTTTGTATTTTGCCGTGATAAAGTGACATATCATTTGACGAAGAGATCTCATACTAACTTGTTTTAACTTTGAGCTTAAAACCATTGCTTTATTTGAAAGAATTCTTAGCATTTGTCTCATAAATATATGATCAGTCTCACATAGGGTATATACATAGTCTTTTGAAATATGGAGCACAAAAGATGAGGATTTACATACTACTGACATAGGATAAAAATGTCTATCTCCAAATAGAAGATTTTCACCGAAAACATTACCTTCTTCTAGAGTAGATACTATGAGTATATTTCCATTAGAATCAAATTTTTGAATTTCTACTGTTCCTGAAATAATGACACTTAAATATTGACAAGGTTCTTCTTCTATAAAAATTACGTCATTAGAGCTATATTTTTTTAAGTAAGTACACTTGTTGTTTATAATAGATTTTAAGTTTTCTTCTGTAAAATGGGTAAAGAGTCTACACTTACTAAGAGTCCCAATTATCATTAATATATCTTGCATATTACCACCAACCATTCAGAGTTAAGTAAGCAAATTTATTTCTAAACAAACTTTACAAGTATTTTAGAAGTTGGTTACCTTTATCTAAAACTTTAAGTTTATTTTATACTTGCTTACTATATACTAAATTTTAAGTATTATAATTAATATTATGATTATATTGATTGAAATTGCAAGTGGGGAATTTTATAATAACTTTAGATTATATATATCAAATAATATCAATAGCAAACTCCCCTAAAGGGATGGTGGTTTTACACCTTAATTTTATAAAATAGGATTATGTTTATGTGTAAATTTAATTTTATAAATAGAAAGGAAGAGGTTCTATGAAGTATATATTTGGCATTGTCATTGGAGCTATCATAGGGTATATAACTAACTGGATTGCAATAAAAATGTTATTTAGACCTTATACTGAAAAGAAAATTTGGGGCTTAAGAGTACCCTTCACACCAGGGTTGATACCTAAGGAGAGAAGTAGAATAGCTCAGAGTGTAGGGGAGACAGTAGGTACTCATTTATTATCAACAGATACTGTAATAAGAGCTCTTGAAAGTGAAAAGATTGAAAATCATATTAAGAAATTAATAGATAATAAAATTAAAGAGCTTTCGAGTTCAAATGATAGTATAAGGACAAAGTTTGAAAAGAATTTTGGATTGTACTTCCAGGAATTTAAACTGAAATTAGAGATGAAGATTTCATCTTACCTAATAGCTAAACTAAAAGAAGATAGGCTTATTAATAAGGTTTTAGAAATTATAGTAGAAAAGGTTAAAATAAGCTTAAAGGAAAAGCCAGAAAAGCTTATAGAATTTTTAAAGAAAGATGAAATGAGAGAAAAGATTTTTAAAAATCTTCAACTTTTAGGAGAACAGCAAAATATAAAAGAAGCTGTTGTTAGTTTCATTTTAGAAGGATTAAAAGAGATTGAGGATAGTCCTAAGCTTGTTAAGGACTTAGTGCCTGAAGAAACCTTCGGAGCAATAAATGTATACATATTTAACGAGAGAGAAGCAATAACAAATAAAATAGTTGATATACTTAGAGAAGATGTAGTAGCAGAAAAAATAAAACAATCAATAAGTACAAATATACTATCCTCAATGACTCCACTAGTTTCAATGTTTTTAAGTGTAGATTCACTTTATGAGAAATTTTTAGCTGCAATAGATGGATACTTAAGAGAAGATGAAAATAAAATTGCTATTGCTTCAGTGGTTGGAAAGGCACTAGCTGAATTTGGGAATAAAGAACTTAAAGATGTATTTTCTAAGATTCCTCAAAATTCTAAAGAACAGATTGCAAAATATTGTGGAGATTTAATTGTTAGTAATACCATTAGTGACAGGTTTTTCAAAAAAAGTGTTGATTGCATAATTTCAAGTTTAGAAAATTTTAATTTATATGAGGAGCTTTTAAAGGTACTTGATGAAGGTTTTGAGATGAATATTAAGAATTACATTAAAGATACAATTTCTGTAGTAGTAAAAAGTACAGAAGTAGAAAAAAATATATCATTAATGGTTTCTAATGTTTTTGATCAATTATTAGATGTATCAATAAATCAGTTTGTTAATGATGAAAAAGGTACAATTACTAAAAGTATATTTAGCATTGTTAAAAATACTTATAAGAATTTTATAGAAAATGAAGCAGTGAATGTGATTAAATTAATAAACATTCCAAGAATAGTTGAGGAGCAGATAAATAGCTTTGAGGTAGACTATGTGGAAAGGATTATTCTTGACATTGCAGATAAAGAATTAAAGGCTATTACATGGCTTGGGGCACTACTAGGAGGAATCATAGGAATTTTATCACCAGTTCTAGGTAGTTTATAAGAATAACCGAGAATAGTTTTGATTAGTTATATTTACTATAATTTCAATTTCATAAAGTAAAATCTAGATAAAACTGAGCAGACTCGATGTCTGGTCAGCTTTATTTTAGGGTTATTGTAAAATATCTTAAATGTATTAAGAATGCTGTGCTTAAAATCATAAAGAATAGTGGTATATATGTATGTGAAATGTGTAATTTTATGTTAATAACGGACGAATTAACGGAATTATCTGAATATTAAATTTGACAGTTTGGAATTATTATGTAATAATTTATATATTCAAGGATGTCAGAGGTGACTATAAAGATGAACCAAAAACTAAAGATTTTTGATACTCATGCTCACTATGATGATGAGGCATTTAATGAGGATCGAGAAAGAGTAATTGAACAGATACAGAATAATGGAGTTATAGGAGTACTTAATTGTGGCGCTTCTATAGAAGGAGCAGAAAATTCAGTAAAGCTCTCAAGTGAATATGATATCTTTTATGCTGCAGTAGGCATTCATCCAGAACATGCTGACACTGTAGATGAGAATACATTACATAGATTAAGAGAATTAGCACAAAATCCTAAAGTAAAGGCTATAGGTGAAATTGGTTTAGATTATTATTGGAAGGAGAATCCTCCTAGAGAAGTTCAAAAAAATGCATTTAGAGCACAAATGAGATTGGCAAAGGAATTCAATCTTCCAGTAGTAATACATGATAGAGAAGCTCATGGTGATACTCTAGAAATATTAAGGGAATTTCCGACTGTTAAGGGTATAATCCATTGTTTTTCTGGAAGTGTAGAATTTGCTCAAGATTGCATAAGACTCGGTTATTATATAGGTTTTACGGGAGTTGTAACCTTTAAGAATTCTAGAAAAATCATGGAGGTCGCTAAAGAAATCCCTCTAGAGAGAATGCTTGTAGAGACGGATTGTCCTTATATGGCACCAACACCGTATAGAGGTAAGAGAAATCAATCAGATTATATAAAATTTATTTTGGAAAAGTTAGCAGAAATTAGGGGAATGGAAGTCGAAGAAATAAACAACCAATTGGTAAAAAACATTAAAGGGTTGCTAAAATTATAATTATAGTATAAAATAGATTTAAACATTTTACTTTATATGGAAAAAAGGAACGATTAACAAAGGAAAATAACATATATTAAAGACAAATATAGTTGGGCTATTTATGTGTAAACCCCCTGTAGCTGGCTGTTCTAGGTAGAATGCTCTGAATAAAGATCTACAATTTATTTGTTAAAATTAACTTTATGCAATGGCGCATTTAAACAGTCAAAAGTAATAGCAGGAGTTGGAAAATTGACAAATTTCGATTCGTTAGTTATAATGCAACATATGCTCTTGCCAAAGGAGGGGAAGAAATGGTAGAAAAAATAAAAGGTAACCTAAAAAAGATTTTTTCGAATAGTCCTAAGGCAAAAATCGTGTTGGGGCTTGTTATAATTGCAGGCTTGTCATTGACAATTTACAACATGAAAAAGACAGTAATAGTTAGTATAGACGGAAAAGAACAGACAGTAATGACATTTAAGAGGACTGTTAAAGGGGCGTTACACGATAATGGAATAGTTTTAGGCCCAAAGGATAAAGTGGAGCCAAATTTGGACAGTAAGGTTTATAACAATGAAAAGATAGTGGTTAAAAAACCTGTTCAAGTTGAGGTTGTTGTAGATGGAAAAAATCTAAAGATAGAGACTGCAGAAAGTAATGTAAGTGATTTATTAGCTGCTGAAGGTATAAAGTATGACGAGGTTGATAAGATATCTCCATCAGTAGATACCCAGGTGACAGCAGAAATGAAAGTCGAAATTACAAGAGTTGAGACTAAGGTAGTAACAGAAAATCAAGATTTAGATTTTGATACAATAGTTAAAAATGATGACAATTTAGACAGTAGTGTTAGTAAGACAATTCAAGAAGGTATACTTGGAGAAAAAGAAGTGACCTACAAAATTCTATATGAAAATGGCAAGGAAGTAGAAAAGAATGTAATCTCAGAAAAGGTCATTAAAGAACCAACAACTAAGATTGTTGCTAAGGGAACAATGAATACAGTGGCTCTTTCAAGAGGTGAAAGTATAGGTTACAAGAAGAAACTATCAATGATTGCTACAGCTTATAGTGGCGATGGAATTACAGCCACTGGAGTAGTTCCGAGGAGACAGCCAGGTGGATTGAGTACCATAGCAGTAGATCCTAGGGTAATTCCTTTGGGAACAAAGGTGTATATTCCAGGGTATGGATATGCAATGGCTCATGATACAGGTGGAGTAATAAAAAACAATAAAATAGATTTATTTATGAATTCTAATAGTGAAGCAATTTCATGGGGTGTAAGAAGAGTAGATGTTTATATTATTGCTTATCCAGGGCAATAATAATCTAAAATGGAGATAACAGTTCTGTTATCTCTATTTTTTTTTTGCTTGGTAATAATATTAATAAGTAGGGTCTTTATATTGAGTATCAAAGATATTTATAGTTGTTAAGTTTGAGATCATACTTTTTATATAATTATGATAAGTTGACATAATTCTCCCCAGTAGGTAAATTTAAATAGGAATTATTTAATTTGAAAGGAAGTTTTTTTGTGATCAAAGAAGTAATCGTTGTAGAGGGTAGGGATGACATTGCTGCAGTTAAAAGAGCAGTAGAAGCAGAAGTAATAGCAGTAGGTGGTTTTGGAATAAATAAACAAGTAATAGATAGAATAAAGGAAGCACAAAGGAGACAAGGTGTAATAGTACTAACGGATCCTGATTTTGCAGGAGAAAAGATAAGAAGGATCATTTCTAAAAGGGTACCAGATGTAAAGCATGCTTTTATAGCTAGAGAAGATGGCACTAAAGATGGAGATGTTGGTGTAGAGAATGCATCACCAGAAATAATTCTTAAGGCTCTTGAAAGTGCAAAAGCTGAAGAAAAAGTTAAGAGGGAAGAATTCACTACTCAAGATATGGTGTTTTTTAAACTAATAGGTGATCAAAAAGCTAAGGAAAGGAGACAACTTTTAGGTAAACAGCTAGGAATAGGCTATGGTAATGGTAATCAGTTTCTTTCTAGATTAAATAATTATGGAATAACTAAAGAAGAGTTTGTTGAAGCTATAAAAAAGTTAGAAAATATTATTAGTACAGGAGAATAATAAATGGATATAAAAGATATAAAAACTCAAGAACTTGTAAAAAAATACAACTTTAAATTTTCAAAAAGTTTAGGACAAAACTTTTTAGTAGATGGTTCTGTCTTAGAAGATATAGTTGAAGGAGCAGACGTATGTGAGGATGACTTAGTTATAGAGATAGGTCCTGGTGTTGGAACATTAACTGCTCAAATTTTGAAAAAAGCTAAAAGAGTGGTTGCAGTAGAGCTTGATACGGACCTTATACCTATACTTGAAAATGAACTTGGAGATAATCCTAAGTTTTCTTTAATACATAAAGATGCTCTAAAGGTTGATTTTAATGAAATCATAGGAGATGAAGAAAGTGTTAAACTTGTTGCTAATCTTCCTTACTATGTAACGACACCAATAATAGCAAAACTATTAAATGAAGGATATAAATTTAAGTCCTTAACCATAATGATACAAAAAGAAGTTGCTGAACGAATAAATTCAGAACCAAATTGTAAGGAATATGGTGCTTTATCTATACTTGTTCAATATTATTGTGATACAAGAATTGTAAGAAGAGTACCACCTTCATGTTTTATTCCAAGACCTAAAGTTGATTCTATTGTAATAAGATTAGATAAACTTGAAAAACCTAGAGTTGATGTAAAAGATAAAAAATTATTCTTTGATGTGGTAAGAAACTCCTTTAACATGAGAAGAAAAACCCTTTGGAATGCAACAAAAGGTTTCAACCTTTCAAAGGAGGATTTGGAGAAAGCTTTTGAAAATAGTGATATAGACCAGAAGAGAAGAGGAGAAACTTTAAGTCTTCAAGAATTTGCAAATCTTGCTAATGCCATTTATGATCAAATACATAAATAAAATAATTGATTACATTAGAGGGAATTCAAAAAATTTGAGTTCCCTTTATTTGTTGCCATTTCATAAAGTGAAATCTAGCTAAAACTGAGCAGACGTGATGTCTGGTCAGTTTTACTTTTTAAAAACTTTTATGAATTATATTTTTCTATAAATTTAACTGTTATTAGTGAATTTTTCATTAGTATTAATTAAAAGGTACTAAAAATGAATTTGTAATATAACATTAAAACTATCATATAATATAAAGAATAAATGTATGTGGAGGGACTGTTAAGTTGTCACACGGAAAATTATATAGGAGCTTCATAATATTACAAGAGGATGAGCGAGGATATTCAGTTTCAGGAGATAAACCTCTATCAGGATATGCTAAGATTGAGGCGAAGAATGACAAATGTAAAATATCTTTCTATGCACAAAATCTTAGAAAAGATGGGGATAAGTGCTGTAGGGTTTTAATATGCTCAAGGAAAGATAAAAAGCAGCTTATTAAATTAGGACCGGTGAATATTAGTGAACAAGGTAAGGCAGAAGCAACTAGTGAGTTTACTGTAGATAACATAGGCGGAACAGGCATTCATTATGAAAAGATATCAGGTGCAGCTTTATGTAAAGAGAAAGCTGGTAAGATCATTTTTTTAATGGTGGGATTTATGAATGGAGAAATGCCTTCTGATGATTGGAAGAACTATAATATGATAACAGTAAAAACGAGTTCAGAAGAAGAATTTAAAGTAATTGAAGAAAAGATTCAGGAAAAGATTGAAGTTAAAAAAGAAGAAATAAAAGTTGAAAAAGAGGATATTAAAGAAAAATGTCCAGAAGAAAAGATCGAATTTGAAATTAAAGAAGATATGAAAGAATATATGAAAGAAGATATGAAAGAGGATTATTCAATGGAAGAATATATGCAGGAAGAATATATGCAGGAAGAACGACATCGCAATAATGACAATAATCAAGATTATAATGAACATAATTATGATTATAAGCATGAGGAGATAGTTAAGAGTGAAATAGAAGAAGAATTAAAAGATAAAAAAGATTATAAAAATCATTATGAAGAAGAGGCGAAGAATATAAAAGCATTAGAAGAAGAAAGTAAATTTGATAATTACGAAAGACATATAGAAGATACAAAGAGAGAAGATACAAAGAGAGAAGATACAAAGAGAGAAGAAACAGATTGGGAAGATAATTTTACGATAAGGGGTAGTGTAGGAGAGTTTTTCCTAAGTGTAGTAGGTGATTTTGAAGAGGCAAGAGGTCATAAAGACATAAAATACTGTAAGTGGTATAAGGTTCCAGTTGAGAGCTTAGATGTAATGTGTAACATATCAAATTATAATAAATATACAGTGGTTTATTATCCAATGATAAATTACTATCCATACATTAAGAAACATGGACATTTTATGATAGGTTTTAAATGTGATGCAGCTGGAAAGATGAAGTATTTAGTCTATGCAATTGCTGGTACAAAGGATAAATCAAATCAACCTTATGGTGGAAAATCTGGCTTTGTAACTTGGATGCCATATCCAGATAGGGGTACGAATATAGGTTATTGGCTTATGTTCTATGATTTTAAGAATTCTATGGTCGTTGTACCAATGAAGTAGTTCAGGATAAGCAATTTTGGTTCTAAGTTAGATTATGAACTTGTTTAATCGTAAATTACACATTATGAAGGTGTCGTATCAGTGCACGTTAAGGTGGTGTTGAACGGCTCCTTTTTATATTTTGCATAGTTGTACAATATTATAATCATAAAAGTTCAGTACATATAGTATATTTTATCATGAAGGGTATATATTTAGGAGGGAATAAGGTGAATCAATTTATTAATAAGAAGCAGCTCGGGGTAACTTTGATACTTATAGGTTTAATGATGGTACTTTTTTTAGCCCAAAAAGGTTTCAATGATAGATTAAAACTTGTCATGCTTATGGATAGTAATATAACAAACTTAAAAGAGTATAGTATAGGCACGGAAGGATATTCTTATAGCTTGCCAGCAGAATGGACAACTAATCAAAAGAGTTATCCAGGTAGTTATATTGTTTATCATAACTCTTTTAGAAGCGAGAGCATGGGAATTATAGGATATGTTGAAGTTATGAATTCAAAGGATGGGTTAGAACATATAACGATTAGTGATGGTAATAAATTACCACAAAATAAGGTGAAAGAATATAAATCATTAAAAACTAAAATAAACGATAAGGAAGGATATAGGATATCTTACAAATTAAACTTAGATGAAGGTAAGCTTGTATACGATAACGTTTATTACATTAAAGTAGATGAGGAAAAGTACTTCAAGTTATTATTTAGCGTTGGAGAGGAGAAGTATAAAGAAAACCTTTTAGCAGTATTTGATGCCATAGTTGAGACTTGTAAGGTCAATAAATAAAGTTGAGCAGGCATCGAGCCTATTTAACTTGAGTCAGATTTCACTTCGTGAAATGATGGCAAATAAAGCTGAGAGGACATCGAGTCTAATCAGTTTTAACCAGGTTTCACTTTGTAAAATTGCAGGAAATAAGATTTGATTTAATATTCTAATAGTATTATAATTTATCTTAGAGTTACGGGAGAAGCATGTGCTTCTCCTATTTTTAAGGTGGTGAAAGTATGAGACCAGTACTTTTTGAGATTCTTGAGATCAAGGTTTATGGTTATGGATTTATGATAGCTTTAGGAATTCTCTCTGCCATCACTCTGTTAAATTATAGAGCTAAAAATAAAAACTATAATGAAGATTACATTTTTAATATGGCAATATTTGCTGTGGTTTTAGGAATTATAGGTGGTAAGATTCTATATATAATTATAGATTTAAAAAATTTAGCAAAAGATCCGATGAGTATACTTACAGACTTTGGATTAGGGTTTGTTATTTATGGTTCCATTATAGGTGGTATTTTAGCAATTTATATATATTGCAGAATAATGAAATGGAATGTACTTGATATAGTTGATTTAACAATACCTAGTCTTCCTTTAGCGCAAGGTTTTGGTAGAATAGGCTGTTTTCTAGCAGGTTGTTGTTATGGAGTTCCAACAAGGCTTCCCATTGGAATTACTTTTCCTGATAACTGTTTAGCCCCATCAGCGGTATCACTATATCCTACTCAATTAGTTTCAGCACTTTTTGATTTTTTGCTTGCTGCTTTTTTGTTATGGTTTGATAGTAGAAATAAAAAAGCAGGTAGGGTATTTGGGGCATATCTTATTATCTACAGTATAGGAAGATTTGCTATAGAATTTTTCAGGTACGATCCAAGGGGGAGTGTAGGAATTTTATCTACGTCACAATTTATTGCTATTTTTACATTAATATTGGGATTAGTATTTTTTTATATTAACAATATAAAGGGGAGATTAGTAAAGGGTGAAAAATAAGCAAACACCAATTTTGATTAGTTTAGTTATATTAATTTGTTTGTTTTTAACAAGCTGTAGTACTTTTGAAAACTTTCAAGTAAACATGGGGTGGAAAAACAAGGATTTTGATTATATAAAGAATAATAAAGTAGGTAAGATTGTTATTCAAAGTACTAGGGATACAGGTTTTCGTTTTGTTGTAACAGATCATAGAACCATAAGTGAACTATATTCATTACTTTCATCAGCGAAGGATGTAAGTAAAAAGTCAGGTCTTCAGGCCGATTATATATTTGAACTCCATATTGGAAAAGAAATAAAAAAGTTTAACTATGTAGTAGGTATATATGACAAGAAGATAGGTAATTTTTATGATGAAAGTAATATTTATTCTGTGTCAAAGAGGTTAGATAATGATATAATTCAAAATCTTTCTTTTATAAGAAAACCAAGAGAGTTTGAGAATGTATATTATCCATCTATATTACAAACATTGAAAGAAAATAAGGATACTCTTTTAGAGAGTGGCAAGGTTGGAATAGATTTATCAGGTGATGTAGATTGTGCAAAGTACATATTTTCTACTGATCTTGAAGATTTTAAGAGGGACTTAAAAGAAATATTACCCGATGCAGAAATTGTAAATCGTAATAAGGAAGATTTTCGTGTAATTGTATCTGTGAAGAATCAGGGATATAAGACAAAAACTTTTAAAACTATTGTTTCAATTGATAATAAAGATGATAAAAGTCAGACTAATTATTACGTTAATTGTACGTATGATAGTGATTGGCAGATAGAAATAAGTACAAGTAAGCCGAATTCTTGGTAATAATAGGAGGTAAATAAAGTGGGAAATTGTTCAACTTGCACAAGTAAGGATAAGTGTTCTAGTAAAGGTGAATCAAATATTTGTATAAAAATAATGCCTAAGTATGGTAATGTTAAAAATATCATAGGTGTTATAAGTGGCAAAGGCGGAGTAGGTAAATCTACTGTAACTGGGATAATGGCTACTCAATTAAGAAAAAAAGGATATAAGGTTGGAGTACTTGATGCTGATATAACAGGTCCTTCAATGCCAAGATTCTTTGGTATAAATAAAAAGAGAGCAGAGATGATGCCAATAGATGATAAAAACAACTTTAAATTTGTTCCAGTAGAAACAGCTATGGGAATAAAAGTTATGTCCATGAATCTTTTAACAGCATCAGAGGATCAACCAGTTATATGGAGAGGACCTGTTATAACAGGTGTATTAAATCAAATGTACACTGATACTGAATGGGGAGATTTAGATTATCTTCTTATTGATATGCCTCCGGGAACAGGAGACATAGCACTTACAGTTATGGAGAACTTTCCAATTTCAGAACTAGTTATAGTTTCAACACCGCAAGATATGGTTTCAATGATAGTTAAGAAGGTTGTAGTAATGGCTCAGAAGGTTGGAGTAGCTATTAAGGGTGTTGTTGAAAATATGGCATATATAGAATGCGACGGCTGTGAAAAGAAGCTGAAGGTGTTTTCTAAGAAATCTTCAGAGGAACATGCAGAATATCTTGGTTTACCTTTGATCTGTGAAATGCCAATAAGTTTGGATTTAACAGAAGCTTTAGAAGAAGGTAGAGCAGAAAGTTTTGTAGCTGATAGTCCACTATATGATTTATTATTTAGTGCATTATATTAATATTAATTAGAGTGAAAGGAGTATAGGAAACTATGCTCCTTTTATAATAAGAATTAGTTAAGTGTTATTTGCATAGAATTAATACAGATAATAAGTACAGTATATAATCATTTTAAAATAAGAATTCTTATTTTTTACATAATTTATGGTTAAAAAGAAATAATACTATTGTCGTTAATTCTATTTAAAGGAGTGAAATATATGAAAGCTCATGTTGATCAGGATACTTGTATAGGATGTGGTTTATGTCCATCTATTTGTCCAGAAGTTTTTCAAATGAATGATGATGGAAAAGCAGAAGAAATCGTAGATGAAGTACCAACTACTGCTGAGGATTCAGCAAAAGAAGCTGCAGATGGTTGTCCTGTTAATGCTATTTCAACATCATAATAATAAAGAAGTAAAAAGCAGCAAAATCGCTGCTTTTTTCTATGATATTCGTTAGATAAGTTATAAAAATTAATGAATAAATTAATTCTCAGCTTAAGATATTTTTGGTGTATATTGCTAAATACAAACTAATTGTACAACTAATTCTAAAAGAAATCACTCAACTTATTATTTGTTAGTCTATCATGTAAGAATGTATCAGAATTAATAGAACTAGTTGTAGAAATAGGGATATCCACTACATCACCTACTTTTACATTATTAGGTAAACGGGAGGTTGAAATATCCATTGTTGTTCCATCTTCAAAAGAAATAAATACATCTGTTTGATTTAAATCTAGTACTTTACCTTTCATCATGTCACCTCATCTTAATAAAGTTACTATTAGTATTTTCTACCTGTGGAAAAGTTTTATTCATTGTTGTATTAAGTTGTTCTTATTTGTCTTAGTTATCTTTACTATAGATGCAATCTATTTCAAGTTATAATTATACATATGTAATATAAGTACTTATAAAGTAAAAAGCAGTTACAATAGGTAACTGCTTCAAGGATAAGTATTCCGAGTTTGGATTTTTATAGCTATTTGAATGAAGGTTCTATATTTTTATCTATTATGTGCCAGATGGTGTTACCTTTTGCCAAGGAAAGCTTATTACCTTGTTCATCAATAATTTCTGTAGGGGATTCTGCACTTTTTTTATTCCATTTTATTTTTTTTACTTTACCTTTTGAGAAGATATATCCATCTCCACTTCCTACAAGAGTAATATCTAAGTGCAGTTTATCTTCTTGGAGCTTCACAGGTGTTTTTTGTACAACTATATTTGTAAAAGCAAGTGGAGTGTTGTTATTAGCATCAAAAGATTCTTTTCCATCCATATTTTTTATATATTTATTATTTTTATAAATATAAGAAGTAGTATAACTAATATTTAATTTTAAAGAAACTTCATTAGCAGTTTGGAGAGGTGGGTTGTCCCAGAATTTATCATCAAAACGTAAGAATGACGCTCCGTTTGATTGTAAATTCTTATCTAATATAAATTTTCTTATCTTATCAGAAGATGTATAAAGGTTATGTGGAGCTTTTCTTTTGGTATCTCTCCAAAAGTAAGAACTATTTACTATTTCATTTATACTTTTTATAGAAGTATTGTCTTTTATGGAGTTTAATGCTTCATTGCTTCCACCACAGTGTGCAAAAGGCAGAGAATACTCTTGTGCTATGGAGATAAAATAGGGGCGTATACTTCTAATAGGACCGATCTTTTGAGGACTATTTTTTTGAAAAAGGGCAAAAAATCTGGGGATTCCACCTTCTGCCATGGTTTCATAAACTAAGTCTGCTTCACTAAGTCCACTTTGAGGACGTGCTGAGGATGAATTTTCTATTATAGCCATAAAAGGCAGATTGGTCATCTCTTCTTTAGATAATTGTTCTCCTGTATAAAGTGACGAATTAACCTGAGATTGCTCATTTTGAATATTATTAGTGACATTAAGAGTGGGAAGTTCTTCTTTCTTAGTTGTAGTATCTTCTTTTGGTTTAATAGGTATGCCGCAACTAATTAATGTTAAACAGCAAACAATAAAAAGGAATACTAATTTTTTTTTCAAAAAACTTACCTCCTATAAAATTTAATTTATATATCTTTATAATAATTTTACTAAATTTCTATACAGTAAATATATACAAAAATAATTATTAATATTATAAAAATTCTTTTAAGTAAATGACAATTAGATTTGTTCCCAATTGTTGTAAATTTTCCCAATGTCAATATCAAAAATGATATAAAAAAGCTAAGAAAATGAAGTATGAAAGACTTAAAGTAAAATAGTATACAAAAAGAGTTCAAATTAAAATTGCCTATAAAATATTAGTGAAGTATAATATGTCAGTACAATATATAGTGCAATGGGGGGAATAGATATGCTAGATGTTGTGAAACGCGATGGTAGAGAGGTTTCGTTTAATGCCGTTAAGATAAGTATGGCTATTAAGGGTGCCGCAGAGGAGATTGGTAAAAGTTTAAAAGAAAGTCAAGTTATTGACACTATGCAAAAGGTGATTAATTATATAGAAATGTCAGGCAAGGATAAAGTTACCGTAGAAGAAATACAAAATCTTGTTGAGAAGGCGCTTAATGATAATGGTTTTAAGGATATAGCTAGTGCATATTCTCATTATAGACACGAAAGAACGAGAGTTAGAGAGATTAAATCTGACCTTATGAAAGCTATAGGGAAAATAGGTATTGAGACAGATCGGGATAATGCTAATGTAGGAAATAACTTCTCCTCAAAACTACTTAGAATAGCTTCAGAGTCAAATAAGTGGCATAATCTAGCTTCTATGCCTAAGCATTTAGCAAAAGCTCATGAGAATGGTGATGTTTATTATCATGATTTAGATAGTTACAATTTGACAACAAATTGTTTGCATATACCAACAAAAGAGATACTAGAGAATGGGTTTAATACAGGTTACGGAACTATAAATAATCCAAAGAGAATAGAAACAGCGGCAGAACTTTCATGTATACTACTTCAATCAACTCAAAATGATATGTTCGGTGGACAATCACATCCAGACTTCGATAATGATATGTCTATATTTGTAGACCCAACAAGAGAAGAAATAAGAAAAGAGCTTGTTGAATATGGAATTGATGGAGAAAAGTTAAATCAGCTTGTTGAAAAGAAGCTTAAGGAGAGAGTACATCAAGCTATGCAGGGTGTGGTATATAACCTAAATACTATGCATTCACGTGCTGGATCTCAAGTTCCATTTTCTTCTGTTAATTTAGGCATACCATATAGCAAAGATGCAGCGCTTGTTTGTGAAGTATTCTTACTGGAATACGAAAGGGGTCTTGGAAAGGGAGAACAACCAATATTCCCGAATATAATCTTCAGAGTTAAGCAAGGAGTAAATAGGGAGCCAGGAGATCCATATTTCTATTTATTTGAGCTTGCATGTAGGGTTGCAGCTAAGAGAATGAATCCAACTTTCATGAATATAGATGCAGATTTTAATAAGGAATATTATGATATGGGATACATGCCAGCTACAATGGGGTGTAGAACCTATTTGATGAATAATATAAATGGAGATCACGGATGCAAGGGTAGAGGGAATATTGCACCAACTACAATCAATCTACCAAGGATAGGTATACTTGCAAAAGGTAATGTAGATAAATTCTTTGATATATTACAAAATAGATTAGAACTTGCAAAACAATCATTAATGCATAGATACTCAGTTCTTAAGAACTTAAGAGTTAAGGATCTTCCATTTGTTGCAGGTCAGGGACTTATGAAAGGTTCAGAGGGATTACGTCCAGATGATTCTATAGAACCAATCTTAATACAAGGAACTTGGGTTGTAGGATTTATAGGACTTGCCGAAACTCTTCTAGCTTTAACTGGAAAGCATCATGGAGAAGATGAAGCTTCAAGAGAGCTTGGAATTAGAATAGTTTCTTATATTAGAGATTATACTGATAGACTTAAGGAAGAAACGCACCTTAACTGGAGTTGCTATGCAACACCAGCAGAAGGGTTAAGTGGTAAGTTTATAAAACAAGATAAGAAGATATTTGGAATTATTAAGGGCGTCACAGATAAAGAATATTATACAAATAGCTATCATGTTCCAGTTGGTTATCATATATCAATTAAAGATAAAATTGATATTGAGGCACCATATCATAAGTTATGTAATGGTGGTCATATAAGCTACCTTGAAGTAGATGGAACGCCAGATACTGAAGCAGTAATGAATATTCTTAATTATGCATATAAAAATACTAATATAAGTTACCTAGGAATTAACTTCCACATTAGATATTGTAAGAATTGCGGAACTTATTTAAATAACGGTGAAAGCAAATGCACAAGTTGTGGAAGTCACGATATTCAAGGAGTTTCAAGAGTAACTGGATACTTAAGTTTAGATGAAAGATTCGGTCCAGGAAAGTATCAAGAAAGAAAAGATAGAACAACTCATACTGAGGAACATAAGCATAGTTATTACGTAGAAAAATAATAACTTAGAAAAGATTGCGGCTATTTGGTCGCAATTTTTTTGTGCTTAATTTTTACAAAGTAAACTAAGCTTAGATGAATATAATATAGAATTAATTGTATAAATATTAGAGAAAAGAGCAAGAATCAAAATGGTTAATATATAATTATTTATTTCAAGTATAAGGAGATATAAAGATGAACATCATTTCTAATATATTAGATAATTTATTAAGTTTCTTTTTTACTATTTCAGGTGACTGGGGAATAGCTATTACTTTCTTAACTGTATTTATAAGAGTTATTCTTTTACCATTATCAATAAAACAAAAAGTTAACATTGAAAAGAATCAAGACCTATATAAAAGTATGGAAGAAATAAGAAAAATATATAAAAATAATAAAGGGAAGTTAGAGACTGAAATGCAAAAACTTTATAAACAAAACATTAAGGGGATGTTAGTGAACTCTGTAGGTTTGCTGCAGATACCTATAGTCCTTGCTTTATACAATGTTATTCTTAAGATGCCTGTACAAGAAAGTACGTTAATTATTCCGTGGGTTACAAGTATAAAGATGATAGACAGCTATCTAATTGTTCCAGTAATATATACACTCATAATATTAAGTCCTTACTTATTATCGTACATACCATTCTTCAAGACTAGTTTTCAAGCCAAGGTTTCAAAAGCAAATCTTATATTTACTAGTATATTCAGCATATTAATAACTTTTAAAACCCCTATAGCAGTGGGAATATATTTTATAACAACAGGTTTTTTTTCTTTGGTTGAAGAAGTTGTATTTAGGTTATATTTAAAAAAATAAAAGTTTCAATTCTTAAATTAAAAAGGAGTAGTGTGAACTGCTCCTTCTTAGTTTCTATATCATTTATATTGAAACATTTAAAGTCAGGGTATACTGATTATAAAAAATAAGATAAGAAAGTATTTTTCTTTTTATGGTAAAATACAAATATACAATAAGAGAAAAAGGTGATTACATGAATAACGATAAGCTAATAAGATTATCAGGAATATTGCACGAAAGCCTTGTCAATGGACCAGGTATAAGAAGGGTCTTCTTTTCACAGGGATGTAAGCATAATTGCCCTCAGTGCTTTAATCCTGAAACCCACAGTTTTGAGGGGGGAGAGTTAAGAAGCATGGATGTACTTATAGAAGATGTTAAGAAAAATTCAATGATAAGTGGAATAACCTTTAGTGGAGGAGACCCCCTAGAGCAAGCAGAAGAATTTGCATATATGGCAAAAAAATTTAAAGACATAGGACTTAATATATGGTGTTATACAGGATATACCTTTGAATACATAATAAATCACTTAAATGAGAAAAGAGAATGGAAGAACCTAATAGAAAATATTGATATTTTGGTTGATGGTCGCTTTGAAATGGATAAAAAGGATGAAACATTAAAGTTTAGAGGATCTTCTAATCAACGAATTATAGATGTTAAAAAGAGTTTAGAAGTAGGAAAAGTAGTAACACTCTCTTATTAAAGATAAACAACTTCAATCTTTAAATAATTCCTGTTAAATAAAATTTAATAGGCATCGATCCTATTAAATTTGAACCAGATTTCACCTTGTGAAATGGCAGCATAATAGCCTCGACATGCAATGCTTTTTCAGGAATTATAAGTTTAGTTATGAAGTTGTGTATCTATAATTTAATATGTAAAAAAAGCCTGCCACAAAAGAGGCAGGCTTTTTTTACTCCATTTAATTGATACTAATTGATACTAATTCACAAAGTGAGATTAGACTAAAATCCAACTGTTTGGTAGCTGTTGAATTTTATTTCATAAAAAACCTAGCTAAAACTTAGAGGACATTACCCTAAAAATTTAAATAATGCACTAAGGAACGAATCTCTTGCTTCGATAAAGGGAATATGGCCACAATTTTGAAAAATTACTAGAGAACTATCTTTAATTTGATCATTAAGTTTATATCCATTATCTAAGGTTGCTATCTTATCATTAACACCCCACAGGATTAAGGTTTTAGATTTAACATTAATGGCATGTTCTTTTCCCATTTCACTACAGTAGATTTTGCTAATTGCTGAAAGAGTTTCTTTAGAAATTTTTCTATTATAATACAAGTTTTTTTCAAAGAAATCAAAATCTATATAGTCTTTATTAAAAAAGCATTGGCTATAAAATATAAGCTGTCCAAGATAGTTCACGGAAGCTTCCTTTAGGAGAAGTGGAGAAATATTTGCAAAAAAACTAGGAGGTATACCAAGATATTGTTTACAAGAAAATTCTACTATATCAACTAATACTAGTTTCTGTACTTTTTCGGGAAAAAGCGTACTAATGCTTAAAGCGACTTCTCCACCAGCTGAATGACCAAGTACGTAATACTTATCATACCCCAGACGTTTCATAAATTTATTACATAAATTTGCTATATTCTCATCTGAATAATCAAGATTCGGTGATTTATCAGAAAGCCCGAATCCTATCAAATCAATAGCAATAACTCTGTACTTTTCAGACAAAGAGGGAAGTATTTCACTAAAAATTTCAGAGGAAGTTTGATAGCCGTGAATTAGAAGTAAAGGAGGAAGAAGTTCATTTCCTGTAGCTCTGTAATGAATATTTGTATTATTAATGGCAATTTGGTTTTCGGGTTCATCATTATATGAAAGTTCTACTCTCTTTGTAACAACGATATTAATTATTAAAATTAACACAACAAAAGTTGCAAGAATACCTAGTATAGTCTTAAGAAATTTTTTCATAAATTTTACTCCTTATAACACGATACAATTAATTAATGCCCCAATGTCTTATGAATTATTTAATTATAGTAAAAAATATATATTTTTTTATAAGCTAGTATAATAATAGTTTTATAATAATTAGAAGTTTTTACTTCATTATGGTATATTATTGTTAAATAATAATAATTATAAATTATAATTATTACGTTTAACAGAAAAAATAAAGGTATATAAAATAGAGGAGTGAGTTTATGAATATAGGATTTAAAAAATTTGCTTGTACTGGTGGAGATATAGCAATAACCTGTCTTTTTGAAGATAGGCTGCAAACACCAAATAATGAAGTGAATTCAATAGTTCAATATTTTAATAATAAGGGATCATTCAAGGGGGCCAATGGAGAGATAGCAAGTTTTTTTAGGACAATAAATGGGATAACTCAAGATTTTATTGTTGTAGGATTAGGTAAAGAGGCCGAAGTTGACAGTGAAAAAATAAGAAGAGCATTAGGTAAAGCAGTAAAGAAAGCAATAGAACTAAAAAGTAAAAAAATTTTTGTAAGAATTATACCAACTGAAGTACTTACATTAAAGGAAATAGTAAAGGCTATGGTAGAAGGTATGGGGCTTGCTGCGTACAAGTTTGATAAATATAAATCAGATAATAAGAGTGAGGCAGTATTAGAGTTTTCACTAGGAAGTCCTGATATAGATGATTTAAGGGCTAAGGAAGTTGATGAAATAATAGAAGAAGCAAAGGATTTAGTTGAAGCAACTGAGCTAGCAAGAAATCTTGTAAATGAGCCAGCTAATGTTATTTATCCAGAAACCTTAGCTCAAGAGGCTGTTAAAGCTGGGAATGAAGGTGGATTTGAGGTTGAGGTTTTTGATAAGAGTAAGATAGAAGACCTTAAAATGAATGCATTTCTTTGTGTAGCGAGAGGATCAAATAATGAGCCAAGGTTTATAATAATGAGATACTTTGGAGATCAATCAAATAAAGAGAAGGTTTTAGGCTTTGTTGGTAAAGGAGTAACTTATGATTCTGGTGGATATTCATTAAAACCCAATGAAAGTATGGTGACAATGAAATCAGATATGGGTGGAGCTGCTGCAGTTATAGGTGCCATGAGTGCTATTGCTAAAAGAAAACTTAAAATAAATATTATAGCAGTTGTTGCTGCTTGTGAAAATTTAATATCAGGAAATGCATATAAACCAGGAGATGTAATAAGCTCAATGGCAGGTAAAAGTATAGAAATATTAAATACTGATGCAGAGGGAAGACTTACTTTAATTGATGCTGTTCACTATATCATTGAAAAGGAAAAGGTATCAGAGGTTATAGATGTAGCGACATTAACTGGAGCTGCTCTTGTAGCTCTTGGTACAACAACTACTGCAGTAGTAACAAATAATCAAGAATTTTATAAGGAGCTTGAAGATGCATCTAAGATTTCAGGAGAAAAGATATGGCAACTACCAACTTTCCCAGATTATAAAAAAATGTTAAAATCACATATTGCTGATCTTAAGAATGTAGGTGGAAGACATGCAGGAACAATAACAGCAGGTCTTTTTATAGGAGAATTTGTCCAAAACAAACCATGGCTTCATCTTGATATAGCAGGCACTTCGTGGACAGATTCACCAACAGACTACTGCCCTAAGGGTGGAACCGGTGCTGGAGTTAGAACATTTTATGAATTAGCAAAGAATAGATGTTAATAAAATTAGGACTGATATCTATATCTTCAGTTAAATTTTACTTTTTTAAATGGTAGCAAATAAAAGCAAAAGACAGCTTATACAAACAAGCTGTCTTTTATTGATTCTTAAGAAATAGGAGAATTTATATTAATTTTTTTTCTCAGATTCTTTACCGTTTCCTCTATTTTCTTGTGACTTTGAAGATGCACTATTACTTTTAACTTTTTCTTCTTCAATCTTAGAAGTTTCAACTTTAGTTTCTTGCTTTTCTTCTACCTTTTTAATAGATGCTTGACTATTATTATTTTGGTTTCTAAGTGATGAAGGTGATTCCTTCTTTTCTTCTTTTTGTGTAACTTCAGTAGTAAAAGAGTTCGTAGCAGTATTATTTACATCCGCATCATTATCTACAGATGTATTTGATGAAGAAACTTCGGTCTTATCTTCATCAGTCTTAGATTTATCATCTTTAGACTCATCAGTAGTTTTCATATGTCCTTTACCAATCTTATTTTTCATAATAACTTCTTTTTTATTTTCTTTAGCAATATTCCAAACGTTCTTTTTTTCATCATACTGTTTTAGAGCATCTTGTAAGGTCCCTTGAGCTTTTTCAATTTCTTCTTTGTTTCCGCTTTTTTCAGCCTCTTTCAAAGCTTTCTTCGCTTCAATTAATTCTTTCTTAGCTGTGTTAAGTGCATGTCTACTTTCCACCATTTCCTTTACAGCTTCTTTTTTTGCTTGTTGCATTTCAATAACTTGAGTTATTTTTTCAAAAGATTGTTCAGGAAGTTTATCCTTAACTTTATTTAAAACCTCTAATGAGTTTTTATTAAAGTCATCAACTTTAGTGGTTATCTTTTCGATTTCAGAATCAGTCTTTTCAGTTATAGCAGTATCCTCAGTAACTACTTTTTCAATATCAGTATCAATATCAGTTATGTTTTCATTTTCAGTAAGTTTATCTACTTCAGCAGATAGTTTATTCGAAGCATCTTCAAGAATTGTTATCGGCTTATCAGCAAGAACAACTTTGTTTTTTTCAACTAATTGTTCAATTTCTCCTAATCTTTCTTCTTGTATTTTAAGTAAATATTGAATTTTATTATCTCCTGAATTCATAAGTTTTAGTTTGAAATTTTCTGCAGTAATATCTAACTTATAGAATATACCGTCTGGAGTTATACCAGCATTTGATTTATATGTTCCTTCCTCTGCTGCAAAAGCAGTTGTTGAAAAAGAAATAGATAATAGTATAGCTAAGTTTAAAAGCATTTTTTTCTTCATGTTTAATGTCCTCCTCCACGGTTCTTACCAATATGTTTTTCACTAATATTTACGGATTTACAGTATAATTTTAAGGGGGGGTAAAAAGATATTTTTTTACCTATGAAAATTCATTGTATAATCGTATATATATAATGAAGCCTTGGAAAGAAAGGTGAGGGGAATGAAGGAAAATTTAAAGATAAATGATAAAAACTTATTTATAGAAGATAATCTTGAGTTTATATATAAAACTACAAATACTATCTGTAAAAGAAAGTTGGATCATAGAAACGATGAAGAAATAAGTGTTGCTCTTCAGGCATTCAATAAAGCTTGTGATACATTCAGTGAAAAAAAGGGGAATTTCTTTTCGTATTCTAGAGCAGTGATTAAAAATGCTCTTATTGATTTTTTTAGGAGTTCTAAAAAAGTTCCACTACTTTCTTTTGAAGAAGAAGAAAATTATGATTACATAGATAATACACTTTCAATTTCCCAATATGAAAAAACTTTAGAAGGGCAAAATCGTGAGGAAGAAATAGGTCTTTTTAAGAAGGAACTTTCAGAGTATGGGATTGACTTTTTTCAGCTTGTGGAGGCATCGCCTTCTCATAAAGATACAAGAGAGGAACTTCTTAATATAGCGATTTATTGCATAAGGGATCAGGAAGTATTAATTACATTAAAAAAAAATAAAAGGCTTCCAATAAGTAAAATAAGTAGCGGTACAAATAAGAGCAAAAAGCTTATTGAAAAGTGGAGAAAGTATCTAATTGCTCTTATTATAGTACTTTCAAATAAAGAGTATCTCTATTTAAAATCTTATTTAAGTATTAGGCAAAGAGGTGAGAAGTAATGATCAGGAGAGGAATAGTAATGGAGGTTAAAGGGAAAAAGGTTCTTCTTATGACTTCGGCAGGAGAATTTACTATGGTTAAGGTAGGAAAAGAATTGCCAGTCAGGGGAAGAGAATATGAAGGAAAGGTTCTGGTGAAAAGTACTATAAACAAGAGAATAATTGCAGCAGTAGCCTCTTTTGTACTTATTTTTACTTTGGGAGCAAAAGATTATTATACCCCAGTTAAGGCGTTAGAGATTTATGCAAGTTCTAATATAAAACTGGAACTTAATAGATGGGATAGAGTTATAGAAGCATCTCCTCTTAATGATAATGGTAGGAAGGTTCTTTCTAAAATAGCCTTAAATAACAGAGATATTGAGAAAGCTGTTAATATGATTTTAGAACAAGTTTCAAAGGAGAATATTTTAGGAGGTCAGCATCAGATATCTATTAATTCAATAAATGGAAAGTTAAATATTGACAACCTTAAAAAAATTATAGAAGAAAAAGGATTAAAGATCATTGATATCAACTCTTATAATGAAAATAATAAAATAAAAAGTCAACAGAGTGAAGTAATTAATGAGGAAAAGAGTAATAGTAAAAATAATGAAGAAAAAAATTTAAGTGAAAATAAATCGAATAAATCTATAGATAATAAAGGTAATAATGGACGGGAAGTTAATAATAGTAACAAGCATAGTATCTCACAAGACCAAGACACTAATAAGGATGTGAATTATAGTAAAAATAGCCAAGATAATAAAATCAAGAGTTCTAGTTCATCTAGTAATGAAAAAGAAATAAAAGGTAATTCAAAACAACAATTAAAAGATACGGGAATAGAAAAGACTGATGGTAATTATAAACATAATTTACAGGATACTCAAGGGAGCAATGAGCAATCAAATAGTTCTGAAAAAGAAAATAATACAATAAAGAAAAAGTAAAAATGAATAGGAATAGACTTACTCGCTTTTAGTTAGATCTTACTTTGTAAAATAGCAGTAAATAAGGTGATGGGGACAGTACGTCCCCAGTTTATTAGAATTCAGATTGACCAGTAGTTCTTGGAAATGGTATAACGTCTCTGATGTTTGACATTCCAGTGATATACATTATTAATCTTTCAAAACCTAGACCAAAACCAGAGTGAATAGTTTCACCGTACTTTCTAAGTTCTAGGTACCACCAGTAGTTTTCTTTATTTAAGCCGAGCTCAGCCATTCTTTTTTCTAAAACAGCTAATCGTTCTTCTCTTTGACTACCACCTATGATTTCTCCAACTCCTGGAACTAGGCAATCCATAGCTGATACTGTCTTACCATCTTCATTTAATCTCATGTAGAATGCCTTTATGTCTTTTGGATAGTTTATAACAAATACTGGTTTCTTAAATATTTCTTCTGTTAAGTATCTTTCATGTTCAGTTTGAAGATCAATTCCCCATTCTACAGAATATTCGAATTGATGGCCTGACTTTTTAAGTAGGTCAACAGCTTCTGTATAAGTTATTCTCCCAAAGTCTGATGTTATAATATGATTTAGTCTTTCAAGAAGACCCTTATCTATAAATTGATTAAAGAATTCTAACTCTTCCGGACATTCATCCATAACGTACTTTATTACATACTTAAGCATATCTTCTGCAAGTTCCATATCATCTTGAAGATCAGCAAAAGCAATCTCAGGCTCTATCATCCAAAACTCCGCTGCATGTCTGGCTGTATTTGAATTTTCAGCTCGGAAGGTTGGACCAAAGGTATAAATGTTTCTAAATGCAAGGGCAAAACACTCACCGTTTAATTGACCTGAAACTGTTAGATTAGATTCTTTCCCAAAAAAGTCTTTCTTAAAGTCTATATCGCCTTTTTCTGTTTTGGCGATATTGCTTAAGTCTAGAGTTGTAACTCTAAACATTTCTCCAGCACCTTCGCAATCACTGCCAGTTATTATTGGTGTATGAACATACACAAAGTTTCTCTCATTGAAAAACTTATGTATTGCATAGGCAGCTACTGAACGAATTCTAAATACTGCTGAGAAGGCATTGCTTCTTGGCCTTAAGTGAGCAATACTTCTTAAATATTCAAATGTATGTCTTTTCTTTTGAAGTGGGTAATCTGATGATGACATACCTTCAACTATAATTTCATCTGCTTGAATTTCAAATGGTTGTTTGGCGTCTGGTGTAGCCATTAAGGTACCAACAACAGAAATTGATGAGGATATTGGAAGTTTTGAAATTTCTTTAAAGTTTTCAAGTTTTGTATCGAATACTACTTGAAGGTTTTTAAAGAAAGAACCATCATTAACCTCAATAAATCCAAAAGCATTTGAAGCTCTTAAAGTTCTTAACCATGCAGAAAATTTAACTTTCTTTCCTATATATTCATCAGTATTTCTATATAGTGATTTGATTGAAACTTTTTCCATAATATAACCTCACTTTCTTTTTATATTATAGACATAAAATAACTTTAAATTACTATTAAATAACTTTATGGAAGTGTTTAATACATTAAAGCAAAAAATCCTTTCATCTTTATGAGACGAAAGGTGTGTACTTCGTATTATAATTCAATTGATACATTAGAAAATGTAATCTTTCAACTGGATTATTTTAGTGTTATTAGTAATATTATATAATTAATTTTTAATAAATGCAATTAGTACATCATAAAATTATATAGTGTATTAAATAAATAAGAGGTATTTATGTGTAAGTTAAAAGAGGAACTTTTAGCGGAAAAGTATTGCCAAATAAATTATTTAAAGGGGATGCTATGGATAAGTCACAAAAGTAAAAATTTTGACTATATACTTAGGATGTTGAAAAAGGTGCTTTTGCAAGTAGAAATGATTAAAAATTTACCAGGTAACGATAAGGTTATTATTAAAAAAAGTGATGATGAAAGGGTGGAGTCAGATAGAAGGGAATTTACGTTAGAAGAACTTGCTAAATTCGATGGTAAAGGAGACAATCCTGCCTATGTAGCGATTAATGGTACAGTTTATGATGTAACAGATCAAAAAAGTTGGGGTGGAGGAACACATTTTGGTCTTTATGCTGGTAAGGATTTGTCTGATGCATATAATTCATGTCACACCAATAGTCCAGCGTTAAGCAAGCTTAAAGTAGTAGGAGTTTTAAAGCAATGAAGAAAATTAATGTGATATGGCTTGAGGCAGATGGATGTTCTGGGAATATAATTTCATTCTTAAATTCAGTAGAACCTTCAATAAGGTATCTTCTAGAAAATGTAATAAACATAACCTATGATAATGCAGTAACGGGAGAAGAAGGAGAAGTAGCCTGGGAAAGATTTTTAAATACATTAAATACCGAGTTTATCTTAATAGTAGAGGGTGCCATAAGTCTTAAGAGTGATGGATATTATAACGTTATAGCTAACTATAAGGGAGAGAGAATTACAGCTAACAAAGCCGTTGAATTAGCTGCACAGAAAGCAAAGTATATTATATCAGTAGGGGTTTGTGCTTGTTATGGCGGCGTATCTGCTGCTAGACCTAATCCAACACAATGTATTTCTGTTAAGGAATTTTTAGGAGAAAAGCAGGTGATACGGGTACCTGGATGTCCATGTAATCCAAGATGGCTCTCAGGAACAATTCTTCAGTTAGTTAATGGTAATAGGATAATGCTTGATGAGGAAGGAAAACCTCTTATGTATTATGGAAGAACTATTCATGATAGATGTCCTAGAAGAGGTGATTTCGAGGAAAAGAGATTTGCTAAAGGCTTAGGTGAACCAGGGTGCCTTTTTAGATTAGGTTGTAGAGGGCCTGTTACAAGAGCAGATTGTCCAGTAGAGAAATGGAATGATCAAAAGAATTGGCCGATAGGAGTAAACACCAACTGTGTAGGCTGTACAAATAAGTACTTTCCAGATGGCATGGAGCCCTTTGAAAGATAGGTAGGTGAAACTTAGTGAGTAAAAAAATAATTATTAATCCAATTACTAGAATAAGCGGATTGTTGAGCATAGAGGTTGAAATAGAAAATCATAAGATAATTGATGCAAGAAGTACGGGAAATATGTTTCGTGGCTTTGAAATGATGTTGAAAGGAAGACCTCCTAAAGATGCAACTTATATAACTGAGAGAATATGCGGGATTTGTTCAACTGCTCATTCTTATGTATCTACTTTAGCTGTAGAAAAGGCAATTCAGATTGAAGAAAGTGAGAATTCAAAAGCCATTAGAGATTTGGTGCATGGGTGTGATTTGATACAAAGTCATACTAGGCATTTTTATCTTTTTGTTTTGCCTGATTATATTAGTGGAGATTGGGGCATGCCGAGCTTTAGGGAAACTCTTGCAGATAGTAGGATACCCAAAGCCATAGCTGATAAAATATTCTCTCATTATGTTGAGTCACTAGAAATTTCAAGAAAAGCTCATGACCTTTTAGCTATGCTAAGTGGTAAGGCTCCTCATAATCATGGAATCTTTCCAGGCGGAGTTACTCTAGTACTTACTGAACCCAAGAGAGTAGTATTTAAAGAAATACTTCAGGATATTCTAAATTTTGCTAGAGAAAAAATGTATGAGGACACATTTATGATTAGTAAATACTATGATGATTACTATGATAAGGGATATACAGGCGAAAACTTTTTAACCTTTGGAATGATAAATGGGTATAGCAATAAGGAGTTAAATTATGTTGATCCTGCTGTAATGCTTGATGGTAAAATTGAGCCTATAGATTTTTCGATGATATATGAAAATATAAAAAGTTCTTGGTTTAGAGCAATAGACCCGGGACAGAATCAGGATGTTATGAACCTAAGTGATACAGCATGGATTGATGATATTAATAAACAAGGAGGATACAGTTTTATAAAGGCTTCAAGATATAGAGAGCAGCCAATGGAAGTAGGGCCCTTGGCTAGGATGAAGCTTGGTGGATATTATCAAGGAAAGTCTTCTGTTATTGGTAGAATAGTAGCTAGAACAAATGAAGTTATACAGGTTTGCGAGCTAATGATGAAACTTATTGACAGAGTAAAGATTAATGAAAAGAGTTTTATAAGTAAGGATGTTCCAGAAAAAGGGGAAGGTATTGCATTTAAAGACACTATGAGAGGTGCACTTTGTCACTATGTTTCAATAAGAAATAGTGTTATCGATAAATATAATATAATAACTCCTTCTACATGGAATCTAGGTCCATCAATACCTGGTGGAGAAAAGGGCATTGTAGAAAGAGCACTTATTAATACTCATATAGAAAATGAAGATCATCCTATAGAGATAGGACGGGTAGTTAGAAGTTTTGATCCGTGTATTTCTTGTGCTACTCACGTATTTAAATATAAAGAAAAGATTATGGAGGTTATATTTTAAAAAGAGCTACTTATCTCTATTGGCCTTGTACAAATATTAATAAGGAGAGAAATATGAGCAAGATTATAGCTATAGGAAATACTCTGATGAGAGATGATGGCGTGGCAATTAAAGCTTTAAGAATTATAGAAGAACCATTAAAAAAATTAGGCTTTGAAGTTATCTTTGGAGGAGTATCTATAGAACCTGCATTTTTAATAGATAAAGATGAAGATGTTATAGTTGTTGATGCAATGAATATAGGAGTAAGTGGTGGTGAAGTACATGCTTTTCCTCTTGAAAATTTCAAGGGTATAAGCTTTATTTGTGCATCTGAACATGACATTGATCTCTTATCAATGATGAGGATTTTGAAACACTCTATGAAAGGAATATTTATAGGAATAGAAATCAAAGAAATATCTTTTCATGATGAATTAAGCATTGAAATAAACAAAAAACTTCATTTTATAAGTAAAAGAATATATGAAGTATGTAAAAATTATGAGGAAGGTAAAAAAATATAGAAAAGTAGCATTATATGCTACTTTTCTACTCGGTTCCTGTTTCATAAGAGTGAACTAGAGGTGTTGGAAAACCTTTCATTTCAGCATCTTTTACTGTTCTCTTATATTCATAATTTATCTCTTTGATTTGTGTTTTTATGTTTGGATCTTTAGTTATTTCTAATATAACATAGGTGGCATTTGGTCTTCCTATCTTAGGTTTGCCAACGCTACCATCATTGATTAAAAGCTTGTGTCCAAATCGCTTAACATAAGGGATATGAGTATGAGCACATACTAGTACATCACTATCTAGATTTTTCATTATTGTTTCAATCTCTTTATTATCTTCTGATAAATATTCATTTATTTTTTGAGGACTTCCATGCACAAAAAGGACTTTTTTTCCTTCTATTGTTAAGGAAAGATTTTCAGGAAGATTTTCTAGAAAATATTTATTAGAAACTCTAAGTTCTTCAACTGTCCATGGAAGAGAGAAGGAATTAATATTTGTATCTCTTATATAAGTAAAACCGTTGTCCACTACAGAGGCATCATAATTGCCTTTTAGACAAATAATATTTCTTCTTTTTATCATAGCTACAACTTCATTTGGATGTGGGCCATAACCAACGAGATCACCAAGACAGATAATGGTGTCAACATTCTGACTATCTATATCTTCAAGCACTCTTATAAGTGCATAGACGTTGCTGTGAATATCAGATATTACTGCTATTTTCATAAACTTCCCTCCTAAAAATTATTATATAAATTTATTATAACATTTAATGGCTACTTGTATTTGAAATTTTTCGTTAATTATATTTTTTTACTTTTTATTATATATGTATAATTAAAAGGATATGGAGTCTGAAGGTTATTTAACAAAAAGTAATTTAACATAAAACAATTAATGAATGTTTATTACAGTTTTTTATAATTAAAGTAAATTTGAAATAAAGGAGTGAAAAAGGGTGAATGAAAATAGATTAGAAAGAGTACTAACAGAGATGGAGAAACAAGGGTTAACTCAAATGCTTATATCATCACCATCAGCAGTGTTTTACTTAACAGGAAAGTGGATTGAGCCTGGAGAGAGAATGCTTACATTTTACATAAATATAAGTGGAGATAAGAAGTTAATAATAAATGAGCTTTTTCCTATAAATGAAAAATTCGATTTTGATTTAATTAGGTATAGCGATACTGAGGACCCAGTAAAAAGACTGTGCGAATTCGTGGATCACTCAAAACCTTTAGGAATAGATAAAAATTGGCCATCTCATTTTTTGATAAGATTAATGGAGAAAAAGGGTGTATCAGTTTTTGTTAATGGGTCTTATATAATTGATAGAATCAGGATGATAAAGGATTCAGAGGAAATAAAACTTATGAAAAAGGCTTCCTCTATTAATGATAAGGTAATGGAGGAGATAGTAAATGAATTTTCTAGTAATAGAAGTGAGAAAGAGATGTGTACTATCTTAAGAGATTTATATGAAAGTAAAGGAACACAGGGCTTTTCATTCTATCCTATAATAGCTTATGGTGCTAATGCAGCAGATCCACATCATGACTCTGGTAATTCTTTAGTGAAAGATGGAGATAGTATTATCATAGATATGGGCTGTAGAAATAAATACTACTGCTCAGATATGACAAGAACCTTCTTTTTTGGTGAACCTTCTAAGGAAGCTGAAAGAGTTTACAATATTGTTTATGAAGCGAATTTAAATGCAATCAGTAAGATCAAGCCAGGAACAAGATTTTGTGATATAGATAGAGCAGCCAGAGCAGTTATTGAGGGTTATAATTATGGAAAGTACTTCACTCATAGAACAGGACATTCTATAGGTATAGAAGTTCATGATTTTGGAGATGTGAGTTCAATAAATGAAGAAACGGTGCAACCAGGGATGATATTCTCTATTGAACCTGGAATTTATTTACCAGGAAGTGTTGGAGTAAGAATAGAAGATCTTGTGCTTGTAACTGAGAATGGATGTGAAGTCCTTAATAAATATTCTAAAGAATTGAGAATATTTAAGTAACTAGAATTAATGTTAATATAGAATTTATAAAGATAAATGACAATTGACTTAGTGTGTCAATTGTCAACTTTCAATATTTACTGATTAAATATTTCTTATTATGTTGGCCATAAGAGTTATAAATTTTTCTTTTACTTTTACTGAAGTCTCCATAACTTCTTCATGGTTTAATGGTTGTTCTAATATACCAGCTGCCATATTAGTCATGCAGGATACTCCTATAACTTTCATACCACTGTGATTTGCTATTATAACTTCGGGTACAGTGGACATTCCAACAGCATCTCCACCTAGAACTCTTACCATTCTTATTTCAGCAGGAGTTTCATAAGTTGGACCACTAAACATAGTATAGACACCTTCTTTTATATCAATACCAAGATTTTTCGCTATATCCTTAACCTTTGTTATTAGTTGTTTATCATAAGCATTAGACATATCAGGAAAACGAGTACCAAATTCCTCTAGATTTCTTCCTATAAGAGGATTGTTTCCTGATAAGTTTATATGATCATTTATAATCATAAGATCTCCTGGAATAAAGTTAGTATTTACTGCACCAGCGGCATTAGTTACTATGAGTTTTTCAACGCCTAAGAGTTTCATTACTCTTATAGGGAAAGTAACATCTTCCATTGTATAACCTTCATAATAATGAAATCTTCCTTGCATAGCTACAACTTGTTTGCCTTGGAAGTTACCAATAACTAATCTTCCTTCATGTCCTTCAACAGTTGAAATGGGAAAGTGAGGAAGAGAATTATATGAATAATATTCAGCCTGTTCAATTTGATCCGCTATTGCTCCTAATCCAGAACCTAATATTAGTCCTATTTCTGGTTTATATGTTGTCTTAGATGTTATATAATCAGCAGCAGTTTTGATTTTTAATGATAAGTTCATTATACTCACCTCAAATAATTTTTGTTTTTATTTGCTACTATTTTTTTATTTCCCTTAAGAAACTAGATCCATTCTTAATTTTACCTGCATTAAAGATATCGCATATAGTTTGACCGATATCAAAAAAGCCTCTTCTTGTACCTAAGTTCACATTTTCTTTTAGATTCTTACCATAAGCTAAAAATGGAATGTATTCTCTCGTGTGATCACTACCTTCTAATGTTGGATCACAGCCATGGTCTGCAGTTATAAATAATACATCAGTATCTTTCATAGCTTTAATTATTTCAGGAAGTCTTCTATCAAAATCTTCTAATCCTTTACCATAAGCTTTAGCATCATTTCTATGTCCCCATTTCATATCAAAATCTACAAGATTTGTAAATATGAGGCCTTCGGTATCTTCATGCATATATTCTAAGGTTTTATCTACACCATCCATGTTGTCTTTTGTATGAACAGCATCGGTAATTCCTCTACCAGAGAAGATATCCTCAATTTTGCCGACAGCCATTACATTTAAACCTTTTGCCTTTAATAGGTCAAGAGCTGTATCGTGAGGCGGAATTAAAGCATAATCTTTTCTATTAGGGGTTCTGCTAAAGTTACCTAAGGTTCCGATAAATGGTCTTGCTATTACCCTGGCAACTGAATGTTCTCCAGTCAACATTTCTCGTGCAATTTGGCAATACTTATATAAATCTTCTAATGAAACAATTTCTTCATGGGCTGCGATTTGGAATACACTATCAGCAGAAGTATAAACAATAAGCGCTCCAGTATTCATATGTTCTTCTCCGAGTTCATCTATTATGGCAGTACCTGAGGCGGGTTTATTTCCTATAACTTTTCTTCCAGTAAGAGTTTCAAACTTTTTAATAATTTCTTGGGGAAAACCATCAGGGTAAGTTCGGAAAGCGACCTCTGATTTAACTCCTGCTATTTCCCAGTGTCCAGTTACAGTATCCTTTCCTTGTGATATTTCATCAAATCTTCCATAACAGCCTATTGGATTTTCTACTTTCTTTACATTTTTGATATCATCTATTAATCCAAGGCCTAAATTTTCCATGTTTCCAATGGCTAATCCACCGTTATATTCTATAACATGACCTAAAGTGTCAGCACCTAAATCACCGTATTTATCGGCATCCGGAAGTTGGCCTATACCAACACTATCTAAAATAATCAATATAACTCTTTTAATCATAATAATCACCTCAATCATATATAAATATAATTTATTGTACCCATAAATAGTGGTATAAACATTAGTGGTAACAAATGTTATGTAACTTTGGAATCCAATGTCTTCTTTAAAAGAGTGCCTGTAGACATTCTAAAGTCATGAAATAATTTAATTTTTTACAGTAAAAAAAAGTATCCATAATATGGATACCAAGTTTAATTATACTATACTTTACCGGAAAATGTGAGAAATAGAAGAAATATATTTAATGAAATAATTACAATAGTTATTATCCATCCAATAACTTTGGTTAGTAATTTGTTAACAAATATACCCATAATATCTTTCTTGCTTGTTATTATCATCATAGGAATAATGGCAAAGGGGAGAGCGAAGCTTAAAAAAACTTGACTTATAACTAATGCCTTCATAGGATTTATACCTACTCCTATGATTATCATGGCAGGAGCCATTGTTATTATACGTTTGATATTAGTAGGTATTTTAATATTTATAAAACCGTCCATAACTGTTTCTCCAGCCATAGCACCTACAGCTGAAGATGAGAATCCAGATGCAAGTAAGGCTATAGCGAAGATACTACTAGATAATGAACCTAGTAAAGGTGAAAGAGATTGGTGTGCTTGTTCAATTGAATCTACTGTTATACCTTTGCTAAAGAAAACTGTTGCAGATACAATAACCATGGATGCATTTACAATAAATGCAATATTCATTGCTAAGGTAATATCTATTCTTTCCATACGTAAATGTGAAATCTTATCTGCTAAAGTCATTCCTTTATTTCTAGATTGAACTAATTGAGAATGAAGATAAATTACATGAGGCATAACAGTGGCGCCTAACATACCTACAGCTATTAGAACAGCCTCACTGTTAGGGATGGATGGAACTAATGTGTGATAACCTACCTGTACCCAATCGGGTTTTGCTAAAAATATTTCCGTGGTGTAGCAAATACAAATAATAGCAACAAATACAGTGATAATTATTTCGACAATACGCTGACCATATTTTTGCATATATATAATAAAGAATGTAACTACACCAGTAAGAAGTCCTGCATAAATTAAAGGTATTCCAAATAACAAATAAAACCCAAGGGTGCCACCTAAAAATTCAGCTATAGTAGTAGCTATAGCTGCTAATTCAGCAACAACCCATAAAAGCCAATTGATCTTCTTTGAAAAAACTCTACTACATACCTCAGATAGATTAGCATCAGTAGCTATTCCTAATTTAGCTGACATAGTTTGTAAGAAGATAGCCATCAAGTTACTCCATAGAATTACCCATATCAGATTATAGTTAAATATTGAACCACTACTAATATTGGTTGCAAAGTTACCTGGATCAACATATGCTACACTTACTACAAATGCAGGTCCTAGAAATTTGAACAATTGGCCTATGGATTTTCGTTTCGAAATCAATCTATGACTTTCTAGTTCTACAATGTTTGAATTAGTAGAACTTACATAGACTTTTTTAAGGTTTTTATTAATTTGCATCTCAATGTACCTTCCTTAAGATTTTCTAGACTTAAGTAATTTATAAGTAACTAATAAATTTAGCCATGACTAAAATTTTTTCTCTTATATAAAATATGAATATTTCAAAATAAATGTTACAAAAAGGTTATTATTCTCAAATATTTAGCATATTATTTAGTAGTAACTATAATTTAATTTAGGTGATAACATGAATAACGAAGATTTTTTTACATTTAGGGAATATATGAAAAAGGAAGGTAGTCATCTAACTGCATCAATGGAGGATTATCTTGAAATGATATATAGATTATCAAAGGAAACAGGCTTTACAAGAATACATGATTTATCAACTTCACTTAATGTTCAACCATCATCGGCAACGAAGATGATGCAAAGACTTGCAGAGTTAAAGCTTATAAGCTATGAAAAACATGGATTTATAGCATTAACTCAGGAAGGAAAAGTAATTGGAAAAGCACTTCTTGATAGGCATAATGTAATAGAAATGTTTTTAAGGTTATTGGGAATATCAGAAAGTATATTAGAAGAAACAGAAAAAATAGAGCATACAATAAGTAATGAAACACTTAAATGCTTCGTAGGTTTCATTGAGTTTTTAAAAAGCAATCCAGATATTAATGAAAAATTTGAAGACTATAGAACCTTAAAGAAAAAAGATATAGATAGCTAATACGCTATCTATATCTTTTTTATCTTTAAAATAGAAAAGCAACTCCTTTTATCGAGTCAAATGTTAATAAAAAAGAAAATAATCAGTGGAAACTGAAATTAACTCCAAATAACAGCATATTATAATAATAAGTATGTTTTTGGAGGGGTATTTTGGATACTTATAACCAGGAAGAAATACTGTTTGAACATCGTTTTTGGCTACAAATTTTAGGGGATCATGCTCGATTCTTATCGGATGCACTATCTTCTACAGAAGTAGATTTACTTAAAAAAAGCAATTACTTTAAAGACTTATTCGATAGTTTGTTAGATAATGCTAGAAAGCAATTACATGATGAAAAATTGAATGAGTTAACTAATTTAGCAAGTAATGCAGCTCAGGAAATAAGATGTTTTAAGCTCTTTATAATAGCTCAACAAATATGTGGAAAAGTTAAGATAAATTTACCGCCAACTTTTATAAATCACATGGTAAATGAAGTTGAGGAATACTTGTATATCCTGAACTGTTATATGGGTAAGTATTCTAAATTGATAAACCCTATATATCATCATTTATTATGGCTTCCAGATGGATCAGGGCATGCTAGTTCTATAATAGCATCATTAGACATGACTGAAAAAGAACTAATAAAGATAAGTAAAAAGTTTGAAAAAACATTTAATGATTTATACTTAAGAGCTATAGAGTTTAAAGGTTATATGAGAAGTGGTCTATTTGAATTTCCTGCCTTAGATAGACTTAATGAATGTGCTAACATAGAAATGATGACATTTAAACAATTTTTGCAGGATTTAAAACTTGCTGTTATTGAAAAAAGAGTTTTGGGGGCATTGAATCCTCTTGCTCCTGACCATATGTATAGAGAGGAATGCTACTATCAAACTAAGTTATCACAAGTTTCTAAGGTTAAAGCGCCAGAATGTGATCCTACTAAGGAACGTATTAAAGTATAGTTCTTATAATAAAAACTCATCTAGTCTTTGCTAGATGAGTTTTTTTACTTGCCATCATTTCACAAAGTGAAGTCTGGCTAAAACTTAATAGATTTAATAACTATTAAATTTTATTACTTAGTATTCTTAATATCTGATGGCTTTACATAGCTTAATATTTCTTGTTTGATTTTTTCTGCTTCTTCTGAAAGCTGTGCATTACCGGAATCTTGGGATGTTAATTTTTCGCTTAAGAGCATCATTACTAAGTTTTCAAAGACATTATGAATGTTATTTTCTCCATCCTTGGATCCAGTGGTGATAAGGGTTTTCGGAACAATATCAATCTTGGAGGTTTTTATAGCGTCAGCAAAGTTATTCATTATTTCTTGAACTATCTTGAATTGAGCTCCACCAAAGGCATTAACCTGCTCTTTTGCAGCAATGGCCTTTGATATACCAACTCTAGCCTCTCTATCAGCATCGGCTTCCCCCACAGTTTTAATCTTAAAGGATTCTGCTTCACCAGTCTGCTTGAGTCTGAAAGCCTCAGCTTCAGCTTGCTGCTTTGTTTGATATGCAGAAGCTTCTGCTTGTTGTTTTAATCTAAAAGCTTCAGCTTCTGCTTGTTGTTTAACTTTGTATGCTTCAGCCTCTGATAATCTTTGTATTTTCTCAGCATCTTGTCTAGATTTCATAAGTTCAGCTTTACCTTGGTTTTCTTGAATTCTAATATTAATGTCTGATTCAGTAAGTGAAGTTTGCTGTTTTGCAATAGCCTGAGCTTCTTTTAATTCTTTTTCCTTTTCGGCAGCGGTCTGTTGAGTGGCATAGGTTTCAAGTTGTTCTTTAGCAATTTGTCTTGAACGCAGCTGAGTTAATATTTGTTCAATGTTACTATCATTCTTTGAACTTGTTGGTGTACCAATTAATACTTCTTCAAGTTCTAGATTATAATGTGAGAATTTAGCTTTCATTTCTACTGAAGATTGGTTTTGGATTTCATTTCTTTGTTGAATTAATTCTATGAGCGTCTTTGTTTGACCAATGTTTTTAAAGTATGCCGATACCATTGGGTCTAGGGTTTGATCAACTAGCATTTTAATATCACCGAACCTTTGAATAACCATAGGAGCTTTCTTATAATCGATATGAAATACTACTGATAATGGAAGTGACGGTTCAAAGGCATCCTTAGATATTAAGCTAACTTCCTTAAGATTTTCATCATATTTATGATTTCCATTTTGATTACTTATCCACTTCAATATTACATTAGTTGTTGGAACTTGGATTATGCTACCTGCATAGGTGTTAAAAGCGTATTTACCTGGCATAAGTGCTTCCCCCCAGACACCTCGATAACCCTTTTGGACAAGCTCGCCGTGTTTATAATCTTCACCAGAAGAGTCTTCCCCTTTAGCGCCCATATAGGATACAACTACACCAACATATCCAACAGGTATTATAGTTTTGGAGATATATTCGACTGTAGCAAATAATCTATTTATAAAGTAAGAACCATCAGCGAGTACTTGATACTGTCTACCTCTATATCCGCCTGCTTTTAAAAATCTTTCGGGATCTTGAAAATTGTTGTGGTAATTTTCGTCACTTGGATCATCTCCAACAGTAGGGCATATGATATTGTCTTTTCCTAGTGATGGACCGTCATGTACTGTTACTATACCAACTAAATCACTTTCACCTTGAATTACAATAGGATCAAACCCATTCCTTATGGCTATCTTTTGGGCCATTTCTAAAATTGTTTTCTGTTCACTGCTGTTACCCATTGGTAAGTAATACGTTTTATTTTCAGTAATTATTATAAATTGTGCAAGGTTAAAGGAGTAGGTACCTTCACGGATGATGCCTCTTTGAGGACCTCTTTGTCCACCATTTTGAATAAAAGCTCTAACATCTTGGAAGTTATTACACTGAGGAACTATTTTGCCTAAGGTTTGAGTTGGTTCTAAGGGTTTGCCATCTCTTGAAAATACATAAGCAATTTTTCCCTGAGGTATTGTAACTAAAGGGACAGTGTGTATTTTATAGAGTAATGGAGTTTTAAAGTGAATACCACCTCTTAGTACATCGGGTTGATAACCGGCTTCACCATTTAATGCAATGATTTGTTCCTTTAGTGAGCCTTTTGATGACCACCATTTTTCTACAATAGCAACCTTATCATTTGGAATGATTTTGAATCCTGATAGCCAAACTAAGAAAAAGAAACCAAGGATTCCTATTCCGGTATTGATTAATAATGTTGTTTCGACCATAAATTCTCTCCCCCTATAAGTCGTTTTATAGCGATATAATAATTATATAATAAGGTAATAAATAACTCAAAATGAGTTTAGTGTTACAATTATGGAAATTAATTGGTTTTAATAAAGCAAGCGTAGATATCTTTTATTAGCTAATTAAATCTAAGTATTTCTTAAATTACTATCATATTATATTAAATATGGTAGTAATTATATGCAAAGTAAATATTTTTAACTAAATTATAATTTTATTTTAGTACCTTCTTTTAATTGATTTAGTGTATATGTTACAATTTATTCTATGGAAATTATTACATGATGGAAGGTGAAGGTATGAGCAATAAGATATCAAGAATAAAAAAAATAACTCCATTAGCTGAAACAAAGTTTTTGAGTTTGTATAATGCGGAGTATTTAAACAAAAAAGGAGTAACACGACATTGGACAGTAGCTTCAAGAAAAGATATTGAAACATTAAATGCTCAATTTTTTGAAGGTAAGGAAGAAAAGATTGATGCAGTTATTATTGTGGCACTTCATAAGGATAGTAAAAAACTCGTTTTGGTTAAACAGTTTAGAGTGCCTCTAAATGATTATGTTTATGAACTTCCAGCAGGTCTTGTTGATGGTGATGAGGATATGTTAAAGGCTGTTGAAAGAGAACTGAAAGAAGAGACGGGACTTAAGGTAGTAAAAATAAATACATCAAAAACAACTAAAGGATTATATGTTTCTGTTGGAATGACAGATGAGTCTGTAGCACTAGTATATTGTGTATGCGAAGGAGAAGTATCAAAGGATTACTTAGAAGATGATGAGGATATAGAAGTTGTTATGGTATCCCAAGAGGAAGCGAAAGAACTCCTAAAAAAAGACATAAAATTTGATATAAAGGTATATATGATTCTTCAAAGCTTTGTTGCTATGGGAGAAAAGCTTGTGGATTAGCCTCTTTTAATAACAAAGATTTGGTAAATAGAAATATATTAATTAATAGTTAGAATTTAAGGGGCTGTAGATAAGGTTGCCTTTATAGCAATCTGTATACAGTCCTTAGGATTTTCTGATACAACCTTTGCTTAATTTCCAATACAGACAGGAGTTATTAATATTTTCAACTTATGATAAATTATGTGAATAAATCAAGATGTTTACGGATATATGAACATTTCATATTTTTAACTATAAACAAATATTGTTAAAAAGTAAAAAACAAAACTATATAAAAATAAAAAAATATAAAAACATATAGTAAAAATGCAGATTCAGGAATTTAAGTTCTCGTTGCAAAGTTATCACATTATTATAGTGGGCAATTCTAATAAAAAAGTATATTTATTTGATACATATTTTTATAAAAATGGCGCCGGAGCGCCACTTTTGTTAAGCTCCTTCATTTAAGAAGCGGTATTGTGCCATATAGAGATTATGGTAAATCTCTTTCTTTTCTATGAGCTCATTATGAGTTCCGTACTCTTTGATTTTGCCACCATCAACAACCATAATTTTGTCACAGTCTCGTATAGTAGAAAGTCTGTGAGCAATTACGAAGGCGGTTCTTCCCGAAAGAAGTTTTTCAATACCTTTTTCAACTAATTTTTCTGTATAGGTATCGATATTTGAGGTTGCTTCATCAAGAATCAATACCCTTGGATTTGCAAGTAGTGCTCTAGCAAAGGAAATAAGTTGTCTTTGTCCTAAGGAAAGTCTTGAACCTCTCTCGTTAACTTCTGTGTCATAACCTTTTTCCATTTTTATTATAAAGTCGTGAGCATTAACAGCTTTGGCGGCTGCAATAACTTCTTCATCAGTAGCATCAAGCTTCCCATATCTTATATTTTCTTTTATAGTTGTAGAGAAGAGGAAGGTATCTTGAAGCATAATTCCCATCTGACTTCTTAAAGATTCAATGTCAACATTTTTTATATTTTTCCCATCAATTAAAATTTCTCCAGAAGTAGGATCATAGAACCTACTTAGTAGTGAAACTATTGTAGTTTTACCAGATCCGGTGGCACCAACTAAAGCTATTGTTTCACCAGAATTCACTTTAAAACTTATATTATTAAGCACTGGTGAACTTTTATCGTAGGAGAAGGTCACATTTTTAAATTCTACAACTCCTTTTATTTTACCCATTTTAGGAGCATTCTCAGAACTTATGATATCTGGACTAATATCTAAGATGTCAAAGATCCTGTCAGCGGCAGAGAAGTTTGTTATAAGAGTATTGTAGAAGTTTGACAGATTCATGATTGGTCTCCAGAACATTCCTATATACATTGAGAAAGCAATTAAAGTACCTACAGAAATTTCACCCGATATTACAAGAGAATACCCAGTATAGAAAACAACAACTATACCAATACCCCAGGAGAGCTCAACTAAAGGCCAAAAGAAATCATTCAGTCTCACTGCTTTAGTAAAGGCATCCATAAGCGCACTTACCATGTTCCTAAAACATAATAAGGTATCGTATTCCTTTCCAAAGGCCTGAACAACCTTAATTCCTGAGAAGTCTTCATGTGTATAAGCATTTAGATTTGAACGTTTCTTTCTATATATTTCCCATCTTTTTCTTGATTGAGTTTCGATAAGAAACATTGAGACTGTTAAGAAGGGAAGTATTATTATCGATGCTAAAGCCAATTTAATGTTTAAGGTAAACATCATCAGTGAAACACAAATCAAGCTTAAAAGCTCAGGAATAAGTGTCTGAATGCTCTGATTGAACATATTTTGAAGAGCATTTACATCACCTATAACTCTTGCTAGTATCTTTCCAACAGGTCTATTGTCAAAGAATGAAAATGACAGTCTTTGAATGTGGGTATATAATTGATGTCTTATGTTTACCAAAATATTATTAGTGATAAAGGACATCATAATCAATCTAACCTTGGATGCAATCATTGATAGAAGGTTTAGCACTAATAAAAGGGTGCCAATATACATTAAACCTCGGACATTACTTTCTTTTACATGAGTGTCGATTGCAATCTTAAGTAGATAAGGATTTAGTATTCCACATACCATTACAAATAGCATAAGCAGTATTACCAAAAAGGTTTTAATTCTATAAGGAGCCAAATAGTTTAAAAGTCTTAAGGTTATTTCAATTTTATTTCTGCTCATTTGATATTCATCTTGCCTTACTGTATTTTTAGCCATTATACCACCTCACTTTCTATTTCGTTGAAGTCCTTGAACTGTTCGCAGTAAATATCATAATATTTCCCTTTAAGCTGAAGTAGTTCATTATGGTTTCCGCATTCTTTTATTTCTCCATCTTCTATGAACAGAATGATATCGGCATTTTTTACGGCAGAAATTCTATGAGCTATTATGAAAGTCGTATTTTTAATTTTTCTTTCAGACAGGTTTTTTAGTAATGTATATTCTGTTTCCATATCCAGTGCAGAAGTAGCGTCATCAAGTACTAATATAGGAGCTTTTCTCAACAATGCTCTAGCAATGGAAATTCTTTGTTTTTGACCACCGGATAATCCTATACCTCTCTCACCTATTTCTGTATTAAAGCCTTTTTCAAGGGAAGTAATAAAGTTTAGACAACAAGCTGTCTTACATATACTTTTAATATCCTCTATAGAAGCGTTTTTATTACTAAATTTTATATTATTTTCTATACTATCAGAGAAAAGGAATGTATCTTGAGGGACAACGGACATACTGCTTCTCAATTTATTAAGGTTAATGTCTTTAACATTTATTCCATCTACTAAAACTTCACCGTCAGATACATCATAATATCTTCCAATTAGATAGAGCAGAGAAGATTTACCAGAACCGGTAGTTCCCATTATAGCAACAGTACTTCCAGCAGGAATACTTAGATTAACATTCTTTAATATAGTTTCATCATTGTATTTAAAGGAAACATTCTTAAATTCAATTTCTCCACTTATTTCAGAAAGAGAATTTGTATGTTCTTTGTTTTTAATTTCTGGTTCTCTATCGATGATAGTAAAGATTTTCTTTGCGGAGGCTTGGTTTTGAGCTAGCATGTTAGTTAGCCAACCTAACATTCTCATTGGCCATATGAGGTTCCATATATAACCACTAAATGCCACTAACGTACCTAAACTCATTTCATTTTTAATAACTAAAATACCACCAAATATAATCATGATTACTAATGAAATATTTGTTAAAAATTCCATAGGAGGGAAGTAATTTCCTATAATTTTAGCCTGTGTCATGGTTAAATCATAATAGGATCTATTCATTCTTAAAAACTTTAATACTTCATGTTTTTCTCTAGCAAAGGCCTTTACTAATCTAACACCAGCTATATTTTCCTGAGCAGCAGTATTAATTTCTGCAGTTTGGTCACTGATCTTGCCACAACAATCGGAGAACTGTTTTTCCAATTTTATTGCCATATATCCTATAGGTACCATTATGATGATACAAGCTAGGGCAAGTTTCCAACTTAAATAGAACAATATTATGGTGCTAATAACCAAGTAAACTATATTTTCTACAAAAAGCCTTAATCCAAAAGCTATTGTTTGCCATATATTCTCTATATCTTCGCCTATCCTTGACATCAATTCACCGGTATTCATATTATCAAAGTACTTAAACTCAAGCTCTTGGATATGCTCAAAAAGTTCATTTTTGATATCTTCATGAACTTTTGCAGATAGGCTGTCAAAAAGATATTCTTTTGCATATCCGAAAATAGCTTTGATCAATGTAATTGCAAGTATCGATCCGAGTAGTGGTACAAGTAGAGAAGCTTGCTTATCCATGATGGCCTTATCAACTATTAACTTTTGTAAATAAGGTGTTATATTATCTACAGCTATGATAAAAAGCATTACTGATGATGCAATAAGCAGTATAGCTTTATGTCTTAGCAGATAGCTAAAAATTCTTTTCATAATTTTCCCTCCCGTATTAATTAAGTAGCGCCCTATATATGCAAAAAAAGGTCACAGGAATACCCATGACCTTTTTGGTAATATAAAAGGTCATGAGCAATAGCCCATGACCTTAATTACCGATTAAAATGTATAAGAAAGATTAATTATCAGTAATCGTCCACGTAGAGATAGGGCTATTGTTAATATATATTAAAGAATTAGTCTTTATAACGATGCTAAATCCAAGTTGATATCTTACTGTTAACATATTTCCTACCTCCTTTTTGTATAATTTATTTAATCGTATAAATTGATTAATTCTATTATATACATATTTTGAAATTAATGTCAAATAAACACAAAAAAATTTAAGTTAAAGAAATTGTAGTTTATAGTTTAGAAATAGATTTATATATTGGTTATTTTTTAACGAAATATTCTTTTACTATTATGCACTGTTTTGATATGTTATTACTATTTATAAAGTAAGGAGTAAAGATATGAAGAAGAGGATGTTTATGTTTTTAGGAATAATAATAGCACTAGTTGTAGTTCTTGAAATGTTTATATTTTCCCTTCCCATGATTTCCAGACCAAAGAAAGCAGATGTAATAATAATATTAGGGTGCAAACTTTCCAAAGGGAGTCCAGGGTTATTTTTGCAGAAGCGAATAGAAAAGGGAATGGAACTTTTTAAGCAAGGATATGGACGTTATATCATAGTTTCTGGAGGAAAAGAAAAAGGAGAAAAGATTTCAGAAGCTGAGAGCATGTATAGGGTTTTAATTAAATATGGGATAAATGAAGATAGTATAATTTTGGAGGATAAGTCTCAAAATACTTCCGCCAATATCAAAAATTGCACTGAAATAATGAGGGATAGACAATTTAACAGTTCTATAATAGTTTCTAATTTTTTTCACTTAAGAAGAGTATGGATACTAGCTAAGAGAAATAATATTGATGCTACTTATGATGGGATATTTATTTGGAGATACTTCTGGAAAGAGATACAAGGGTCTATAAGAGAAATACCAGCTATAATTAAGGATTCTATATATAGATAAGTCATAAATAAAGTTGGGCAGGTATCCAGCCTATTAAAGATACACAACTTTAATCAGTAAACAATTCATAAAAATAAGAATTTAGGCATCAGCTCTATTAACTTTGAACCAGATTTTACTTCATGAAATGATAGCAAATAAAAAACCATGTGGTTTTATAAACCTCATGGTTTTTTGGGTTTTTTATTATGAATTTAAATACATTTCTCCCACATTAACAACGTCTCCTGCACCTACGGTTAGAAGTAAGTCCTCTGCTGAGGCTTTTTCTTTTACATAATTTAATGCTTCCTCATGAGAGTGAACATTTGTGCACTTAACGCCTTTCGCTCTTAAAGCATCACCAAGTTGCTGTGAACTTACCGTACCTGTATCCTTTTCTCTTGCTGCATATATATCCATAAGTATAACTTCATCAGCATCGAAAAAGGCTTCTGTAAATTCATTAAATAAGGTTTTAGTTCTTGTGTAGGTATGGGGCTGGAATACGCAGTATATAGTTTTATGAGATACTTTTTGAGCAGTACTCAAAGTTGCTTTTATTTCAACTGGATGGTGAGCATAGTCATCTATAACTGTAACACCATTCTTTTTACCCTTATATTCAAACCTCTTATGAGCGCCTTTACATTGTAATAATCCTTCTATAATTGCATTTGATGATATATTAAATATGAGTCCAACACAAATTGTACAAAGGGCATTTAGAATATTATGCTGACCTGGAACACTCAGATCAACTGAGAATAGTTTGTCTTCTCCTTTATAAGCATCAAAGGATGCGCATCCTCTTTCGTTAAAGCTAATGTTTCTAGCAGTTACATCGCCATTTTCAAATCCATAGCTTAAGATATTACACTTTGACTTTGCAATTATATCTTGTACTCTTGGATCGTCGGCATATCCTACAAGATATCCATCTTTAGGAATTAAGTTAGAGAACTTCTCAAAAGTTTCTTGGATATGATTTATATCTCTATAGTAATCTAAATGATCCGCGTCTATATTTAATATTATTCCAATGTATGGATAGAACTTTAAAAAGGATTCTTTATATTCACAAGCTTCAGTAATAAAATAGTCACTGTTACCTATTCTAAAGTTTCCGTTTATTATATCTAGTTCTCCGCCTACAAGTATTGTAGGATCAATATCTCCAGTCAAAGTTACATGGGAGATCATTGATGTACAAGTGGTTTTTCCATGAGTGCCTGCTACAGCTACGCCATATTTATGACCTTGCATTATCTTACCTAAAAATTCTGCTCTGTCCATAAGTGGTATATTTTCATTTTTTGCCTTAACAAGTTCAGGATTGTCTTGAGGGATAGCAGCAGTATAGACAACCAGGTTTACATCCTTTAAATTTTCACTACTATGGCCTATGTATACCTCTGCACCCTTTTCTTCAAGTCTTTTAGTAAGCTCTGATGCCTTTGCATCTGACCCTGAAACCTTGTAGCCTTTATTTAGTAGTACAGCAGCAAGGCCGCTCATGCTTATTCCACCTATTCCAATAAAATGTACCTTTTTATGCTTATCTTTTATAAAATGAAATGACAAAGTATCAACTCCTTTACAAACTACCATTATTAATTATATACATTTTTTCCGAATTGACACAACAATTTACAATTATTTTATGAAAAAACAGAAGTTTTTGATACAAAATAATAAAGAGCCCTTTAAGGCTCTGGTTTAACATTATCATTTTTTCTTGTAGTTTTAACCTTATCAGCTCTATGTTCAATTTCACCATTGTCAACACGGTCAATACCGGCTGCAGATAATTGTTTGTTTGTTAGTTTTATATTTTTCATAAGAACACCCCTTTCAATAATTATAGTTTCCAGTAAGACGATGTTTATACTTTTGTTTTATATTGTTAAGATTGCATGAAATTCTCCTTTGGGTAAAAAATAAGACATAGAAAGGAGAGTTGATTATGTCAAAAAATCATGTAAGAAATAATGTAACGGATGATGGTCAGAGAAGACAACGACTTCATAAACACCAAGATAATAGAGGTACTAAAAAGAATCCACCAGAATATGAGAACTTAAATGGAGATCCAATTAAATAAGTAATATTTAGGGACTTAGACTAATAATTAAGGCAGGAATTCAATTATAGTGGAATTCCTGCCACAAAAACTTATCATTTGCTTAATCCTTCCTTAAATGGCTTTATCTATAGCATCTTTTGATTTTTAACAATTCTTATACAATAATTTAGTATCTATACTTATATCTTAGGTAATGGGAAAATTACCCACAGTTTAGTTAAAAATACATGTATTTTACAAAAAAATTACATAAAAATTAAATTATAGGATAACTGTAAAAGGATTAGTGTTAAAAATATTGATATTGGATATAATATTGAATACAATATGAATGTTAAGTAGATTTTTTTTAGTTATAGTTCGGATTCATTAAATAAAATGTGGGTGATTGATGTGGAAAAACTAAGTAGAAATAGTAGAATGGTTGCTATTACAAAGACGTTGTTAGAAAATCCAAATAGGGTTATTGGACTTAATACATTTTCAGAACTATTAAATGCAGCTAAATCAACTATAAGTGAAGATATAGTTATAGTACGAGAAGTTCTAGAAAAGCTAAGTATGGGAAGGGTAGAGACTATATCAGGAGCAGCAGGTGGAATTAAATATATATCAGGGATAGGAGAAGAACAGAGAAAAGGTTTTGCAAATGAGTTGTGTGAAAAGCTGAAGGATAGTAGTAGAGTAGTGCCTGGAAACTTTATTTTCATGACTGATGTCATGTATAATCCTTACATAATAAGCAGAGCTGGAGTTATACTATCTTCATTTTTTGATAAAAGCAAAGTTGATTATGTTGTTACAGTAGAAACAAAGGGGATTCCTCTTGCTTATGAAGTTGCAAGAAATCTTGGGGTTCAATTGGTTATCGTTAGAAGGGATAATAAAGTTACTGAAGGTCCTACAGTAACTATAAATTATGTTTCAGGTTCCTCAGGAAGAATACAGCAGATGTCTCTTTCAAAGAGATCTCTTAAGACTGGTAGTAAGTGTATATTTATAGATGACTTTATGAAAGGTGGAGGAACAGCAAAGGGGATTATAGACTTGTTAAAAGAGTTCGAAAGTGACCTAGTTGGAATTGGAGTATTAGTTGATAATATAGAGGCAGAAAAGAAGCTTATAAAAGAGTATGTATCCATAGTTGATCTTAGAGGGGTAAGTGATGATGGAGAAGTTAATATGGCTCCATCAAAATTTTTTGAATAAAAGTATATATCAGTTATTAATAGCCTCAATATATGATATTTTTTAATGAATTATACATTCAGTTGTGAAGTTAAACATCTATATATTTCTTAAAATAAAAAAAATTTCGAAAAGTTTAAATAAAAAAAAGGATTTTTCTAAGTTAATATAGAAATATAAAATCATTAAAGCAACTGGAGGTGGAGTGAAGTGCAAATCACAGACGTTAGGATCAGAAAGATAGCTGCTGAAGGAAAGATGAAAGCCATAGTTTCTGTAACTTTGGACAATGAATTCGTTGTTCATGATATAAAGGTTATAGAAGGACAAAATGGTCTATTTATTGCTATGCCAAGTAGAAAGACTCCTGATGGAGAATTCAAGGACATAGCTCATCCAATAAATACCGATACAAGAGAAAAGATACAAAAAGCTATTTTAGATGAGTATGAAGTGGCGTTAGCAACTGAAACCGAGCAACAGGGGTAGTGAATAAAAGGAAGTTTTACTTCCTTTTATTCAGTTTGCTGAAAAACCCTCTGTTTTTTAAACAGGGGGTTTTTCTAGCAAACTTGTGGATAAATTTTAAAAGAGAGCTTTTCTATTAATTTGAATAAAATTTTATATAAAT
>NZ_BOPZ01000013.1 GCF_018332455.1 Clostridium polyendosporum
TTCGTCCTGAGCCAGGATCAAACTCTCAATTTAAAAGTTTAATCTCTTGCTCTCAAAAGAATTGCTGTACTTAATTTCCTCTGTTTAATTTTCAAAGACCAAGTTGTTTTTGCGTGTCATCAACTGACCGCTTGACTATCTTATCAGCTTTTCACTTCTCTGTCAACAACTTTTTTTATATTTTTTAAAGTTGAATTAACATCTATAGAAAAACTATTTTTAGTTTGTCGAGTTAAACCGACAAGTGATATATTATCACATTTAAAGTTGTTGTCAACACTATTTTGTTGACTCCTTTATCGCTCACTTACCGTAGCGACATGGATTATCTTATCATACAAACTAATATGAAAAAGATGTTTTTCAGCTATATAATAAAAATATCTCGTTACTTATCTTTTTTTCTCTCTTATTTTTAACTATGCTCCTAGTGATACACCAGGTAGGTTCATATGCTAGATGTAATTATTATAAATATGTTTATCTCTGTCAATTGCTCACCACCTAAAATGCAGGAGTTTGTAACTCTACTACAGATGGTAAGCGATACTGGAGTATCCTTACCCGTAGATAAAAGAAAAAAATAGTGTCTAACTCTCTTAGTTTATAGAGATTAGACACTATTAATTGAATTACTTTCCTATACAATATCTAAAACTATAGCTTCATAAGACCTCATCTCTATATCGTTATAAAACCTCTTAATATGCTCGTAATTTGATAACACTACTTTTTTAATATTATAATTTAAATTTATATCGATACTCTTATTACTAAAATTACAAATTATAAAAAGCTTATTATCTTGATACTCTCTAATATATGCAAATACATTTTTATAGTCTTCCATAAAACTCATTTACTTATATTGTGGAAGCCAAATTCCATGAGCTTCAATTAGTTCATCACACATAGATTTAATTTCATTCATTGAAAGCTCAGCAGCAGTATGTGGATCTAACATTGCAGCCATATATATATATTCTTTCTTTTGATTTAATGCAGCTTCTATGGTCATAAGCTGTACATTTATATTTGTTCTATTAAGCGCAGCTAATTGCTGTGGAAGTGCTCCAACATAGCAAGGAGTTACACCACTTCTATCTATAAGACAAGGAACTTCTACTACAGCGTCATTAGGCAGGTTGGTTATTAACCCTGTATTCATGACATTACCACCAATTTTATAAGGGTTACCTGTCTCCATTGCCTCCATTATATACGATGCATATTCATGAGTACGTGCATGTTCTAGATTTTTGTTGTTAACAAGATCATTTTTCATACTCTTCCATTTTGCAATTTGCTCTATGCATCTTCTTGGATATTCATCAAGAGGAATATTAAATTTTTCGATAAGTTCAGGATATTTATTTTTGATAAAGTATGGAAGATACTCTGAAGCATGTTCGCTTGATTCTGTAATATAATGACCAAAGTTAAGCATCATTTCATATCTTACCATGTCCCAATGAGGTCCTTGCTTTTGTTTTTCTGCAGCTTTTTGCTTTATTTCAGGGTATAAATCTTTACCATCCTTTGTTATTTCAAGAAGCCAAGCTTGATGATTTATACCAGCTATCTTCCATTGAGTTTCCTCAGCTTTTACTCCTATATCAAGGGAATCTAATAAACCTGGTACACATGCTTGTACACTATGACATAACCCTAAAGTTTTAATATTTGTAGCTTTAAGCATTGCACCTGTAAGCATGGCCATTGGGTTTGTATAATTGAAGAACCAAGCATCTGGACAAACTTCTTCCATATCCTTTGCAATATCAAGCATTACTGGGATAGTTCTTAAGGCTCTAAATATTCCGCCTATACCTAGAGTATCAGCAATTGTTTGTCTTAATCCATATTTTTTAGGTATTTCAAAGTCAGTTACTGTACATGGTTCGTATCCACCAACTTGGATAGCGTTTACAACATAATCAGCTCCTCTAAGAGCTTCTTTTCTATCAGTATAAGCTATTATCTTAGCATGATTTCCATGATTATTATTAATATTATTTAGCATACTTTCAGACTCTTTAAGTCTTTCTAAGTCGATATCAAATAGAGCTAATTCTGACTCACGTAGAGCAGGTGTTAATATACAGTCACCTAAAACATTTTTTGCAAATACGCTGCTTCCAGCACCTATAAAAGTTATTTTTGGCATATGTTAATCATCCTTCCTTTTCAGATATTTAATAATTTCTATACTTTAATTATAATCGTATACAATAGGTATAAAATGGATTTTTATAAGATAAACATGGTATAATTTCAGAAGGTATAATCTTTGATATAAACTGCGAGGAGAGGGAATATGGAAAATACTATTGATATTACTTGTTTTTCTATAGTAAATAAAGAGGGATACGATTTGATAGTATATCAGTGTGGTATGTCAGAATGTAAGCCAAATCATTCCTATGGACCTGCTCTAAGGGATCATTATTTAATACATTATGTTCTTAGTGGGCAAGGCACTTTTTATGTAGATGGGAAGGCATATAAAATATCAAAAAATCAAGGGTTTCTTATATGTCCAAATGTAATAACCTACTATGAGGCAGATAAAGATGATCCATGGATATATACTTGGGTAGGTTTTTTAGGTATAAAAGCAGAAAACTATTTAAAACTAGCTAATCTTGATAGATACAATCCAATTTTCAAATATGAAAACGGAGGATTTATTGAAAAATGTTTTGAAGACATGAGAATCGCCGCTAAACTTAAGTATGGAGGAGATTTAAGACTTCAAGGTATACTTAGTATTTTCTTATCAGAGCTTATTGAAAGGGCTGAACGTAGTGATATGTTTGGAAGTAGCTATAAAGATAGTTATATTAAGAAAATAATGATGTTTATCGAGACTAACTACTCTAGAGATATAAGTATTGCTGATATAGCCGAACATGTAGGATTAAATAAAAATTACTTTAGTTCATTTTTTAAACAACACTTTAATATTACACCACAGGAATACTTAATTAAGTATAGAATTAATAAAGCATGTGAACTTATGAAAAATGAAGCTCTTTCTATAAGTGATATATCACGGTCAGTAGGTTATAATGACCCTTTGTGTTTTTCAAAGGTATTTAAAAAGATAAATGGATATTCTCCTAAACTATATAGAAAAAATATGCTGTTATAATTAGAGTTAATCGTTAAACTTATGTAGAAAAGGGCTGTCCAAAAAGTATTATACTTTTCGGACAGCCCCTCCCCTTAATATATCTTATAAGAGCTGCTATGCCTTTGGCACCATCTTTAATAGATGATAACGCTGAACCCTTCATATTTCCTATGTTATTAGTCATTTTAGCAGAGTTTTTATCAGACGCTTAATTTTTTACTTATCTATTTCACTTAACTGACCTTCTAACCAATCTACAAACTGCTTTGCAGTTCGAGGAGAACGCCCGTTATATCTCATTTCCCATAATTGAGCTTCCTTCTTAAGATGCTCTTTATCTATTATTAATCCCCTATTTTTCACTAATCCTTCTACAATTTCAATATATTTATTTCTATCTGGAGATAAATATGTAACAGTAATTCCAAATCTATCAGAAAGCGATAATTTTTCCTGTATCGTGTCAGAAGCATGCACCTCATCTTGTCTATCACTAAATCTTTCTTTTATTAAATGTCTTCTATTGGATGTTGCATATATAACGGTATTTTTAGGTCTACTTTCTAAACCACCTTCTAAAATTGCTTTAAGAGCTGTATAACTTTCTTCATTGTCCCCAAAGGCTAAATCATCAATGAATACGATAAATTTTTGTGGTCTATCTTTAATAATTTTAATAATTTGAGGAAAATCAGGAAGCAGCATTATTGGTAATTCAATAATTCTCAAACCACGGTCATAATATTCATTTAATATTGCTTTTACAGTTGATGATTTACCTGTACCCCTTTCACCATATAGAAGTATATTGTTTGAAGGATAACCATTTAAAAAGTTAAGAGTATTTTTTATTATAATTTCACGTTCAGAATTATAACCTATTAAATCAGCTATTCTTATAGGATCAGGAGATGCTATACCTTTTAGGTTTCCAAAACCATCCTGTCTTTCCCATATAAATCCCTTGTACTTTGCAAAAATTCCTGTTCCATTCAATTTATAAAAGTCTGCTACATCCTTTGTACATAAGCTCCAGTATTCTGATCTATTAAAATTCTCAAATATATCATAAATTCCTGAGTAATTAATTTCATAATCTTTGAAATCCCATGTTGGAAGGGATGCTATTATATCTGTTTCAAAACTCCAATGAGGATTAGTTTCTTCTAAATGGTCTTTTATATCTCCTGCCGAAAGCAATGCAACCTTTTGAAGACATAACAGGTCATGATCTACAGCCTTTTTAATACAATCATCAATCTCATTGAAATTTTTTATTTCAGCACTTCTTGAAAAAACATTATCATCGAAAAGAATACAGTTTATTACATAACTTTTAAATGTATTAGTAGAATTAGAGCTTACTAAACTATAATAAAAATCATTATATTTATTAATAATACTGCTTAGATCTCTGTTATCATTAATTATGTACTCAAGTAATAAATTAAACTTGTTTATTACATTATCTTTTAATAATCCTCTGTAAACACTTAAAGAATCTAAAGCAAATTTTATGTCTGTTATCTTATTTTTTACCATAAAAACCCTCCTGAACCTTAAAAAAATATTTTATTTTAATAGCTTTAAATACCAGTATATCATTAAATATAAAATTAAGTATAATAAAAATCACTATTCTTAAATCACGAATATTCAGCTAATTTATACTTTTTTATAGCAAAAAAGCTCACGATAAAACCGTGAGCTTTATATGCTGTCATTTCACCAAGTGAAATCTGACTCAAGCTGAGTAGGCTAAATGCCTGCCCAGTTTTATTTTCTACTTATGCGACCAAGTCTATAAGCCGAGTTCTGTATTAAGCAATCATCTATCTAGGCCTATTGTTACCAATAGGCTCCAGCGATACACCACGAGGCGGGACGGGCAGTCCCATAATGCCTCTCCGATCTTGCTCCAGGTGGGGTTTACATAGCCGCGAAGTCGCCATCGCGCTGGTGAGCTCTTACCTCACCTTTCCACCCTTACCTTAAGGAAAATCCTTAAGGCGGTATCTCTCTGTTGCACTTTCCTTCGAGTCACCTCGACTGGGAGTTATCCAGCACCCTGCCCTATGGAGCTCGGACTTTCCTCTCCTGACTTTACATCAGCAGCGATTGCCTGACTTACTCGCAAGATTTATATTAACACATAAACTTTTTATTATCAAATAAAATTTATGGAAATATAGATTTCTTTAACCCATTGTGTTATTAAGTGGTGATATTGTTTAAATTTATATTTATTTGAATTTCAATTCTCATTTACAATAAATTTATTTAATATAACAATTTACAAAACTATGCGACATACAGTCGTGAAAAAAAACTTTAAAACTTCCTAAAAGATATTCTTATTTCTCCATAAGATACCCTTCTAAAATTCATATTAACTATATTGCTGTTCGCTTTTCTTCACATGCTATTGAACTTACTGGGCAAACATGCCTGCACAAATGACATCCAACACACTTCTCTCTAAACAATTTGGGAAGCCTTTTTTTATAATCCCACTCTAAAGCTTGATGTCCTCCATCTCCACAGGATATATAACACCTTCCGCATCCTATGCAGCTTTCATTGTTAAAGACAGGATATAGTATAGAACTTCTCTCCAGTTCATTGGCTCCTACAATATTAGAAAGAGCTGCTCCTACTAAGTCTGATACTTTATCACAGCCTCTTTCTTCCATATAGTAGGATAATCCACTTATCAGGTCATCAATTATTCTGTAACCATACTGCATAACAGCAGTAGTAATTTGAATATTACGTGATCCTAATAATATAAATTCAACAGCATCTTCCCAAGTTTCAATGCCTCCCATTCCACTTATAGGAACATCTTTAAGTGCTGGATACTTTGCAATATCGTGGATGAATCTTAATGCAATAGGTTTAACAGCTTTACCTGAATATCCCGATACAGCTGTTTTTCCATTTACTGATGGGTATCCAGATAAGTTATCTAAATCAAGTCTTGTTATACTTTTTACTGTATTTATGGCTGCTATGCCTGTGGCACCACCTTCAATAGATGCTAAAGCTGGAACCTCCATATTTCCTATATTAGGAGTCATTTTTGCAAGTATAGGTAGATGTGTTCCCTTTCTTGTAGCGTCACAATAACGCTTAACAAGGGCTGGATTTTGTCCAACATCGCACCCCATGGCTTCTGTAATCATTTGAGGACAAGAAAAGTTACATTCTATTATATCTACACCAGCTTCAGTTGCAAGCTGTGCAAGTTTTGTCCACTCATCGTCATTTTGTCCCATTATTGAAGCAACAATTATTTTGTCTGGAAAATTCTCTTTAAGTCTTTTTAGCCAATTTAAATTATCCTCTAAAGAATGATCGGATATCATCTCAAGATTTTTAAAGCCTAAGAAGGGAGTTCCTTCCTTGCCGATCTGATCAAACCTTGGAGAAACCTCCTTAGGAATAAAGAAACCTATGGTTTTAAATACAATTCCACCCCAGCCCATCTTTAGTGCTTTAGCACACATTTCATAGTTACTTCCAACTACTGATGAAGAAAGGAAAAATGGATTCTCACATTTTACTCCACAAAATTCTATAGAAAGATCTTTTTTCATAATGCCACCTCTTCCTCTACAACAACATTCTCCTTTACAAAAACGTCTTTTTCAAACTTTCTCAATATTTTTTGTGATAATTCTTTACCCTTTTTAACTGCTATGACAATCTCTCCTTCTACCACCTTTTCTTCAGGTATTATAACAACTCCTTGATAATCTATGGCTTCATCAGTTACAAAAGCATCAAATACTCCTTCTTTTATACTATCTATAATATCTCCTTTATTAATAACTTGATTTTTTAACACTACACCTAGTTGCTCTAAATGCAGTAGATCTCTACTTATATATTCTTCGTACTTGCTAAATTCATCAATTATAGATTGCTTTCCAAATAAAATAACTGTATACCCATTTTGGGCAAGTTCACCTGCTATTATTGGAGTAAATATTCCTTTAGCACAAACCCCTACTGTTCTCTTATTACCGTTAAAATTTATTTTACAGGAATCCTCCGTTAAATATTCATGTATTTTTTGTATTTCAATAGCACGATCAATTTTCTTGCGTATACAAGCTCCTTCACAATATTTGTGACTACAAGAAACTGAACAAACAGATGATAATGGATTATTTATTATCGCTGTTTCCTGTGCTCCTTTAAAATTCCTAAAACGAAGAGATTGTATAAATTTTGCAGGATCCGTTCCTGCAGGACATGCTTTACTACAAGGTGGATCATAACACAATAAGCATCTTGACACTTCTTGAGTAATAAGCATTTCAGTTAAATATTTATTTTGATTATCCATAGTTCCACCTCTCTCTAAATCTAACTAAAACTAAACAGGCTCGATGCCTGTTTAGTTTTATTAATTTAATCTATCTCTTTTAATAAACTGGCCCATTCCAGGATTTCCTAAAAATTCTCCATCTTTAAATACAACATTTCCTCTTAATAATGTCATTATAGGATAACCATTTAATTTCACTCCCTCCCAGATCGTATGATCTACATCTGAGTGCATCTTTTCATTAGTAACAATAAAATTAATTTCAGGATCATATATTACTAAATCTGCATCATATCCACAGGCTATATTTCCTTTAGATGAACAACCAAATATCTTTGCAGGATTTGTTGAACATAACGCTACAACTTTATTGAATGAAAGTCTTCCTTTATTTGCTTCGCTTAAAAGATAAGGATACATATTCTCTATACCCATGCAGCCATTTGGTATCTTAGTAAAATCATCTTTTCCCCAATCCTTCTCATAAGCCTGGAAAGGGCAGTGATCTGTAGCTACAGTTGATATAACACCTAAATCAATACCTTTCCAAAGAGCTTCTTGACTTTCTTCCCCCTTTATTGGAGGAGAGCATACAAAATTTCTTCCATCCTCTCTTTTATACACTTCATTGGTAAAGTGTAAATACTGAGGACAGGTTTCTGCATAAATTTTATATCCCTCATCTTGTGCTCTCTTTACTTCTTCAACACCTTCTTTATTAGCAAGATGCACTATATAAAGAGGTGCATTTATTGCTTTTGCCCAGTGAATAGCTCTTTTGTCTGCTTCTGCTTCAACAAATTCTGGTCTGCTTTCATAGTGATACCATGCACTTTTTTTACCTTCCCTCAAGAACTTATTTATTCTTTCATCTATAACATCAGGATTTTCTGCATGGACACTTATCATAGAGCCTACTTCCTTAGATCTTTCAAGTGCCTTACATAACACTCCATCACTAACCATTAGCCCTTCTTTTTTATAAACCATAAAAAGCTTAAAACTTGGCACTCCATACTCAACAGCTCTTTCAAACTCATCTAATACCTCATCAGTTAAATCTGTTATAGCTACATGGAAGGCATAATCTACACAAGCTTGAGGCTCACAAAGTGACTTTCTTTCTTCAGCAGTTTCTATAATGCCTTTCCCTTTTTTTTGAATAGCAAAATCAAATACTGTTGTAACCCCTCCACAAGCAGCAGCCCTAGTCCCACCTTCGTAACTGTCTGCAGATACTGTTCCACCAAAAGGCATTTGAAGGTGAGTGTGTACATCTAGAGCTCCTGGTAAGATAAGCTTACCAGAAGCATCTATTATAATTATATTTTCACAACAACTAATATTAGAAGCTATAACTTCAATCTTTCCATCTTTTATTCCTATATCACCCTTGTAGGTTTCATATGCTGTTACAATTGTTCCATTTTTTATAACCAAATCTAACATGGTTACCTCCTCCTCTTATACAGTAACATCACCAAAATTCACTATCTTTCCGTTAACTTCAAACTCAGTAATAAATTTTTCTTCTTCTTCAGAAAGAATGGATTTGGTATAGGTTTTCATTAATAGTGTGTATGCTACCATTGCTACTAAAAATCCTACGATCCATCCGCTATCAGTAAAGAAACTCAATTCTGGTATAAATTTGCCTAATACAGGAAATATTGCTCCTATAACCCATGCATATATAGCCTTTATATTAAATCCATTATTGTACCAATAACGGCCACCCTTTTCATTGAATAAATCACATACATCTACTCTCCTCTTTCTATAAATATAGTAATCTGCAATAAAGATTCCCGCTAAAGGTCCAAGAAGTAATCCGTAAGTTCCAAGCCATCCAAAGATATACGCTCCTGCACTAGCAAGAAGCTTCCATGGCATTATTGCTATTCCTGCAGCACCAGTGATTAAAGTTGCTTTTTTGAATGATATTAATCTTGGATTTAAGTTTGAAATATCATTTGATGTAGCAACAACATTAGCTGCAATATTAGTGGTTAATGTTGCAATAACTATCCCTACTGCCCCCAATATGGCAGCTATAGGTGTATTTATTTTTCCTATTACTACGACAGGATCCCATAAAAACTCACCAAAAAGAACTTTAGTAGCACCTGTAACAAATACTCCTATAAATGCAAACACTGCCATTGTTGTTGGAAGTCCTAAAAGCTGCCCAAGGAATTGGTCCTTTTGACTTCTTGCAAAACGACTAAAATCAGGAATATTAAGCGATAAAGTAGACCAAAACGCTATATTAGCTGTTAATCCCCCTAAAAATATCTTCCAAAAGCTTCCTGGAGCATAACTTGCTGGCATATTAAGTATATCTGCCACAGTTTTCCCTTCAGCATTTACTGAAACCACTGCCCATATCATAAGAGCTAATGATAATAATCCTAATATTGGCGCTCCCCATGCTTCCATAAATTTAATTGCCTCAGGTCCCTTATATGAAATCCATACATTTAGAGCCCAAAAGCCTATGAAGGAAATCCATATTCCTGTTGCCCAATTTGCCCATTGAGGAAATATAATTGCTAAAACTATATTTATTGCTTGACCTCCTATCCAGCATTGAATTCCAAACCATCCTGCTCCTATTAAAGCTCTCGCCATTGCTGCAATATTTGATCCCTTCATCCCAAAGGAAAGCCTTGCAAATACAGGAAATGGTATTCCATATTTAGTTCCAGCATGAGAATTTAACTGCATAGGAATTAGAACAATTAAGTTACCTAGTGCTATATTCAATACTGCCTGCCACCAAGATAGACCTGCTGACAATAAACCTGATGCAAGCATGTAGGTAGGAATACATACACACATTCCAATCCATAAAGCAGCAATGTGATATGTGTTCCATGTTCTTCCCTTTACCTTTGTAGCTGCAAGGTCTTCATTGTAATATCTACTTTCTTTTATAGCTTCTGTACCTGCGGTAGTAAGCTCAAATAATCCATTAATACTTTTTTGCTTTTTATCGATATTCATATAAAAATCCCCCTACCACTCTAGTGGCATAAATATATTTTCTTTACTTTCTGCCGCCTTAAAAAAGATAGCAGCATTTCCCTCTACAGCCTTAAGTAAATAGTCTATTCTAACCTTGTCATAAGGTGTATGAGCGTATTGCTCCTGCATTGGTGAATATCCTATAGTTGGCTTTCTGTCTATTCCTGCTGTCTTACTTGCATCAGTACCAAAGTCCCAATAACCATATTTAACAGGCTGACCTAAGCCTTCTAAAGCTTCTGAAGCAGCTTTTACAAAAGGATGATCTGTTGATATTTTCCAAGGTGCCATATCCTTAGCGACCTCATATTCAACTTCTGTATATGACTTTTCAAGAGCAGTTTTCACTCTAACATCTGCCCTAAATTCAGAATCTTGAGCTGATAGCTCATCTATGATTTTTTGAATTTGTTCCTTAGCACTTTCTGCTGTTTCTCCTGGTATAGTTCTTCTGTCTATTGATAGCATACATTTATCAGGAACTATAGATAGTGCTCCTGGAGAACACTCTATAATATTTAAAGAAATCGAAGCTTTTCCAAGCTGTTCATCCACAGGTAAAGATGGGTAAAGCTCATCTTTAAGCTTAGTTATGAGAGGTATGGCTTTATAGATTGAATTGATACCTAACCATGGTGCACTTCCATGAGAAGTACGTCCATAAACAGTTATTAAAAACTCTACTCTTCCTCGGTGACCACAATATAATTTTAGAGAAGATGCCTCAGAGGATACCATTGCATCATAGTCTAAACCTTTTTCTTTAAATGTTTTATCAACTAGGTGAAGCATTCCAACCATTTCTGCTGGTTCCTCTTGTACAACCCCTGTAAACATGAAGTTACCTCTGATTTTATAACCCTTTTCTCTAAACTTTATAAGTACTGCACCTGCATATACCTGAGCAGCAGCTCCACCCTTAACATCTGACGCTGCTCTACCATGGATACACTCCACTATTTCTTTTGCAGTCTTATCTTGGTTATCTATTTCACATATATCTATCTGAGCGCCATAAGGATCATATCCTTCCCAGTTTGCATAGTCTCCAGGACTTACATGGTCCATATGGGAGTTATACATTATGGAAGGCCCTTCTTCGTTACCTTTTACGATACCAACCACATTTCCCATATCGTCTCTAAAGACTTCGTCGTACCCAAGTTTCTCCATTTCTGCTATATATAAATCTGCAACTGCCTTTTCAGTTCCACTTATACTTGAAGTTTGAATTAATTTTTCCGTAAATTCTACTAAATCTCCTTTATAAAAACTACTTATAGTTTTTATAGCTTCAAATCTTGCATTACTCATAATATCCCCACCCTAATCAAGTTTAAATTTTTCCCTTGATATATTCACAAGTTCCATAAATATGGATACATTTCCTGTAAGGGCCCTCTTCATATAATCTGTACGCACTCTGTCAATTGGTCTATGGCAGTATAATTCCTGCATTGGTGAATACCCTATAGCTGGCTTTTTCACTCTTCCACATATCACTGAAAGATCAGTCCCAAAGTCCCAATAACCATACATTACAGGTTCCCCTAATCCTTTAAGACCATCTGCTGCAGCTTTAACAAAAGGATGTTCCTTATCTATTTTCCATGCTTCCTTTACATTAGGTATTGTTGCTGTTTTTCCTGTATAAGATGTTCTAGGTACTGCTGAGATTTCCACCTCTGCTCTAAAGTCCTTATCTTCTTTTGAAATATCATCAATAATATTTTGTATCTCTTGTAAACAGCTTTCAGCTGTTTCCCCTGGAACGAAACGTCTATCATAGGTTATCATACATCTATCAGGTACTATACATAATGCTCCTGGAGTACAGTTGATTATTGTTAACGCTATACTGCTTTTTCCTAGATTCTGATCCTGAAGGTAGTTATTGGAATAATATTCCTCTATCTTATCAATAATCTTAGTTGCTTTATTCACTGCATTAACACCAAGCCAAGGAGCACTTCCATGAGAGGTAATTCCTGAAACAGTAATCTTCAATTCAACTCTACCTCTATGTCCTAGATAAAGTTTAAGACCTGTTGCTTCACAAGAAACAACTCCATCAAAATTTAAATTTCTTTCAGGTAATGTTTCATCTATTAGCTTAATCATTCCAAGCTGCTCCGCTGGTTCTTCAAGTACAACTCCTGTAAACATAAAGTTTCCCTTTATGCTATAACCTAACTTCTTAAGCTTTGCTAGTATCCCTCCACTGTAAATTTGACAAGCAGCACCTCCCTTTACATCCGCTGCTGCTCTTCCATGTATTACCTCAGCCATCTCTATTTTTGTTCTGTCCTCATTCTCCATCTCTATAATATCTACAGCAGCTCCATAAGGATCATATCCATTCCATTCACTTAAATCTCCTGGATCAACGTGATCCATATGAGCATTAAACATTATTGTAGGACCTTTCTCAGTACCATATACTATGCCAACTACATTTCCCCATTCATCTCTAAAGACCTCATCATAGTTTAATTTTTTCATTTCATCTATATATATTTGAGATATTTCTTCCTCTTCTCCAGATAGTGATGGACACTTAATTAATCTTCTTGCAAAGTCGATCATGTCATCATATAATATCTCAGATATGCCTTTAACCTTGTCTATCATACTGTTTACTCCTTCCTAATAAAATAAATTTATAGTGTAAACTTATTTATGAACTTTAATATAGATAGATAAACAATTTCATAATTGAATTGATTTGCTACCATTTTACAAAGTAAAATCTAGTTATCTTTATTAAAAATTGAAGTTGCTTATCTTTAATATTTATCTAATTACAGCATTGTTTTATCTACTATATCTAGAACTTCGTCCATAATATCCATAGCTTCTATTAACTCTTCCTTATTAATAATTAACGGTGGTGCTACTATTATGATGTTTTCATGTGAATAAGTTGAGAAACCTCTTTCCTTAAGAAGTCCTATAATTTTCCCCATAATCCCTTCAGGATCTTTTCCATATGGCACTAAAGTTTCCCTTGATTCCTTATCTTTAACAAGCTCTATTGAAGAAAAAAGTCCTATATATCTTACATCTCCAACAGAAGTATGTTTTGCTTTTAATCCTTCAAGTAACTCACCTAAAATCCCACCCATTTTTTGTGCGTTTTCTATAAGTCCCTCTTCTTCATACACATCAATGGTTGCACATCCTGCAGCACATGCTAGCGGATGTCCACTATAAGTTAATCCGCATAGAAGTACTCTATCATCGAAAAACTCTGCAATTTCCTTGCTTACTATTACTCCTCCTATAGGTACATATCCACAAGTAACCCCTTTTGCAAATGTAATAATATCAGGCTTTACATCCCAGTTTTCTACTGCAAACCATTTTCCTGTTCTTCCCCAACCTGTCATTACCTCATCACAAATCATCATGATTCCAAACTCATTACAGATTTCTCTAATGCCCTTTAGATATCCCTTTGGAGGAATTATTACCCCATTACTTCCTGTTACAGTTTCTAAAACTATTGCTGCTACATTGAAAGGTCCTTCATAAAGTATCTGCTCTCTAAGCATATTTACATAATACTTTGAAGCCTCCTCTTCACTTTTAAAATTAATACCAGCTCTATATATATAAGGATCAAAAAACTTAACAAATCCAGGAATACCTGGTTCTAGTGGATATCTTCTTGGTTCCCCAGTAAGGTTACCTGCACCAAAGCTTGAACCGTGATATGATCTATACCTTGAAAAAATCTTATTCCTTCCTGTAAACATTCTTGCAATTTTTATAGCATTTTCATTAGCATCAGCTCCTCCATTAGTAAAAAATACTTTCTGCATATTGTCTGGAGCAATATTTATTATCTTTCTTGCAAGTTTTGATCTAGATTCAACGGCAAAACTAGGTGCAATAAATGCTAGCTTTTCTGCTTGTTCCTTTATTGCTTCTATAACCTTTTTGTTTCCATGACCTATATTCATATTTACAAGCTGGGATGACATATCAAAATATTTTTTCCCTTCATAATCCCAAAAATATATTCCTTCACTTTTACTTACAGCTATAGGATTTAAACCTTTTTGTTTTGACCATGAATGAAGGTTAAATTCTCTATCATATTGTTTTATTTCCTCAACAGTTAACTCTATTTTACTCATCGTTTTTCTCCTTTTAATTAAAAAATACTTTTATAGATCTTATATATATCTTCCTTAGAAGCTTTTCTTGGATTGAATAGGCAGCTTCCGCTCTTTGAAGCATCCTCTGCTAATAACATAAGGCTTTCTTCTGGAATATTCATATTTCTAAGCTTTCCTTCTAAATTAGTCTCATCGAATAACGTTTTTATAGCTTCTACAGCTTTGTAACTACTTCCTCTCACAGAAAGACCCTCAGTTATCTCCCCCATAGCCTCAGCTATAATTTTCATTTTTTCAGTACATGAACTTCTGTTATATTCCATCGCTACTGGTAAAAGCATTGCATTTGCAGCTCCATGAGGAACTCCAAAGTGTGCTCCAAGCGGCCTTGACATTGCATGAACAAGTGCTACAGAAGCATTACTGAAAGCCAATCCTGCATGCATCTGTCCATAAAGCATCCCTCTTCTTGCTTCTAGGTTATCTCCATTGCATACTGCTGATATTAAATTCTTTGATATAAGTTTAATAGCTTCAACAGCATGTGTATCTGAGAATGGTGTGGAAACCTTTGAGATATATGCTTCTATAGCATGTGTAAGTGCATCCATTCCTGTTGCTGCTGTAACTTGAGGCGGCATAGAAACTGTAAGTTCCGCATCCAGTATAGCAGTTGTAGGTATTATAAAATCACTGCCAATAAGCATTTTTACTTTTCTTTTACTATCCGTTATAACGGTATACCTACTCACTTCACTTCCTGTTCCAGCGGTAGTAGGTATTGCAATAATTGGGATCACAGGTTTCTCAGGACCTTTTCCTTCATAATCCTGTATCTTTCCTAGATTTGTAATCATTATAGAAATAGCTTTTGCAGCATCTAAAGGACTTCCTCCCCCCATAGCAACTATCACATCCACTGAATTTATTTTTGAAAGTTCTACCCCCTTCTCAACGGTTTTAACATCTGGATCTGATTCAACTTGATCAAAAAGTACATATCCTACATCAGATTCTTCTAAAGATTTTATGAGCTTATCTAAAGCTCCACTTTTTTTTACTGAATTTTTCCCTGTAACAATAAGAGCTTTATTTCCAAGCTTTTTAGTTTCCCTACCCGCTGTTTCTACAGAGCCATCTCCAAAAATTATTCTATTAGGACTTTGAAATAGTAATTTTGTCACAATCTACTCCTCCTTATGTAAAACAAAAAAGACGCATACTTCATGCTAGTAAAACATGAAATAGCGCCATTGTTTCGCAAACTTACTTATTAAATTGTTTACTATATTCTTAATTGCTATAAATCTATTATATATAAAACCTATATTGTTTTTCTATGGTTCAAAGCACAAAAAACTTTGTGCCTGATGCATAATTCTATACTATATCTTTTATCATAATACTAAGCATAACTTTAAATGTATCATTTAATGAAGATAAATCACACTGAAGAATCTCCTCAATTCTTTTAATCTTATAAGCTACAGTATTCCTATGCAAATACATTTTCTTACTCACTTCATTTATACTTCTATTTTCACTTAAAAAACACTTCAAGATCTCAATATAATTTGTACTATGAATAGCATCATATTCATCGAGCTTTAATAATGTTTCTTCATAAAATTCCTTAAGTTCTGCAGATTCCTTTAAATTTATAAGAAGCTTATATACACCAAGATCATCATACTCCCAAATATCAATATTATTCTCTCTTCTACTTGAGACCTGAACAACCTTAAGAGCATCTTTATAGCTTTGATCCATGTTATCTATACCCAAATAATATCTTCCAAAGCCTATATTTAATACTGTATCCTTAAATTTTGTATTTACTCCATCTATAATCTCCTGTGCAATACCTTTATCTGAAAATATTTCATCTTTTCTCTGAGGCAAAATAAAAATAATCTTGTTATCCTGTACAAAAGATAAGAACTTTTCATACACTATAGAAAGCCTAAATTTAATAAATTTATAGATATTGTATATATGTTCTTCCTTTATATATTGTGAATCCTCAGAAACTTCAGCTAACATAACACAGAAATTATGTCTGGTGTTATATCCACACCTTTCTAACTTCATTAAACCTTTCTCTTTATCTAAATCTTTTAAAAATATAATATTTTTAATTATATCTTCAATACTTTTTTCCCTATCATTATCCTTTATAATGTATTCACATATTGCACGAGTAATATCGGCAATTCTTGACTCCCATGGAAGTTGAAATATTGGAAAACCTTTTGCTTCACCAAACGCAATTATTTCTGCAGGAATTTGTGGTATATATGGTCCTACATTTAACACAATACCTGATGTATTCTTATGATAAAGTCTTTCTACCATGTTAAATAGACTATCTTTACCATGTTTAAATCCAACTCCCGTTGTAAAAATTAATTCTCCATCTTCAACAAAGCTAGTTATATTTTCATCCTCAAGTATATGAGTCCACCTTACATCTCCCTTTAATCCTTGACTTCCTGCTATTAATTTCATATTAGCAAGTTGTGAAAGATTAATTAATTGCCCTAATGTAACAGACATACTATTCCCCCCATTGCAATCTTCCTCTAAAAATAAAATTAAATGGACATCTTATTTACTTTATTAAAAGTAACATACTTATATAACAATTATAACAATATTGAAGAAAACATATTATTTTTACAACTTTTGCAATCTATCTGCGTTAAATTTTGTTTTTCTATAGTTATTCGAGGATACTCCTTTGAGTTTTTTAAACATCTTAGAAAATAAAACTGGATCTGCAGAAGAAACCTTTGGCAGAATCTTAAAGACAGACCTTAACGGATACCGCGATGAACTAATTATATCCACCAAGGCAGGATACTACATGTGGCCAGGCCCCTACGGCGACTGGGAATCAAAAAAATACCTAATTGCAAGCCTAGACCAAAGCCTTAAACATGGGGCTGAATTATGTAGATATATTATGTAGATATCTTTAAAGAAGAGGGAATTGGAAGTATTGCATTTTGTCCTCTAGCACAAGGTCTGTTAACCAATAAATATCTTTCAGGGATTCCAGAGGATTCACGTGCAGCAACAGCAGCAGGTTTTCTAAAAGCTGATGATGTAACCACTAAAAACGTAGAAAAAGTTCTACTTTTAAATGAAATTGCCAATTCAAGAGGTCAGAGTATGGCGCAGATGGCACTTGCCTGGGTACTTCGTGAAAACCGAATTACTTCTGCACTAATTGGTGCTAGTCGAGTAAGTCAGATTGAAGAAAATGTTCAAGATCTAAATAATCTTGAATTCTCTTCAGAAGAATTGCAAAAGATTGAGGAAATTTTAGAAGATTAACATGTATCTAGCGGTGAATGTCTTCGAACTACACTTAAGGGAATCGGATGCGTCCAATTCCCTTTTTAATCAACAATTAAATACTATAAAAAAGAATTAAGGGGAAAGTTTGCTTATGGTTAAAGCTTTAATTAATTCTTTTGAATCTGTTATTTTTCCTTTTTATACTAACATATTTCAATTGTTTGTCCTGTAGTAACATTTAAAAATTTATCTTTAAACTCATATTTTAGTTTTTCAATAGCCTTTTCTCCAGTACAATGAGAAACACCTATAAGTTTAATATCTTTTTCTTTTAAATAATTTATTGTTTCATTTAATCTTAAGTCATCTGCTTCTACTAAATGAGTTCCGCCAATAATACCATAAATAGGCATACCTGTTCTCTGTATTAATGTTTCTAAAATATTAACAACACCAATATGAGAACACCCCAAAATAACAAGTAACCCTTCCTTAAGTTGTATTGTTAATACAATTTCATCTGAGAAGTCATCTGTTTCATAGTTATTATCTACTTTAATATAAAACTTGTTATTAACTTTTTCAAAACCTGTTTTTCTTTCAAAATTTGAAAACACTTGTATATTGTCAGAAATATTAAAAATATCTTGATTAATATATTTTGCTGAAATCTTGCTATCTTTAAGATATTTTTTTTCAAAATTGTTACCAATATATTTATAATAAATTCCATCACATTTATATTTACAATTGAAGAATTTTTCTCCTGTTATTAACTCAAATGAATTCCCTATTTCTTTTACAAGTCTTGTAAATCCTCCACTATGATCATAATGACCATGACTTAAAACTACATAATTTGTTTGCTTTAAATCTATATTAAGTTTATTAGCATTTTCAATAAATTTTCCACTTTGACCTGTATCAAATATAATATTTATATCATCAACTTGAATGTAAAAGGAAAGTCCATGTTCATTATTTAAAACAGACTTATCTTTAACATCATTTTCTATTAGTGTTGTTATTTTAACAACCATTTAGTTCTCCCTTTCCCTGTAATAAAACCTATTTATCTGTAGTATCATGCTTACTACAGATTCTATGACAAAAGTTGCTCTTTTTACTACATATAACTTCATTTAAACCACATACCGGACAAACACTTCTATCTTCCTCGTACCTTATTTCATATGTATTACCACAAGACAAGCATTTAAATTGACATACATTTCTTGTATAATTTCCGCCACTTATATTTATTGCTTTTCCTTCTATTAAAGCAATAGCAATTTTTTTTCTTGCACTATCTATTATATTTTGAAAGGTTTGCCTGGAGACATGCATTCTTTCTGCACATTCTTCTTGATTTAGTTCTTCTATATCTTTGAGCCTCATTGCTTCAAGCTCTTCAACCTTAAGAACAATTTCTTCTAATTCACATTTCCTTTTACCAGTAGGTATAAAATATGTATACTCTGGTAAAAACTCTACCTTTCTACATTTTATTGGTCTTGGCATTTATTATCCTCCCTGCATTTGCTACATAGTCCAACTAGAATAGTATTTACATCAAAAATATCAATATTCTTTGTTTTCTCTATATAATTGTTTATTTTAATATATTCCAAATTAACTTTGCTATTATCTATATCTATTATACTATTACACCTTATACATTTAAAATGAATATGCAGAGGTTTTTTACTGTATATTTTTAATTCATAATAACTTGCTCCATTTACATTTATCTCTTTTACTATTCCTGCTTGTTTAAAAATATTTACTGTCCTATACACAGTAGCAAGACCAATATTACTACTTTTTACTTTTTCATAAATTTCTTTCACATTTTGGTGAGTATTTGATTTGAATAACTCTTCAAATATTAGTTTCTTTTGTTTTGTAAATTTACAATTATGCTTCTTTAATAAATTTTTAATCAATATAAGTTCTTTTTCCATAATCAAATACTCACTCCATATACAAATTTATTTAACCATTACAATTTCCTTCATGCTTATGCTCTCTACATACACTTCCTGTAGACTTTAATCCTCCTATTATATACTTCTGAATTATATCATCACACAAACCTTCTGACCCTACAAAAACTTCTATTCCGTTTTGTACAAATAATTGCTGTGCAGTTTCTCCCATACCTCCTGCAATTATTACATCCACCCCTAAATCCTTTAGAAATACAGGTAAAAATCCTGGTCTGTGTCCTGGGTTTGCAGTAAAACTTTTATTTAATGCTTCACCCTCTTTAACTTCATAAGTTGTAAAACCCTCACAATGTCCAAAATGCCCACTAACATATTTTCCTTCACTTGCAACTGCTATTTTCATTTCATAATCCTCCCTTAAAATATTATTTTTTTAATATTAATCCACATATCTTTAATTGCTTTACTTGCTGTACTATCATCATAATAGATAATAGGTTTCAATTCATTAATAGATTTCATAGCAGTATCATCGTAAGGAATTTTCCCTATCAATTTTAACTGTTGTTCATCTACAAATTTTTCTATCTCTTCACTAATCTCTTCATTTATATCATATTTATTAACACACACCATGGTATATATACCAAAATGCTTACATAATGACACAACTCTCATAAGATCCTCAAGCCCTGATTTAGTAGGTTCTGTTACCACTAAAGCCACATCACATCCGGTTATAGACGCTATAACTGGACAGCCTATTCCTGGTGAACCATCTGATATAATAAGTTTCTCTTCGTTTGAAAATTTCCTTCCATTTTTACGAAGAAAAGTTATGAGTTTTCCTGATCCATCAGCACCTATTTCCATCTCTGCTCCTGATATAATTCCCATTCCTTTATTTATTTCTGTAATAAATGTATTTGCTGTTTTTTCATCTTTAAGTTCAATGGCATTTTGAGGACAGATAAGACTACAAGCCCCACAACCTTCACAACTAAAAGAATTGATAATGCAATTGCTAATTGCATTAAACCTACAAACAGCTTCACATTTACCACATTTTATACACTTTTCTTCATTAATAAAGGCTTTTTTTCCACCATAAAAATCTTCTTTCTCTATAGCCCTACCTTCGTAGTATAAATAAAAATTAGGTGCATCAACATCACAGTCTATTCTTACTACTTCTTCTGCAAGTTCAGATAGTGCTGTTGCAATCGTAGTTTTTCCTGTTCCTCCTTTTCCACTTAAAACTACTAATTCCACTTTAGCACCCCCTTTGTCTTTTCTGCTAATTCATTAAATATATCTTTAAATTTTGAATTATTGTATATAATTTCACCCTTAGAGTAAATTACTGCTATTTCTCTGTTGTATGGAATTGCCCCAATCATTTGTATTTGTTCTTCAACACAATACTTTTTAATTAAATTTTCTTCACAACTATTTTTATTTATAACCACGCCAAAAGGTATGTTAAACATTCTTACAAGTTCTACTGCAATTTTTAAATCGTGAAGACCAAATTCTGTAGGCTCTGTAACAAGTACTGCGCCATCCACATATTTAAGAGAATTTACCACATTACAGGATGTTCCTGGAGGACAATCTATTATGTTTATTCCTTCAGGCAGTTTTTCAAGTAACTGTCTTATTACTGGAACAGCCATAGGTTCACTTATATTCAATATTCCTCTACTGCAATCTATATTATCTATGTGCCCCTTTTCAATTCTACCTATTTCTCTCTTTTTATAACTTATTGCTCCATACTTACAAGCAATTTCACATGCGCCGCAGCCATGACATAGTTTTTGAAACAATATAATATCATCTTTCACTTTTGCTAAAGCATTAAACTGACAAACATCTACACAAGCTCCACAAGAAACGCATTTACTATCTTCAATCAGCGGATATTCTACCATAACATTTTCTATCTCTTTAACTTGTGGTTTTAAAAACAAAAAACCATTTGGCTCTTCTACATCACAGTCAATATAATTTGCCTTTAATGCCAGTGCAAGATTAGTTGATACTGTAGTTTTTCCTGTTCCTCCTTTTCCACTTAATACTGCTACATTCACGTTATCTTCCCCCTTCAAATCCGTGCCCCATGCCATTATGAGCTGGCCCTGCTTCTTCTAATTCTTTTAATTCACCATTATTGTACTTTTCTAACACTGACTGAATAAGGATATTTCCACATCTATATACCTTAATGTCCGCCTTACTTGTTAATTCAAAAGCATTTGGTCCTAAATTACCTGTGATTATCACATCTATTTTTTCATCAATTAACTGTTGTGCCGCTGCTATTCCAGCACCTCCACCAGACATTTGGCCTTTATTTTCTACAATTTTAACTTCCGCATTATCAGTATCATGGATTTGAAAATATTCACATCTTCCAAATCTTATATCAAGTAAATTATCCATAGTTGTTCCTGTTGATGAAATAGCAATTTTCATTTATTAGTCCTCCTTCAATTGATTAATTATATTTGTAACTATAGGATTAAAAATCAATTCCAAACTTTCACTAAAACTTTCATATCCATAATTTGAAAGATTGCATATACTACTTAACGTTGGCAATTCTCCAAGGAGTTTTAATCTCATTTCTTGTAAGAACTTCTCTGTACTCTCTCCATTAAAAATCTTAATTTTTTTCCCACAATCGGGACACATTATATAACTCATGTTTTCAATAACACCTAAAACGTTAATGTTCATTTTCCTTGCCATATTTACACCCTTTGAAACAATCATAGAAACTAGATCCTGTGGAACAGATATCATGACTATACCATTTATCGGTATGGACTGCATTACAGTTAGAGCTACATCTCCTGTACCAGGGGGCATATCGATTATTAAGTAGTCTAAGTCGTCCCAAAGTGTATCTGTCCAAAATTGTTTTACAGTTCCTGAAATTATTGGTCCTCTCCATATTACAGGCTGACTTTCATCTTTCATTAGTAAATTTAATGACATTACCTTAATACCATCTTCTGTTTCTACAGGGAGTATAAATTGTTCTGTAACTTCTGCTCTTTTATCTTTTATTCCAAGCAATCTAGGTACACTTGGACCTGTTACATCTGCATCTAAAATCCCTACTTTATAGCCAAATTGTCTTAAGGTTTTTGCAATTAACACAGATACAGTGGATTTTCCAACACCACCTTTTCCACTCATAACCCCTATAACTTTCTTCACATTATTCATTGGGTTATTCTCAACCATGCAACTTTCTTTTTCTTTAGTGCAATTTCCATTAGATGGACATAAATTACAATCTGACATAATCTTCACCTCTTATTATTGGCATTTGCTATTTATATAGTACTCCTATTTTTAGTTTTTATCAAATGCCAATTATTTTTCTTGACTTTAAATGAAAAAAATTCTAATATTCATTATATAGATATATTTCTAACAATTTGAAACAGTTTTTATATAGGCTTAGAGTAACAGTTTTCTTTATAAATTCTTTAGTTAACGATAAATGAGCTTATAAAAAACGTATTTTAATATGATTATTAAAATACTAAAAGAATTGTGAACTTTAACCGAAAAATATTTATTAAAACTACATACTAATTAATTAACTATCTAAAGAAAATTTCACTTTATGAAATGGCAATAAATAAAGTAATAATGGGGGATATTATGAATACTACACTAGTATTAGTAAGACATGGGGAAACTGAATGGAATGCTTTAGGAAAATTCCAAGGATGTAAGGATATAAACCTATCAAATGAAGGTATTTTGCAAGCTCAATTTGTAAAAAAAAGATTTGAGAATGATTTTGACTGTATTTATACAAGTCCTTTAAAAAGAGCACTGCAAACAGCAGAAATCATTTCTAATAATACAAATTTAAATCCTATTATAGAGCCTCAATTAAGGGAAATAAATTTTGGAGATTGGGAAGGCCTTACCATAAGAGAGATAGCAAATAACTATCCTAATAATTTTAATAAATGGAGAACTGATGAACTTGATGCTCCTTTATGTGGTGGAGATATAAGTCTTAAGAAAGCAAGTATTCGAGCTAAAAGCGCCATCCTAGAAATTGTAAAAAAACATAAAGGAAAAAATATTGTGATAGTATCTCATGGAGGAATAATAAAAGCAGGTCTAATAGGTCTTTTTAATTGGAAAATGACTATGTACCATAAAATTGTTTTAGGTAATACTGCTGTCTGTAAAATAACTTTTGATGATAACTTTAATCCAACAATAATTACATTAAATGATACAAGCCATCTTCCTAATGATTATAGTATAAAATCATATGTTTAATAATTAATAAAATAGCAGGTTAGTGATAACATATCACTAACCTGCTTAATTTATAAAATATTACTATATAAATCCTAATAACCTAATGGTATTAGCCACAGTAAAGCAAATTACTATTCCTGTAATGGTTGGCACAAGAAATGAAACTAAAGTCCATTTCCAGCTTTGGGTTTCCTTTTTTATAGTAAAGCATGTTGTACCACAAGGCCAATGCATTAATGAGAAAAGCATTACGCATATAGCGGTAAGCCAAGTCCATCCATTAGAAACTAAAAGTGTTCTTAATTCTTCTAAACTATCAAGCTCCAATATATTGCCCGTAGCCATATAGCTCATGATAATTATAGGAATAACAATTTCATTGGCAGGTAATCCTAAAATAAAGGCCATCAAAATATATCCATCAAGTCCTATAAGTTTTGCAAAAGGATCTAAAAAACTTGCACAATGAGTTAGGAGACTTAAATTTCCTATGTTTATATTAGCCATAAGCCAAATTACCAATCCAGCAGGAGCTGCAACTGACACTGCACGCCCCAAAACAAATAATGTTCTGTCAAATACAGATCTGATTATTACTTTACCCACCTGTGGCTTGCGATAAGGTGGCAGTTCAAGGGTAAATGTAGAAGGAAGTCCTTTTAAAATTGTTTTTGATAACAATTTAGAAATTAACAGTGTCATAATAACTCCAAGAATTATTACAGTAGTTAGAATAAGAGTAGAAATTACAGATTGAAATGGACCACTTATAATCCCTGCAAAAAACATTGTAATGATAGCTATAAGGGTAGGAAATCTACCATTGCAGGGTACAAAATTATTAGTTATTATAGCAATCAGCCTTTCTCGTGGAGAATCAATTATTCTGCAACCTATTATTCCTGCAGCATTACAGCCGAACCCCATACACATTGTCAACGCTTGTTTTCCACAGGCACAGGCTTTCTTAAAGAAATTATCTAGATTAAATGCCACCCTAGGTAAATAACCTAAATCCTCAAGCAAGGTAAATAGAGGAAAGAATATCGCCATAGGAGGAAGCATAACAGATACAACCCAAGCAAGTGTTCTATACATACCCATAACGAGTATTCCATGTACCCAAGGAGGAGTTCCAAGCCAAGTAAAGAATTCAGTAAGCCTGTCTTCAATCCAAAATAAACCAGTAGAAATGATTTGAGAAGGTATATTTGCACCTGTAATAGTAAGCCAGAATACTATACCTAAAAGTAAAATCATGATTGGAATTCCATAAATTTTAGACGTTAAAATCTTATCTATTTTTCTGTCCTTACTGTTATAGTTTTCATTTTCAAAGGTAATTACTTTTCTACAGATCATTTCCGAAGTCTCTACAAGTTTAGAAACTATTTTGTCTCTTAAAATATCATTCTCTATTTCAAGAGAGCGTAAATTATCTTTTATTTCATTAACCAATTTCATAATATCATCATTAAGGGTTATATCATAATTAAGATATTTATTTATAGATTCAAGCAATGACTTATCACCGTCTAATAGTTTTAAAGCAATCCATCTGCTATTTAGTTTATTATTAAGAACAGTTTCAATTCTAGATTCAATTATTTTAAGAGATTTTTCTATACATGTATCATATTGAATTTTAATTGGATTAGTAGTTTGTAAATTAATAGAAATTTTATATACACTATCCATTAATTCTGACAATCCTTTTCCCCTGTTTGCACTAGTACCAACTACAGGTATTCCAAGTTCGCTAGATAGTTTTTTTAGGTTTATATTAATCTTTTTTCTTTTTGCCTCATCCATAAGATTAACGCATAATACTACTTTATTTGTAATTTCTAATGTTTGTAGTACCAAATTGAGATTTCTTTCAAGGCAGGTGGCATCTACAACAATAACTGTGACATCTGGATTTCCAAAGCATATAAAATCTCTTGCGACTTCCTCTTCAACAGAATTTGCCATTAAAGAATAAGTTCCAGGTATATCAACCAATATGAAATCTTTATCTTTATATATATATTTTCCGTGAGCATTGGCTACTGTTTTACCAGGCCAATTTCCGGTATGTTGATTGAGACCGGTTAAGCTATTAAATACTGTGCTTTTTCCTACATTAGGATTGCCAGCTAAGGCAACGATCTTATCTTCTGAGTTACTACGTTTGATTTTAAGTTCTTTTTCAAGAACTCCACCTCCAGTAGATTGCTTTGTTAATCCCATTTATAAACTCCTCCTTTAAATTCAAATTATTACATAAGATAAAAAAGTATATTCCCATGAAATATTAATATCAACATGGGAATAAAAAAATCAGTAATCTAAGAAAACTAAAAAGATTCAACTAGTATCTTAGATGCTACTTCAGAACGGAGAGCTATTACGGCACCTCTAATAAGATAGGCTACTAGATCTCCAGAAGGACTTTTTTGTAAAGCTTCTACCACCGTATCATAAATTAATCCTAAATCTAACATTCTTCTTCTAATAATTCCTTCTGAATTAAGCAGTTTTACTTTACATTTTTGTCCTAATGGTAAAGAACTAAGTGGAATTAAATTGCTACTCATCTTGTTACATCTCCTACAAATAAGTAAATTATTTTTTTATTAAAGTTTATAATTGAGTGGCGAGAAAAAAGTTTTCCCTACACTAAAATATGCAAAATAAATTTTATGTGTTACGAATATATATAAATTATTAGATGATGTAACATTTAAATTATGGTGGTGATGATATGGATAATAAATTTCATACAGTACGAGGCTACGAACTTAAAAATTATGATAAGAAGCTACTCACTTCAGCTATGGAAGATTACATGGAAATGATTTATAGAAGTGTTTTAGATGAAGGATTTACTCGTATAAATAAGCTTGCGCAACTTCTCAATGTAAAAGATTCTTCAGCTTCAAAAATGACTCAAAAACTTAGTAAATTAGGACTATTAAACTATGAAAAATATGGAATTATAACTCTTACAGATAAAGGATTTACAATTGGTAAGTTCTTATTAAACAGACATAAGATAATTGAAAGTTTTCTATTTTTTTTAGGATGTGAAGAAGATGTACTTACACAAACTGAACTTATAGAGCATGTTATTAATGAAAAAACAGTTAATAATATAGAGATTTTAAATAAATTTTTTCAATACAATAGTGATATTAAAGATAAATATATTAGTTTTAAAGAAAGCTATGATACTATTAACAAGAAAATAGATTAGAAATTAATTATTGCATAAATGTATAATATTTCTACATAAAAGTACAGAACCTATAAAAGGTTAACGCCCTATATTGTTTTAGGGGGTTAACCTTTTAAAAACAAAAAAATTCTTTATATTAGTATTAACATTCTATCTATATTTTCTCTTTTAATATCTTCATAACTTTAGAATTTAAATAAGGAGATGTACCATTTTTGGCAAAATGTCGCCTTCATTCTGGTGTTGATTAATTAATTTATAGTAAAAATGAATATTTAAAAATCAATGGCGCTTTCACTAATAAAATTTGAATTTTCTTAGTTGTTTGCGCTTTTTTTAATTTTTAAGGAGGTAGTAAAATAATGAATCAAACGGAATTCTATAATAATTTATTTAACAAATTCAGAAAACTTGTAGAGGATAATAATTTTTTAAATGATGAAGTAAAAATAACAGGTAGGACTTTAACACCAGAAGAAGCTATAGGAAATCCTGAAAGGAAGGATTATCCTATTATAAAAGGGAAGGAACGATTACTTGAAGCAGACTTTAGAGGAATTAAAGGTCAGGCTTTTACAGATATGCCTAACAACTTCAATGGAACTTTAAAGGATATAATTGAAATGCCCTTAAAAACAAATTTTGATACTGCTGTATATATTGCTACTTTAAATGCTGTTTGTAAATATTTAAAAATAACAGATAAAACAATACACTGTAAAGATGGAGAACCTGAAAGATGTGCTTTAGAGTTAATAGAGTACATAAAAAACAAATATGGTAACCCTAAAATAGCACTAATAGGTTATCAACCGGCAATGTTAGAGAATTTAGCTAAAAACTTTACAGTAAGAATTGTTGACTTAGCCTCAGATAATATAGGTAAAGTTAAATACAACACTATGGTTGAAGATGGGAATAAATCAACTGACGATTTATTGAATTGGTGTGATATTATCATCGCTACTGGCAGTACTATAGCTAATAAATCTATAACTAATGTTCTGGTTATTTCTTAATCAAAACAGTTTGTTTTACTACTATAACTTTAAAGATATCAATATTTATTTAAAATACGCTCATATTTCATTTTAATTGCGTTGTATCTACTGGAATAAAAATAAAACAGCTCTTCATTCCTATGCTTCAATGCCCTATCTATTAAAAATTCGAGCTTTAATAAAACTATTTTTACCTTATCCTCTTTTGCTATTTTTTTTAACTTAAATTCTGAACACTCTACTGATGAGTACTCATAGCCATTATCAATTAGAATAACAATTGAATTTTTGTACGTATTATTCTTGAAAGACATTCAAACCACTCCCCTCTCTTGAAATAAATCTAAGCAGGCATCTATCCTACTCAGATTGAGTCAGACTTCACTTCGTGAAATGACAGAAAATAGAGCTTGAAAAAACAAGAATAAATACCCTGTTTTTCTAATCTTCATGTAAAATAACAACATTGGATGATATCAAAACTCCTAATCAATACTCCACATTGCACAATACCCATTTTTTATAAATTATACCATAATATGTAAATTTATTCCTTGTTTCTATTAAATAGATGATAAAACTTTAAAAGACATCTATTATAAAATAAAGTTATGTGTATTACTTACTATATATACTCACACGGATACTACTGTTTGTGAACCTATTATTGCTGACTATAAAACTTTACTAAATAGTTGAAATCTGGAAAACAAAAGAATGATTACTGTAGAAAGTGTGGAAGGTGATCTTAAATTGCAGCAATAAAAGCTCGCTTGATTTCAAGCGAGCCTTAAACTTTTCTACAACAATTAAATTCACTACTACTTTAAGTATATTTTAATTTTCTTTCGTCATTTCCCCTACTGTTCTTATTATTTACTATTTATTTGTAAGTCATTGTTAATAGTAGAAAATTGCTTATTTAATATTATGTATTAATTTACGCATCATCATTTTTAGCTACCTTTATTGGTTGCATATTTTAAGATAGAGCTTCTCCTTTAGTTAAATAAATATCTCTTATTTTTATTCCTAATCAAAGTACCAATTTTTTGAACAGGAACACTAAGTAATATCAGTAAGGAGGCAATAAACTCCATCATTGTTAACTTCTCACCCAACAGTAAAAAAATAAAGAAAAGAGTAACACACAGTGTAAAAAAGGTAAAACTTGCAATAATGAATAATTCCTTCTTTCCTCTATAACCTCAACATTAGGAAATACCTAATACTATAAAAGTATACATACTTATTCATGCTAAATCAATAACGAACCTAATAGACATTAGTTACTAAAGCCGTACTATCTTTTGTAATCCATAGAGATTAATTATTCCTTATTTTACTTTAATTATTAACATTTCATTTCCACCCTTTATAAATTCATAGTTCACTTTAACTATTTGCATTTTATACATAGTAAAATTATCATCACTCATTAATTTATTAACAAACATAGACTTTTCGCCTTTCAAATTTACAATTGGAAATATTCGTATTTCTTTTGATGTTATTCTTATAATCTCCTTAATAGTTTGCTTATGAAATTCATAATCTAAATGTTCATCATACATAAATAAAAAATGAGATATAAGGGATACGGTAAACTGCTTATCTTTAAAATTACTTTTTGGATATTCTGTCTCAATATATATCGTATCACGCTTTCGTTTAAAATCCTCAATAAATCTCGTATACGCTTTTTTTCGTTGCTTTTTTAAATCCTCAATATCTTTATAAAGTTCCCATCTGTATAAGTCCTTTACGTCTGATAGATTTTTTATCGTCAACTCTAAATCTTTAATGCACTTTCCTTCTATTTCCTCAGCTGAAAAACAGTAAATTCTATCGGAAGCTGTAACATTGTATCCCTTAGAATTTGCCTCTGCACAAAAAGAACTAACCCCGGATGCTACATCTAATATCTTTTCTTTCTTTCCATCTATGCTGCTAATACCGAACATTTTGTAATATTCATCGAATGTTCTTCCAATAAGAACTATATCTTTTAATTCTAGTTTTCTACTCAATTTCTTTCCCCCCATACTTTTTAAACTATATTTTTACGTTATAATTTAAAATTAACTCATCTCCTGGTACCCCCCTTATCCCCCAATTATGTTTTGGTGTTTCAAAAATTGTTATTTCAATATCTTCAGGTAAAACATTTAGCTCCTTTTCAATCCTTTCAAACAGTAATCTTACTAAATTTTTCTTTGCTTCAATGCTTCGCCCTTCGAATATACTAATTTCAATGATTGTATATTTTTCTGTTCTTCCTTCTGGATAGTAAAAATCTTCTTCTTCTAAAGGAAAGAATCTATGAAATCTTTTATCCACTAGATATTGAAATGCATCCACCACACAAGAATGAATAACGTCTGATAACTTTTTCTTAATAATATTTAAATTTTTGTTTATCCCATATACTTTAATTTGTGCCATTTTAACTCACCTCTCCACAACAGATTAAATTTAAATATAACCTTTTTTAATAATAAATAGTTTTCTAAATAAAAAAAATCACTTCATCCTTATTATGGGACGAAGTGACCGTGGCGCCACCCATATTTAGTTATATATAAGGTTATGTACTCTTGTAAAATAATAGCTCTTTCCTAACAAGGCCGAAATGTAAAATTTCATTAATCCACCTTAATATAAAACTATCTTTCCAGGTACAGATTTTACTCGATACCCTGTCTCTTTAACGGTAGACTACCGTTTACTGCTAATACTATTTCGCATCACATCTCAGAGACCCATTCAATATAGACTACAGTATTTGGCTCTCACCACCCCAAATTCTCTTTAACTAAGCTCCTATATTTACTTCTTCTCTTCATTGACTTTTTATTTTATTTTTTACATTATATACCTAATTGTATAAAAGGTCAATATTACGATGCCTTAAAAACCTATTAAAAGATTTATAATTAAATATTGATGGTAAAGCAACAGATACTAATATTTTGTGCCCATAACTCAATTCGCCTGTACATATTGTGTTTATATTTATAGTTTGTATAAATTCAAGTTTGCTATCCTATCAAATTGATTGTAGATATGTTACATTTTTCTGTTAACACAAAAAGACATAGAATTACTTTTTTTCTTCCGTAGCTCTTTCACCTCTTAATAGTATCTTTTTAGGTACTATGATACTTAATAGTGCCTACTTGTTAAAAAGATATCTAGTTGCTAATATTATAGCATAGTAAACAAGCTTTCCTCAAGAAAAGCAGTATTCTATGTTATAAACCAAATTATATAGTGTTTATATACACATAAAATAAACCTGAGCAGGCATCGATTCTATTCAGATTGAGTCAGATTTCACTTCGCGAAATGACAGCAAATTAAAGATATATAGCATGTTATATATCTAATCTAAATATGAAAACAAACAATATAACGATGTTTGTTTTCATTAATAAATTATATTAAATAAGGAGAGATAAAAGATGAGTAAGATTATTTACATTAAAGCAAATGCAAAACCAGAAGGACAATCAAGAACATTTAAAATATCTGATAGTTTTATTGAGGACTATAAAAAATTCCATCCTAATGATGAAATTATAACTCTAGACTTATATAAAGAGGGTATAAATTTTTTAACAGAAGAAGGTATTACCCTACATGCACCTACTCCAGGTGAGGGGAAGGATCATCCAATTTTAAAATATGCTTATCAATTTGCTGAAGCAGATAAATACATAATTGCAGCTCCAATGTGGAACTTAAGCTTTCCTGCTATACTAAAGGCATATATTGATTATATTTGTGTTACTGGAATCACATTTAAATATACTGCAGAAGGACCAGTTGGTCTATGTGAAGGTAAGAAAGCACTACATTTTGTTACAAGGGGTGGGGAATATTCAGAGGGACCAGCTGCAGCCTACGAAATGGGAGATAGGTACCTAAGAACAATCTTTGGCTTCCTTGGAATTAAAGATTTTACTACTATATCAGCAAACAAGGTAAATGTTATTGGTGAAGATATTGAAGCAATTCTTGAAAATACAATAAGAAAAGCACAAGATATAGCAAAAGATTTCTAACAGTAACTTAAAATGTTTGTACTATAAATAGTTAAATAAGAAGCTGCAGATACTAAAAATATCTACAGCTTCTTATCATAATCTTGGGATTAATAAGTTTCAACAAATACCTCAAAATATCCTTGAGGGTGCGCACAGGCAGGGCATACTTGCGGTGCACTTGCTCCTTGATGAATATATCCGCAGTTATTACACTTCCATTCAACAACACTTTCTTTTTTAAATATTGTATCATTCTCTATGTTATTTAATAGCTTTCTATATCTTGCTTCATGGTGTTTTTCTACATCAGCTATTTTTCTAAAGGCTGTAGCTATAGCTGGAAATCCTTCCTTAGCTGCAATTTCTGCAAATTTTGGATAAAGTTCTGTCCACTCTTCATTTTCACCATTTGCAGCTGCAAGAAGATTAGCTTTGGTATCTCCTAATCCTACAGGATACGATGCATATATTTCAACCGTTTCTCCTTTTAAACTTTCATTTAAAAACTTAAAAAATACTTTAGCATGCTCCTTTTCATTTTCAGCGGTTTCTATGAATAAGTTAGAAATTTGTACATACCCCTCCTTTTTTGCCACAGATGCATAGTATGTATATCGATTTCTTGCCTGTGACTCACCCGCAAAAGCCTTCATTAAGTTTTCAGATGTTCTTGTTCCTTTTAAACCTTTCATAAATACCCCACCTCTCCATATTTTTATATATAATACATATTCTCCATTCCCTATTAAACTCCTTTTAATCTATTGGTAAATTCATGAAATTTAGTTTTTGTTTTGAATATAATCATCATTTACGATTATATTATATAAGAGGTAAACTTTTTTGAATATTTTTTTATTTACTCCATAAAATATTAAGGCTTTTGTACTAAATTTCTATTTCTAATTATTAATCTCCTAAAGAAAAAGCCCTAGATTAATTCTAGAGCTTTTTCTTGTTAATATATTATTTTAAACCTTGTTCATAAGCTTCTACCATTTTCTTAACCATATTTCCGCCTATTGATCCAGCTTCTCTTGAAGTTAAATCGCCATTATATCCTTGTTTTAGATTTACTCCAACTTCAGTAGCTGATTCTTGTTTAAATCTTTCTAATCCTGCTTTTGCTTCTGGAACTAATACTCTATTATTTCTATTTGCCATAACTGTTACCTCCTATGAATATTAATTAATATTTGGTGTCTATTCATAGTTTGTACATATCAAAAATTATTACACTAGTGAATTAATTGTATTAAAGGTGGAGTTTTCCTTACAGTAAAATAATAAACAAAGCTCTAGAATCATCCTATGATATTTAAAAACAAACAAAAGTTACTAAAGTAATTACTAGTCATTTTAATTTTTTCTTAGATTTCCTCTATACATTTATCACATTATCTACACACTTTAAATTTTAACGAAAAAATTAAGAATTATTAAATTTAATATATAACTTCGTCTAACAACCTTGTATACTATAGTAGTTGAAATTTATTATACGAGGTGTTTATATATATATTAAAAATAGTAAAATAGCTATTATGAAAAATGAACTTATTAATCTTCCTATCGGAGCCATGGGAGTTACCTTAGGTTCTATGAGTCTTGCCAACGCCTTTGGATTTTTAGGTGTTAATTTTCTTAAACATTTATTCATGAATCTTGGTTTTTTAGTAATTATAAGTGGATTTCTAAAATTAATATTATATCCCTAAGAGGTTAATAAAGAACTTAAAATACCTACGCTGGCTAGTATTTATCCTACTTTCAGCATGGCACTCATGGTAACTGGTAACTATTTCTTGAACTATAACTATACATTAGGAAAATCTATGCGGTTATTAGGGATAATAATCCACATCATAATAATGGTATGCTTTGTTTATAACAATGTACTTAATAACTTCAAGTTTGATAATATACTACCTAGTTGGTTTGTTCCTTTCGTAGGAATATTAATATCTAATTACGTATTACCAATATATATCCGAAAATTCAATATTTATCATTTCAATATCATCATTTAAAATCACATCTTTATTAGTGCTCTTTGTTTTTTCTATAGTTCTTGAAGGTAAGTCTATCTTAAATTTACTACCTTCCCCTAATTTACTTTCTACATTTATCTTACCACCATGCAATTCAACAATTGATTTTACGAGGCATAATCCAATGCCACTTCCTTCAGTATTGCGAGTAAATGATTTATCCACTTGCTTAAATCTTTCAAAAATAGTATCCAAATGTTTTTCATCAATTCCTATACCATTATCCTCTACTGATATTTCAATAGCATCATCTTTATCAGCAATATTAACATATATTTCGTCCCCTGGTTCCGAAAACTTAATAGCATTAGAAATAAGGTTAAGAATAACCCTTTTAATTTTATTAGAGTCGCAAGCAATAATCTTTTCTTCCACATCTGTGTCAAAAATGATACTCAATCCCTTACTTTTAACATATTCTGATGCTGATTGAACAATTTCTTCAATAACATTAACTATGTTTTCATTAGATAGATTGAATTCTAAAAAACCAGATTGAATTTTTGATAAGTCTACTAAGTTACTTATAAGCCTTAATAGTCTATAACAATTCTGTACCATTATATTAACATAGTTAGTGATACTATTCTTATTATTTATTAAAGGATTATTTTTTAAATATAAATTAAATAATTGGGTTGTACTAAAAATTACATTTAAAGGGGTCTTAAGCTCATGGGATATATTCGCAAAAAATTCCTCATGGGTCTTAAGTATTTTTTCCATGTGATTATTAGCTTTTACTTCCTGAGTAACATCAATTATGATTGTAACTATTTCTGCAATTTCACCATTAACTCCAAATACTGGCTGATATAATATATTTACAAACGATTCTTCTCCAGAAACTATTAATCTTTGATATTTTAGGTACGATGATTCCTTCTTCTTTATAACGTTTTCAATATGTTTATGAATAACCGCTTTATCAAAGTTAGTGATATCTTCATAATTCTGTCCTATAATATAAGACATAGACTTTATTTCTGGTTTCAATTTCTTAAAAATATCATAAGACTTTTGGTTAATATTTGTAACTTTAGAATCTGGATATGACAATCTTAAAACAGGTAAATCAAGATTATCTATCATACTGTTTAAAAAATCATATTGAGTTTTTAATAATAAATCTTCTTCATGTTTTATCTTTTCAGTAACGTCACGACAGCATAATATTCCTGCCATAAGCCTTCCTTCATTGTCATATATTGGAGTACCATTTACATCATGATAAACAACACTATCATCAGTTTTTGTAGCCACTCTATATCCTAATAATTTTTCACCGCGTAATACTCTATGAGCAGGAGTATTATCGCAGGGGATTAATTGTTTATCCATGTCGAAATATTCAGCTTCTTTAAGACCCTCTCCTATCTTATCTAACTTTGCGAATTCAGTGAAAAAAGTATCTTTCGCTGCTTTATTAAGTGTGGTGTAGTTACCATTTTTATCGAAAATTAATAGAGCATCAGACATATTTTCAATGATTGCTTCTAATTTTTCTTTTTGCCTTCTTATCAATTTATCGTTATTAACTTGTTGTGTAATATTACGAGTGCATAAAATAGCCTTTGCTACTTCGCCATTTTCGTCATGGATAGGGCTTCCGCTTATATTGAAATGATATATTCCATCAGGTCTCTTACAGGTTAATATATATTCTTTAATTCTTTCGCCCTTTAAAACCCTTACTACAGGGAGATTCTCAAAGGTTAACAAATTCCCCTCATAATCATAATACTTATTGTATTTTAATGTATCATAAGCTATCTTTATAGAGCCAGCTCCATACATACCTTCTCTTGCAGCACTATTTAAATAGGTTATATTATAATCTTTATTTATTATATATAATGCATCGGACATGTTTTCAATGATTGCTTCTAATTGTTCTTTTTGCATTCTTATCAATTCATCATTATTAACCTGTTCTGTAACATTACGTAAACATATAATAGCCTTTTCTACTTCGCCACTTTCATCATAAATAGGGCTTCCACTTACATTATAGTGGTATACTCCATCCGGCCTCTCGCATGTTACTCTGCATTCCTTAATCCTTTCACCTCTTAAAACCCTACGGCTAGGTAGATCTTCCGCTGCAATTAGATTACCTTTTGAATCATAATATTTTGTATGAATCAATGAATCCCCAATTTTTTTGATTGAATGTGGATTGTAAAAAAATTCTTTTGCACTAGTATTTACTAGAGAATAATTATAGTCTTTATCTAAGATAATTAATCCATCACACATATTTTCAATGATTGCTTTCAATTGTTGTTTCTTCTGTTGTTCAATAATTTTACCTTGTTCTTTAATTAATTTTCTGTTTAATACTCTTTCTGTTACTTCCGTAGCAGTATCAATTATATATTTAAGTTTTCCATCCACGAATATTGGTATTACTGACCAATCCCAGTATCTAGTTCCTCCTTTAAAATTACTATATTCATGTTCGGGTAAATGACAAGGCCTACCAGTTTTTATAACGTCTAGGAAAATCTCTTGTTCTTTGCCTCCTTCAAATCCGGGTATTATTTCTTTCTGTTTTTTACCTATACTATTCTCCTTTCGATTATATGGAGCATCCCAAAAGTCTAAACATATCTGATTAGCTTTAAGCAAAATTAAATCCGGGACACTGTGTATTGCAAATCCAATCTTACTATTTGCATAAAGTTGTTCAATCCCCATGAATTTATTATCAATTCGAGAGTTTGGTTTTTCCTCAAAAAAATAGATTTTTTCATTTTTACATTCTAAAGTCTTACAGGATATAGTAACCTCTCTTGATTCGTATGATTTAGTAAATACATAACACCGGCAATCGTTTTCAACATCTTCAAGGTATATTTGAGAATTTATTCTTAATATATAACTTATATCAGTAAGTGATTTTCCTATCAACTCATTTCTTGAACAACCGATAAATTTTATAAATTCACTATTAACATCAACAATAATATTATTTTTACTATGAAGAAATGGATTTTGGGCTTTTTTATTTAAAGTATACTTCATAACTTATCCTCCTGTTTTTCTGATACCGTTTTCCCAATACTTTTTTCCGATATACTAACATATAAGTTTCTTTTATTACTAAAATAGTTAAATTGTAAAATATTCTTAAAATATTCGTTTGCTATATTTTATCATGTTTTACATCACTATGGTATATTTACCATAATTGTAATTTCATCAATTTCACAACACAAATTTTCATATTCCTGGAAGTGCATCTTATTAATCCTGAAATCAATTTTAATAATGTTTTCTTTCCTATCCCACTTGGTGCTAATAATGTCATAACTTTGCCTTTTCCGATAGTTATATTAACTTCACCCAAGGACTTTTATTTAAGTACTCTTCACTTACCGATTCAACTTCAAGTATTTTCACTTTCCTATTCCTCCAATTCTTTATTAAGATACTCAAAAATTTCTTGTTTTTTCATGCCAAGTTCTTTCATTTCATCTGCAAATACTTTTGCATATTTTTGAGCTTGAACAATTTTGAGCTGCTCCAGTAGCTCATTTCCTTCGGCAATAAATGCGCCAATACCTCTTTTGGAGTAAATGATACCTTCCCTTTCTAATTCAATAAAAACCCTCTGCACTGTGTTTGGATTCACCTTGAAACTTTCAGAGAACTCCATTATCGATGGCGTCTTATCTCCACATTTAAGTTTTCCAGAAACAATATCTGCTTTTATTTTTTCGATTATTTGAATATAAATTGGTATACTTTCGTTAAATTTAAACATATATGGTTACCTCCTACCTAGTTTGCTTTTACTCCATCTTTTAAAAGAATTAATATACCCCTTTAAAACTCTTTAAGCATTCGTATATATCATAAGATTCACCTTTAAGCTTCCAGAAAACTCCATTAATTTTCAGAGAACTCCATTATCGATGGCGTCTTATCTCCACATTTAGGTTTTCCAGAAACAATATCTGCTTTCATTTTTTGGATTATTTCAATATAAATTGGTATACTTTCATTAAATTTACACATATATGGTTACCTCTAATCTAGTATTCTAGTGTGCTATCAGTATAATACACCAAAATTTAACTGTCAACACTATTTTTTCCATAAAATCAAAAAACATGAAAATAGTATAGAAATTTTCTACACTGCTCTCATGTCTTTTAAAATGCATATGTACAATGGCAAGTTACCATTGTCTCTTTGTCAACTCATTTCTTGGACAACCGATAAATTTTATAAACACACTATTAACTCCAATAATAATACTATTTTTACTATGAAGAAATAGGGTTTGGGCTTTTTCATTCATAGTATGCTTAATAACTTACCCTCCTGTTTTTCCAATACCATTTTTCCGATATACCAATATGTAAGTTTTTTTATTATTAAAATAATTAGATTGTAAAATATGCTTGAAATATTCCCTTATTGCACTATTATCATATTCTGAACCATTCTAGTATACTTACTATAGCTATTAATTTGACCAATTTGATAACCGCAAATTTTTATATTTCCGGAAGCGGGTCTTATTGACCCTGCAATCGATTTCAGCAATATTATCTTTCCGCTCCCATTTAGCCCAATAATTCTACAATTTTGCCTTTTCCGGTGGTTATATTAATTTCATCTAAGGACTTTTTTGGGAAATATTTTTTACTGACCGATTCAACTTCAATTATTTTCACTTTCCCCTTCCTCCAATTCTTTATTAAGATATTCAATAATTTCTTGTTTTTTCATGCCAAGTTCTTTCATTTTACCTGCAAATATTTTTGCATATTTTTGAGCTTGAGCAATTTTAAGCTGCTCCAGTAGCTCATTTCCTTCGGCAATAAATGTGCCAATACCTCTTTTGGAGTAAGTGATACCTTCCCTTTCTAATTCAATAAAAACCCTCTGCACTGTGTTTGGATTCACCTTGAAACTTTCAGAAAACTCCCTTACTGATGGCATCTTATCTCCACATTTAAGCTTTCTAGAAACAATATCTGCTTTTATTTTTTCCATTATCTGAATATAAATTGGTGTACTTTCGTTAAATTTAATCAAATATGGCTACCTCCCATCCAGTATTCTAGTGCACCGTTAGTATAATACGCTAAAAATTAACTGTCAATACTCTTTTTCCCACCTAATACAGATATAGTAATGTTTTCTATAAATACTTCGGACTCTGCTACTATTTTTCGTATATTTTCTGCTATACTTATTGCTTCCTCTTTGTTTGTATTTGAAATACAATAAGCAAATGCTGCCCCCTGTAATCTAAATATCTAATGGTTTTCCTCTTTCTTATTAATTAAGATATAAGAAAGATTTTTTATGACTTCATTTCCGATTTCACTACCATAATTAAATATGACATATTTTATATTTTCCAGTGGAATCAACTTTGTCACATTAGAAAAAACCTTTTCAAAGTCCAGTACTGAACCTGGATCTATGAGAGCATCCTCTCTATCATCTATAATTAAATAAGAGTTACAATGAAGCCCATCAACTCCTTCATCCTCTCCTACCCAATACAATCCCTCTGTAAGCTCTATGCTTCTTAATTCATTTTTCATAATTATGCATCTCAAAAACATATCAATAGTATTTCATCTAATAATGCATAAGCATAATTATATCATAAATATAGTACTGTAAGCATTTCTTGAATCTCAGTAATTTCTACCATTAGCAAACAAAAACTTTTAATTTCTTTTCAGCCTCTGAAATCATAATAACAAAAGGAAATTATCATTTTCTTTTAAACTGAACAATAAAATAAATAAAAATTAATATTTTAAAAGGGATCGTATACAGCTTTAAGTAAACAACCTGCATACGGTCCCCTTTTTTTATATTATAACTTTGTTAGTCATTATTTTAAAATATGATATTTTGTATTTATAAAATTAATGCTCTATTCCAGATAAGTTATTATTAGTTTTTATTTTAGGAATGAAAAAGAGCCTTTTTCATTGGGCCCTCGCTTATGAACACTTTAACTTCACTTTGTTGCTAAGTAATCATTAAAAATTTTTCAACCTCAACCTTTTCTTGTCCAGCAAAACTAAATCTGTTTATAGCATTGCCATCTTTATCAATAATTACAATTAAGCACTTATTGTTATTAGGAGTGCTAATTATATATTGGAACCTATTATCCCCTTTTGCTTCTAATATTTCTTTTATCTTGTCATGGAATTTCATATCCTCTTCCCCCTTCCATATATTTACTTATACATAAAAAGTAAATTTCCTTCTTTTCTTTAAAAAACTAAATGAAAGCAAAAAAAAGATGCCCCCTGTAAAATACAGAAATCATCTTTCTAAAGTTTCATAGATCTTTTAAAAATTCTCCTATTGATTTCTATATAATATATCCATATAAAATATAATAATAATTTTGCGTTTTATCAATTGATTTGCAAATTAATTTCGATAAACAATATGAAAACATTAAAAATTAGCAACTATTCACTATACTCTGATATTTTCCCAGTTGTTCCTTACACCGTTGCCACTTGATTTAAAACAAATGTTATTGTATAATGAGCAAGAAAAGTAAATATTATATTTTAGAGATAGAGGCGCGATGCTTAGGAGTACTATTACGGAGACAAGCACTATGATGTAATAGGAAAGGATTCATCGCCGAAGTGAATAGCTGATGCTTTAAGGCTATGTTGCTGGTTTTGCATAGAATATGTGCACGACTGTCACAATTTTTTTTGTGGAGAGCTATCCAAAGCGGATTTTATTTGTATTTTAATTAACATGAGTAAAACAAGCCTTGGATTTCATACCAAGGCTTTTTATTTTTGTATAAACTTTATTAAATTAGGAGGTACGTTATATGGCTTTAACAGGAGTATTTGTTCCATTAATAACACCATTTAAGAATGACAAGGTTGATTTTAATTCATATAAAAGAATGATTGATTTTTATTTAAGTAAAGGAGTTCACGGTTTAATACCTTTAGGGACTACAGGTGAAAGTCCTACAGTTTCAGATGAAGAATATGAGGAAATCATTGAAAAAACAATGGAGTATACCAATGATGTTGTTCCTGTTTATGTTGGTTTAGGAGGGAATAATACCAAAAAGGTTAAAGAGCAGCTTAAAATTGCAGAAAAGCATAAAGTAAAAGGAATATTATCAGTATCTCCTTATTATTCAAGACCAGATCAAAGAGGCATTTATGAACATTTTAAGGCTATTGCTGAAGCTACTTATTTAGATATTATTTTATACAATATACCTTATAGAACAGGAAGAAATATTGAAAATAGTACTATCCACAAACTAGCTGAGCTTAAAAATATTGTTGGTATTAAAGATGCTAGTGGTGATATATCACAAACAACAGATTTGCTTTTAAATAGACCTAAGGATTTTTCTATATTAACTGGGGAAGATAGTTTATTTTATTCAACTCTTACCCTAGGAGGAGATGGCGGTATTTTAGCTTCTGCTCATATTAATCCTGAATCCTTCATTAAGGTATATAATGAAGTTATAAATAATAATCATAAAGCAGCCCTAGAAACTTGGAAGGAATTATATAAGTTCATTCCTATGTTATTTGAACAACCTAACCCAACGCCATTAAAATATTGTATGTACAAATTAGGTTTAATAGATTCTTCAGAGGTAAGACTACCTTTAATGGAAATTACTGATGATTTAAAAGATAAGTTAGATAAAGTAATGGGATTCTAAAAGATGGGATGTGATAGTACGCATCCCATTCTCTTTTCTTCAAATGGTTAGCTATGCTTTATCTCCAGAAAGTAGTATCTGTCTTTATATAAGTTTCATTAAATAAGAAAGCCACTGTAAATGCAAGGACCTAACACAGAGTACTAATTAATTCAACAATACCACAGTTATAATATTTTTAACATTTTTCGGACATACTACTTTTATCTCAAGGAAGGTGAAGCCGTGATGTTGGATTGGATAAAAAGTGTTGTTGAAAAACTAGAAGCTGGAACTTTTACACTTATTATATTACCTTTGCTTGTTGCTATAGCTGGGTTTATTCATATAATAAAAAGTAAAAGTAGCTAGTATCTGATTTAGTGAATAAAAACTCTAAAAATATATTAGAGGCTGACTAATTGTATTATTTGTGTTTTATCTCCTAATTTTACATAAAGAGGTATATCTCAGAATATTCTGAGATATACCTCACTGTTTCTTTACTTTTATTATAAGCTGAAATGCATAAATTTCACATTACTGCTTGCTACTTCATTTGATACTGTTTTCCAAAAAGCAAATCATATTGTATAAGCTTATAGTCACTTATAACTTTTTCATTTAATAAATCTTGACTATTAATATTATTTTGAAGGTATGGATAATCTTTTCTTAATTCATCCAATATATTAAAATAACTTGGATAATAGACATTGGAATCCTTTAGTACTTGCAATGCTATTTGAGCTGGTGAAATTGGGGTATCAAGAGATTTTATTTCTTTGTAATTTGACCAGGCAACAAACGGAGTTTCATAGTTAGTTATATCCTTACTGATATTATTAATATCCTTAAAATAATCTAACTTATTATACACATCATAAACACCTTCAGGGTATCCTAATCTTGGCAAATGGTCACCAAAGTAGTAAACGATGGTAGGCGTACCGCTCTTACTTAATGAATCAATAAGTTTTCCAAGTGCCTTATCTGAATCGTAAATTCCTGAAGCATAATTGCTAAGTATGGAAGTTTCAATATCATTTAACTTATCAGATTTCGCAGTAACTTCTAGGGGATTATAAATATCATAGTAAGGATCGTGATTTTGCATAGTAACAGCAAATATAAATTTAGGATTATTATCCTCATTTAAAGTATTAAGAATTTTATCCACAAGCTTATCATCTGAAATATTAAGTCCTTTGTTATCAGTATTTTTATTGAAGCCTGAAATATCTATAAATTTGTCAAAACCTAAATAATTATATACCTTATTTCTATTATAAAACTCACCGTCATTAGGATGTATTGCAATTGTTTTATAGTCATTATTTTTTAGTACAGTAGCTATACTTGGAGTATTTCTTCTTAGATACGCATTATAAGGTATAACACCAGGATTCGTAAAATATGTTGATAGTCCTGTCAAAGCTTCAAACTCTACATTAGCAGTACCCCCTCCAAATACTGGCGAAACAATTTTTCCTTTTTGGTATTGTTTAAGATTTTTATTAATATCTTTACTAAAAGAAACATTATCAAATTGAGTTGGATCCCAAAAGCTCTCACTCATTATCATTACTATATTAGGTTTCTTATTAGAATTTACGGTAGCTTGAACAGTATTATCACTAGCAAGTGATTCAGCTATTGCACTAATTTTTTCCTCAGAATAATCCTTAGGTTTATCATCGAGGTACATCTTCAAATCTGTAGCATAAAAGAAATTCTGCATAAAAAACCCATTGGCCAATACCTCATCTTTACCAACATACCATGATTTACCCATGCCCAAATCTGATAATAAGTCATCTCTACTTGTTATCATAAAATTTGCTATATTTAAAACCAAAGCAATTGGAAGCAAATATAAAACTGGCTTAGGCTTAAGTGTCCTTACAACAGCTTTTCTAAATTTAATTATTATAAATAGAAAAACTACTGCAACAGCAACAGCTATAGTTATAATTTTAGTACTAATGTATCCACCTGAGATTAACAACGCATTCTTTATAAGATAAATATCCCATGGATATAATGGTTCATCAAAAAATTTTATTTTAATAAAATTTCCTAAAATCAAAAATGATCCAAGTATAATAATTATTAATGTAGATAATCCCATATTAATAATTGAAATTAAAGCCAGATAAACTCCTGATAAAAAAGTAATATTTAATATTGATTTTAAAGATATTATACTTTTAGCTGTAGTTAAGAGTTGCCCTCTTATTGTATACTCACCTACAAAAACCAGTATAAAAATAACACTGAAAAATATAACAAAATTTAATATGTATTTGTTTAAAATCTTAATATTTAAATCTTTAAAAGCATATTTATTAGCTTTAAATAAACATGTATATCTATAAATTAAGTAATTTACGCTTAAAGAAAAAGAGATATAAAACAAAACGATATATGGTAGAAGTACTAAATTTTCACCTCTCTTAGTATGAAACTTTAAAAAGGATATATTTTCAGTGATTGATAATCCCCTGGATTTTAAAATACATACTACCAATGCTAGAAAAGAAATAATCAAAATCGTTAAAATTATTTTAATCTGATTTTTTGGTTTTTGAAGTTTCACATCTCTTATCATGTATCCAAATAAGTATATAGGATAAAACACTATAGTAAATATTGGTATATTAATATTTACTATGGAGAAAAAATATATAGCTAAAAAACTAACTACTATTGAAGTTAAAAAAACTCGTTTAAATTTAATTATTTTTGGAGTTATATATCTCCAAATAAAAAATGAAATTATAAACATATTGAACGAATAAATATTATCCCTAAACGTCATTAATAAGAACAATACATTTACTGCTAATAAAGTTAAACCTTTTCTTTTATCTGAATTAAATCTAGTTACCCCTAACGTAAAAATATTAAAGGAACTAATTAGAGTATTTGCTAAAATTAATTTTGCATTATTGATTTTAACTATATCTATTACTGATGCTACCAAAAACAATAGCATGAAAATAGTATTAATCTTTAGTTTATATTGTTGTTTTTTCATTAAGCTATCAACCTCCTTCACTTTTGTTATAGATTATATTTATAGAAGAAATTCATATATAAATATAATTAAAAACTATGAATATTTATCATATTCATCTATAATACACTAACTAACAAAAAAAATCATAGTTATACATTGTCTTTATATATATTAAACTTTATTTGTGTCAATTCTGTGACAAATTTGTGTAGGTTCTGTAACAAAATTATGTGAATTATTCTAAGTCACCAAATCTTTTACCAAAGGAAGTAATTGTATGAAAAAAGCCCCTGTCATTTAACAGGAGCAATTCTATTACATAGAAATTTTATCAAATAAATCTCTGCTGTATTTTTGGATATCTAATAAATTAATCATATTATATCTTTCCTTAATTTCTGTAAAGTACTGAATTATTAAATCTTTTTCAATAATTTTATTACAAGAGTCAGTATTTGAAAATCCTGCCCTAGTTAAAATCCAAGGTTTCTCATTATGCGTCATTTGCTCTAGCACTTTACCACTATAACAGCTATAGAATTTAATAACACTCTCAATAACACTCTTTTCTACATCATTTAACTGTATAGTATTAACACCAAGTACTTCAGTATCAATAGGTTCATACCCAAACTTTTTATATCTATCATATACTTTTCTATATACAGGACCATGTACCCAAGCTTCACAATCTTCTTTAAAAATAAAATTTCCTGTAAAAACATAATAGAAAGATTGAACATAGTATAAAAGTTTTTGCAATGCTAAAGGTGTAACATCTTCACATCTAATTAAAAGGTATTTTATTACTGAATCTATTTTGTCGTCTCTATTAATCTCTCCTACAAGATTAATAACTGCTTCTTTACTTTTATTATAAGCTATCACTTTAATTTTTTCTTTTCCAGTTTCTAAAATGTCTAGATAGTAATATGGATCTTCATAAACTTTTTTAAGAATATCAGAATACTGTTTTGTTGGCATATCACCATCTAAATAACGACTAACCGTATGCTCTCCCCACCCTAACAATAAAGATAATGGTCTTTTTCCAATGCAATAATTATTAATAATACTTTCTATTTCTTCTACCATTACAATACTATGTCTTCTTCTATATTCATCATATAAAATTTTTAAGTTGTAATCTGATATTTCTGATACAAAAATTTCATTACCACAATTACTACAAAAAGCTTCTTTTCCCATGTAGTCTATTTCTTCACCTTTAAGAATAGATTTCTTTGATATTTCATGTACAAGGTATTTATATTCATCCATGCAATGTTCACAAAATCCTAAATGTTCCATACCTTTCAACTCCTTTCACATTTAAAGTTATCTGAATAGATATGTAATAGGCTTGTTTCTCTTATGGAAAGAAACAGTAAACACAAACTCTCCAGACCTACTCTTGATTATATTAAACTTTAAATATATATCAATTAAACTTTGTATTCCTTCTACATCACATAACTCTCTTTGAACGCAAAATACATATAATATTTCATGTTCATACCCTAACTTCATGTTTTGTAACCCATAACAAAAATCTGTATATTTTAAGCTCAGTAAGATTTCCACTCGTTTCTTTTCAGTTATATTGTAATCGTAAATAAATTGTATATTCTCTTGTCTATTATCATTTAAAGATATAGTATACTTTTTCCTTCTTACACAGCTTTTAATGGTCTCTAGCAACTCTTTAATCTGTTCTTCACTGTAATCTTTTAAATAATGTTCCAACACATCACCACCTTGCTTTTTAACGACCTAGTAAGATGATAAAATTGTACTATATCCAATGCTATATGTCAATATTATGCACTAATTAGTGCATTTTATTCATATGTTTTAATTTTTGTTAATTCTTTTCTCATCCACCTACTTTACTCATATTGCTGTCATATACTAGTCTTAAGTTAACTCATTAAACATATAATTTACAGTACATTATTCAAATATTTGTGTTAGTGGTGAGAATAAATGAGATTCATAGTTTTAGGTGACTCAAAGGGTAAAAATTATGGTATAAATGAAAAGGTACTAAAGAGAATCATGGAGGAAAGCTGTAAACTAAATCCTAGTCCTCAGTTTATTGTAATGTGTGGTGATACGGTAGCAGGCAGTATCAAAGAAGAAATATTTACTATTCAGCTGAAAAGACTAAGGATGTTGATTGAAAAACATCACCCAGCCAAACCCTTAATTCCAGTGATAGGTAACCATGAAGTTAATATTGAACCAACAGATGACCGATTTGAAAAAATCTTTAGCCAGGTTTACGATGATTTACTTATCGATGATTTTCTCATAGGCTACAATAAAACAGTGTATTATATGGATTTTGATGATACCAGAATCATAGTACTTAATGCTTTTCACTATGGATCATTACACAGAATTGACAAAGAGCAGCTTAATTGGTTCGAAGAAAAGGCTTCTGAATGTAAGAAAAATAAAATTGTATTTGTTCATTCACCGGCATTTCCTACTGGCGCCCATATTGGTCACTGTTTGGATTTATATCCTGAGGATAGAGACGCTTTCTGGAAAGTAGTTGATAAATGTGGTGTGGATATAGTTTTCTCAGGACATGAGCATAACTATTCCAGAAGAATAATAGACAGTTCATTTAATAAAGAGAAAAGTTACTATAAAAGAAGTGTTTACCAGGTAATCACAGGTGGTGGTGGTGAGAAGCTTAATCATAAATATAAAAGTAAAGAAGGAGTTATAATAGCTCCTATTGATGTATATCATTTTATAATTGTAGATGTGGAAATAGATTGTATTAAAGTATCTGCTATCAGTTTAAAAGGCAAAACTTTGGATGAATTCAAAATAGATAAAACTACGGTTCTAAATTAATAAGGAGCTTTAGAAGTGTTATTATCACTTAATTAAGGTTGCATAAGTTCAAGCTTGCTAAGAAGGATGGGATGTTCTTACTAGCGAATTATTCATCGCTGTTCTAACAATCCCATCCTCATCTTCAATGGCCTCTACCTCCTTCCACTGCTTCAGTTTTAATATTAGTTTTATGTAATCATGCTTATGAGAATGTACTGAATATGCTTACGAACTAAACAATTATTTTACTTCCTTAACACACCAAATATCTTTATATTTTATAATAACCAGAGTATTTTCAGTAGGTTCTGATTGTCCAGCTGAAGTAGTCCAAAAATACTTAATTTTTATTTCATAAGATAAGTCATTTAACTTTTTCTTAGATACTATTTCATACCTGTCTAACCAGGGGCTCGAAGTACCTATTATCCAAAAACTTTTCTGAGGATTTCCCCATTCTTCAATAATCTTCTTCTTTAACTCATTGCAAGCAACAGCATAATGAAACACTCCATTTCTTGTTTCCTCAGCTTTAACCCAAAGTGTTACAACTTGTTCAGGAGTAGTTGCTCCCAGTTGATCTAGTGCTTGTTTAAAGAATTCAACCTGTGCTTTAGTTTGTTGAAAATTTGCTTCATTTATAACAGGTTGTTTATTTTGGTAACCAAGGACAACATTATTCGTTGAATTCATTCTAAAACTACCGTCATACACAGTATTCAATCTTAATAGTGTTGTAGTAATAAAAATAACTGGAGCATATCTAAAAGCACTCTTCATCGCCAACTCACTTCCTTAGTAATGAATATTTACATATTTAGAATACCTAGCTATTCATTACTTTATAACTGGAAGTTAATGATACCTTCTTCAAAAATTTTTTATAACCAAAATAGTACCATAATAGACTCCCGCTTAGGGATAATAATAAATAATACAGTATAACATTAAATCCATTTAAATCACTCCTAATCCCTAAATCAAATAATACCAGTATATTAAAATTTATTAATTCATTAACCGCCAATATTTCAACCAATATTCCTGTAACAATTACGTAAAATAATAGTACTATCATAGTAAAATATTTATTTTCTGCAAATGTTGTTAAGCCTAAAATAAATGTTGAAAAAGCAGCTGAAGAAATAAACAAGCCTATTTTTTTAGTATAATAGAATATAAGACAGTAAACAAAGTTTGAATTTTTTTTAAAAGAGGGGGATTTTAAGTGTTTTACGTATTATTAATTATGGTTTTAGTTGTATTTGGGTGTGCGGAATACATATTCCTAATGCCTTTAAACCTAAGCTATTCTGGAACGTGGATCTTTGCGATTTTAGTTACCGGAGTGCTAGGAGGATTAGCTTTTCTTAAGATGTATGAAGATGAGAAATATATTTCCAGTAAAGCAAGAGTCTTGCCTTTAGCTCCTGCTATTGTAATGATTGTAGGTTTTATTGTAATGCTAGTAGTGTCTCTTCCCATATTCAGAAGTGATGATTACAGACGTTTAATTGGAAGTGTACAAGAAAAAACCTTTACTAGTGAGATACAGGTAGTGGATTTAACTCAGTTGCCTGTGGTTAAGGAAAATTATGCTAAATCCCTTGCAGAAAAGAAGCTTGGTAATTTAGGAAGTAAAGTAAAGATTGGCGAACCAACGTTACAAAATAACAATGGAGAATTAAGATATGTTTTTCCATTGCTACACAGAAGTTTTTTTAAATGGGCATCAAGTCCTCAAGGAACGCCAGGGTATATAGTAGTAAGCGCTACTAATGATAAGGATGTTAAATTAGTGGATGAGATAAACGGACAAAAGATTTTCATAAAATACCAAACAGAAGCTTTTTTTGGAGATGATGTTCGGAGAAGACTTTTCTTTTCAGGTACTGGTTTAGCTACTAAGGGGTTAACAGATTTTACTTTTGAAATTGACAATACTGGTAAACCATACTGGACAACTACAGTATATGAGCATACTATAGGGTTAAGTGGTTCAAAAGCAGTTGGAACAGCTATTATGGATACTCAAACAGGAGAGGTTAAGGTATATACTGTTGAAAACACTCCTGATTGGGTTTCTAGAATTCAACCGCAAGATATAGTTGAAAATCAAGTTAACAGTTGGGGAAAGTATGTCCATGGCTGGTGGAATTCATTCTTTTCAGAGAATGATGTTCTGAAAACTACAGAAGGATACGGGATAGTATTCAATAATGGAAGGACGTATTTTTATACTGGTATTACAGGTTCAGGTAGAGACGAATCTACTACGGGATTTATGCTGGTAGATACCAAAACAGGCCAAGCAACCTATTTTAAAATGAGTGGTGGAACAGAAATCGCTGCTGAAAAATCAGCAGAATCTGAGATTAAGAACATGGGTTATAAGGCTGCATTTCCTACTTTAATTAATGTTGAGAATATTCCCACTTACTTTATCACATTGCACGATAATGAGGGTTTGGCTAAAAGATTTGCATTGGTTTCGGTATCGAATGTTGGTATCGTAGGGGTAGGACGAGATGTAAATGAGGCTAAGGCAAGTTACTTAAAAAGTCTCAATACTAAAGGTGGTGTTCTTGGAGGCGCTGGAGAGGAAAAGACATTGGAAGCAGTAGTAATAAGAATTGGTGAATATCAATCTGAGGCTAGCTCATACTACGCTATAATCCTACAGGGTAACGAAAATAAACTATTTAATCCACCTATAAGTCTTTCCCCTGAGTTACCTATAACAAAGGAAGGGGATACTGTTAGGATTACATTTGTAGATACGGGATATGGCTCTATAAATGTAAAGAGTTTTGATAATTTAGTCTTTAATCAAGATTTAGCTAAAGTAGAACAGTCTGTTAAGATGAATCAGCAAAAGGTTGAAGGTGAAGAGAAGAAAGAAAATGAATAAAATTCTTTAAATGTTTTTAAATGAGAAGCTTAAAAATTTAAGCAAAGAAAACAAAAAAAGAGCTTATGAAAATTTTAGATAAAGTCTCTGTTCTAAAAAACTGTGTTATTGGGATTAATAAATTAAGGACAACCTAGCTGGTTGTCCTTAATTTATATTCATTTACGAGTAACTTATTTAAGATAGATACTACAGTGAAGTATATAATCTATAATTAACTAGCCATTTCTCCTTGGCTTTCTGAATTTACTATATCATTTTTAGCGGCTCTTTTAGCTAAAACAGTTGTTACAGCAAATGCGATGATAAAGGCAATTATCATTCCAACTGCGAATGGAACAATTGATCCTGGTTTAATAGAAATAATACCTGCTATACCTGCAGAGCCCATTCCAACTGCCTTTACCTTATAAAATGTTACAAAAGCGCATGCTATCCCTGATCCTATAATTCCTCCTATAAATGGATATCTTAATTTTAAATTAACACCGAACATAGCTGGTTCTGTAATACCTAATAGTGCTGAAATACCTGATGCTGATGCAATACTTTTAATTTTCTTATCTTTAGTAATAAAGAAAACTGCAAGTGTTGCTGCACCTTGTGCTATATTGGACATTGCCGCCATTGGCAATAGGAATGAACCACCTGTTTTTCCAATGTTAGCTAATAATTGTGTTTCTACTGCAATAAAGCTATGATGCATCCCAGTAATAACAATTGGTGCATAAACAAATCCCAAAATTCCCCCACCAATAAAGCCTGTTGTATTATATAACCATACTAATCCATCTGTTAATAAGTTACCTGCAGAACGTGTAATTGGTCCTACTAATGTAAATGTTAGTATTCCTGTAATAAAAATAGTTAATAACGGTGTAAGAAGATTATCTAATGCTGATGGAATTACTTTTCTTAAATATGTTTCTATTTTTGATAAAATATAAGATGCTGCAAGAACAGGTAACACTGTACCTTGATAGCCTACTTTTTCAATCTGAAAGCCGAATATGTTCCATACTGGAATTTTACCATTCACTAATGCTCCACCATAGCCCCAGCCATTTAACAAATCTGGGTGAACCATTAACATACCAAGTGCTGCCCCAAGATAAGGATTTCCACCAAAACGCTTTGCTGAAGAGAAACCAATTAACACTGGTAGGAACACAAAGGATGCATTAGCAAATGTATTAATAAGTGCTGCTAAATCTATCATTTCTGGATAGGCATCAACTAATGAATTTCCTGTAATAAATAAGTCCTTTGCTGTTAATACGTTGTTGATTCCCATCAATAAACCACCGGCAACGATCGCAGGGATAATAGGAACAAAAATATCTGATAACATTTTTACAAATTGTTGAAATGGATTTAGTTTTTTGCTTCCAGCATTTTTTACATCTTGCGTGGACATTTCAGAAAGGCCTGTTAACTTTGAAAACTCTTTATATACTTCATTTACAATTCCTGCTCCTAATATAATTTGATATTGTCCACCTGTTGCAAAGGTACCTTTTACTGCTGATATTTCATCTAGCTGTTTTTGATTGATTTTTCCTTCATTCTGTAAAACTAAACGTAAACGAGTTGCGCAGTGTGCCGCAGCGGTAACGTTTTCTTTGCCGCCAATGGCAAGTAGAATTTCTTTTGCAATTTCTTTGTAGTTCATAGTGATCCCCCTTATATTGTATATTTTAATGTTTAAAACTTATCATTTGGAAATCTTGATGTAATTTCCTAAAGAATTTTATACAAACCTAGCATATATCAGTGTAAAGTTTCCCGCTGTATTTTTAGTGTCAATGCAGCGGGAATTATTTAAATTAACTTTTTAGTAAATATACTCTTGTTTCATAAGATTTTAGTTCAAAGGATTCTATACTATCAGAGCGCTCTGTTACATAATTTCCTATAATAAATTCCTTAGAATTATATTTTATCTCTTCAGGTAAATTAAAAACTGGAGTATTCTCTGTAAAATTACAGATTACAAGAAGCTTTTGATCTCCTAAAGTTCTTGTATATGCATATATCTCCTGATGATTTTCAAGAATTAAATCGTAGGTTCCATATACCACAATCTCACTTTGCTTACGTATACTAATTAATTTTTTATAGTAGTTAAAGATAGAATTTTTATCATATAACTGAGAATTTACATTAATTTGTTTATAATTTGGATTTACTTTTATCCACGGAGTACCAGTTGTAAATCCTGCATTTTCATTATCATCCCACTGCATAGGCGTACGAGCGTTATCTCTACTTTTTGCATAAATTGCTGTCATCATTTCTGCTGGATCTTTTCCTTTGATTTTAACCAACTCATTATATGCATTTAAAGTCTCAATATCTCTATAGTCCTCTAATGATTTAAAGGATACATTAGTCATACCGATTTCTTCCCCTTGATAAATATAAGGTGTTCCCTGCATCATATGAAGACAAGTTGCTAACATTTTTGCTGACTTCGCCCAATATCTATTATCATCCCCAAAACGAGAAACTACTCTAGGTTGATCATGATTATTCCAGTATAGACTGTTCCATCCACCTCTTTCTAATCCTTTTTGCCATTTAGTCATGATTTTTTTTAGTTCAATTAATTCAAACGGTATATTACTCCATTTTCCCTCTGGACCATTACCTAAGCCCATATGCTCAAATTGAAAGACCATATTGAGCTCATTTCTAGTCTCTCCAACATATTTCATAGCTTCTTCCGTATCAACTTTTGGTGTTTCCCCTACAGTCATTATGTCATACTTTGATAATACCTCTTTATTCATTTCCTTTAAAAATTCATGAACCCTTGGTCCATTAACAGAATATGGCGCAATATTTCCATATAGGCGTCCTTCTCTTATTTCTCCGTCAGGGAATCGTTGATCCTTAGAAATTAAGTTGATAACATCCATTCTAAATCCATCAATTCCTTTGTCTAACCACCATTTCATCATGTCATATACTTCATTTCGTACTATTTCATTTTCCCAGTTTAAATCAGGTTGCTTTTTGGAAAATAGATGAAGAAAATACATCTCTGTGTTCTCATCGTATTCCCAAGCAGAGCCACTAAAACTAGATCCCCAGTTATTCGGAGGTTGTCCATCTAATCCATTTCTCCATATATAATAATCTCTATATTTATTATCTGTGGATTTTCTACTTTCTATAAACCATTGATGTTCATCAGAAGTATGATTTACTACTAAGTCCATCATGATTTTTATGCCCTTATCATGAGCCTTTTGAAGTAACTGATCAAAATCCTCCATCGTACCAAACTCTGTCATAATATCTTGATAATCACTTATGTCATATCCATTATCATCATTTGGGGATTTATAAACTGGAGAAAGCCAGATAACATCAATGCCAAGTTCCTTTAAATAGTCTAACTTCTCAATAATTCCTCCTAAATCTCCTATTCCATCTCCATTACTATCCTTAAAACTTCTTGGATAGATTTGATATACAATACTTTCTTTCCACCATGCTTTATTCATATTAATTCCTCCATTGATTTTTTATAATTGAATTCGCTTACACTTGACCTTATAATAATATTATATACACACCATCACTTGTAATCTTGCTTTATTTTCTCTAAAAATAACACTATTTTCACCAAAAGCTTAGGAGGAATAAAATTGAAAAATAATAATTTAAAAGAAAACAGAACTCATGGTAATTCTATATTTCCACTCCATGTTTACTCTCATATAGACACTAAAGGTAATTACTCTGTATCTCATCATTGGCACAACGAAATTGAAATAGTATATGTAGAAGATGGCACCTTAATATTTGACATAGATATGCAGTCCATTAAAGTAACTTCTGGCCAATGTATTTTTATAAATAGTGAACAACTTCATTCAGTTTATGAAATAGCCAGCAAACCTTCTATACATCACGCCATAGTATTTGATCTTAATATATTAAATAGCTCTATTTATGACTATTATCAAAATAAATATATTGAACCAATATTAAAAGGGTCTCTTCGGTTTCCTTTATTCCTTGATTCAAATTCTACAGGGAGTAATAAAACTTTGCGTGAAATTTTAGAAATGATTGATACTTATCATAAGAAAAGTGCTGGATGCGAACTCAGTATAAAAGGTTCTCTATTAAAGATTATCGCAAACTTAGCTGAAGAAGATAAGTTTATTAAAAATGATGCTACTCTTTTAATCCCAAAAGATTACAAGGTACAGCTAATAAAAAAGGTGCTTAATTTTATTCATAATAATTATACACAAAAAATATATATCGATGAATTAGCTGCCGAAGCTAATATGAACACTCGATATTTTTGTAGATTTTTTAAATCTGTAACTGGAAAAACTCCCGTTACCTATATTAATGAATATAGAATAGAAGAAGCAGCTAAACTGCTTAAAACAGGAGATGCAAAAGTAATGGAAGTGTGTTTTAATGTTGGTTTTGATAACTTTAGTTACTTTATAAAAAAATTTAAGGAATACAAAAATTGTACACCCTATCAATATAAAAAAATCCTCGACATTCCGTAGAGGATTTTTTTATATTGATAGGGTCAACCCTCGTATCAAATTCATTTGCAAACATTTTTTAAAAAAGCCAATGATATTTTATGCCATAAAAAGCAAAATGCTCTTAATTACCTCTATTTATTTCTCCTCATATATCCTTACCTTCCGCTTAAAGAAGGATCTGCTTTACCCGACCCACTACTCCACTGACAAGTCGAACTTTTATTCCATGAGGATGAGTAGAAGAATTTGTAAGAATATTTCCAACTATTCCTTCGGTTAATTTTCCAGTGCGTTGATCTTGCTTTTGTACAATCAAAACCTTTGTGCCTGGTTTTATATTTTCACGATTGTTTCCGTTCATAAGAATCTCCTTTTAACTTAGTTTTAATAGAATTTCATACAGTATTTCAACACTATTATACCTTATATATTATTACAACGCACTCCACACCTGTCGAGTTGACAATATTGATGTGAACTACTCCCACTTTAGAAGTAGGAGTTTCCTGTTTCAAAGACCTCGCAACCTATAGATAAAGCTATTTAACTTCAATAGCATCCTGATACCTTACATCAATAGATTCTCCTTTTTTCATAGCAATATGTCCAGATTCATAAAGTTTATTATCTATCGTTAGAATAACTTTTTGTGAATTATAGTACTTGCCAAAAGTATTCGCAATACTTTGAAGAATCATGCTTTCATATCCACTTCCAGCATTCATTTCAGTTAAAAAGGCACTATTTAAATCAATATAAACGGTATTATCTTTGTTTAAGTATAGGCTATTAATCTTTGTATTTTGAGAAAATACTTTTCCTAAATTTTTGTTTACTGTTCCTTTATAAGCTTCCTCTAAAACTTGTCTTGTGATATCATTCGTCTTAAAGCTCAGTTCTTTAATCTGATAGTAAATCTTATTATCATTGATATTTGGGTAGAAGAAGCTAATTCTTTCTACTAGTGAAACATTTTCCTCAATTTTACTTAGAGATGATGTTATTTCATCTTTTCCAGAGGTAAATATTGATTTTACCAAACCAACATTTTTAGCATAGTAATCAGTTACTTTATCATTTGATCCTTCAGTCACTACTTCAATGGCTTTATATTTGCCTGATGGCGTTGTAATATCAGCTGAAATATTGGTTATTGTTCTTACCCTTGAATCCTTAAGGGTCCAAGTGGTACCCTTTTCTAATGGTTCCATTAAAAGGATTTCTTCTTCTCCGCCCTTTTCATTTAAAAGGTTTTCTCGATAATATGCTTCTTCTCTTGATAATAACCTAGTAAGCTTACCATCCTTTAATTTAATCACCCGAGCCATGACTGTACCACCATTATTGACTCTTTGTTGAACTTTATCATCTGAAGTATAATCTATATATACATCATAAGATGCATATTCATTTCCCATACCCTCGTAAACATACTTCACATTTTCCTTAATTGGATAATAATCTTCAATCTTCAACACCGGAGATGAAGGATTTTTCTGATCATCATTTCCATTAATTGTATTGTTATCACTATTTGGACTTCTACATCCGGACAAAAAAACAATTGACAAGAAGAGACTAATTAGTGCCAGCACTTTTTTCATTATTTACACCACCTTTATCTTCTATACCTTATATATATATGTATATTAAAGCATTTTCATAAACATCCTTAATATTATTATAAAACTGCCCATCTTCTCTCCATATATTGCTCTATCCCTGTTTTTTTATTTCCAGTAGAAGAAAAGCCACTTTCAAGATATTTACTTGAAAGTGGCTTTTACCTATATCATTAATTTACAGATGTTGCTTGTAAATTCTACCGGATCATTTATAGATAATCCTTCTATAAGCAGTGCTTGACTATACAATAAATTTGTATATAGATCAAGCTTATCTTTATCTTTTGTGTAAGCTTCTTTCAATGACCTAAACACATCATGATTTATGTTTACTTCTAAAACTTTATCTGCTTTTACATTCTGATTATTAGGCATAGAGTTTAGTATTTTCTCCATTTCAATTGTAAGTTCGCCTTCGTTTGATAGACATACAGGATGATTCTTTAACCTTTTTGATTCCCTGACATCTTTAACTTTATCTGATAAAATATTTTTCATATATTCAAACAGTTCTTTATTATCTTTATCATCGGAGCTAGAGGATTTTTCATTTTCTTCTATTTCTATACCTAAGTCACCGCTTGATACAGATTTAAATTCCTTGTCTTTATATTTCATTATCATTCTTACAGCAAACTCATCTATATCATCGGTAAAGTATAATATTTCATACCCTTTATCTAATACAATTTCTGTTTGTGGTAGTTTCTCAATTCTTTCATTTGATTCTCCAGCAGCATAATAAATATATTTTTGCTCTTCAGGCATTCTAGAAACATATTCATCTAAAGTGACCATTTTTTTCTCTTTTGACGAATAAAACATTAATAAGTTTTGTAGGACATCTTTGTTACTTCCGAAATCGCTATAGATGCCATACTTTAATTGTCTTCCAAAGGATTTGTAGAACTCTTCATATTTATCTCTTTCATTCTTTAATATATTTTCTAATTCATTTTTTATTTTAGTTTTTATATTTTTAGCGATAAGTTTTAACTGTCTATCGTGTTGCAATATCTCTCTAGATATGTTAAGGGATAGATCTTCTGAATCCACTATACCTTTTACGAATCCAAAATAGTCAGGTAATAAATCTGGACATTTATTCATTATCAAAACGCCACTTGAATACAACTCTAGGCCTTTTTCATATTCTTTTGTGTAGAAATCATATGGTATTTTTTCTGGAATAAATAAAATTGCATTGTAACTCACCGCACCATCAACACTAGTGTGAATATATTTTATTGGTTTGTCAAAGCCGTAGTGTTTTTCAGAATAAAAATTCTCGTAATCTTCCTTACTAAGTTCTTTTTTATTCTTTCTCCATATAGGAACCATACTATTTACAATTTGTTCCTCTGTATAGTCTTCGTATTCTTTTTCACTATCCTCTTTAAGTCTTTTTCTGGTTATATCCATTTTTATTGGGTATCTAATAAAATCAGAGTATTTCTTAATTATAGATTTTAATTTGTATTCATCTAGATATTCATCAAAGTTTTCATCTTCTGTGTTTTCTTTTATTTTGAGTATAATATCTGTACCAATAGAGTCTTTTTCACATGGTTCAATGGTATAACCCTCTGCACCTTTAGATTCCCACTTATAAGCTTCATCACTACCAAAAGCTTTACTTATAACAGTAACAGTATCAGATACCAAAAACGCGGAATAGAAACCAACTCCAAATTGACCAATTATGTCATATCCATCTTTTAGTTCGTTTTCTTTTTTGAAATTTAAAGATCCGCTTTTTGCTATAACCCCAAGATTATCATCAAGTTCTTCTTTTGTCATTCCAATACCGGTATCAGAAATTTTTAATGCTCTATTTTCCTTGTCAGTGACTATTTTAATATAGTAATTATCTTTTTCAAAACTCAAAGATTCATCTGTTAATGCTTTGTAATAAATTTTATCAATAGCATCACTGGCATTAGAAATAAGTTCTCTTAAAAAAATTTCCCTATGAGTATAAATTGAGTTAATCATAATATCTAGCAGCCTTTTAGACTCTGCCTTAAACTGTTTTGTTACCAAGTAAATCTCTCCCTTCTCAATAAAAACTAAACATAAATTTTATTAGCATAGTAATAAATTTCTAAAGATAGTTTGGATAAAAAGTTTACCGTGCTCAAACTTCTTTTTGGTAACCATGTATCTCTAAAAAGTCATCAAGCATGTTGTAGAGATCTTTAAAGTAAGTTGGCCTAGTAATTAAATCATTGTTGTTTAAAGGTACTAATTCAGCCATGATTAACAACTCCTTTACTTTAATATTTTATAATCATTAGCACTCTCATCATTAGAGTGCTAATCCCTAATTTTTATATATCATACTTTAAATACCATGTCAATATACTTTATCAGTTTTAATCTTTCATATGCTAAATTTCATTTAACAAGCTGCCATTCACAAAGTGAAATCTAGTAAAAGTAAATAAGTTTAATGTCTATTCACTTTTATTATGCTGGAATAAATTAAATAGGTATTACCAATATATATCCGAAAATTCAATATTTATCATTTCAACATTATTATTTAACACTGCATCTTTATTAGTATCCTTTGTTTTTTCTATAGTTCTTGAAGGCAAATCTATCTTAAATTTACTACCTTCTCCTAATTTGCTTTCAACATTTATTTTACCGCCATGCAATTCAACAATTGATTTTACAAGGCATAATCCAATGCCACTTCCTTCAGTATTGCGAGTAAAGGATTTATCCACCTGCTTAAATCTTTCAAAAATACTATCTAAATGTTTTTCATCAATTCCTATACCACTATCCTCTACTGATATCTCAACAGTGTTGTCTTTATCAGTAATATTCACATATATTTCATTCTGTGGCTCAGAAAACTTAATAGCGTTAGAAATAAGGTTAAGAATAACCCTTTCAATTTTATTAGAGTCGCAAGCAATGATCTTTTCTTCCACATCTGTGTCAAAAATAATACTGAATCCCTTACTGTTAATATATTCTGATACCGATTGAACGATTTCTTCAACAACATTAACTATGTTTTCATTAGATAGATTTAATTCAAAAAATCCAGATTGAATATTTGATAAGTCTACTAAGTTACTTATAAGCTTTGATAATCTATAGCAATTCTGTGTCATAATATTAATGTATTCGGTAATCTTATCTGTATTATTTGTTAGAGAATCATCTCTTAAATATGAATTAAATAGCTGAATTGTACTAAAAATCACATTCAAGGGAGTTTTAAGTTCATGAGATATATTTGCAAAAAATTCCTCGTGAATTCTAAGTATTTTTTCCATGTGATTATTAGTCTTTACTTCCTGAGTGACATCAATTAGAATTGCAGCTATTTCTGAAACTTCACCATTAACTCCAAATACAGGCTGATATAATACATTTACAAACATTTCTTCTCCAGAAACTACTAATTTTTGATATTTTAAATAAGATGATTCCTTCGTTTTTATAACATTCTCAATATGTTTAAAAACATTCGATTTATCAAAATTGGTAATATCTTCATAATTCTTTCCTATAATATAGGAAAGAGACTTTATTTCTGGTTTTAATTGCTTAAAAATATTATAAGCTTTTTGGTTAATATTTGTAATTTTAGAATCTGGATATGACAATCTTAAAACAGGCAAATCAAGATTATCTATCATTCTATTCAAAAAATTATATTGAGTCTTTATTAATAAACCTTCTTCATATCTTACCTTTTCAGTAATGTCACGACAGCATAATATTCCTGCCATAAAATTTCCTTTATTATCATATATTGGGGTACCATTTATATCAGTATAAATAACATTATCATTAGTTTTTATAGTCATTTTATATCCCAATAATTTTTCACCCCTTAGCACCCTATAAGCAGGAGTATTATCGTAGGGGATTAATTGTTTATCCATATCGAAATATTCAGCTTCTTTAAGACCATCTCCTATCTTATTCAGCTTTGTAGATTCAATACAAAAAGTATCTCTAGCTGCTTTATTAAGTGTGGTATAGTTACCATCCTTATCAAAAATTAGCAAAGCATCAGACATATTTTCAATAATAGCTTCTAATTGTTCTTTCTGCATTCTTATCAATTCATCATTATTAACTCGTTCTGTAATATTACGAGAACATATAATAGCCTTTACTACTTCTCCATTTTCATCATAAATAGTACTTCCACTTACATTGAAGTGATATACTCCATCAGGTCTCTCACATGTTAATCTATATTCTTTAATTCTTTCACCTCTTAAAACTCTACGAGTAGGCAAGTCTTCTTCTGCAATTGAATTACCTTTTGAATCATAATATTTCGTATGAGCTAATGAATCTCCAAATTCTTTAATTGAATCTGAATTATAAAAAAATTCTTTTGCACCAGCATTCAATAAAGAATAAGTATAGTTTTTATCTAAGGTAAATAATCCATCAGATATATTTTCAATGATTGCTTCTAATTTTTGCTTCTTTTGTTGTTCAATAATTTTAGCTTGCTCTTCAATTAGCTTTCTATTTAAAACTCTTTCTGTTACTTCCTCAGCAGTATCAATTATATATTTGATTTTTCCGTCGACGAATATTGGTATTACTGACCAATTCCAATATCCAGTTCCTTTTTTAAAATTATCATATTTATTTTCGGTTAAATGATAGGACTTACCAGTTTTTATAATGTCTAAGAAAATCTCTTCTTCATTACTTCCTTCAAATCTAGTTACTATTTCTTTCTGTTTTTTACCTATACTATTTTCCTTTCGATTATATGGAGCATCCAAAAAATCTAAAAACGTCTGATTAGCTTTAAGCAACATTAAATCTGGAACACTGTGTATTGCAAATCCAATTTTACTATTTGCATAAAGTTGTTCAATAACCATACATTTATCTTCAATCCGAGAATTTGGTTTCTCTATAAAAAAGTACATTTTTTCATTTTGGCATTCTAGAATACTACAGGATATAGTAACTTCTCTTGGTTCGTATGATTTAGTAAATATATAACAATCACAATCTTTTTCAATGCTTTGAAGGTATATCTGGGAATCGATTCTTAACATATAACTTATATCGGCAAGTGATTTTCCTATCAACTCACTTCTTAAATAACCGCTAAACTTTGTAAACTCATTACTAACTTCAATAACTATACTGTTTTTACTATACAGAAATAAGTCTTGAGCTTTTTTATTCAAAGTATACTTCATAGCTTATCCCTCCGTTTTTCCAATATACCAACATATAAATTTCTTTTATTACTAAAATAATCAAATCGTAAAATATACTTAGTAATATTCCTTTATTACATTTTATCACATTCTATACCATATTGGTATACTTACCGTAATTGTTAATATGATACTATCATTTTATCTTTGGTTAAGTTATCCACTATTTATTTATTATTGGAGTATAGTATTAAAAAATTTATTAAATACATAAATGAGATTTTAAAATACAAATAAACATTAATTTATTAACTAAATTTTATAATGATATACTAAATCATAAAACAATACCAACAAAATGGTGTAAATAATATAAAGCCCTGGAGTTATCCAGAGCTTCTTTTGTTATAGATAATATTTAGCTTTTGTGGTGTATTATTTACATATTAAAAATTTGAACTAAGAATTTTTATTTCTTTAAGCAATTCATTATACTCATTATCTAATTCACTTTTTTTAATTGGATCTTTTTCTATGGATAAGCGGGAAATGATTTCTGCATGCCTATTTTCTAAAACCATAAGTTTATGTTTATTTTGTTCCTCAAATTTGTTTACATTTAATTTATCTTTTTCTTTGATAAGTTCTTCATAACTACCATTACAGTCTACAATGTTTTTATTTTGTATTTCAATAATATGGTCACATACATTAGAAATAAATTCCCTATCATGGGATACCACAAGTACTGTTTTATTAGTGTTAATAAGAGCCTCTTCTAAAGCCTTCATAGATTTTATGTCAAGATAATTTGTTGGCTCATCTAAAATTAAAACATTGTTATCTGAGATTAATATTTTACAGAGTATAACCTTAACCCTTTCGCCGCCACTTAAAGTATTTACTTTTTTAAAAACATCATCACCCTTAAACCCAAATTGATCTAAGTTAATTCTTATAAAACTTTCGTCATAAGAACAACTATCTTTTATACTTTTAAGTATTGTTTTTTCCTCTTCTAAAATATCCTGTGATTGGTCAAAGTATCCTATAACTACTTTATTGGCAAGCTTAATGTTCTTATTATTTTTATTTAATATCTCTTTTAGTAAGGTACTTTTGCCACAGCCGTTGTCTCCAATAAGAGCTGCCTTTTCTCCTCTTCTTATTTTAAATTCAACTTCCTTTAATAATAGCTTATCTCCTGCAAATAAATTTAAGTCCTTTACTTCAATAGGATATTTTGATGCAAGTTGTAGATTTTCTTGTATCTTTATTTTTGTTTCTCTTACTATCTTTGGTTTTTGTTTTACTTCTAAATGGTCAATCCTTTTCTTTAATGTCTTTATATTGCTGTCAATATTTTTCTTAGCTTTCTGTCCACCCATTTTGTGCAGCCTAGCTTCTGAATTCCCCATTCTTCTCGGTGCACTTTTTATACTGTCCCTTAACCTCTGTTTAACTAATATAGCATTTTCCAACCTTTTCTTTTCGCTTATATATATCTCATATTCAGTTTCTTTTCTTTTTCTTTCTTCATTTTTTAACTGTACATATTTAGAATAATTTCCACTGTATTTAGATATTTTTCCTTCTTGAATTTCCACAATGGTATTACACAACCCATCTAATAGCTTTCTATCATGGGAAACTATTAGTAATGCCCCTTTATAACTTTTCAACATATCTTCAAGCAGCTTTACACTATTACTATCTAGATTTGATGTTGGTTCATCTGCAATTATAAGACTCTTATTCTCATTCAAAGCCTCCACTACTTTAAGCTTAACTTTTTCACCTCCGGATAAGAAGTCCTCATATTTATCTGGTGCATTAAAAAGCTTTTTTATCTTACTGTGTGCACATCCTCCTGTATAGTTCTCATTTTGGCTTATATAAGAATAACTGTCAGTTAAAAAGATTTTACCTTGTTCAACCGGAATATGACCTATTAAAGCCTTTAGTAATGTGGTCTTTCCGGCACCATTTTCCCCCACTAATCCTATTCTTTCCCCTTCTAATATTTCAAGTTTTTCTATATCTAAAATTAATCTATCTCCATAATATTTTTTTACTTTATCTAATAATGCTAATGTCATAAAAAAAATCCCTCCTTAAATTTATAGGAGAGAGTACAATTATCCCGTAAAAGGCAAATTTAGATATACCACCTCTAGGTTATAATCTACTCTCTTAAAACTTAAGCATAACAAATAAACCTACAAACTAGGCAATAAAATTACATGTTATACTTAAAAAATCAAAAGTAGATTACATTCTCATCAGTGAAATTACCTCCGCCTTACTTAATATTTTTTTATCATAATAGCACCCTTTGTACAATATGTAAATATTATCCTTTTGAATGCTAACTAGCGCAACTATAATTTTAAATCTATAAAATCCTATGGAAAGACCATAATAAACAGATATGTCTTGAAGAGCTTTATTTGATTCTATCAATTTATTGCTTTTTATTAATTCATATATATAAATATCGGATATAAATATTATACTTATTATCCGATATTTATTATAGTCTATTTAATAAAACAAACTTCTGCTTTCTAAATACTAATGTATTTTTACTTCTTTCTTTGTCATTCTATAAGGAGGTTATCTTAAAAATTAAAAAAGTCTTTGTCAGCTCCTTAATATATACATCATACTTTAAATATCATGTGAATACATTTGTAATTTTATGCATATATTATTTCTTCTAAAGTTAACTGTATTCCACAATCTAGTTTACCACTAATAACCTCATCGCTATACTTATATATAGCTTGTCTAAACTCTACAAGTGTCTTAATATTTTTTATATCTTTTTTTATAATGACTTCGCTATTTTTGAACTGAATAAATTTTGATAACTCACTAGCGTTCCATTCAGAGAGCAATTCTCTTATGTTACCTTTTATTACTTTTTTCGTCTCATCCCCAATAATACTTGAAATACCATCATAAGTATTTATGCAACCGTCTACAATTGTCTGTAAAGGTATGTTTTTCTGTCCTTGAACTCCTTTTGAAACTATCTCTTGAAATACCCCACCGATAAATTCATACTTATTAGTTTTCTCAGTATATCTAATTATTCTAGGAATTCCATTTTTGAAACAACTAATATTCTTATTATTAGAATGCTCATAAATCTCTTTATTAATGGAGTTTTTTTCTAAACTTATAGTATTTTCATCAATTCTTACAATTATAAAATTAACTTCATCGCTTGTGCAATTTTCTACATTTTCTAAATAAGCTTTATTATACATGTAACCTAGATTAAAAGTAGGGTTAACTAGAGATTGTCCTTTTATTCCTAATGATTTTAAAAGTTCTTCGTAATTGCATTTAGAATACCTACATGCTTCATTACCAGAAATTATCTTCCCATCCTCACATTCAAACCCGATCATATAATTCTTATTTCTACAGTGAATAATTACATCAAACTTTACATTTATATTAGCTTTATCTGTATATAATCTTTCAACACCTATAATCTTGAATTTATTTTCAAAAAGAAACCTTGGAATATTTGATAAGGGCATAGTTAGTGCTACTATTATATTAATCATATCTATTTCTTTTAAAAAATTACTATTCTCTGATGATACTGTAGATGTCATCTATATCATACCCCCTTACCATGATATTAGGATCTATAAATCGTGATAAATTTGTACATAACCTCATTATAGAATTTCCACATACTCCTCTCGAAATAAATACATTCATACCTATACTTGAAATTTCAAAATTTATTTTTTTGCCATAATTACCGTTATGTAAATCAACAGCACTTATTCTTGCATATTCATCCGACATCTGCTCTACAAACCCTAATAACTTAAATGGCTCTTTTCCTGTAAAAATCAACTTTACCAATGAAGTTATACTAATATCCTTTTTATCAAATATTATCTCTATTGGTACACCGCCTATAGCTCCATCATAAATTCCTAATGCCATTTTTTCTTCAATGTGATCTATCAATTTTTCATAGTCTCTTATTAGTTCTTCTAAGTTATTATCATGCTCAATAAAACTATTCCCTTTGGCAGTAACTTTTCCGCTATATTTTATATCATCAATTACAAACTCATCTTTGCCTTTCCCAGATAATATTTGTATTTTACTTAGAGCTATTTTGTTTTTGAAGTCACTACTACTTTCTAATAGATCTAGAAACTTATTTGCTAGCCCCGAAAACCCCTTATTTAACTCTAAATTATAATCGTTATTATCATCTTCAAAAAAATCATTTTGGGATAACCCATCACAAAATCCAACTTTTACCCCATACAAATATTTACTCTTACTAAAATTTCTAATAAACCTAGATGGCAACCACAATTTATCAAACCCTTCCTTTTTGGTCAGATGGTCAATAAAATTATCACTATTTTTCACTTGACTAATTGTATGCATTTTCCAAAATCTCTTGTTATTAATATCTAGATACATTTCTAAGCTATCTTTCTTAATTAAAAATAAGTTTTCTTCTTTTGTTTCATTAATTTCGGCATAATTAATTATAGTATTTCTTAGTGTTTCACAAATGTTATCATAATCACTACATGTATTTAATAAATGTGTTTCTATTAAATAACTTTTTAATAATGTATTATCAGTACCACTTCTTGTTGATTTTTTATATTCATTGTATGTATTGCTCATTTTAATACTAAGTTTTTCAATCAATTCTTGTGAATTATTAATCTCCATATACTCTCACCTTCTCTTCAAATAAAATAATTAAACTATTTATAGGTTTTAAATCTTAATAAAGTTATAACTTTGATATAATTATATAATAAAATAGCGCCATATTGAATTTTTTTGCTATAATTACTTATAATTACAAAGCACAAATTCGCCTATACTTCATCCATGATTGGGCTATTGAAGATCCATGCCCAGTTATTATTAGCAAACGCTCCTGAGGAAGTGATCACACTATTAACTCAGCTTGTTTTGCTTTTAAAAGTTTAATAGAATATAAAACAAAACTAAGGTCTGTATCCTACAAAATGAGGATCCAAACCTTTAATGTAAAATTTAAGAATGTTGTGTTTTTAATTAACTAATTAAACTCTTCTATTTATCCTTATTATCTAAAGAACGACTAACCATTATAAGAGCTACGGCTCCTAAAACCATTATGCCTCCAACCCAAGGTGTACTTCCTAATCCTAGTGAATTGACAACAAAACCACCAATAAAGGCTCCTATGGCAATACCTAGGTTAAAAGCTGCAATATTTATAGCAGAAGCTACATTAACAGCTGAAGGTACGTATTTTTCTGCTAATTCAACTACATATACCTGAAGTCCTGGTACATTCATGAAGGCAAACAGGCCCATCACAATAACTGTTATTGTTCCCAGTACCATGGAGTGAGCTGTGAATGTTAAAATAAATAACACAATGGCTTGTGCAATAAACATCCAGAATAAAGCTTTAAGTGGATTCTTATCAGCGGCTTTACCTCCAATAGTGTTTCCAACTGCAATTGCTATACCATATAATAATAAAATTATGCTTACACCATTTGGAGAATACCCTGTTAACTTTTCTAATATTGGACTTAGAAATGTAAATGTAACAAAGGTTCCTCCATAACCAAGAGCAGTAATAGAAAAGGCTAGTACTAGTCTTCCATTAGTTATAAGCTTTAATTGATCCTTAATTGAAACTGGTTGTGCTTTCTTTAAATTACTTGGCACTAAAATTAATGTAGATATTAAAGATATAACCCCTAATGCAGCTACCCCCCAGAAGGTTGCTCTCCAGCCAAATAATTGACCAACGTAAGTTCCAAGTGGTACACCAGTAATCGTAGCAACAGTTAAACCTGTAAACATTATAGCTATAGCACTAGCACGTTTATCTTCTGGTACAAGATCAGCAGCAATAGTTGATCCTATAGAAAAGAATACTCCATGAGAGAATGCTGTGAAGACACGAGCAATAAGCAAAAGCTCAAAGCTTGGTGATAATGCAGCAATACTGTTACCAGCTATAAATATAACCATTAGAGATATTAATAAAGTTTTTCTTGACATCCTACTAGTTGCTGCAGTTATTATAGGTGCCCCAAAGGCAACTCCTAAAGCATAACCAGATACAAGCAGACCAGCTAAGGTAAGGGTTACTTTCAAGTCTTGCGCAACTGTTGATAGTAACCCGACTATAACAAATTCTGTGGTTCCTATGCCAAAGGCACTTACTGCTAGAGCAATCAATGCAAGTGTTCCGTTCTTAAGTCCTTCTTTTTTATTTGTGTTTTGATTTAATAATAAATTTCCTTCCAAAGTAAATCCTCCTATTTTAAGTAAAGTATTATGATTTCAAGATCTTTCTTTAAAAGGGCCCTTTTTAAAGAAAGTCTGTCTTGTATTCTCTACAGGACTTATTATCATACACAATTGAAAAAGAAAAAAGTATGCACTTTAAAGTAGTATACTTACTCTTAGGTAGTATTAATGTGATAGCAATGGATTAGCTTTAATAAAAATTTAAAAGGAATGCCTTAAGACATTCCTTTCTTAATCTTGATTTGTTTCATTTTGGTATTCTGTGTAGTGATTACCAGCCCATTCCTCAATCATTTTTAGAGCAGGATACAGCTCTTTACCTCTTTCAGTAAGATAGTATTCTACTCTTGGAGGCACCTCAGGATAAATCACCTTATATATTAGCCCATCATCTTCTAATTCTCTAAGCTGTTCATTAAGCACCTTTTGACTTACACCACAGGTTATTCTTTGAAGCTCAAGAAACCTTTTTGCTCCATCTCCAAGATGACACAATATAACAGCTTTCCATTTTCCTCTTATAACATCAAACCCTAAATCTAGTAGACACACGTATTTCTTTCCGTTGTAATCAATCACAATTTATCACCTGCCTAATTATTAGTTTTTAGCAATATTCTTAGTTTTATAATTATCCCATTCTGCATATATAAACCTATTAATTCATTTAACTTTCAAAAAAAGACTTGCACTAATGTAAATCCTTCTTGAACATACTATTAATTATGGCTATGTTTGGTACTGTAAAAGTGTAAGAGTTGAACATCAAAATACCCCATCGACCAAAATGCTGGTATTAGAAGCTGTAAGAGTTCTCCAAGAAGTAGATAAAACTCTTGCTTTGATTTTATCACAAATGCAGGAATTGGCAAGAAGTCTTAAGGGGTATTCTGTAGTACGTGAAATGAATGGTGTTGGAGACATACTTGCTCCAAGGTTGATAGCTGAGATTGGCGACATAAGACGATTCCATAGCGGAAAAGCATTAATTGCATATGCGGGCATAGATGCCCCGCCGTATCAGTCGGGACAGTTTACTGGAAGCAGGAGAAGAATATCTAAACGCGGCTCAGCAGTATTAATAAAAACAGGATTTGAAGTAATGAATTGCTTAAAAGTCCATAAACCAGTGGATGATGCAGTATATTTATTTATGCTAAAAAAGGAGTCTGAGGGTAAGGCTTCAAAGGTAGCAAAAATGGCTGGTCTAAATAAATTTCTAAGAATATATTATGCAAGAGTAAAAGGAGTTTATGAGTAATAAACTTAAATAAATATCATATTGAAGCCAGGGTGAGACAAGCTAAACTGGCTTAATTGGTGTGCAATAAAATATGGAAGATAAAACGTGAAAACCTGCTAAAAAAAGTATTGACTTTTATTAGCAGGTTTAAGAATGGTGTTGATGTTATAACATTATTAAAAGGAACCCAAGGGTTCCTTTGGTTCATAATATAAGAACATTGCGACTTAACTTTGCTTTAGATTTGATACATAATACAATGTCAACAATTATAAAATTGCTGACACTTCTATTACTTGATTTTGTTACTATAGGCTTATTTTTAATCTCCTCAGTAAAGAATGAAAGAAAACGATTTATAGAGACTACGAATAAATGCTAGTGTAACTTTACCTAGATAACTATATTTTAATCAGGCATTCAAATTGTTTATATCTTCTATAATCTGATTCCATGCATTCCACGGATATCAGCACTCCGTTAATGTTATATTCAGTTGATTTGATATTTGCATTATCCTTAAAATATGACAGTATATTTCCTTTTTCATATGGAATTAACAGCTGGCAGCAAACATGCTGTTGAAAAGCCCTTTTGCAAATCTCGTTTACTAGCTTATCTGTTCTAGCTTTAATTTTAGCAGAAATATATATGCTATCTTTTTCCTCTTTTGTGATTTCATCCTCTACTAAATCTGCTTTATTATAAGCATAGATAGTAGGGATATTATCCGCACCTAGTTCTTTTAGTGTCTCTTTGATAACTTTAATATGCTGTTTATAATTAGGGTTAGAGTAGTCAACTACATGAACTAACATATCAGCTTCAGTAATTTCTTCTAAAGTTGAGCGGAATGCTTTAACAAGCTGGTGGGGTAGTTTGCTGATAAAACCTACTGTGTCGCTTAACAAAAATGATTTATTATCAGGCAGCTTTATGCTTCTTACATAAGTTTCTAGTGTAGCGAATAGCATATCCTTTTCAAATACCTTCTTATCAATCGAAGAACTGTACAAATCAATCATGGAATTCATAATGCTTGACTTACCTGCGTTTGTATATCCAACCAGGACAACCACAGGTATTCCTGATTTTTTACGCTGTTTCCTTTGGTTCTGACGTTGAACTACAAGTGTTTCCAGCTCATCGTGCAATACACTGATTCTACCCTTAATCTTTCTGTGGTCCAGTTCAAATTTTGTTTCTCCTGAACCTCTGTTTATTAACCCGGCACCACCAGCCTGGTGGCCCAATGATTCTCCAAGATCGGTTAATCTCGGCAGCAGATATTGTAATTTCGCTATTTCTACCTGCAGCTGTGCTTCTTTTGTTCTAGCCCTCTTAGCAAAAATATCCAAAACTAAAACTGTTCTGTCTATTACCTTGCATTTTAAATCTTTTTCGAGATTACGAATTTGTGAAGGAGATAACTCATCATTAAAAATAACCATATCCGAATCCTTCTCATGGATTAATGAGATCACTTCTTGGACTTTTCCCTTTCCTATATAATGTGACGAATACACTCGCTCTAATTTTTGAGTAATTTCACCAACTACCTCAATATCACATGCATCAGCTAGCTTGGACAACTCCTCCATCATATTTAAAAATTCCTTATCATTATTGATATTACAGCCCACAATTACTGCTCTTTGCTTTTGCTCCATACAGCTTCCTCCATCGATTACCATTCTATTTTAGACAAAAAGGAGGGAGGTCTGTCACTCCCCCTTTAATACACTCTGATTCATTTAGCTAAAGCTCAAAAAACTTTGTTGCAACATTTTTGCAAAATTCACTGTCATGCTCCACAAATAATAAGGTTGGTGAATATTCAAGCAGTAACTGTTCTATCTGCATACGAGAGATAATATCAATAAAATTAAGTGGTTCATCCCAAATATGCAAATGAACTTTCTCGCAAAGACTTTTTGCAATCAATACTTTTTTCTTTTGGCCACCGCTAAAAGATGACATATCCTTTTCAAATTGAATTCTTGAAAAATCAAGTTTTCTTAAAATTGCTTTAAAAAGACTTTCATCAATATTGTTTTCAAAAGCGTAGTCAGTTAAGTTGCCCTTAAGATGCGATGTATCTTGTGATACATAGGATATTTTAAGCTCACTTCCTTTTCTAAAAGTGCCTGTATATTTTATATCCTCACCACAAATAAGCTTGATAATGCTTGACTTTCCTGAGCCGTTTTTACCTTTGAGTGAAATTCGGTCACCTTGTTCAATACTAAAGCCAACATCTTTGCAAACCATGGTATCACCGTAAAAGATTGAAATATTCTCAAGTTCCACAAGTTTATTTTTATGATAAGCAAGTTGGGAAATCTTCAAGCTCTCGGAGCTTTCAATATTTTTAAGAAGCTTAGACTTTTCTTCAATAGTTGCTTGCTGTCTGTTTTCGATTGACTTGGAACGTTTCATCATTTTAGCAGCCTTATGGCCGACATAACCTTTATCCAGCTTAGATCCAGAGTTTGTTGTTCCTTTTTTTGATTTTTCCACTTCATGTGACCAATTGGTTGTTCGTTTGGCAGACTCCGATAGACGATTAATATCTCTTCTAAGCTTTTCGTTTTCTGCTAGCTCAAAGCCATCCTGCCTTTTTTTATTTTCCCACCAGCTGGAAAAATTACCTTTTTGTATTTCTATATTTGTCTTATTTATTGAAAGAATATGGTCAATACAATTGTCCAAAAAAGACCTATCATGTGAAATCAGAATAAATCCTTTCTTTTTTCTCAAGTAATTACTGAGTTTTTTTCTAGCTTCAGCATCCAAATGATTTGTAGGCTCATCAATAAGCAGGAATGAATTCTCTTTCAAAAACATAGCGGCTAGCAATGCTTTGTTCTGTTCTCCTTTTGATAGTGTATAAAACTGTCTGTATAAAACATCATCGTCTATATCCAATAACGATAATTCTTTCATTATTTCCCAATCCATTGAATTTGGACTAATTTCCCTTATGATATCTATGGTGAAACTTTCTTGTTCCTGCACCTCATAAGGAAAATATTCAAAAGTTACATTAGCCGAAATACTTCCAGTATATTCATATTGGCCAAGTAAAAGATTCAGAAAGGTAGTTTTTCCTCGTCCATTTCTTCCGGTAAAGCCCAATTTCCAATCGGTATCAATTTGAAAGCTTACATTTTCAAAAATAGTATCATAACTGCCTTCATAAGCGAAGGTCAGATTTGTAACATTTATTAAAGACATATTTTTGTCCTCCTTTGTAATTAATAGTACAAACAACAAAGTCGGAACAATAGGCGACTGGTATTACTCCATATAAATGTCGCCTGCAGTATCCGGCTCTATATGGAGATTATCATGTGTCAACATAGTATCTTTAGTATTCATAATATTATCCATCCTCCTCATTCTCATTATTTATAAAAAATAAGAGCCGCAAGAAATTATTATTTTTGCAGCTCATAAATATACGTAGTTTATCTATTCATTTTAGCATAACATAAGAGTATACATTAAGAGAAAAAAGAACAACTTTCTTGCATAAGTACAACAAATAAACAGAGCACATCCGTTTATCTTTCTGTCATATTGCACTTTAAAAATTAGCAAGAAAATTTAATCATCATTTCACCTCAAATTTCAAATTCATTGATATTGTACCACTATGCGTTGAAAAAATCAACAACAACTGAATCAAGAATATTGTTTCTTCTCTATCCTCACGACACATTCCACATGTGCTATAAGTTATATGTTATACTAAGCAACAAAACCATCTTGCCAATCTGTTAATCAGCTCGCCACTTGCCTCGGAAGATTTAGAATAGTATCTATTCAAAGTAACTGTCAAGAGATGGTCGCTCTTATAGACTCTGTTGGTATACAATATTTTACAAATATGACTTAATGATATTATACAAAAGTAATTATAAATTATAAATTAGCAAATAATGAATAAGTATATTTTTATCATATAAAATAGTACCTAAGATAAAAATCTTATTAAACCTAGTTAAATCAATAACTACAGAAACGTTAATATATTTTTTTAACTGTTTATTACGAATTTTATTTCCCTCATTTGTAAAAACAAAATGATTGAAGAAGTGCCTAAAATTAAGGATTTCTATATATTTTTTCGTTGTAGCAACACGCAAGTCTCCACATGTGTTTTGGCAATAAAATGATACAATTACGCATTAATATTGGTTTTGCGTAAAGATGTACCCCCTTAATAATTTAGAGGGCCAGGGGGGCTATAGTTTGTATATTTTCGCAGAATGCTATTCATTAAAACATTGAGTAGCATTTTTTAAAAAAAGATTTTATTATCAACTTTTTACTTCAAAGTTTCTTTTATTAAAAATTAGATTACAGAATTATAGTTATTTTATCGCCTTCCTGTGATTTTACTTCCACCATTTTCAGTCCCTTGTAGCCTTTCAAATGCTTCAAGCTCCTTGCAAGTTCATCGAAATCTATACAATCCAGTATTTCTTTTGTCTGAGCATCAATATGCTTATCTACCCTCTTAAATACAAAATTAGCTATTTTGCAAGCAGCACCTGCAATGCTTAAGGGCACAGGAATAAAAAACTTCCTGCCTGTTTTTTCTCTTATATAAATTCTCATAGATAATAGTCACCTCCGGTGCTGCTACTCAACTACAATTTCTACATTGTCTCCATTTTCACTTTTCACGTCTACGATCTTTCCATCTAATCCCTCGGCTACAGCTTGGAGAATAGCCTGTATATCTATGTCCTCAATGCCTTCTACTCCTACTACCTTAGGTATTCTCTTAATAGCACTTCCTAAAGTTTTTATAAACTTTACAGGTATATTTACATTTACGTTATCTCCAGTTGATGAGTTAACCTTAATTTTAAGCATTTTATCTACATTGTTCGCAGCAACTGGAACATTTTTTTTTGTTGCGTTTAAAGCTTCTATTAACTCCCCGGCTTTTTGCGAATCAATTTTGCCCTCTTCCAACATTTTTAATACTCTCATTACCTCTTCATTCATTTAATACAACTCCTTTAAATACTATTTCCTTAATAAATTTAATGCTTGCTCGGCTGTAATTTCTCCCTTTTCAAGCTTATCAATCACATCAGCACTGTTATCCTCTTTTTCTTTGATTTGTGTATATCCCAAGGATGCAATTAGATCCTCCAGCTTACCTCGAACTGTAGGATAAGATATTCCTAGTTCCTTTTCAACATCTTTAATATTACCTCGGCATTTTATAAAGACCTCAACAAAATTTAGCTGTTCCATGGTTAAATAAGAGAACTTAGACAATTCAAAGTCATTTTCAATAACAGTGTCGCACTTTTTACATTTTAGTTTTGTAACAGTAAGTTTGGAAGAACATACAGGGCACTGAGTTATTATTTTGTATGCCATACTAATCACTCTCCATAATTTCATTATACTACCGTTCTTTAAAAAATCAATATCAATATTAAATCTTTTTATATTTACTTGTTTAAATATTAAATATATGAATTCGCGAATTAAATATTTGAATTAGATAGTTCAATAAAATATAAAAAGAGAAGATTATACTTAGTTAGCATTATCTTCTCTCTTATTCAGCAAGCGGTCACATTTTGTTCCCGCTAGAGTACCAATAACCATCAACTTAAGAATCCTGTAATTCCCACTAATTCATTTCATTAGTTTGGACATCATAATTTCATGTAAAAATGAAAGGACGGTGTCTAAATGGAAAAAAACAAGATTGTAACAGAACTAAAATTTCACAGGGGTCAGGAACCATAGTGAGCACAAAAGTGCCCACTTGCTCTGAGCGCATTTCTACAGGAACAGCCTACCGCCATTATCGAATACGACGAGCAGCTTGTCAGGCGGCTGATTGAGAAGGTCACTGTATACGAGGATAAATTCACCTTGGAATTCAAGTCCGGCGTTTCCATTGATATTGAAGGATAAATCCTAAACAACTCCTTACCGCTAAATATCAGCAATAGGAAGTTGTTTTTCTATTCTCATATTTAATAATGTATTCCAAAACCTTAATTGTTATAAATCATAAAATTCGTCCGATTGCAGCATTTTGATTCTCTCCTTGATATTTTTATCGTTTGGTATACAATGGTAAATAGTAAACAATATTAGTAAGGTGGTAAAATCATGGGCTATATATGTGTTGAAAAAATTATTAATGCACCTTTGGAAAAGGTGTGGCTGATTGCTGGCGACTTTACTAAATCACCGGAACCCGCGTTACCCATTGAAATTGTTAACAAAGGTGATGATACCAAAATGGGGGTTGGCTGCGAAAGAAAAATCTATTCAGGAAAAGCTATATTTCATGAACGCCTAGAGGCTATTGACCCTCTTAACTCTATTACTTACATATTGATATCTGGAGCACCAGTGAAACACTATTTAGGAAAGGTAGTATAACTTTTCATTGCCAACAAATAGTCAGCTGCAAGATATTGAAATTCACGCTCTGGTAAATCCCAGCATTTAAATACAAAGCTCCAGTCAATTTCTTTTCTCTTCTTGACTTCCTTTATGAAAGTTTTTTGTAATTCATTTCGTTTAGGTCTTGGTAATCCAAGAAAAGGAAAGTTATTTTTTAGATATGCAGACATAGGTATAGCATTTTCTTCTGATTTATTTATATAGAAAACATCAATGATATTCATTTTATCCCCTATATTTATTTAATAAAATAATAAATTATATAAAACCACATAATTCCATTCCATCATATTTATTCACTAATGACAAGGCAATAATCTTAGTTGTAATTTCCGCTATATATATCCTTTAAATACTAGTACTTATGAATATTTTACTATTAAATCCCCAATTAATAAATGCACTAAATTCCGCTAGTACTTAATTTTATCCATTATCATACACTTTTTTTCTTTTTCTATATTCTTTTGGCATTACCCCAACCTGCTTCTTGAAAAAGTCGTAAGATGTTGAAATTCTATGGAAATAGGTTGTCTATTTATAAAATATTAACATTATATCTATAAAGTTGTAACTGAACTGTCACAAACTATGTGTAATGTATATATAAATTAATAATTCAATTTAATTACATTACACATAAAAATTCAAATCAACTTTTGGAGGTAGTTAAAATGTTAAAAAGAAATTTCAAGGTAATGGCAGCCTTAGCTCTTGTGGTATCATTAGGTACAGGGTTTGCTACACATTAGCTAATAATCCAACAGCTAATAATACAACTAAAATAGAACATAAAATAAAGAAGAATAGAAAAGATGGTACTAACCCAATCTATTCGGTATTAGAAAGTAAATTAGGATTTACAAAGACACAAATAGAAGATGCTGCTAAGTCTGGAAAGACAGCATTTGATTTGGCTAGTCAAAAAGGTATTACAGCAGATCAGCTTAGATCTATGATAGTTGATGCTCAATCACAAAAAATAGATCAAATGGTTACCAATGGTAAACTTGCACAAGATAAAGCTAATACTATGAAGACTAATTTAAAGACTAAGATACAAAAATGGAACGGAAGTTTAAAACAAGGAAAACATGCTACTAATCCAATCTATTTAGTATTAGAAAGCAAATTAGGATTTACAAAGACACAGATAGAAGATGCTGCAAAGTCTGGCAAAACAGCATTTGATTTGGCTAGTCAAAAGGGTATTACAGCAGATCAACTTAGATCCATGATAATTGATGCTCAATCACAAAAAATAGACCAAATGGTTACTAATGGTAAACTTACACAAGATAAAGCTAATACTATGAAAGCTAATTTAAAGGCTAAGATGCAGAAATGGAATGGAAGTTTAGCTCATAAAACCACAAAAAAATAAACTTATGTAAGTTAATAAAATTTAATAGGCATCGAGCCTATTAAATTTGAGCAAATTTCACATTATGAAATTGCAGCAAATAAACTAAAAAGATGACCTATTATTAACAGGTCATCTTTTTAGTTTATCTTTATCATACACACTCACTTCATTCGTAATAAAATACAATTATAATATAACGCTTCTCCTAATATTGTTTCCAATCAATTCCTATGTTAAAATAAATATGCTTAATCTGAATAATGGAAATGTAGAAGAATTTATATATTAAAAACTTAATATGAAATTTTTAAGTACAATCTTCTAAGTAGGAAGGAGCATTGTTATGGAAGATGCAAATGTGCTGCACATTCAGCAAAATCAATTTAAGGACTTATATCCATGCTTTTGCGGACAAGCCCAATGTAAACCATCCCACAGCTTTGGTCCTGCAGTTCGTCCAAACTATTTACTTCATTTTGTTTTAAGTGGAAAAGGACATTATCATGTTGGTGATAAGCCACATTTAATACAAAAAAATCAGGGATTCCTTATTTACCCCAATGTAGTCACCTATTATGAGGCTGGCGAAAAAGATCCTTGGTCTTATATTTGGATAGGATTTAATGGCGAAAAAGCAGATACATATTTAGGCTACGCAGGATTGAATAAAGAGAGTTTAATCTTTCAATGTGAAAATGGAGAACTCTTGAAAAAATATGTTGAAGATATGTTAGCTCATAATACATTAAGTAGTACTGATGAGTTAAGGTTGCAAGGATTGCTATTTTTATTCTTTTCAGCAATTACTAAAAATACCCTTATCACTGCCAAAGAAAGAGGAAATAATACAAACATTTATGTGACAAAGGCTATTGAATTCATACAAAACAACTATTTTAATGATATAAAGGTTAAAGACATTGCTAACTATGTATGCTTAAACAGAAGCTATTTCACTACACTCTTCCAAAATACAGTAAAACAGTCACCACAACAATATCTAAGCAATTTCCGCATTACAAGGGCAGCAGAGATGCTTACATTGACAAATCTTTCTATTGGGGATATTGCTCGCTCCTGCGGTTATATTGACTCCCTTATCTTTTCTAAAGCTTTTAAAAAAGTGAAAGGGGTTAGTCCAAGTGTTTATCGCAAAACTTCTTAGTTTGTAAGATAAACGATACCCTTTCTAAAGAGGGCTGGTGATATACATATTGTTTTGCTAAGTTGTATTTATTGTATCGAGCCTATTTTCAGCCAGATTTCATTTCGTAAAATGGCAGCAAAAAAAAGTGTGGCTATCGCCACACACTCCTAACAACAATTAATGAAGTACATTCAATATTACTACGCAACCTCCACCTGAAAGTTCTTCAGTACAGCATCAATTCCATGGTAAAAAATATCCACTGTCGGTCCGATAGCAAGTGTTAAGATTACCGTTCCCACCCCAATTGGTCCTTTTAAAATAAAGGCAATAACAAAGCATAAAATATCAATTCCAAGCTTTGACTTTGTAATGCTAAACTTTTTTTCAGTCAAAGCTACCATTAAATCATCCGTTGGATTGGTAGGCAGCTTTGGTGTCATATACATTGCAATACCGAGACTAACCATTAATGCCCCAGCTATGAATATGAAAATTCTCATATAAAGTATATCCGTAGGAATAGTTTTAATCACCCTAACCCATATATCTGTCGTAATCCCCATAATTACTGAAGGAATAAATGTTTGAAATCTTGGTCTGCTTTTTCTTATAAATGCAGTAATGAATACAATTAGTAATGCTGTCGCATATATGCCTATTGAAACATTGATATGAAAAATATAAGCGATAGCAAAGTTAATAGAATCATAAGAACCTGCACCTAGACCTGATTTAACTGTCAAAGACACACCTAAAGTCATAATCAAAATTCCCATTAAGAATGTCAAATATCTTAAAATGTTCTTTTTCATCTTATACATCTACCGCCTTTAATATAAATATTTTTGAGGAGAAATCACATTCCTTTTGTACACCTGGATCGATAATCTGTCCTGCAGAAGAGTCTGTTGTAATCATTGCTGCATACATTAATTCGTCTCCGTAGTGAGATGTACCAAGTCTATCAATTTCATACAAATAGTCATTATTCAGCCCTTTTAATTGAAGCCTGCTATAGCCACTATTGACATCATTCAATATTTTATAGTAAGCTACTAAAGCCGTTTTTTGATCCTCTGAAACTACCATCCATGCTGCTTTTTCATTTTCAAAAGGACTTAATAAACGATAGAATTTACCTTTTTGAATCAAGTCTCTGTATTCTTTTACAAACCTTACTTGTTCTCTTACTTTTTCTTTTTCCTCTTCATTTAATTCATTTAAGTCAAGCTCATAACCAAAAGCTCCGAAGTAGGCAACATTTGCTCTTGTTTCTATTGGTGTTATTCTATAGACCTGATGGTTAGGTACTACTGATACATGGGCCCCCATACTACTTATAGGATAAACAAAGCTAGTTCCGTACTGAATCTTGATTCGCTCAATGGCATCTGTATCATCACTTGTCCAACACTGAGGTGCATAATATAACATACCAGGATCGAATCTTCCTCCACCGCTCGCACATGACTCAAACAAAATATTCGGGAATGCCTGAATTAATCTTTCATATAAGTCATAAACACCTAAAATATAACGGTGCATAACTTCTCCTTGATGTTTTCCATCTACTGCCCTTGAATAACACTCTGTAATGTTACGATTCATATCCCATTTAATATAAGAAATTGGTGCTTCTTCCAACAATGTTTTCATCTGATGGAAAATATAGTCTACTACTTCTTTTCTTGAGTAATCCAGCACATATTGATTTCTTCCATGGGATTCTCTACGATTTGGAGTACTGATAATCCAATCCGGATGCTCTCTGAACAAATCACTGTTCTTATTCACCATTTCAGGTTCAAACCACAAGCCAAATTTTAACCCTAATGCTTCTATTTTCTTTGCCAAACCTGTAATTCCATTTGGAAGCTTACTGCTATTAGCATACCAATCGCCAAGTCCTTGACGATCATCGTTTCTGGTTCCAAACCATCCATCGTCTAGTACAAACATTTCTATTCCATACTCAGCCGCTGTTTTAGCAATATTTAAAATTTTCTGTTCATCAAAATTAAACTGTGTTGCTTCCCAGTTATTAATGAGAATCGGCCTTACTTTATCTCTCCATGTCCCTCTTGCAAGTCTTGTACGATATAATTCGTGGAAAGTCTGGCTCATGCCGTTTAATCCTTCATCTGAATATACAAGCACCGCTTCTGGTGTGTGAAATTCACCGCCTGGATCTAACACCCATTCAAAATTATGTGGATGAATTCCCATAGTCAATCTACAAATCGAATGAGCATCCACTTCAATTTGTGCAAGAAATTCACCACTATATACCAAACTTGCTCCAATAACCTCTCCCGAAAACTCATCTCCAGAAGGTCTTTTTATAGCTAAAAATGAATTATGGTTATGGCCGCTGGCTCCTCTTAAGCTTGATACAGCCTGGATTCCTTGTTCTAGTTTTCTATTTTTTACATGACGTTCCCTTGACCATGCACCGGATAATTGAATCATCTCATAGTCATAATCCGGTAAGTCCAAACTTAAACTCATAGCATTTTCTAACAGGAGTGTTTGTCCTCCTAAACTTCTAAAAAATGCATTTCTAGCAATGGCGCCTCTTTCTTCAAAAATAGTATAACTTAGAATTAGTTCAGCTTGAATTAAGGTATCTTCTAATGTGATTTCTAGTGTCTGTGCTTCCTCTTTACTTTCTACATAGGTTGCAGGAAGTTCCCTTAATGGCTCTTTTCCCATAAAAATGCGATGATTCTTATATTCAAAGTTCGTAATACGACTTCCGTTTTCTTGCTTAATTTCAAAAGCAGGCATCTTAAAATCAGTGGTTCCATAAGACGGATACTCTTGTTTTATGTGCTCTAAAGAAAATTTTAAATCTCCCTCAAACACATAGGAAGTCATTGGACGATGTGCTTTTTCAAACAAATGCTCAAAGGAATCTCTATGCTTAATGTATTTTCCAAAATACAAGTTTCCTAGCTGGTTGTTTTCTAGAATCTTGATGATATAACTAATCTTATCATTAAACAAATGAAACTCTTTATTTTTTTCACTGTAAACTATACTCATATTAGCCTCCTTACTTTTACCTTATACTTCCTTTTTCTCCGCATGCTTCTAAATAGTCTCAAAGCTATACAGTTTTAAAATGAAAATATTTTGTATACATTTTTTAACGTTAACGTTTTCTTCACATTAAATTATACGCGTTCCAATATAAAATTCCATTACTATATGTAATACAAATATGTCAATTTGTTATATTTAATATAATTATTCTAATCTGCTATGCTACTTTAAATTTTAAGTCTTAAAACTATTTAATATCAGACACAATAAAATTTAGTAGACCATATATTTATATAAAAATAATGAATCTAAAATAGAACTACGATTAGTAGAAAAAAATTAAATCTACTTCTAAAGGTATTGATATAAATGTATATTTAAACACAATTAAGTACTGCATAAGTTTTTCTGTAAAGCATAATCATAGAATATTATAATCCATAATATTATGCTATTGAGAACAAATTTTAGGATGGAGAATTATGAAATCATTTCATTCCGATACAATGAAGCCAACTTTGAAAACTCTTAAGCTGATCCCTGAAAACAAGGAGACCCCCATTCACTTCTTAAGAAACTGGATAACTCCCTCAGAATACTTTTATAGAAGAAATCATTTTAAATACCCTGAGATAACACCACAATCCTTCTTGCTGCCAATATACGGACATGTAGAAGCACCTCTGGTTTTTCATCATTCTTATTTAAAATCTATGCCATCAAAGAAAATTACCATGGTTCTTGAATGCTCTGGTAATAAAAGGACCTACTTTGAGCCAAAAGCCTATGGAGAACAATGGGAAGACGGAGCTATAAGTCATGGAATATGGAAAGGTGTAACGCTAAAAAGTCTTTTAGACATGGTGGTTGTAAAGCATGGCGCTAAAGAGATTGTCTTTATCGGTCATGATAAAGGAACTCGAACAGATATGGAGGGGATATTTCATTATGCAAGAAGCCTTCCTATTGATGTAGCCCTTCAACCTGATGTACTCATTGCCTACGAACTTAATGGCAGTACCATACCTTATGAGCATGGCTATCCCTTAAGACTCATTGTTCCTCAGTGGTATGGAATGGCCTCGGTAAAATGGCTTAAGGAAATACAGATCATAGATCATCCATTTAAAGGGCCTTTCCAAACCGTTGATTACGTTTATTATCCTCATAAAGCCAATGATCTAGATGCCAGACCGGTGACGAATATTAAGATTAATTCAATAATTCAGCAGCCTCTAGATTACTCAATATTAGATACCGGAACTCACGAAATTTGCGGAATTGCATGGTCGGGACATGGAAGTATCACCACAGTAGAATTAAGCTTTGATAATGGTTCAACTTGGATAAAAGCAAAGCTGAGTGTGGACCCAAAGCAAAAATATTCATGGACATTTTGGCGATACCTATGGAATGTACAGAAAAAAGGAGAATATACCATCCTTTGCAGAGCTGAGGATTCCAGTGGCAATGTACAGCCCTTTGAAGCAGAGTGGAACAAAAAAGGCTACGGCTTCAATGCGGTATACAAAGTTCATATTAAAATAGAATAGCTAAAGTGCACGTCATATAAAATAGAAATAGATGTAAAAAATTGCAGTAAGGTTATTGACACCAGAATCAAATTCTGATGTTTTTTTATAATATGAAAGGATATTCGTTTTTCACTACTTTAAACAATTCTGATCTATCAAAATTTATATCACTATAAAATTTATTATATAATTCAATAGCCCTATCGTTTTTCATAAAAACCTCCACCTCGAATTAATAATAGACCTAATAGCTTTTTGAATATAAATACTCTGGAGGATTGTAATAGTATAGAACTTTATTTTTAGTAAATACTTTTATAGTAAATATTTTTATAGTAAATATTTTTAACAAAAATTAAAGAGGAGCATTATTTATGGAAAACAATTTTAAGCATTTATTGAACGGCAGTTTAGCTCAATATAATGATAATGTAGTACCTAAGATACCAGTTTTTGCAGGTAATGATATTACTTCTGAGGTTTATTATTTTAAACCAGGTCAGGTTTTAAAATTGCATAGACACCCAAGTGGTGAGCAGATATTCTTTTTTTTAAAAGGTAGCGGAAAAATGAAACTAGGGGAAAAAGAACTTGAAGTTACAGTTGGATCAACTGTTTTTATTCCGACAGGAGAATGGCATGAAATTACAAATAACAATGATGAAGAAATGGTTGCAGTTCAAGTTACAAAGGTTGGAGCAGGTGCAGAATTTAAAGATGTATAATAGCATCAAGAAGCTATTTTTATTAGTTAGCACATGCAATTTGACACCTTAAACATAACTATAATACTGAAAAAGAAACCAACCCCCACTTACGCCAATGCTTAGAGGTGAGGGAATTTTTAAATATGTTATAGCATATTATTAATATTTCCCTTTACTACCAATATAATTTATGATTACATAACTTTTAGAACTTAATATATTTAAGGCTTTCCTACACAATAAATGAAAAATAGAGAGTACGATAATCTTTTATTACTTATCTTACTCTCTATAGTTATATATTTTTAAGTTTTACTCTTCTTTCTTTTCACTACCAGTCTTTATTTCATTATTAGTATTATTCTCTTCTTCAGGTTTATTAATTAAATAGCTAAAGTCCGTTGGATCTTTAACTTTTCCTCTAGTACTACTTCTACGTCCCAAATAATCACCTCTTTTATAGTATAGCATTAATTAGTTAGTATATGTGATTATTTTAAAAATTAAAAAAGTCTTTGTCAGCTCCTTAATAGTTTGTTATTTATAATTTTCATAACGCCAGTCCATATACACCCAAAATACAACTGCTGGGTCTATATTGTGTTCAATTGCAATTTTATTAAAGTTATTCCTGACTAATGGAAAAGTTTTATGAAAAGGTAATTTATATTCTTTAACCACTTGATGTACTTTTATGCCTATTATTTGTCTAGTATTTTTAGTAACATCATTTACTTGTTTAACAATATCGGAAGTATCTAAAATACTACCAGTCATAGTTCGTGCTATCCGAGCTGCTTGTTCTTGTTTCATAACAATCATCTCCCTTCATATATTTATTTCTACATAAAAATGAATATCCCTCCTTTATTTTACATGTAAGCAACTATTATGAAAATAATTGCGGAGGTAATTTTATACTTATTTAAGAGTAACTTATTTAAGATAACCACAGTCAAGTGTATAATGTAGTAAGTTGTATCCAAAGTCATATAACCCTTATAAAAAATCTAGATTTAATCTGAAACTAAAGTGATAAGCAAAGGGCATCTCGTTTTCTTATGAGATACCCTTCTAACCTTTGCTTTCATCTAAGTTTTTATGATGCGAAAGTTTAGACATTAACTCCTAATATATATTAAACTATACCATGAGCCATCATAGCTGTTGCAACTTTTATAAAGCCTGCAATATTTGCACCTGCCACTATATTATTTCCATATCCATACTCAACTGCTGCATTTTTTGAATTATAATAAATATTGGTCATTATATCCTTTAGTTTAGAATCAACTTCATCAAAGGTCCAGGAATATCTCATGCTATTTTGTGACATTTCAAGAGCTGAACAAGCAACTCCTCCTGCATTTGCTGCCTTGGCTGGTCCAAATAGAACTTTACCATTTAAGAATACATTTATAGCGTCCAGGGTAGAAGGCATGTTAGCCCCCTCTGCAACAGCAATAACACCATTTTTCACAAGAGTTTGTGCTGATGATTCATTTATTTCACCTTGCGTAGCACAAGGAATAGCTACATCACATTTAACATTCCAAATGCCTCGGTAGCCTTCTACATATTTAGCTCCAGGTACTTTATCCAAATATTCTTTTATTCTTCCTCTTCTAACTTCTTTAATCTCTTTTACCACTTCTAAATCTATTCCATTTTCATCAATAATATATCCATTTGAATCAGAACATGTGATAACCTTGGCACCTAGTTCAGTTGCTTTTTTAATAGCATAAATTGCTACATTGCCAGAACCTGAAATGACTACAGTCTTATCTTTTAAGCTTATCCCATTGTCCTTCAACATCTCTTCAGTAAAATAAATCAATCCGTAGCCAGTTGCCTCCGTTCTTCCAAGACTACCTCCGTAGTTTAATCCTTTACCAGTTAGTACTCCCTGCTCACTTGAACTTTTAAGCTTGTTGTAATAACCATACATATATCCAATTTCTCTGGCCCCAACTCCTATATCACCTGCAGGGACATCCTCACTAGGACCTATATATTTATATAATTCAGACATAAACGCTTGACAGAATCTCATAACTTCATTATCCGATTTACCTTTTGGATCAAAATCAGAACCACCTTTTCCGCCACCAATAGGAAGACCAGTTAAAGAATTTTTAAATATTTGTTCAAATCCTAAAAATTTAACGATACTTTGATTAACAGTAGGATGAAACCTAAGTCCGCCCTTATAAGGCCCTAAAGCTGAATTATATTGAACCCTGAAGCCTCTGTTTACTTGTACCTTTCCTTCATCATCCACCCAAGGAACTCTAAAGTATATCACTCTTTCAGGCTCAGTTATCCTTTCAAGTAATCCCGCCTTAATAAACTGAGGATTTTTATCGAGTACCGGAACTAAAGAAAATAAAACTTCCTTTACAGCATCCAAAAACTCCTTTTCCCCTGCATTTCTTTTCTCTACATTTTCAAAAACGTTTTCAACATATTCTTTACCATTCATTTTGTAACCTCCTTTTGGATATCTTTTAGTATTATATCCACTTCATGGCATTTAGATATTCTACACTTTCAAGGTATACTATTTATCTAAAGAAAAGTTATGTTAAAGGGGACTATACCTAGTCCCCTTTAACCTTATGATCTTTCAATGAATTATTAAATAATTCATTAGCTTTTCAAAATCATCTATATTTAAAATATTTACCTTATAATAACTATATTATTCTATGTATAATTAAACATTCCTATATCTTTATTATTGCACATCATGTTCTAGCTTCTTTCTCTTTACAATAGAATAAATATACTTTGACCTTCTGAAACAATTAGCTTTAGACTCTCTTAAAAATAAAATGGCAAAGAACACTCCTAGTATCGCAAGTAAGAACATCGGATAAAATGTATATATGTAACTTCCGAACCTGTCCCTAAATATACCTGACAAAGAAACTCCTAATACTGCTCCTACTCCATAGGCAGTAAAAATAAAACCATAGTTCTTACTATAGTATTTTGAACCAAAGAATATTGCTGTAGCTGTAGGTGCTATAGCTAACCAACTTCCAAGGGTCATCCAAAGTAAAGCAAAAGAAACTACATACAGACCCACGCTTCCTTCCCTTGCCATCAACATTAAACCTGATGAAATCATTATTATTATATATGATATTACAGAAGCCTTTAGAGGAGACAATTTATCTGTAAGCCAACCAAATAAAGGTCTTCCAACACCGTTAAAAATGGCAAACAATGACACCATAAATGCGGTTGTTTTAGAATCCATTTTAATAATTTCTTCTCCAACGGAGCTTGTTATCCCTACTGTCATAAGTCCAGTCAATGTTCCTATAGCATAGCATATCCAAAGACCATAAAATTTGGGTTTGGTAAGCATTTCTTTTGTACTAACATCTAAAACTTTCAAATTATTGTTATTTATTGTTTGTTGTTTATCAAACAAATTTTCCTTAGGAAATCTAAAAGGTAAAGCTAATACTGAAATAATTACTAAAAATAATGTTCCCAAAACTTTAAAAGTGTGAAGTGGACCATAAATATGTATGAACCATCGTGCTAAAGGTGCTGTTATCAAAGGAGATAGTCCAAAACCCGATAAAATTAGTCCAACTGCCAATCCCTTCTTATCAGGAAACCATTTGGAAATTACCGCGACTGGAACTCCATAAACTATTCCAACTCCACCTCCAGCGACTATACCATATGTTATTGCAAGTACATTAATACTCCGAGCATATCCAGATAAAATCCATCCAATCCCGACAAGCATTCCTCCTAATATAATTATTACTTTAGGATTATATTTTTCTATAAAGCCTCCCGATATTGGCATTAAAGCTGCATATGCTGCTAAAAACAGCATATATGGTAATCCACTTTGTGTTGCACCTATATTAAATAAATTTTCTAAAGGTTTCCTGAAAACACTCCATGAATATACTGTTCCTAGGCACATAAAAAGTATTATTCCTAAAGGAATAAACAGCCATCTACCTTTTTCAAAGGGCATTCCGAAAACTTTTATATCTCTCATTTATAATACCTCTAACATTTTTTATATTTCTTCAATCTCTATTTTTCTTCTGCTTTCCATTACCTCATATTCCATCTTCTTTTTATACACAATAACTTTTTCCATAACTTCTGGATCTTTCACTCCTAATATTTGAACAGCTAGTAGCCCTGCATTTGCTGCACCATCTATAGCTACTGTTGCTACTGGTACTCCTTTTGGCATCTGAACAATTGAAAGTAATGAGTCTATACCTTTCAAACTCTTAGTTTTAACTGGAACACCTATTACAGGAAGAGCAGTTAGTGATGCCATCATTCCAGGTAAATGAGCTGCTCCACCAGCTCCAGCTATAATAACCTCAATTCCTCTTTCCACTGCAGTTTTTCCATATTCATATAAATCATTTGGAGTTCTATGGGCTGAAACAATATTAATTTCATAACTAATTCCAAATTCTTTTAAAATCTTTGCAGCTTCTTTCATTATAGGAAAATCTGAAGAACTCCCCATAACTATACCAACCCTTTTGTTTTTCTCATTAAGATTAATCATATTTTCCATATTAAATTTCCTCCTTTATAGGTTCTATTAGTAAATTTTCAAGAGCTATTATTGATTTTTCTTCTGCTTTTTCTAGTGAATCATCTAATACAGTTATATGCCCAATTTTCTTTTTAACATCAACAAACTGCTTGCCATAAAAATGAAGGTATACACCCTCTTCCTCCAATATTCTACCCACGCCTTTAACACTATACTCACCATATATAGGCTGTTTTCCTAATACATTTACCATAACAGCAGGAGACATTAGTTTAGTAGATCCAAGAGGCATTCCTGTAATAGCTCTTAATTGCTGTTCAAATTGAGAAGTTATACAAGCCTCAATGGTATAGTGTGCTGAATTATGTGGTCTTGGTGCTACCTCATTGATATATACTTCTCCATTTGCTGTAAGAAATATCTCTATACAAAATATTCCTATATCATCAAATACTTCCAAGACTTTTTGTGCAATATCTTTGATTTTATACTCTACCTGATCACTTATTTTAGCTGGAACCTTAGTTAATTTTAGTATGCTATCTTCATGTGTATTTTCTGCTACTGGGAAATATGTAATCTTGCCGTCAAAACTACGTGCTACAACGATTGAAAGTTCACGGTCAAACGCAACGAACTCTTCTATCATCATCTCATATTTTTCTAGTAATAAGTCATTTTTAACATTCTCTATATCTTTCTTGTCCTTAATTACAATATTCCCTTTACCATCATAACCACCAGTACAATGTTTTAATACTAGTGGGAATCCAAAATCTTTTATTCCCTCTTCTATATCCTCTATATGATTAATTTTAGTAAAACGAGGTACCGGCAATCCTGCACTGCTAAATACTGACTTTTGTATATATTTATTCTGAATTTTTTTCAAGGTAGAGCCAGATGGATATATTTTATATCCTTCAGATTCTAACTCACATAGAACATCAGCATTTACAAATTCAAATTCATATGTAACAACATCTGTTAATTCCGCTAACTTTCTTATTTCATTAGAATCGTGTAGTGAACCAACTATTTGCTTATCTGCTACTTGACCAGCTGGACAATTTTGAGTAGGATCCAATATGATAACAGTATATCCCATCCTTTTAGCTTCAAAAGCTAGCATCTTCCCCAATTGACCCCCACCAATTATTCCTATTTTGGCAGGAGGCAAGATCACATTATTTTTTCTTTTGAACATAAAATCCCCCCTAATGCATTGATAAATTATACTTACACTAAAATAAATTTAATTTAATTACTAATTATCCCCCCAGATATTAAAAAGGGGTTCTCATAAAGCTAAATTCAGACCTTAAATTTATAAAATAAAAAAACCAACATTTATTAGCTATTACACTAATAAATGTTGGTTTACACTACGACTGGTACTTATAACCTTTCGCTTGGTCTTCCAACTTATTTTTCAAATTCTTTTTCTAAATTTTTACTAACAGTTATTAATATTATTTTTTCACCTGTTTTCGTACTCACATCAGAATGAATACTTACTATGTCAATATTAATCACTTGGTTAATAAGTTTCTTAAAATACTCTTCTGCATTTTCAAACAACATAGTTCTGGCCTTCTTTACTAATTCTACCCCGCGTCTATCTTCTGCCAACTTTTGCTCTGCAGGGCTAAGAAAACCTTTTTGTCTAATAATAATTAAATCTTCAATAATTATCGTTTTTATATGTTTAGGACCTCTACCTATAAATTCCACTTCAAATTTAGCTGCCATTTCACTAATCTTTGCTTCAATCTGCCCTTTCGTCATATAACCATCTCCAGTCATCTATAACAAGTAAAATAACATTCTAACCTAGTAATATATTATATTCCATCGAAGTGCTTTAGGCTAGTATACTACTTTCCCTTTGCCCTCCAATTTATAATATAATTCAAAGCCATTTTAGCATACCTATAAAAAAAGTGCAATATTATAATTTTGTTCATAACTCTATTAGATACAGATTAGTTTTTTAATCACTTAAATATTTATTATCTACAATAGTAATAAAAAAAACAAATGAGCATCAAAAAAAGAACCACTTTATACTATAGATAATATTTAAATTTTGTCGTCTATTACAATTGTTATGTAACAAATTTTCAATTAGTACATAATATGGTAAAGTAGTAAAATTAATAAAAGGGGATTTAAGATGCATGAATCTGTATTAAAAATTGTTCAGCATTGTGAAGCTATTTGTGAACAGATGACTACCTTGTTAAAAGCAAAATCAGATATCGAATGCAGGAAAGAACAACTTCTATTATTACGTGATTGTGCGGACATTTGTACTTTAACTGCGAAATACATTGCTCGTTGTAGTATATTTGCAAAAGCTATTGCTCATTTATGTGCACATATTTGTACAACTTGCGGAAATGCCTGTTTAAAATTTTCTGACCCAGAATCACAACATTGTGGGAAAATATGCCTACATTGTGCAAGAGAATGCATGGCTTTTGCGACGATGGCACCTTGTGACGATAGGATATGATACTTATACAGAAATAAATACATTAGTTGAATCTTGGAAAGTAAATTAGGTATTCCTAGGAGAAGGAAAAATATAGACCCAAATATATCAAAAAATAGACTGAGATTATTCTCAGTCTATTTTTTCAGACTGCTGACAAAGTGTCAGCAGTCTTTGTTTTTACTGAATTATGAAGTAAAATTAAAAGTATAGAATTTTATTTCATAGGAGTTATTCAAATGATACGAG
>NZ_BOPZ01000014.1 GCF_018332455.1 Clostridium polyendosporum
TCTTTTCTTTCTCGTATCATTTGAATAACTCCTATGAAATAAAATTCTATACTTTTAATTTTACTTCATAATTCAGTAAAAACAAAGACTGCTGACACTTTGTCAGCAGTCTGGAAAAAAGTGGTTGTTATACAACCACTTTTTTTCTTGTCATTTCACGAAGTGAAATTTGACTAAAATTATGTTTACATAGTTTTATTTTGTATAAATAATTTTTCCATCTACTAAAACAAGTTTTATATTAATATCTTCATCAAATAATATAATATCTGTATCATATCCTTCCTTTTCACAAAGTGGAATTTAATTTTAAATTAGTAGTTTGATGCCTGCTCAGATTTAATTTCTGAAATGCATTAGTGATAAACTTATATATATTTAATAATGCTAAAGTTTAAATAATAGATAAATAGGTTTCTAAGTAAATAGAGTGTTTAAAGGATGTTAGCTTAATATTGTTATGGACTTACTTTTTTATATTAGGGCCAGTGAAATTGTTCATAAAGCAATTTAAATTATTGATACTGTGGTATAATTTAAATAGAATACAGAAGAACTTAGGAGCGATATTATGGAAGTAATAACAGGTATAGTGGAGAGTATCGTTTTTCGCAATGATGATAATGGATATATAGTAATTAAACTTAGGATTGAAAATAGTTTAATCACTGCAGTAGGAGTAATACCATATATTGCAGAAGCTCAGCACTTAAAGCTTACTGGAAACTGGGTGCTTCATTCACAATTTGGAAGGCAGTTCAAAATAGAAGAATGCGAAGAAATACTTCCCAATACATTAGAAGGAATAGAGAAGTACCTATCTTCTGGTCTTATATATGGTATAGGGCCTGTAACTGCAAAAAAAATAATTAGTAAGTTTGGTGAAGAAACTTTAGAAATAATGGATAATAATATTGATAGATTGAGAGAAATTGAGGGGATTGGGGAAAAGAAGTTAAAACTTATCATAGATTCGTATGTTTCTCAAAGAGAACTAAAGAATATTATGATTTTCTTTCAATCTAATGGTGTAACTGCAAATCAATGTATAAAGATTTATAAGCGTTTTGGATGTAATTCAATAAATATCGTTAAAGAAAATCCGTATATTTTATGTGAAGAGATTAATGGCATAGGTTTTAAGACATCAGATAAGATTGCTCGGTCATTAGGAATAGAATCAGATTCACCTTTTAGAATTCAAAGCGGGTTAAAATACGTTATTAATGATTTTTGTGCTAATGGTAATACATATATGCCTAAACACCTTCTTATAAAAGAAGCTGCTGAAGTATTAACAGTAGAAATAGAGAAAATAGAGAAAAATATTTATGACTCTACAATAGAAGGGAAAATACATATAGAGAATATTAATGGAATAGAAGCAATATTTACACTTCCTTATTATTATTGTGAACTTGGAATAACCAATAGGATATTAACTTTAGCAATTAGTAATTTCCAAAACCTTAATATAGATTTAGAATTTGAGATAAAAAGTTTTGAAGAAAAGAATGGAATTACTTTTGCTCCATCTCAAAAGGAAGCCATTATAGGAGCTTTTACTAATGGAATTGAGATAATAACAGGAGGACCAGGAACAGGAAAGACTACTATAATAAAATGTATAATACATATCTTTGAACAATGCGGTCTTAGAGTTATATTAGGCGCTCCTACGGGAAGAGCGGCTAAAAGAATGGGGGAATCTACAGGTAGAGAGGCAAAAACTATTCATAGAATGCTGGAGATGGCTGTAGGAGATGATGAAGATGCCTCGATTTTTTCAAGAAATGAATCCTCTCCTCTTGAAGCTGATGTTGTAATTATTGATGAAGCCTCGATGATTGATGTTATGCTTATGAACAATCTTTTAAAAGCAATAAAAGTAGGAACAAGACTTATAATAGTAGGAGATGTGGATCAGTTACCTTCAGTAGGACCAGGGAATGTATTGTCTGATTTAATTGAAAGTAAATTTACTAAAGTAGTAAGACTTAAGGAAATTTTTAGACAGGGAAAAGAAAGTCTTATAGTTGTAAATGCACATAGAATAAATGAAGGTGAAATGCCAATTCTAAATGAAAAAGGTAAAGATTTTTATTTTATTAAAGAAGAAGGAATGGATGAGTTACTTATTACTATAATAGAGCTTATTAATACAAGACTTCCAAAGTTTAATTCTCATTGGGATAAATTAAAACATATTCAAATTATAGCTCCTATGAAAAAAGGAGTATTGGGTATAACTAATTTAAATATGAAGCTTCAGGAAATATTAAATCCAAAGGATGAACGAAAAAAAGAGAAGCAAATGAAAGAAATGGTATTTAGGGTTGGTGATAAGGTTATGCAAACAAAAAATAACTATTCACTAAAATGGACTAGAATTGATAGTCTTGGAGAAAATGAAGGTATAGGAGTATATAATGGAGATATGGGGTTTATTGAGAGCATAGATGAGGAAAACAAAACTTTAACAGTAATATTTGATGAGGAGAGAAAAGTTATATATGATTATATCTATTTAGATGAGTTAGATTTAGCTTATGCCATAACTATACATAAAAGTCAGGGAAGTGAATTTCCAGTTATAATAATGCCCTCATATATGGGATCACCTTTTCTTATGAATAGAAATTTATTATATACAGGCATAACCAGAGCTAAAGAAATGGTGGTAGTAGCTGGAGGGATAAAGGCTTTAAAGTATATGGTTAATAATACTAAAAGTAATGAAAGATATTCATCTTTAAAGTGGAGAATAAAAGATATTATATCTGATGAAGCTTTTATAAATCAATAAGTGGGGGGGCTAATGGTAAATATCGAAATGGATAAAATATGCTTAGAGTTTAATTATGCTGTTAATGAGATTAATAGATGGTACGAGAAAGAAGACTGTAAGATTTTTAATATAATAACAATACCTTATAATACATCAAGAATCTTTAGAGAGTTAATAACTTTGTTAGTTAGCAGTGAAAAAAAGGTGCTTTATATTTCAAATGACGAAAAGGCAAACGAAGATTTAATTAAATACTTAAGAAATGTCCTTGGATTTAAAATATATTCTATACTAAGGAATGGAAAAAGAAGCTCCGAGAATTTTTTGCATTTCACAACCTTTGATAACATAAGATTTATAAATGATAACTATGAACTTATAATATACGATGATATTAGTGCTTTCTCAAAACAAACTAAACTTGAGATTCAAAATTCATTAGATTATCTTTATAAAAAAACAAGAAAATTATTAGTTTATTCTATTGAACGTATTTTTAATAATTGTCCTATATTGGAAATAGGGAACTGTTGTATTTGTAGACCATTTGTAGAACCTAGAATAATTACTACAAGAGTTAATTTAAATCAAGATATTCCATACTTATTGTATGATTATTTAAAATGGTTTAGAAAGAATAATAGAAAAGTTATAATTCATACTCCTGATAAGGAAAAGTCTGAAAGTATATATGCATATTTCAATGATGTTCTTAATATAGCATCAAGTATAAAGTTAATATTATTTTCTAACGATGATAAAAAGAGAATTAATGAGCTTTTAGCAATCAAGGATAAGCCTGTTATGGTAATAACTGATATTATGGGAGAGGTTTTTGAAGAAATAGATGATATAGATATAATTGTATATTTTGCAGATCATAAGATTTTTGATTACAAAAAGTTTATTTATATGTGTGGAAAGGTAGGTAAAAATAAAGGGTTGCCAGGTGAAGTGCTATTGTTCTCAAATGAGATTTCTCAAAATATGGAGATGGCAAAGGATTTGGCAAGAGTCTTTAATAAGTTTTCATGGGAAAAAGGATTATTGAGGTAATAAGTTACTTGGTAAATTGTTTACTAGAGCTTATTTACCCTCATAAAGAAAGTTGCTTATGTTGTGAAGAGGATATATCTAGTTTTTTACTTTGTAAAAAATGTATAGAAACAATAAGTTTTATTAAAGAACCTTATGCCATTGAAGAAATTAATGACATTAAAGTATATAGTGCGGCATATTACTCAGGAATAATAAAGAAGCTTATAATAAGATTTAAATATAAGAATGATTTTTATAGTGGAGAAGCAATTTCATCTGTTTTGCTTGAGTTAATTAAAAGTAGAGAATTAACAGGAGATTTAATAACTTATGTTCCAATTTCTAAGAGTTCCCTTAAAAAAAGAGGCTTCAATCAATGTGAGGTTATATCAAAGTTTATAAGTAATGAGATTAATATACCTTATTATGGAGTGCTGGAAAGGGTAAAGGAAGTTAATGAACAAAAAAGATTACATATTGAAGATAGAAAGACGAATATGATAGGAGTTTTTAAGGTTAATAGAGATAATGTTATTGATAATAAAAGAATTATTTTAATTGATGATGTATTAACCACTGGAGCTACAGTGCTTTCGTGCTATAAAGAATTAATGAAATCTGGAGCTAAAGAAGTAATTATCTTGACTGTTTCAAAAAGTAATATATAATAGATATAGTAAGGTTAGGTTTGTGGTTGAAAGTCGATGCCAGTCGCAGGCAAAACGATCCACGTAAGTTAAATAAAATGTTTAATGAGCATGGTGCGGCTTAGAGGTAAGTCCTGCCAGTGAAAAACTGAGAGGGTTAGTAGTGAGAGGGTAATTCTGGGTAGCAAAAGCTCCAGCAGGCGAGTGTGGGGTCAAAGACCAGGTCAACTAGCTTTATTTAAAGTTATTAGTCAACAGACTGATAACTTTTTTGTTTTTTATGCACAAATTTTATGCAAACTATGCGGAAGAAATTTAATCAAAATTCTTTGTATAGCGACATGTATAACGTACATCTTTTCACTGATATAGAACACTTAAGGGAAGTTTGTTGAAAAATAGTAAAAAAATGTATAAAACTTTGATAAATAGAGAATGAGAGATGTTACTTATAATAAATTAAATTAATTTTCAGTAAATTCAATTAATTAGGCTTGTTATTATTTTAAAAAGTGTGTAAAATTATATTAACAAAACAAATAATTCAAGGAGTTATTAGAACTTGAATGGGGAGAGGGGCTGACCGTATGAAAGTTACAGTATTAGCTAAAAACATAGAATTAACACAAGCGTTGAAAGAAACAGTAGAGAGAAAGATATCTAAATTAGATAAATATTTCAACCCTAATGTAGAAGCTAAAGCAACCTTAAGTGTACAAAAAAATAGACAGAGAATAGAAGTTATGATACCTTTTAATGGTGTTTTGCTAAGGGGTGAAGAAGTAACAGAGGATATGTACAAGTCAATCGACCTAGTTGAAGAAAAACTTGAAAGACAAATAAGAAAGCAAAAAACTAAGTTATCAAGAAAGTATAATAATAGTAATTCAGTGAGATATATAAATTTTGATAGTTTTGATTCAATAGAGCAAGAGGATGAATCAAAGATAGTTAAAACTAAAAAGTTTGGTGTAAAACCTATGCATTCTGAAGAAGCTTTGCTTCAGATGGAGCTTTTAGGACATAACTTTTTTGTTTATCGTGATGCTGATTCTAATCATGTAAATGTTGTTTATAAAAGAAAAGATGGTCAATATGGTCTTATAGAAACAGAAAATGAATAGTAGAATAGAAATAAAATAAGTTAATTATAATAATAACCTCCAGGATACCTGGAGGTTTGTAATTTGTTACCATTTAAAAAAATGCAACTTGACTAAAGTTGAACAGGCTTGATGTCTGTTCAATTTATTTTGTATAAATGTGCTTCAAAGTGTTAAACTTATAGTATTACTGAACCAAATTATTGAAAAAATATTATTATAAGTGATATAATTTAGTAAGTTATAAAATAAACAGAATTGTGAGGATAAAAAAATGGGTTTATTGGATAAGGTCTTTGGAACTTATAGTGAGAGAGAAGTTAAACGAATTATTCCATTAGTGGATAAAATAGAAGCATTAGATCAAGAAATAAAATCTCTTTCAGATGAACAATTAAGAGCTAAAACTGAAGAGTTTAAAGAAAGATACAGAAAAGGTGAGAGTTTAGATAAAATATTACCAGAAGCTTTTGCTGTAGTAAGAGAAGCAGCATATAGGGTACTTGGGATGAAACACTATAGAGAGCAACTTATAGGTGGTATAGTTCTTCATCAAGGAAGAATATCTGAAATGAAGACAGGTGAAGGTAAAACATTAGTTGCAACACTTCCAGCCTATCTTAATGCAATATCTGGTAAAGGCGTGCATGTTATTACTGTAAATGACTACCTTGCAAGAAGAGATAAAGAATGGATGGGACAGGTATATGAGTTCCTGGGGCTTACTACTGGGGTTATACTTCATGAACTAGATAATAATCAGAGAAGAGAAGCTTATGCAGCAGATATTACTTATGGAACAAATAATGAGTTTGGTTTTGACTACTTAAGAGACAATATGGTTATTTATAAGGAAGAAAAAGTTCAAAGAGAGCTTAACTTTGCAATTGTTGACGAAGTTGACTCTATTCTTATAGATGAAGCTAGAACTCCACTTATAATTTCAGGTGCAGGAGAAAAGTCAACAGACTTTTATAAGATAGCTGACTTCTTTGTAAAAAGACTAATAAAAGAAAAACATTTTACAATTGATGAAAAAGCTAATGCTGTAATGCTTACAGAAGATGGTATAAAAGAAGCAGAAAAGGCTTTTGATGTTGAGAACTATGCAGATGCTGAAAATATGGAACTTCAGCACTATATAACTCAAGCATTAAAAGCTAACTATGCAATGAAGAGAGATAAGGACTACATGGTCAAAGATGGTGAAGTTATTATTGTAGATGAGTTTACAGGAAGACTTATGGAAGGTAGAAGGTACTCAGATGGACTTCATCAGGCTATAGAAGCTAAGGAAGGAGTTAAGGTTGAAAGAGAGTCAAAGACATTAGCAACAATAACATTCCAAAATTATTTTAGAATGTATAAAAAGCTTTCAGGTATGACTGGTACAGCTTTAACAGAAGAAAATGAGTTTAGAGAGATATATGGTCTAGATGTTATAGTAGTACCAACTCATAGATCAGTTCAGAGAATAGATCATCCAGATGTAATTTATAAAACTGAAAAAGGTAAGTTCAATGCCATAGTTAATGATATAGTAGAAACGTATACTGCTGGCCAACCAGTATTAGTAGGGACAACAAGTATAGAAAAATCAGAACTTGTTTCTGATATGCTTAAAAAGAGAGGGATTCCTCACCAAGTACTAAATGCAAAATATCATGAGCAAGAAGCGGAAATAGTATCTCATGCTGGTGGAAAAGCCATGGTAACAATAGCAACAAATATGGCTGGTAGAGGTACAGATATTAAACTTGGAGACGGTGTAAAAGAGATTGGTGGATTAAAGATAATAGGAACTGAAAGACATGAATCAAGAAGAATAGATAACCAGCTAAGAGGGCGTTCAGGTCGTCAAGGAGATCCAGGTTCATCAAGATTCTATATATCACTTCAAGATGATCTTATGAGAATTTTTGGTTCAGAAAGATTACAAGGAATAGTAGAAAAACTTGGACTAGAAGAAGATGATGCTATAGAGAGTAAAATGGTTACAAAGTCTATTGAAAATGCTCAAAAAAAGGTTGAAGGTAATAACTTTGATATAAGAAAGACATTACTTGGATATGATGATGTAATGAATAAGCAAAGAGAAGTAATTTACAAACAGAGGGCGTTAGTTCTTGAAGGAGAAAACCTTAAAGAGCAGGTTTATGACATGATAAAGGATGTAATTTATGGGGCAGTAGATTCACATATATCAGGCATAGAAGATACTTTTGAAGATGAATTAAAGGCACTTATAAATTATTTAGAAGATATTTATTTACCTCATGGAGCTATTCAAGTAAATGATTTAGCTGTATTATCTAATGATGAAATAAAGGAAAAGTTATTTAACACGGCTAAGGAGATGTACTCTTCTAAGGAGAGTGTATTTGGTAGTGAGCAAATACGTGAAATTGAAAGAGTAATTCTTTTAAGAGTTGTCGATACAAAGTGGATGGACCATATAGATAATATGGATCATTTAAAGCAAGGTATAGGATTAAGAGCATATAAGCAGCAAGATCCAGTTCAAGCATACCAATTTGAAGGTAGTGCAATGTTTGATGAAATGATTGAAAATATAAAAATTGATACTGTTAAGTTTTTATTACATGTACAAATTGAGCATGCACCAGAAAGAGAAAGAGTAGTTAAGGAAGCAGCAGTAAGTAGTGGAGATGATTCTTCTGAGAAAAAACAACCTATAAAGAAGAACCATAAGAATAAGAGAAATGATCCATGTCCATGTGGTAGTGGAAAGAAGTTTAAGAATTGTTGTGGAAGAGAAGTAGTATAATGAACTAACAATTATGGTTGGAATTTAGCTTTGCTAAATTCCTTCATGTGCTGTCATTTCATGAAGTGAAATCTGACTCAATCTATAGATACACAACTTTATAACTGAATTTATAATTCATGAAAAAGCATTGCATGTCGAGGCTATTTTCATGAATTTTTTCATGATTGAAGTTGTTTATCTTTAGTGGGTTCCATGCATTGTCAGAGTTATTTTTTGTTGTAAATTCATTTTAGCATAGTTATACTATAAGTTAGACTTTAAAATAATTTAGGGGTGATTGGTATGATGTTAGAGCTTGAGAATCAACTTTCAAAGCTTAAAGAAATTAGAAACACTTTAAAAGAAATGGGGGCTTCACTTTGACATTTCTGGATTAGAAAAGCGTAATTTAGAATTAGAGCATAAGATGCAAGAACCTAATCTTTGGGATGATATAAATAAAGCTCAAGAGATTACTCAGGAGTCAAAGAGAATAAAGGATAAAATAGATAGATTCAATACCGTTGTATCGAGAGTTGATGATGTTGAAACTCTTTCAGAACTTATTGAAGAAGATGATGAGGAAACTGCAAGAGAAATTATAAAAGAAATTAAGAGTATTAATGACGAGATTGAGGTCTTTAGGATAGAAATACTTCTTTCAGCTGAATACGATAGAAATGATGTTATACTTACCCTGCATACTGGCGTAGGCGGAACAGATGCTAATGATTGGACCGAAATGTTGTTAAGAATGTATACACGTTGGTGCGAAAAAAAGGGTTATAAGGTTGAAACTTTAGACTATCTTCCAGGTGATGAAGCAGGGGTTAAGAGCGTTACATTAAGAGTTAAGGGTGAATTTGCTTATGGATATTTAAAAGCAGAGAAAGGAATACATAGATTAGTTAGAATTTCACCGTTTAACGCTAATGGAAAAAGACAAACTTCTTTTACATCAGTAGAAGTGCTACCGGAGCTTACTCAAGAGCAGGACATAGATATTAATCCAGCAGATTTAAAAATAGATACTTATAGGGCTGGGGGAGCTGGTGGACAGCATGTAAATAAAACTGAATCGGCGATAAGAATAACACATATACCTACTGGAATTGTGGTACAATGTCAAAATGAAAGAAGTCAATTTTCTAATAGGGATACTGCAATGGGAATGCTTAAGGCTAAATTAATTGAACTTAAGGAAAGATCACATAAGGAAAAAATTGAAGATTTAACTGGTGAACTTAAGGATATAGGATGGGGAAGTCAAATAAGATCCTATGTATTCCATCCATATTCTTTAGTTAAGGATCATAGAACTGGAACAGAAACTTCTAATGTACAGGGTGTTATGGACGGAGAGTTAGATGCTTTTATTATATCTTTTCTTAATAGAGAAACAAAATAGTTAAATAAATAAAAGTAGCCTATATTCTAAATTACTTAGTAATTTAGAATATAGGCTTTCAACTTTATTTAAACAATATTTTTAAGATATCTTAATTTATGTTTACTAATTCTTTAACATTAAGTCTATTCTACTTTCTTAATATTTATGAATAGCAGTGAGAAAAAAAATATACAAGATAATACCCCAGATGACAAAAGGATTCTTTTACTATAAATAAACATAGGTGAATAGGTATAAGCATAAGAAGATATTTCACTCCATACTACTTTATATGCTCTATCTATAGCAGATTTACTTATAAATTCAGCTTTATCATCAGGAGTGTGTATCCTAGAAAAATCTGCATCACATAAAGATATTGCATCTATACCTTGATTTATGAAACTAGCATGGTCAGATGCATCTTCAAATTCAATTAAATAATCTACTGAAGTTTTTTTGCAGTAATTCTGAATATCTGATAAAAGAACACTTCTAGGTGCATTTTTTCCACTCATAATTGTTAGAGGTATTGCATTGTTACTACCAATCATATCAAAATTTATTGCTTTTCCACCTAGTAAATAAGAAGCATTGTCATCCACAAAGGCTTTGGAGCCCAAAAGACCAAATTCCTCAGCATTAAAGGCTGCTATAATTATATCCCTATCTGGAGGTAATATTGATGAAAGGTAACGAGCTAATTCTAGTAAGAAAGCAGTGCCTGAAGCATTGTCTAAAGCTCCACTATAAATATTACCTGATAGATCCTCACCTAAATGGTCAAAATGGCAGGATAGTACTAGTGGAGGAAGTTTAGAATTTACACCTTTTATTACTCCTATAACATTATAAATATTAGTTTTTTGAACTTCATAAGGAATAAAACACTTTATAGAGTAACCTTTTTTACTATAAGTTATTAAATCGTCATATACTTTTGGAGTTATCAAAATAGGCATATCAGAGCGATAATCAGAGATGAAGGAGCTTCTAAACTTAAAGTTGTCATTAGCTATTATAAATCTGAAGCTTTTACTATCTTGTATAATATCTATGCCACCAGCATAAATTCTAATCTCATCTTTTGGAGTAGTTTGAAGGTTGTTAGTACGGAAATTTAAAAAGCTATCTTTGAAATCTTTGCCATATTCATATTCTTTAACTATTTTTCCACTTTTATTTAATATTTCAAGCATGGGACTTCCGTTAATTTGAATAGGAGCATATACTTGGAAAGGATCTAAATAATCTTGTTTTTGCGGAGAAACATTAATTTTTTTAAAGTAATTTTTTATGTACTCACTAACAATTCTGTTTTCAAGAGTACCGGCAAGTCTTCCTTTAAATCTATCGGAAGAAAGATATTTGATGTTTTTAATTACATTTGTATCATCAAATGATTTTAGTGATATAGAAAAAATAAAGGATAAGTTGAAGATTAGTACTGTAATAACTAATAAAAAGGTTAATAATTGTTTTCTCATCTTTTACTCCTAACAATTGTTATATTAAATTTTATGAATATAATAAGAAGGATATTCAAAAGTTGCATGGAAATAATTAGTTTAACTAGCCTTGAATTAATTAATAATACTACTATAATTATATTTATGTATTTTAAGCATCAGGAGGGAAGTATGAATAATATTATTGAGGTTTTGGAGAGAGAACTTAATATAAAAAGTTATCAAGTAGAGAATGTAATAAAGCTTTTAGATGAAGGTAATACCGTTCCATTTATTGCGAGATATAGAAAAGAACAAACTGGTGGATTATCTGATGAAGTTTTAAGAAAACTGTTTGAAAGGCTTACATATTTAAGGAATCTTCAGCAAAGAAAAGAAGATGTTATTAGACTAATAGAAGATCAAGGAAATTTAACAGATGAACTAAAAGATCAGATTATAAAGTGTGAAACACTAACGGAAATTGAAGATATTTATCGACCATTTAAGCCTAAAAAAAGAACGAGAGCTACTATTGCTATAGAAAAGGGACTTAAGCCTTTAGCAGACTTAATAATATCTGGAGAGTTTAAAGGTGATATAGAAGAGAAAGCTAGGGAATTTATAAATGAAGAAAAGGAAGTAAAAACAATAGAAGAGATTCTTCAAGGAGCAATGGATATTATAAGTGAAATGATATCTGATGAAGCGGTATATAGAAAATGGATAAGAGATTTTGTGCAAAGAGATGGGTTGATTGAAACTAAAGGTTCAAGTAAAGAAACTACACCATATGAAATGTACTATGATTATAAGGAATCAGTAAGAACTATACCTTCTCATAGAATACTTGCCATTAATAGAGGAGAAAAAGAAAAGGTACTTTCAGTTAAGATTACTGTACCTGAAGATAAAATACTAACCTATTTAAATAACAGATGTTTAAAGGATAATAATATAACAGATAGGTATGTACAAGAATGTGTTAAGGATTCCTTAAAGAGATTAATTTACCCTTCAATTGAAAGAGAGATAAGAAATGATCTAACAGATAAAGGTGAGCAGGGAGCTATAGAAATATTCAAAGCTAATTTGAAGGCTCTTTTAATGCAATCACCTATAAAAGGTAAGGTTGTTATGGGGTTTGATCCAGGATTTAGAACAGGATGTAAGGTAGCAGTATTAGATGATACAGGAAAATTTTTAGAGAAGGTTACAGTATTCCCTACATTACCTAAAAATGATGTTGAAGGAACAATTAAAGTATTAAAGGAGCTTATTTATAAATATAATGTAGATGTAATTTCCTTAGGAAATGGTACTGCATCAAGAGAATCAGAGGAAGTAATTTCAAAAATGATTTCTGAGATAAAGAGGGAAAGTAGCAAGGAAGTATATTATGTTATAGTTTCTGAGGCGGGAGCTTCAGTTTATTCTGCTTCTGAGTTAGCTGCGAAAGAATATCCAGATTTAGATGTAACCATAAGAGGAGCTATTTCTATAGGAAGAAGACTTCAAGATCCATTAGCTGAGCTTGTTAAGATAGATCCAAAGTCTATAGGGGTAGGGCAGTATCAGCATGATGTCGCACAAAAAAAGCTAGATGAGTCTCTTAAAGGAGTAGTGGAGGATTGTGTTAACAGTGTAGGGGTAGATTTGAATGTAGCAACACCATCCCTTCTTAGTTATGTTTCAGGAATAAATTCAGCATTGGCTCAAAATATAGTAATTTATAGAGAAGAAAATGGAAAGTTTAAGAATAGAAAGGAGCTTCTCAAGGTTAAGAGGTTAGGGCAAAAAGCATTTGAACAATGTGCAGGGTTCTTAAGAGTTATGGAAAGTGATGAACCACTAGACAATACTTCAGTTCATCCAGAATCCTATGTAGCTGCAGGAGCTCTAATGAAGAAGCTTAAATACACTGGTGATGATTTAAGAAAAGGAAAAATTCAGGATATAGATGAAAAAATAAAGGCTGTAGGGCTTAAGAATTTAGCGAAAGAACTTGCGGTTGGAGAACCAACTTTAGTTGACATTATCAAAGAAATTAAGAAGCCAGGAAGAGATCCTAGGGAAGAGTTGCCAAAACCTATATTTAAGTCAGGTGTAATAGAACTAAAGGATCTAAAACCAAGCATGATATTAATGGGAACAGTAAGAAATGTTTCTGATTTTGGAGCATTTGTAGATATAGGAGTTCATCAAGATGGTTTAGTTCATAAGAGTCAGATGGCAGACAGATTTGTAAGGCATCCTTTAGATGTGGTTAAGGTAGGAGATATTATAGAAGTAAGAATTCTTGAGGTTGATGAGAAGAGAAAGAGAATATCTCTTTCAATGAAGAAAGATGTTAAATAAATACAAACGTTATTGTCAAGATATAAACAAACATATATAATGGTACTATAATTAAATAGAATTATCTTCAGGGCGGGGTGTAATTCCCCACCGGCGGTATAGCCCGCGAGCCTTATAGGCATGATTCGGTGAAACTCCGAAGTCGACAGTAAAGTCTGGATGGAAGAAGGTAAAGCATTAGAATTATTCTGTATTTACGCCCTGATGATTATTATCATCAGGGTTTTTATAATTTATTAAATATAATTTTAATACTAAGCTCCAGGAGATAAAAAAATTTTAGGAGGGGTTAACTTGAAACAATCATTAGTAAGAAGATCAAGTATTAATACACAAATCAAAATAGCACTTTTAGGTGCAATTTCATTTATCTTAATGTACTTCGATTTTCCACTACCGTTTTTTCCAACATTCTTAAAAATTGACTTAAGTGATATACCTGCTTTGATTGGTACTTTTGCATTAGGACCTGTAGCGGGAATTATAATAGAATTTATTAAGAATTTACTTTATACATTAATAAAAGGTTCTGCTTCAGGTTTTATAGGTGAATTTGCTAACTTTTCAATCGGAGCTGTATGGATGATTGTAGCAGGCGTGATTTATAAGCAAAACAAATCTAGAAAAAATGCAGTAATTGCTTTAGCAGCAGGTTTTGTAGCTATGTCAGTATTTGCTTCGTTATTAAACTACTTTTTATTAATTCCAATGTACTCAAGACTTTTTCACATGAACTTTGGAAATATATCAGTTCTGATAGCTACAGCAATACTTCCATTTAACTTAATTAAGGGTGGAATAGTTTCACTTGGTACTTTAGCATTATATAAAAAGATGTCTCCATTAATTCATAGGGAAGCTCTTATAGAAAGTAGGGAAGAGATTTCTAGATAATAAACTTAAGGGTATAAGGTTATCTTATAGTTTTTTAAAAGGGAAATATATTAAATTCATTCTATGAATAAATAGTTGTAGTTTCTATCTAATAATAGAGGAAGATGTAACTCGGCCAAAAAGGAGTTTGTGGCTGAGTTACATTTTTTTATGAAATTTTTTCAGTATTTTTTTTAAAAATGAATAATAAGATAAAAAAGAATAGGAAGGCTAGAAACAAGAAAATAACTATTTTAAAAGAAAAATGATATTTATTATTAGGAGATGATTGCTATTAAATAGGGATTGTTTATAAAATTAGTTGATAGGTGGGTTTGGGCGAAGAGTTATCAGTATTTTATTTAAATGAGGTGTTTAAATTGAAATATAATATTTTAATTGGTGGTAGTGCTGGTCAAGGTATGGATACGGTCGGTAATTTTATTGAAACAGCTATTAAGAATAGTGGATTTTATGTTTTTTCCAACAAAGACTATATGTCAAGAGTGAGAGGTGGACATAATTTCATACAAATTCGTTTTGGTGATGAGCAAATTCTTTCACATGATAATCAGATAGATTTAATGCTTGCACTAGACAGTGATACAGTTGAGATCCATAAGGAAAGCCTTAAGGACAATGGAATTATAATCGTTGATGAAAGCATAAAAGCTGAAGAAAAAAGATTAATAAGCTTTCCTTTGATTAGAAAGGCAAAGGAGATAGGGCTTTCAAAAGCATTTACTTTCGTAGCTGCTGGTGTAGTCTTAAAGTATTTTGGTATAGGTGGAGAATTTGAGAAATTATTAGAAAAAAAGTTTCCACAAGTTCTAAAGGATAAAAATATACAAGCTATTAAAATGGGATATAATCTCATTGAAAGCAAGTATAGTTTAGTAAGCAAAAATATGAGTGATCATATCTTAATAAATGGAAATACTGCTATAGCATTGGGTGCTTTAGCTGGAGGTCTTTCATTCTATTCAGGATATCCAATGACACCAGCGACAAGTATTATGACATATCTTTCTAAAAAACAAGTAGAAGCTGGAATTGTTGTTGAGCAGGTTGAAGATGAGATAAGTGCGATAAATATGGCTATTGGAGCATCATATGCAGGGGCAAGAGCTATGACAGGATCATCTGGAGGAGGGTTTGCCTTGATGGTTGAAGCTTTAGGACTTGCAGGTATAACTGAAATACCGTTGGTAGTTGTAGATTCTCAAAGACCAGGTCCAGCTACAGGGCTTCCAACCAGAACTGAACAAAGTGATTTAAGCTTTATATTAACAGCATCACATGGAGAGTTCCCTAGGATTGTTATGAGTATTAGGAATGCTGAAGATGCATTTTATAAAACATTTAAAGCATTGAATTTAGCAGATAAATATCAAACGGTAGTATTGTTACTAACAGATCAGTATATCGCAGATTCAAATGCAACAATACTAAAGTATGATCTAAACTCACTAAAAATTGAAAGGTATATATCTAGTGGCGAGCACTTGCAGAGTGGAGAGGAATATAGAAGATACCAAATTACTGAAAGTGGGATATCACCAAGGTTAATTCCAGGAAAAGTAAAAGGACAAATTGTTTTGATTGATAGTGATGAGCATACAGAGTATTCTCATATTACAGAAAGTTCGCAGGTAAGAAATGAGCAAATGGAGAAGAGAATGAAGAAGTTAAATTCTATAAAAAATGAATTAGAAGAGCCTGAGTATTTTGGAGATGAGAAAATAGATATTCTTCTTGTAGGATGGGGTTCAACCTATGGTGCTTTTAAAGAAGCAATTGAATTATTAAATAAAGACGGAGTTAAGGTGGGAGCACTTAGTTATGGAGACTTGTTACCATTGCCTGATAGGAAGTTAAGAAAATATAGAGATATAGCTAGAAAAGTAATAAATGTTGAACAAAATTTTACAGGTCAGCTTGGTAAGCTTATTACACAAGAAACAGGTATTCTAATGGATTCGAGTATTTTAAAGTATGATGGAAGACAATTAACAGCTGAAGAAATATATAGAAGAGTAAAAAAGGTGGTGGATTAATGTTAGAATTAAAATTATATAATTCAAAAGATGAAAATGCATGGTGTCCTGGATGTGGGAATTTCTCGATACTTGATGCTATAAAGAAGGTTGTGGCTGAGCTCGAAATACTACCTGAAAACTTAGTTATGGTTTCAGGTATTGGTCAAGCAGCAAAAACACCTCATTATATTAAAGCTAATGGTTTCAATGGACTTCATGGAAGAGCTTTACCACCAGCTCAGGCTATTAAAATAGCAAATCATGAATTGAAGGTAATAGTAACATCTGGCGAGGGGGATACTTATGGAGAAGGCGGGAATCATTTTCTCCATAATATAAGAAGAAATATTGATATGGTACACCTTGTGCATGACAATCAGATATATGGTCTTACAAAAGGGCAGGGGTCACCTACAACTTCAAAGGGGCAAATAACATCTATGCAGTTTGATGGAGTGATTGTTGAGCCACTAAATCCAATTGCACTCGCAATTACATTAGGTGCTACTTTCGTTGCTAGAGCTTTTTCTGGTGATAATGGGCATCTTGTTAAGATGATAAAAGCAGCAATGAATCATAAGGGATATGCGTTAATAGATATTTTGCAGCCTTGTATTAGCTTTAATAAGGTTAATACATTTAAATGGTATAAAGATAGGGTTTATTATTTGGGTGAAAATTACAACTCTTATGATAAGTTTGAGGCATATAAAAAAGCTCAAGAATTTGGAGATGAGGGGATTCCACTTGGAATCATTTATAAGGAAGATGGGAGAGACACATATCATGATTTACACCCATCATTAAGAAGAGGGGCTGTTTTGGTTGATAGGAAATGGGAACCAAAGGATACTGAAAAATTTATAAGTGAATTTATATAATAAAATTGAATAGGCATTGAACCTATTCAATTTTAGTCAAATTTCACTTAGGGACATAACAGCAAATAAGAAATCGCGACTTAAAGTCGTGATTTCTTAGCTTAAACCCACCTTTTCCACATTATAACAGCATCTTCCTTGTTATCTTCATAGTATTTATGTCGTACACCTTCTTTTATGAAACCATATTTTTTATAGAGATTTTGTGCAGCAATGTTTGAAATTCGAACTTCTAAGGTCATTGCCTTAACACACTTTTCATTACATATATTTATCATTGAATTAAGTATTGTATTACCGATACCTTGTCCTCTATAATCAGGATGAACTGCTATATTAGTTATGTGGCCTTCATCAATTATTATCCACATTCCACCATAACCGATTACTCTTTCATCAACTTTTGCAACAACATATGTGGCAAAATTGTTTCGTAGCTCATTTTGAAAAGAGTTTTTAGTCCACGGGATAGCAAAAGATAATCTACTTATATCTAATACATCATCAAGACAGCTTTCATCCATAGGAATTATTTTAATATCCATTATTCCAGCCCCATTTTTTTATCATATTCTCTTTCAGCTTGTGATTTTCTTAAATATAAAGGAGCTGATATATTGATGTTATCTGATATTCCCTTGGAAAATTGTTTTACTCCAAGTTCTCCTAAAGAAGAAGCTCTTGTATAATTTAAATGATAAGGAGCAAAGGTTGCATTCTGAAGATGAGAATTCAAATAATCTCTATGTTTTTCTGTACCATCTCCAACAAATATTACTTTTTCGCCTTGTTTCTTTATTATATCTATAAGCTCATCTAAAGAGATGACCATATATTCTGTAAGAGGTTTAAGATTATCTTCTTCATTTTTATAAATACAGGTATATACATTATTTCTTAATGCATCCATGATTGGACAAATAATACCTTCAAAAGGAAATACATTATAGGCAAGACCATCAAGGTTTGAAATAGATATACATGGTTTATTACTACCAAGGCTAAGTCCTTTTATGGTAGCCATTCCTATTCGTAATCCGGTGAATGAACCGGGACCCTTTGATATAACAAATCCATCAATATCTCCAAGTGAAAGCTCATTATATTTTAATAGAGAGTCAATCATTGGCATTAAAAGAATAGAGTGTTGTTTTTTATGGTTTAATGTTATTTCACCTAAAATACTCTCTTCAGACACTAGTGCTACAGTAGCTGCACTTGAAGATGAATCTACACTAAGTACTATCATAGTTTAATCTCCTTTATATAATCATATCTTTTACCATAATATTTGATGGTAACCTTTCTGATATTTTCACCTAGATCAGGCATTTTAGTAATGTTTATATGTACATAGTTATCAGGTATCAGCTCTTCTATATAGTTAGCCCATTCAATGATGCTTATTCCATCACTAAATATATATTCATCAAAACCTATTGCATATATTTCATCAGGGTCATTTACTCTATATACATCAAAATGATAGAGAGTATGTCTTCCACTATGATACTCATTAACTATATTAAAGGTAGGACTAGTAATATGCTCTTTTACACCTAACCCCTTGGCAATCCCCTTGGTTATATGTGTTTTTCCAGTACCTAAGTTCCCTGTTAAACAAAATATATCTCCACCTTGGGCAAGTGAACCTATCTTCTCTCCAAGTTCAAGAGTTTTATCAACACTATCAACTAAAAACTCCATGGAAAACTCCTTTCAAAATAAAATACTCCAATACTTCCTTTATTATTCTATCCAAAAATTTATAAAAAGAAAAGGTAATCATAGGATTACCTAAGTAGATTTTTAAAACTTTTAAGCGTTTTATTACATGGAAAGCTATATTTAATAATTCTATCTAAGTATATTAAATAGATTTTTTATTGGCATTTTGGTAAAATTTATCGTAATGGAGAGTGTGAGGAATATTTTATAAATAAAAATATTTATATTTAGTATCTTTGAAGGAAAATACCGTAGTATTATTGAATATTTTTACAATAATGTTATATATAACATTAAGTTAATGTTTGAAATAATATTTATTTAGTTATAAAATAATAAGTATGTAAAGAGAGGTGGAAAAGGTGAAAAAGTTTAATATGAAGAAATTCACTTTTTTGTTAATAATGGTCAATGTATTTTTTTTTATTGCCCTAAGTGTGTACTCTACACCTAAAGCAGCTAATTCAGATAATAATAAAATAGAAGAGAGAGATACCTATCTCAATATAATAGTAACGAATAAATTGATTTTTTCAATGACTAAAGAGATAGTTAAGAATAAGCATAATATAGAGTATATGTTTAAAAATGAGGATGAAGCACAAAAATTTACTTTTTCTCAGGATTCTCTAGATAATATTTCATCAATGGATTTTTTTCTTTATATGGGGTCAGGTGCTGAACCGTGGATTAATGACTTTATTAATGGATTAAAAAAGGGAAAAGTAGGTGTAATTAATTTATCTAGAGGAACTAGAACCTTAAATTATTCTAAACCTAAGGTTATAAATAATAATGAAGTAAAAGTTAATCCCTACTATTGGTTAAGTCCAGATGATTATAAAATTTCTCTATATAATATAAAGAGTGCAATTCAAGATAGAGATCCTAAAAATAGAGAATACTATGAAGATAATTATGAAGTTTTAATTCAAAAAATAGATAAGGAAGTAGAAGGATTAAAACAAGAGCAGAAAATATTGAATGAGTATAATATTTATCTTTTAGGTGATAATTTAGAGTATCTCATGAAGTCTTTAGGAATAGAATATTCAAAAATACCATTAGGGGAAGAGCCTCAAGAATACATAAAGACTTTTGGTGAGTTAAAGGGGTCTAAAAAACTTATAATTTATGACGATATTAAAGCTATGGAAGACATTAAAAAATATGTAGTAGGATTAAATGTAAAAGAGTTAAATATAAAGATACCAAATTATTCTGATGACTATTTAAGTTATATTAACAACATTAAGGAACAGCTTAAGGCTCTAGATAGTAGCAAATAATTAGAGTATATTCAACTTATATATCCTTAGAAAAAGCAGTGCATATCGAGTATATTATCACGAATTGTTTAAGGAGTGAAGTTGTGTATTTATGTTAGGCTCGATGCCTATTAAATTTTATTTCTCTTAATATTAGACTTAATCATGATTGTACCACTATAAGGAACAATCATGATTTTTTTACTGTATAGAAAATTATAAAATCGTCAAGTTATGGATAACTTATAACACAATCCACGGAGTGGACTTTTTACAACAGAAAAAATTAATAAAACTATTGCATTTTGTAATAAAATATTATATAATCTTTTTTGTAGCGAAGGGGTATAGCTCAATTGGTAGAGTAGCGGTCTCCAAAACCGTTGGTTCCGGGTTCAAGTCCTCGTGCCCCTGCCATAAAAAAGCTTTAGCATATTAATATGCTAAAGCTTTTTTATTTTAAATAAGTAACAAAATAATAATAATTACATATACTTTTATAGTGTAGGAAATTTTATATGGAGGAATATATGTATTATTGTTATTGCCCTTTGCAAAGTATGAAAACAACGGATGATGGTTTGGAGATGATGTATCCAAAGATTTACCATAAAGTATATCCAATGGTGATGTCTTATTGTGATTCCATGGAGAAGAAGTATGGTCCCATGTATAGACCAAGTAAGGAAGAATTAAAAAAGATTTCTGATGATATGTATGAAAAAATGAAAGATTACTTAGATGATTGTATTGATGACGATGATACTGATGATGACGATGATTGTAATAGATATGAATACGATAGATTCGCAGATAACGAGTATAATACAAGGCAGCGTCGTTATGGAAGAAGAAGGGCTGTAAGAGATTTATTTAGCATATTACTACTTAGTCAGTTATTCGGTAGAAGACCATATCCATATTATTCATACTATCCACAATATCCACAATATCCATACTATGGATATTAATTAGGTTAGTATAAGAAGTTTTAATAATAAATATACTTTTATAATCCATCTCCTAAAAATTATAGAGGGTGACATTAGGTCACCCTCTATAATAATCTTATACTGATAATATTTCTTTTTCTAATTCTTCCATAAGCTCTTTAACAGTAACTATTTTATTAAGCCTATATGCATTTTCTCCACAAAAAATTAACCCCTCATCTACGTTTCCACTAACAGCGTTAATTAGTGCTTGAGTAATGCAATAAGGTGTTGTTTGAGGGTTGCACGGAGTTAAGCAGCGATAACATTTTGTTACCTTCATGCCCTCTAAGTTTACTTTTTGAACAAACTTATTATTTATAGCACGACCTGGCATTCCTACTGGACTTTTAACTATTTTTATGCTTTCTTTATTACTATTTATATAGGCATTTTTAAAATTAATATGTGCATCACATTCTTCGGTAGTTACAAATCTTGTAGCCATTTGAACTCCGCCAGCACCAAGTTTTAAGTATTTAGCAATATCATATCCATCAAAAACTCCTCCAGCAGCAATTACTGGAATAGATTTATTATATTTTTCTTCATAAGACTTAACTACGTTTACAATGTCTACTATAGTTTTATCAAAATCAATATCATCTCTTTCTAGGTCTTCCTTTACGAATCCAAGATGACCTCCAGCCTTAGGTCCTTCAACTATAATTGCATCAGGTGAAACTTGATGATGTTTATCCCACATTCTAAGAATTACATTCGCAGCTTTTAATGAAGATACAATTGGAGCAATCTTTACATTAAAACCTTTAGTTAGTTTTGGTAGATTAGTAGGAAGACCAGCACCAGATATTATTAGGTCAATGCCTGCTTCTATGGCTGCCTTTACATTCTCATCATAATATTTCATTGCTACCATTAGGTTAAGTCCAATTATTCCATCAGGTGCTTTTTCTTTTGCAATTTTAATATGTTTTTTTAATGCTCTTAAGTTAGCTTGAAGAGTATTTACTTCGAAGTCTTCCTCAGTATATCCTATTTGAGCTCCTGATATAACTCCTATTCCGCCTGCATTTGCAACAGCAGAAGCTAGATTTGAGGAAGATACTCCTACGCCCATACCACCTTGTATTATTGGCAACCTTGCTACCAAGTTTCCGATCTTTAATGGTTTGATTTCCACGAAAAACAACTCCTTTTGATTTAGAACACTTTAATTGTAAATATTTTGACTATAAAAGTATTTTATAGTTAATTATAGATTATTATTTAGTTTTTCACAAGTTATTTTAAACTGCTATACATTAATATAGCTAGAATATATTAACAAAATGTACATATTTTTTTACCTATATAAGTAATTATTATAAAAATATGAAAATTAATAGAGAAATTTTGTGTTGCATTACTTCATAATGTATAGTATAATATATTCTGTTAATGTAAAGGGGTATAGCTCAATTGGTAGAGTAGCGGTCTCCAAAACCGTTGGTTGCGGGTTCGATTCCTGCTGCCCCTGCCAAACAACTTAGAAACGTGAGAATGAAGAGTTCTAGCGGATTTTATAATCTGTTAGGACTCTTTTCCTTTATCTCTAAAATAGCTTTAATCCGTTGATGTGATTTACTTCTAAAATTTTACAAAGTGAGGAGTATCAATGCTTATAAAGAAAATAGTAGTTTAGATATTTTAGTATTAGAGAATATCTGTATTTCTTTTTCTTCTGCCTCCTTTTTTGTTTTGCCGTAGAATTCTTTTCTGATTAGTTTTCCTTTACTGTCTCTTGAAATTGTTTAGTCTAAATTAATATTGTTCTAAATATGCATAAAATAAGTGTTTAAACACAATTCCTATAGCCTAAAATATGGCTTTTTAATGATGTGAAACTTAAGATAAAAATTATCAATGGAAAAATGTTATTAATAAAACATAAGTTTTTGATAATAAACAGTTGACATTACCAATAAAAAGGTATATATTAAAACTATACTAATTTTGTATACTTTGTTTAATAAATTACTATAATTATTAAATTTCTTTAGGCAAATATGTGCCCATAATTTAAAAAATAAAATGATACTAAAAAAATATATTATTAAGGGGGATTTGTTATGTCAATGTGTGGAAATTGTACAACATGCCAATCAGCAGATAAGGTTCTAGAAGGATTTATAGGCTCTATGAATATGGAGACTTCTCATCATAGAGTGGAAAATCAAAAGATAAAATGTGGATTTGGACAACAAGGTGTATGCTGTAGACTATGTGCTAATGGACCCTGTAGAATAACTCCAAAATCACCAAGAGGAGTATGTGGAGCTAATGCAGATACTATAGTTGCAAGAAACTTTTTAAGATCTGTATCATCAGGAGCTGCTTGCTATCTCCATGTTATTGAAAATACTGCATTAAACCTAAAATCTATAGGTGAAACTAATGGAACCATAAAGGGAGTTAACGCTTTAAATAGAGTAGCTGAAATTTTCAATATAGAAGAAGAGGATATGCATAAAAAAGCAGTTTTAGTAGCTGAAAAAGTCCTTAGTGATATATACAAGCCTAGATATGAAAAAATGGAGCTTGTAGAAAAAATGGCTTACAAACCTAGAGTAGAAAATTGGAAAAAGTTAAATATAATGCCTGGTGGAGCCAAAGCAGAAGTATTTGATGCTGTAGTTAAAACGTCTACAAATCTAAGTAGTGATCCAGTAGATATGCTATTACACTGTTTAAATCTTGGAATATCTACAGGACTTTATGGACTTACACTTACAAATCTACTTAACGATGTTATGCTTGGAGAACCTGTAATAAGACCAGCTAAAGTAGGTTTTAAAGTTGTAGATACTGATTATATAAACATAATGATTACTGGACATCAACATTCTACAATATCCCACCTACAAGACGTGTTAAATGATGAAAAGATGGTGGAAAAAGCTAAAAAAGCTGGTGCAAAGGGCTTTAAACTTGTTGGATGTACTTGTGTAGGACAGGATCTACAATTAAGAGGAGAACATTACAAAGAAATATTCTCAGGTCATGCTGGGAACAACTTTACAAGCGAAGCATTAATAGCAACTGGCGGAGTAGACATAATAGTTTCAGAATTTAACTGTACACTTCCAGGTATTGAACCTATTGTTGATGAATTTATGGTTAAAATGATATGTTTAGATGATGTAGCAAAGAAAGCAAATGCTGAGTACATACAATACTCATTTGAAAATAGAGAAGAAATAAGTAGCTATATTATAGATGAAGCTGTTAAGAGTTACACCTCTAGAAGAGATAAAATTACAATGAATATACCAAAGGATCATGGTTATGATGATGTAATAACTGGAGTTAGTGAACAATCTCTTAAAAATTTCCTTGGTGGAACTTGGGAACCTCTTGTGGACTTAATTGCATCAGGAAAAATTAAAGGAGTAGCGGGAGTGGTTGGATGTTCAAACCTTACTGCTAAAGGTCATGATATATTTACTGTGGAATTAACTAAAGAGCTTATAAAGAGAGATATAATAGTTCTTTCAGCTGGATGTTCCAGTGGTGGACTTGAAAACGTAGGTTTAATGTCTCCAGCAGCTGCAGAACTTGCAGGAGAAAATTTAAAAGAAGTATGTAAGAGCTTAGGAATACCTCCTGTATTAAACTTTGGACCATGTCTTGCAATAGGAAGACTTGAATTAGTCGCAACAGAGCTTGCTGAATTTTTAGGAATAGATATTCCTCAGCTTCCACTAGTATTATCTGCACCACAATGGCTAGAAGAGCAAGCTTTAGCTGACGGAGCTTTTGGATTAGCTCTTGGACTTCCACTTCACCTTGCAATACCTCCTTTTATAACAGGAAGTAAGGTAGTAACAAAAGTTCTTACAGAGGATCTTGAAACCTTAACAGGTGGGAAACTTATACTTGAAGATGATGTAATAAAAGCAGCTGATAAGCTTGAAGAAATTGTAGTTAATAAAAGACAAGAATTAGGTCTTAAATTATAGATTGGTGGTGTGCTTTTATGAAGAGAATTATGATAAATAAGGAATTGTGTATTTCTTGTTTAAACTGTTACATTGCCTGTGCTGCAGAGCACAATGACAGTGGTAAGTCTATGCTGGATGTAGATCTTGAAAATATTAAAAATGAAGGAAGAAACCATATTGCTTTAGATGGTACAGGGAAACCAGTTCCTATATTCTGCCGCCACTGTGACGAACCAGAGTGTGTTACTACCTGTATGAGTGGTGCCATGACTAAGAATAAGGATACCGGTGTGGTCTCTTATGATAAAGAAAAATGTGCTTCATGCTTTATGTGTGTAATGTCCTGTCCTTATGGAGTATTAAAACCTGATACAGAAACTAAAAAAGTTGTAGTGAAATGTGACTTATGTAATGGGAGAGAGGTCCCAAGATGTGTGGAAAACTGTCCAACTGGTGCAATATATATTCAGGAGGTGAATGTATAATGAAGTATGTAATAATAGGAGCTAGTGCTGCTGGAGTTAATGCTGCAAAAACTCTAAGAGAATTAGACAATTCCAGTGAAATTACAGTTATATCAAAGGACACTAATGTATATTCAAGATGCATGCTTCATCATGTGATTGGTGGTAGAAGGAATTTAGAAAAAATTTCATTTGTAGATAAAGATTTTTTTTCTAAATACCGCGTAACATGGATAAAAAACAAAAGCATTATAGATATTAATATAGATAAAAGAGAACTTGTGTTAGAGGATAATTCAGCAGAAAAATATGATAAACTTTTAATAGCTTCAGGAGCTTCCTCCTTTATTCCACCAGTTAAAAATCTAAGAGAAGCTAAAAGGGTTTACTCCTTAAGAGATTATGATGATGTATTAAATATTGAAGAAGGAATAAAAGTATCGAAGAAAGCAGTAATATTAGGAGCAGGACTTGTAGGCATAGATGCTGCGATAGGTCTTATGGAAAGAGATATAAGTCTATCAATTGTAGAGATGGGGGACAGAATACTTCCTCTTCAATTAGATAAAAAAGCAGCTAATAGATACCAAAAGCTTTTAAAGGATAAAAATATAGAAATATATACTTCAGTAAAGTTAGAAGAAGTAATATTAAAAGAAGGCGGATTTGTAGATAAGGTAAAGCTTTCAGATGGAACTGAAATAGAATGTGACATGATAGTTGTAGCTGCTGGAGTTAGACCCAATGTAGGCTTTATAAAAAATGAAAGTATAAAAATTGAAAGAGGTATTGTAGTGGATAATACATGCAGTACTTCAGCTAAGGATGTTTATGCTGCAGGAGATGTAACCTTTACTGCTCCAATTTGGCCCATTGCGGTAAAACAGGGCATTGTTGCTGCATACAATATGACTGGACATAAAAAATATCTTGAGGATACCTTTGCTTTAAGAAACTCTATGAACTTCTTAGGATTAGAATGTGTGTCCTTAGGTATTGTAGAAGCTCCAGACAACAGCTATGTTGTAGATATTATTGAGACAGAAGATGTTTATAAAAAAATAATTCATAAGGATGGAATAGTATATGGAGCAATTTTGGTAGGAGATATATCTTATTGTGGAGTATTGCAGTATATTGTAAAGAATAAAATAGATATATCAAATATAAATAAGAACATTTTCAAAATAGACTACTCTGACTTTTTCAGTATAAAGGAAGATGGTCAATTTAAATATAAGGCTTTATAATTTAAAAATGGGCTGTCCTAAAAATATATTTGGGATAGCTTCTTTTTTTCTACTATTTTATAAATTCAGTTATGCATTTGTTAGTATATTATATTTAATGTCATATACTACACTTTGTAAAAATAAACCAATATATGTAAAATAAGTAAATAATACAATAAGTAAAAATAAAAAATACCTTAATTGGATTAAATTACATAGATTAATAACTTCTCTTTTGGTTAAGATAATAGTGTAAACATCAGAAGCAATCAGAAATCAAGATTGTGGTGTTTATGTACCACTTCTAAGCCAAAGGAGGAATCGGTGATGGCAAGATCAAGAATGTTAGTTCCCGAAGCAAAACAGGGTCTATCAAGATTTAAGACAGAAGTAGCAAGAGAACTAGGCGTTCCATTTTCTGAGTATAATGGAGATCTTACTGCAAGACAATGTGGTTCCGTAGGTGGCGAAATGGTAAAAAGAATGGTAGAAGAATATGAAAGCCACTTAAAGTAGAAAAAGGCGCGAGACACTACTTATTTTAGAGCCTTGTTCTAATCCGAAGTGTGATCAACTAACGTAATCACGCAAGAAGAAAGGGGCATTACTTATGAGTGAGGATGTACCACCAGAAAGGCTGTAGTATTCTAATACCGGGAGGCACAATAGATATTGTGCCTCTTTTTAAATAATAGTAATGTATTTAGTTTATAAAATTCTCCACATATCAGAAACAAGGAGGAATAAGCCATGGGATGGAAAAACGGAACTGTTACTTTTGATGATGGAACAACTTATCCAGGTGAATTTTTAATTAACGATGACGGTAGTATTTATAATATGAAGGTATTTAAAGATGGTACTGCCATTAAAGAAATAAATGTAGAAGAGTTTGCTTCAAAACTTGGAAAAACTGTACAAGAAGTTTATCCATACAAGGTTGAATTAGGAAAAACTTTATATAAGTAATAAGTTAAGGAGGCTGTAGAGCCTCTTTTATTTATTGTTATTTTCTGTTAAAATCAGAACAAGAGTTCAATTGAGGAAAAATATTAAACTTGAGCTAGTTCTGTAAGTTTTAACTGAAATTATTTTGAAAAATTACAAATTTGAGTGATGTGCGGCAAGGTGATTAAAGTGAATAAGATTAAAATACTTCATTGTGGAGACTTACATTTTGATACCCCATTTAGTGAACTTCCACATTCTTTGGCAGAGATTAAGAAGGAAGAATTAAGAGAGATTTTTTCTAATATAATTGATTTCGGTAGAAAAGAAAAAGTTAATTTGATTTTTATAGCAGGAGATTTATTTGATAATTTGCGTGTAACAAAAAGCACTTTGGATTTTATTAGAAAGAAGTTTGAGGAAATAAAAAATATAGGAGTTTTTATTGCAGCAGGAAATCATGATCCTTTCAATAAAAAATCCTTTTATGAGTTGATAGAATGGTCTGAAAATGTTCACATATTTAGTGATACCTTTGAAGCAATAGAAATTGAAGAGTTTGGTACTGTGGTTTATGGTGCTTCTTTTGGTACAAGTTATGTTAAAGAATCAATGCTTAAGAATTTTAAGAGTGAAGAAAAACATAAAAATTTAATAAAGCTTATGATACTTCATGGAGATGTAGCTTCAAGTGAAGGTGGGAATGAATATAATCCAATAACTATTGATGATATAGAAAAGTGTGGAGTTGATTACTTGGCGTTAGGCCATAGACATTTCTTTTCAGGTATAAAAAGAGCTGGTAATACTTATTATGCCTACAGTGGATGTCCTGAAGGAAGAGGTTTTGATGAAACAGGAGATAAGGGAATTATCTTAGGTGAAATAGGAATTAACTATGCAAATTTAAGTTTTATATCAGTTTGTAAGAGAAGGTATTTCATTGAACAAGTAGATGTAACAGATTGTAAGAGTTATGAGGAAATTAAAGAAAGAATCTTATTATCAATTAAAGATAATAAAAAAGAAGAAAATCTTTATAAGATAGTTTTAAAGGGCGAACTTACAGAGGATTTTATAATAAATTTAGATGTTTTACAAGAAAAGCTTAAGAATTATTTTTATTTTTTTAAAATGGAAGATAATACTTCATTAAAAATTGATTTTGATGAACTTTCAAGGGAATTTTCAATAAAAGGAATATATGCTAGAAAATTGTTGAAAAGCATAAAGGAAGAATCAAACGAAGAAACAAAGAAGATATTAACTCTTGCCTTAAAGCTTGGTATACAAAGTCTTTCAGAGGGAGATGTGAGACTGGATGAAAATTAAAAGTATAAGAGTAAAAAGTTTTGGAAAGCTTAAGGACACAGAAATATACTTTAAAGAAGGAATAAACATCGTTTATGGTGCTAATGAATCAGGAAAAAGTACTCTACAATCTTTTATAAAAGCATCGTTATATGGGTTAAATAGTAAAAGAAGTAAAGATATTAAGACTAATGATAGGATGAAATTTCTTTCTCTTAAGAGTGGAAAAGGAGAAGGAGAGCTACATATTGAATATGATGGCCGAGGATATATTATAAAAAGAAAATTTGGAACTACAAAGAAAGAAGATGAAGTTAAAGTTTTAGATGAGATAACAGGAGAAGAAATAAAAGATTTTATTTTTGATGATATTGGAAAAAAGTTTTTAGAAATAAACGCTACCTCTTTTGAAAATACTCTTTTCATAAAGCAGTTAGGAGGAGGGGTAACTAGTAGTAAGTATGATGAAGTGATGCATAAAATCACCAATGCTTTTCAGAGTGGTGATGAAAATGTATCCTTTCAAAGAGCACTTCTTTCTCTAGAGGGACTTAAAAAGCAGCTAACTACTCAAAGAAAAAATGGTAAATTGGATAATTTAAAGATAAGATTACACAATTTAACAGAAGAAAGAATGGAAGCTTTGAGGATTTCAGAGGATAATATAGAGAGTGAAAGAGCTCTTATAGATCTTAAGGAACATAGAACTTTTCTCCAAAAGGAGATAAAAAGACTTGAACTTTATAAAAAGTATTTAAAGAAGATTAAGCTTAAGCAGGAATATAAAGAAATCACAGATTATTTAAAAAAAAGCCAGGAACTCAAAAAAAAACAGGAAGAAGTGGATTGTTCATTAAGAACTGAACAAGGTATTATAAACTTTGACTTTGTTGATAACATTCAAGAGGAAATATCTGTTTTTTTTAGTCTTATGGATGTTTATGGAGAGAGAAAAAAAGAGGAAGAACAGCTGTTAGAAAAGCTTTCTGAAAAAGAAAAAGTATTTTTAGCGTTTGGACCTTTTAATAGTTTTGAAGAAGATATGGAACAAAAGATCATGAAGATTTCTATGGAAAATGATATTGTTGAAGAAAAGCTTAAGACTTTAAGTCAAATTAAACAGGAAATAGAACAATTACACAAAGAACTAGAGGATAAGAAAGATTTTCTTGGTCAAGGTGCTTTAATAGACGAATTTAGAGAAGAAATAGATATTTTACTATCAGAGTATGAAGATAAATTAAAGGAATTAAAGTTTAGAGTAGAGATAGAATCTATCTTGAGTTATGATGTAGAAAGTGAAAAATATAAACTAAAAAACAAACTTGCAAATAATGAACTGATTACTTTAAGTTGTGGTGCTCTAATTATAATATTATCAGCTTTAGGAATATTTAAGATTGTAGCTCTTCCAGTGACTTTAATTCTATTAATTTTTTCTACAATAGCACTCTTGTTCTCTATTAAAGATAGAATGAATTATATTTTTTTTCTTAAAAAGATAGAAGAAGATAGTATGAAGTTAAAAGGGTTACAATTACTTCAGGATAATATTCACGAAATAGAAGTAAAACTTACTAATTACTTTAATAGAGTGAGAGTAGAGAATTATAGAGATTTTATTATGTTAATAAAAAAATATGATAGATTTAAGGGAGAAATCGAATTTTTAAAAGATAAGATTAGAGATAGGGAAAATAAAAAAAATTTGATGAATGAGAATGAACTTATAAAAGTTTGCAATGAAAATCAGAGAGCTATTAATAGAATATTAACTCTAACTGATTGCAATTCAATAGAACATTTTATTGAAAAGCTTAAGGAGTATAAAAAAATAAAGGAAGAGTGCAAGGAATTAGAGTTTCGGTATAAGGCTCTTAAATCCTCAGTAGATTATCTAGGAACTGATATAGAGGGAAAAAAAGAACTTATATATGAAAGATTAAAAGTCATAAATTTAGAACATTTATCATTAGAAAATATCCCAGAAGAACTTCAAGTTATTAAAAGTAAAATTAAGCAGCGTGAAGAAATTGAGGGAAATCTAAGGAATGTGGAGGAAACGTATAAGATTCTTTTAAAGGATAGAGATTTAGACTTAATTAGTCACGAGCTTGAGGAGATAATAAACGAAAACCTAGAGTATTCTTATGAAAATGAAGAAGATATAGAAAGAGAACTTAAAGAGAAGAATGAAGAGCGTTTAGAATGTGAAAAGAGAATAAAGGATGTGGAACATTCCATTAAAAACAAATTTTTGGGAAGAAGGAAGTTATATGTTATCGAGGAAGATTTAGAGCAGGTTAGAACAGAAATAAAAGAAAACGAGCAAATATTAATGGCTCTTAACATCGCTCAGGAAACTATGAATGAAGCTTTTAAAGAAATTCAAAAAAGTTTTGGTCCCCTCTTGAATAAAAAGGTAGCAGAACACCTCCAAGCTCTTACTGACATGAGATATAATGAGGTTAAAGTATCCGAAAGCTATGAGGTAAGGGTTACTGATCAGGAAGGGCATAATCTTTTACATGTAGATTATTTAAGTAATGGAGCATGGGATCAGGTATACCTTTCTTTAAGGCTTGCACTTATTGATTTAATATTTAGTGATAAAATGGTTCCTATTATACTTGATGATGCTTTTGTGCAATATGATGATGAAAGAATAAAAAGGGTTCTCGAAGAATTATATAAAATTTCTAAAAATAAACAAATCATTATTTTTAGCTGCCAAAAAAGAGAAATGGAGTTTCTAGAGAATAGAGAAAATGTGAATATAATTAGAATATAATGAGAATTAGGTTTGTTCCTAAAAGTACTATACACTTTTAGGACAAACCTTTTTTAGAATTTCATTAAGCAAATATGGTATAATAGTTATTAAATGTAATATATACAAAAAGAAGGTTGATGTGGGATGTATAAAAAATTAATATTATTAATTTTATCTTTAATGATAGGAGTGACACTTTCTGGATGTTTTAATGATCAAGGGAAGAAGACTAAAGAAGGTGATCAGGCTGTTGAAGCAGCGAAGATAAATAGTACTGAGAAATTAGAAGAAGCGAAAGAGGTGGAGGAAGAGAGAGTTGAAACCATAAATCTTTCTTCCGTTGGAGATATTTTGATTCATAATACTGTTTTTTGGGCTGCTTATGATGAAAAAAGCAAGAGTTATGACTTTAAGCCTCAGTTTAAATATGTAAAGAAGTATTTAGAGAAAAGTGATTTAACTATAGCAAATTTAGAGACAACTCTTGGAGGAGCAGAGAGAGCTTATTCAGGATATCCTACATTCAATACACCTGATGAAATTGTTGATGCTCTGAAAGATTCAGGTGTTGATGTTTTAACTGCATCAAATAATCACAGAATGGACACTGGAGAAGCGGGATTCTTTAGAACAGTAAGAGTTGTTAGAGAAAAGGGTCTAGAGATAGTTGGAGTTAAAGCATCGAATGATGAGAAAAGTTATATTATAAAAGATATTAAAGGAATTAAGGTGGGAATTGCAAATTTTTCTTATCAAGATGGAAAAATAAATGGACTAAGAACTGTTAATGGTATTCCAGTGCCTAAGAACATAGATCCTCTTATTGATTTAATAGATTTTTCTAATCTTGATGAAACATATAAAAAACTTGAAAATAGGGTTTCAGAGATGAAAAAGGATGGAGCAGAAGTTCTAGTATTTTCTATGCATTGGGGAAATGAATATCAGAGAACTCAATCAAAAGAGCAGCAGTTGGTAGCTAAAAAGTTAGCAGATCTTGGAGTGGACGTAATTTTTGGAGGACATCCTCATGTGTTAGAGCCTATGGACTTTATACATTCAGATATATCTGGAAAAGATACCTTCATAATATATTCTCAGGGAAATTTCATTTCTTCTCAGAGACAAAGCAGGTATACAGAAGATGGAATTATAGTAAATGTAGCAATAAAAAAGAATTTTAAAACTGGTAAAATAGAAATAACTTATTCAGATTACATGCCTACATGGGTAAAGAAAAGTACAGTTAATGGAAAACTTTCTTATGAAATAATTCCAACTGAAGATGTAATAAATGGTGCAATTATTGCTGGGTTGACTAGTGAAGAAAAGCAGATAATTCAAGAATCTAGTGCTGATACTAAAAAGCTTATGGAGAAATATACTACAAAGTGCTCAGTGGAGCCAGTTTTAAAATAAAAACAATAAAGATGCTGTTCATGTTTTTGATTTCTTACCATTTTAAAAAGTAGAATCTGATTTAAACTGAGTAGGCTTTATGCCTACTCAGTTTTATTTAGGAAACTTGATAAAGATAATTAAATTTACTAATAATTTTTATTAGATACGTATTAAATAACTAAATATTGACAATAATTTTTCTGGGATATATACTTTAAATAGAAATGCAATTCATTTGCAAAAGGAGTGTAAATATGATAAGAAAAATCATTACTTTAATGTGTTCATTAACTCTTTTAACAGGGGTAGTGGGATGTACTAAGCAGGATAAAGAGGAGGAAAGTGGTAAAATTAAGATAATGGTATCAATAAATCCACTTAAGGAATTTGCACAAGCAGTAGGAAAGGAACTAGTAGAGGTTGATACTCTTGTTCCAGAAGGAATGGAGCCTCATGATTTTGAACCAAAGAGTAAGGATTTAGTACAGCTTAATAAATCAGATATTTTTGTTTATAATGGTTTAGGTATGGAGGAATGGCTTGATAAAGTTCTTAGTACTATTCAAGATAAGGATAGAATAAAAATAGTAGATAGTTCAAAGGGAGCGTCAACAATAACTACAGAAGGAAAGATAGATCCACATCTTTGGCTTAGTCTTAAACAAGCTAAAAATCAAGCAGCAAACATAAAAGATGCATTAATTAAAATAGATGAAAAAAATAAAGAACAGTATGAAGGAAACTTTAATGAGTTTGCTTCAAGACTTGATACGCTTTACTATGAAAATGAACAGAGATTTAATAAACTAAAGAATAGAGATTTCGTAACTGGCCATGAAGCTTTTGGATATCTTTGTAGAGATTTTAATTTAACACAAAAAAGTGTTGAAGATGTTTTTGCTGAAGGTGAAGTAACACCTCAAAAGTTTAAAGATCTTGTTCAATTCAGCAAGGAGAATAAAATAGAAACTATCTTTATGGAGGAATTTGCAAGCCCTAAGGTTTCTGAAACCCTCGCAAAGGAAGTTGGAGCTAAGGTAGAAAAGATTTATACCATAGAAAGTAAAGAGGATGGAAGAGATTACGTTGAAAGTATGAAATACAATTTGGATGTTGTTTATAATAGTTTAAAGTAATATATTGGATAACAGATTTAGAATCTTGTAGTGAGTATTAAAAATGCAGTTATTCTTAAATTTTATTCGTTGCTATTTTACAAAGTAAAATCTGGCTAAAAATGAGCAGGCATGGTGCCTGGTCATTTTTATTTTGTGTTGTTAGAAAAGTTGAGATATTAAAATTATATTCTATAGTGTTTTTTACAGGTTAACTAGCTAAGGGCTTAGTTAAATTTTCTATTAATTTTATGATGTAAACGAGTTTATAATATGATAAAATTATTGTAAATATCTTGAAAAGAGGATGATTACTTGTGGACAAAAATTTTTATTATGACAGGATATCTAAAGGAGAAGAAGAGTTTTTAGTGTTGAAAAACTTATGTAATAATCTTAGTATATTAAGACTTATTATATCTATATCTATGGTACTATTTACTATTATTCTTTATAAAATGGATAAAAAAATATATATTGCGTCTGAAATTTTAGGAATGGTTATATTATTTATAATAATTGCATATTTTCATTCACAAAAACTTGAAGAGAAGAAAAGAAAAGAGCTTTATATTGAAGTAAATAAGCAATCACTTCAAAGGATAGAGGGTGAGTGGAAGTATTTCAACGATTGTGGAGAAGATCTGAAAAGTAGTGAACATCCGTTTGTTAATGATCTGGATGTATTTGGTAAAAATTCCTTATTTCAATGGATAAATGCTACAATTACAAGCTTTGGAAGAGAAGTGCTTAGAGAATTATTAAGCTTAAAAGAATTACCAAATAAGAATGAAATTTTAAAAAGACAAGAAGCGTTAAAAGAGCTGGGATGTAAGGTTGATTTTAGGCAGCAGCTTCAGATTGAAGGTAGGTTAAAAGATAATACTTTTGGCAATACATCAACTTTCATACAATGGTCAATGGAAAGGAATGAAAATATTCTTAAAAATTACATGACTATGATGCTTATAGTTTGTCCAGCTGCATTGCTTTCAATAACATTGTTATATTTTATCACTGGAAAAATACCAAGCTCTATACCGTTAGGAATTACATTACTTAATTTTCTGATTCTAAAGCTTGGTACAAAAGAAAGAAATGAAGCTTTAAATATGGTTTATGAGCTCAAAAATAAAATATTTACCTACTTTAGGCTTCTTGAAATAATAGAAAAAGAAGAGTTTAAATGTAAAAAGTTAGTGCAGTTAAAAGATAAGCTGAAAAGTTTAGATCAAAGTAATTTTTCAAGAGAATTGAAAGAACTTAATTCTATAGCAGCAGCTATTATGGATAGGAAAAATATGGTGTACATAGTTATTAATGTAGCTCTTCTTTGGGATTATCACCTTCTTGTAAGACTTGAAAGATGGAGAAGAAAAAATTCAGCTAACATTAATAGATGGTTTAAAACTCTAGGAGAGATAGAAGCATTGTGTAGCTTAGCAAATATAAGTGGAGATCATTATGAATGGACCTATCCTGAAATCACTGATGATTTAATACTCCAAGGAGACGAGATTGGGCATCCACTTTTGGGAGGAAAAGCAGTTAGGAATTCCTTTAACCTTGATAAGGAAAAAAGAATAATGTTAGTAACGGGTTCAAATATGTCAGGAAAAAGTACATTCTTGAGAACGGTTGGGATAAATCTTCTACTTTCATATATGGGAGCTCCAACTTTTTCAAAGAGTTTTAAATGTCCTGTGGTTAATATCTATACATCAATGAGAACAGGAGATAATTTGGAGGAGAACATATCATCATTTTATGCGGAAATACTTAGGGTAAAGATGCTGGTAGAGGCAGTGGAAAGAGGGGAAAGAGTATTCTTCCTACTAGATGAGATTTTTAAAGGAACTAATTCTGCAGATAGGCACACGGGAGCAGAAATACTTATAAGACAGATTAGTGAAAAGAGTGCTATAGGGTTTGTATCAACTCATGATTTGGAACTTTGTGATTTGGAAGGTAAGAATAAATCGGTGATTAATTATAATTTTAGGGAGTATTATAAAGATAATAAAATAAAATTTGATTATAAACTTAGAAGGGGTAGGTCCACTACAAGAAATGCTGTATATCTTATGAAGTTAGCAGGTATTAAAATTAAATAGTTATAGTTTTATGTGAAAAAATTTATAAAGAGGATAACTTTGGACAAATCAATAAATAGTTGGTATAATATTTCTGTTATTTTAGCAGAAAAAGATACTAAAAAAGCCTTTTTGAGGCTTTTTTTATTGATATTAAAATATAGGGGGAATGGCTTTGTTTACGGAAATGATAAAGGCTAAGGAGTATTACATAAAGGATTTATTAAGTGATAAATTTCTTTTTGAAATTCCAGATTATCAAAGAGCATATTCATGGACAAAAGAGAATCTTCAACAACTAATAGATGATATTATTAGTTCTATTGAAGTAAATAAAGAAGAATATGGAGATAATTTTGAAAGTTATGAGCCATATTTTATAGGTAGTATAGTGCTTTGCTCAAAAGAATATAAGGATGATGGCTGGGGATTATATGATGTTATTGATGGACAACAAAGATTAACCTCAATAATTATGTTAATAGCGACTATAAGAGATTTAATAAACAATAATCAATATAAAAATGTACTATCTTCCTTAATATATCAACAGCCAAATGAGCTTATGGGAGTTAAGGAAAGTATAAGAGTAAAGGTTAGGGGTAAGGAACTTGACTTCTTTAAGAAATATGTTTTAGAACTTGGAGGAACTGAAGAAGCATGTACATTAGACGAGGGAGAGCTTAGTGAAGCTAAAACTAATATGTTTACAGCAATCAATGTTTTTAGAAATAGCTTCTTAGACGAAAATGGAGAAGTATTGCATGAAAGAGTAAATGAGTTTATAAAATATATTCTCCAAAAAGTTGTACTAGTAGTAATAACTACAGATTCCTTTACTTCCGCGTTTAGATTATTTAACGTAATAAATGCTAGAGGACTTCCTCTTACTAATGCTGACCTTCTTAAGAGTGAAAACTTAAGAGTTATAGATGAAGAAATAAGAAATAAATACACAGACATGTGGGAAACAGATGAACAAGATGTAGGTAAGGAAAGACTTGAAAAAATAATAAGCTTTATAAGAGCGATGAAGCTTAAGAAGAAGGCTTCAACAACTATATTTGAAGAATTCAATAAGAAAATTTTTGTTCAAGAACCTGAATATAGGGGAGTTAATTTTGTAGAACATCTTAATAAAGTAAAAACTATATTTGAAAAATATATAGAGGAAGGTGTACTATCCACTGGCGATAAAGAAAAAGATATCTATTATAAAAAACTAGTTTTAGTTATGAAGGACTTTCTTCCTTTTGATGAATGGATGGCTGCAGTAATTAGCTTTGTAGAAAAGTTCAATAATGATAATCTAACCTTTGAGTTTTTAAAAGTTCTTGAGAAGAGAATAACCATTGATTGGATTAATGGAAATTCCTTTGCAGACAGACTTTCAAGAGTATACAGTATTCTTGAAGCTATAGATGCATCATCAATAGGTGAAGACGTACTAAAGAGTGATGTATTTGTTGGTGATTTAGAAAGGACTAGGGTTTACTTTGAGAATTCATTAAATGATATAGAATTCTATAGTAAGGGAAGAATGATGATACCAAAGTATATATTAGTTAGATTAGATATAGAGCTAAGAAGTAAAGATGATATGCAGTATAGTGATAAGATAATGCTTGAGCATATATTACCAAGAAACGCTAAGGATGCATATTGGGTAACTAACTTCTCTACAGAACAGAGAAGAAATTGGGCAAATAGGTTAGGTAACTTGGTTATCATAAACGGAACAAAGAATACAAAGGCAAATAATAAGGCTTTTGCACAGAAAGTGGAACAATACATTTCTAAAAAGGGTGATTTTGCTATAACAAAGGAAATCTTAAATTTTAAGGATTGGGATATAGAAATACTAAAAAGCAGACATAGTGAATTAGTTAAAAGAAGTGTAGAATTATGGACTAATATTTAGTATATACATAAACAACTTTATAACTGAATTGTTTAAGGATGGAAGTCCTACATTAAAAAGGTTAAATTTAAAAGAGAGAATTCCATATTTAATGCCTAAGAATTCAAAATATTTATTTATATCACTAGTAGATAAAGAAGTTGTAATTTTAGGGGTTGTAGTAGGAATAGTAAAGAAAAGATAATTGGTAAATTAGGAAACCTACAATATCCTAATTTACCAATTTTTTCTTAATAGTAAGTGAAATGATTTCTATTTTATGGCATAATTATATTATGAGTAAATTTTGAGGGGATGTAAGCTATGGGATATGTAATCATAGATTTAGAGTTTAATAATTTAAGAAATATAACTAAATACTATCCTAACATTTATGAGGAACACAGTGAGTTAAAGAATATAAGTCTAGATAATGAAATAATACAAATAGGTGCGGTTAAGCTTGATAGAATGATAAATAAAATTGGAGAATTTAAAAGATATATTAAACCATCAGTATTTAAAATTATAAATCCTAAGATAACTCAAATTACCGGCATTAAGCAGGAGGATTTAGAATATGGTGTTTCATTTTGTGAAGCTATGGAAGAATTTAAGAAGTTTGTAGGTAATGACTCGATAATTTGCTCTTGGGCAAAGGATGATATTGCTGAAATAATAAAAAATGCTATATATCATAAATATAGTAATATAGATTGGTTAAGGGAATATATAGATATTCAAGAGTATGTAACCAAGGTACTAGCACATAAAAAATGTTTAAGTCTAAAAAGTGCTCTTGAGGAGTTAAAGATTAGGATTGATGAATCTAAGCTTCATGATGCCCTAAATGATGCTCTTTATACATTTGAGGTATTTAAGAGATTGTTTAATGGAAGAATAGTAAAAAATTATATTGTAAGAGATATTTATAATATGCCAGCAATTATGATAAAAGATCTACAAAATTACCATATAGATAATACTAAAGTAGAATTTAAATGTCCTAAGTGCAAGATTGAGGTTGCCATTGAAAAACCATTGAAACTCTTTAATTGGAGGTTTATGGCTATCGGTAAGTGTCCTAAATGTAATAGTAAGATTCTTCAAGAAGTTATGATTAAAAGAACTTTAAGTGGAGAAGAAGTTTATAATAACATTAACACTGTATTAAATGATTTAGAATATATGGATTATTCCTATAAATTTGAGAAGGCAAACTGAAAGAGTTTGCCTTTTAATTTGAAAAATATGCGACAGCTAAGATAATATCACCCTTTCTAATGATGGAGATCCCTGATTTTGTAAATTTAGTATTTAATATTTGAGATTTATAATTTTCATATAGAGTATATGCAATAAGCCTTTCATCTAACATATAGGGATATATATAAACCTGCCTGTATATGCACGCTGTGTTTCCCGTTTCTTTTTTAGGATTTATAAAATTAGGTTCAATTTTGTTTAATCCAATTGCTAGATTAACAGCATAAATATAAGATAATTCCTTTAATTTTTCTTCTGTAGAAAAGGGAGGGAGATTATATTTCTGTCTTATATCATTAATTTGTTTAAGGCATCGTTTATCTGATTCATAGTACTCAAATATACCAGTAGTATCGTCTTTTTTTAGGCTTTCAATAGATAAGTTAGTAAGTTTATATTGTATATGAAAATTATAGCAATGTTTAGGTGCATAATAACTAACTAAAGGCATATAATCAACTCCAATTTTAAATTTAGTGTTAATAAAAAATATAGAGATTATGCAAAATATATAAAGAAAAAACAATAATTTATTTAAATGTATTAAATTGTAAAGAAAGTTAGGTAAAAATTAAGAAATTGAAAATATTGTCCTAAAGTATAACATTTACAATAAAAATATGATAATATAATATTGAAGAGTCTCTCAAACAATATAATAGATTAGAAAGGAAAAAATATGAATATAGCATTTTTTCTAACGCCTAAGAATGAGGTTATTTACGAAAATATTGATTCAACTATGAGACAGGTTATGGAAAGAATGGAACACCATGGCTACACAGCTATTCCTATCATAGATAAAACGGGGAAGTACGTTGGTACTCTTACTGAAGGTGATCTTCTTTGGAAACTTAAGAATACACCAGAGTTAAATTTTAAGGATACCAATAATGTTAAGGTGAGAGAGATTCCAAGAAGGGTGAATCACAATAGTGTTTATATCGATGCAGATATAGAAAATATAATATCCTTAGCAGTGTCTCAGAATTTTGTGCCTGTAGTGGACGATAATGGAATTTTCATTGGAATAATTAAAAGAAGTGATATAATAAATTACTGTTTTAAAAGACTTAAAAGTCAAATAGATAATTAAGAATTAGTAGAATTCAATAAATATATTATAGACACTTAAATTTAGTTAGAAAACCAGTATTGAAATATCAACATAATGTTCAATACTGGTCTTTTATGCTGTCATTTCACGAAGTGAAATCTAAGAAGAGTGAAAATGTTTGATGCCCTTTCACTCTTCTTAGTTATAAAATGTATGCATAATATAAACTTATAGGATGAGTTATTCTTGTCACAGCCTCTTTTTATAGATTTGCTGATTCAAGTGTCTCTACAACAAAATCAAATTCTTTGGAATCTGTAATTTCTCCATAACTATCTTCTGAAATGCCAGGGTAATAGTAAAGTATAAACTTATCATTGTTATCAAAAAGATTTTCAATTATAATGTACTGTCGTTGAAGTTCACAATCCTGTAGTGTAGCAAGAACCTTATATTTAGACGCTCTACCATTATTGTTATTTGTAAGTTCTAGAGTGAAATTATCATGATAAGTTATATTTATTTTTTCATGATCGCATTTTTTTATAAGTGAATTTCTTCGGCAGCCGAGGCAAGTGTTAAAATTACATTCTTTTATGCAATTTAAGCAAGCGCACTTCGAGCACTTTTCCAGTTGATCAAAGTCTTCACTATAATCTCTCTTATAGGAGGTTAATAAAGTTTCATATTTATTACCTCCAAACAATCCTTTTAAAAAAGAGCTTTTTGTATTTTCACTTTCTGCACTTTCTAGAAGATTAATATACTTTTTTAGTACATCTTTTTTGGAATAATATTTTCTTATTTTTAAGGTTTTCTCTGAAAGAAAGGGTGCTACGTTGTCTACAGCATAAGAAATATCAATATATACCTTACCCCAACGGTCTTTATCTTGCTTAATGAATTCTAAGTCTCTACTCATAACAGTCACCTATTATTGCTTGTTTTTATATTTTTCAAGTTCAAGATCCAAATCTACTGATTCAAGAGCTTCAAACTCCTTATCTAAGTTATCAATATCTTTTAATTCTCCAAGACCTTCAGCAAGAGATTCTTTTCTTTGAATCTTTCTTTCTATATCATCAATAGAAATTGAATTGTTTTTAGTTTGTACATTAGCGAGTATTTCATTAACCTTCTTAGAAGCTTCAGCATTATTAAATCTGGCAGCAGCTTCATCTCTATAATGCCTAGTTTTTTCTATTTCTTCTTCCAGAGCTCTTAGGTTTTTCTTTATATGCTCAGCTTTAGCAGCTGCTTCATTATAACTGCTTTTTAATGATTCATATTTTTTATCTAATTCAAGTTTTCTTTGAAGAGCCTTTTTAGCTAATTCTTCATTACCTTTTGAAAGAGCGAGCTTTACCTTTTCATCGTAATCTGCTGATTCTTTTTTTGAAATGTTCATCTTCTTTTCAATTTCATGAACATTTCCAAGGATTTGAGCTGAAGAAAGTTTTGCCTTATTTAAGTTTTCTTCCATATCTCTTATTTTTTGATCTAATAGCTGAATTGGATTCTCAACATTGTCTAAAGTATCATTAACCTTTGCTTTGAAAATGTTCGATATTCTTGAAAAAAGTCCCATAAAAATTACCTCCAAAATTATTTTCTTCTCATAAACTTTTTGATTAATTTTATTAATATTATGATAATAATAAAAATTATAAAAATCTTAATCATAGTGCTCACTATATTATAGGGAGAACTATAAGAGTAAAATGGTCTTGTAAAAAATGATGAATTGCTTCTCCCAAAGGACCAAGGTATTGGTATTGGAATATAGCTCTTCTTTGATTCTTGATAGTTTGGTGGCTGGGAAGGTGAATTTGAAGATGATCCTGATTTATAATCACTACCACTCGAACTACCTGAGTTTGTAGAATTAGAGAAAGAGCCAGATTTATAACCGCTTGTAGATGATTTTGATCCACTATTTATTTTTGATGGCGAGGAACTGCTTGATGAATTGGATCCTGAAAAGGAACCTGATTTAAATTTACTACTGGAGGATTTTGAAGAACTAAAGGAAGAACTAGACTTAAATCCTCCAGATGATTTACCCCCTTTTGAAGCAGCATACGCAATGGTTGTATTGTTGCCTGTACCAAAAATATTTAAAGCATCAATTGAAAAACTAGCAAATGTAAATATAAATGTAAGAACTAAGCCAAATAAAAAGCGCTTTTTATTTTTATTGATATTAATCACCTCCCCAAAGATATCGGATGCGATGTTTTAATTATATAGTATTATATACCATATAACAACATTTGAAATAATACATATTGGTGTAAAATATACCATTTTATGCGTGGGTATTATGATACCTTTTTATTTCTTTAAATATCTTCATTTTTCTTATGCGTTTTGTTATAGATACACACTTTCATAATTGAATCTATATTAATGAAAAAGAATTGCATGTAGAGGTTATTTTCATTAATCGTTTAAGGATTGAAGTTATGTATCTTTACAAAGTTACATTTATTAATATGTAGTATTTATTACTCTTAGCATTATAAAATATTTTAGTAAAATTAATACTATTACTAGAATTATAACATACTGTTTTAAAAATTATAATTTGTTTGAATAAATTAACCAATGTATCATAGAACGTTGTTGTGTAAAATTATTTATTACGATAAAATAATTTATAGAAAATTATGGATAAATCAGGAGGATATCATGGAAAAAGAGCAATTTGAAGATATATCAATGGATAAGGTGATGAAGAATTATGACTTTAATAAGATTTATACTGGAGAAATTATAAAAGGAAAAGTTATTAAGGTTACAGATGAAGAAGTCTTCGTAAATATAAATTATTTTGCTGATGGAATAATTTCAAAGTCAGAATTATCTGAGGATAGTGATATTAAACCATCAGATATTATTAGTGTTGATGATATTATAGATGTAATGGTATTAAGTGCTGATGATGGAGAAGGAAATGTACTGCTTTCTAAGAAGCAAGCTGACGCTGTGAAGGTATGGGAAGATTTATATAATGCAGAGAAAAATAGCGAGTTAATATCAGTAATTATTAAAGAAGAGGTTAAAGGAGGGGTTGTAGGTTACTATAATGGAATAAGAGTATTTATGCCAGCTTCTCAAACCTCACTTTTGTATAGAGATAACTTAAATGCAATGGTTGGACAGAAGTTTGATGTAAAGATAATTGAACTTGATAAGAATAAGAATAAAATAGTAGTTTCAAAAAGAGCAGTTGAAAAAGAAGAAAGAGAAAAAGCTAAGGAAGTTTTATGGAAGTCATTAAGAAAGGGTGAAAAGAGAAAAGGTAAGGTTGTTAGAATTGTTAAGTTTGGAGCTTTTGTTGATATTGGGGGGGTTGAAGGACTCATTCACATTTCTGATTTGTCATGGAAAAGAGTAAGTGAACCTTCAGAGATAGTCTCAGTAGGAGATGATGTTGAGGTATTTGTTCAAGATTTTGATGAGAAAAAAGGAAGAATTTCACTTGCACTCAAGGATGTATCTAAGAATCCATGGGATGATATTCATATAAAATATAACAATAATACAATTGTTGAAGGTAGAGTTACAAAGTTTATGAACTTTGGAGCTTTTGTTGAAATAGAACCAGGAGTAGAAGGACTTGTACATCTTGCAGAAATATCACAAGAAAATATTGCAAAACCGTCTGATGTGCTTTCTATAGAACAGATGGTAAGAGTTAAAATATTAGATATTGATGAAAAAAATCATAAGATTAGCTTAAGTATTAAGGATGCAGTAGAAACTTCAAAAGAATATTTAAAATATAATGATGAAGATAATGGAACTAATTTAGCAGATTTATTTGGTGATATATTTAAAGACTTAAAATAATAATTTTAAATATATTAATAAAGATAGGTTTATAACCTATCTTTATTTGTGTTGTGGTTTTATATTAAACTTTTTCAATTTTTAGCATATTTGTTCCACCAGTATGGGATGTCGGCATACCTGCTGCAATTAATATGGTATCTCCTTCGGTGGCAATATCATTTTCTTTAACTACTAATTTAGCCTCTTTTATTATTTCATCAGTAGTAGAAAACATCTGACAAAGTTTTGGTTTTACTCCAAAATTTAGTACAAGGCTTCTCATTACTTTTTCACAAGGAGTAATAGCTATTATAGGGCAGCTTGGTCTGTATTTAGATAAAAGTCTTGCTGTAGCTCCACTTTGGGTTGCTGCCACTATAGCTTTTGTAGGAAGTTTTAGAGCTGTTTTAGCAGCTGAGTAACTTATGGCATCACCAAATGCTGAAAGACTAGGTTCTCTTAATTTATTTATAATATTTTCATAATCTAAATGTTCTTCTGTTTCTTTTGCAATCCTTGACATAGTGGAAGCTGCTTCAATAGGATAATTTCCAGACGCACTTTCGCCACTAAGCATTATTGCATCTGTTCCATCAAAAATAGCATTACAAATATCACAAGCTTCTGCTCTTGTAGGTCTTGAATTTCTAATCATTGAGTCTAGCATTTGTGTTGCTGTAATTACTATTTTTCCAGCCTCATTACACTTTTTAATAATTGACTTTTGAATTAAAGGTACTTTTTCAATAGGAATTTCTACTCCCATATCACCTCTAGCAACCATTATACCATCTGCAACTTCAATTATTGAATCTATATTATTAACGCCTTCTTGATTTTCAATTTTTGCAATTATTTTTATATGGTTTCCTCCATTTTTATCTAGGATTTTCCTAATTTCTAAAACATCGGTTGACTTTCTTATAAAGGAAGCTGCAACAAAATCTACCTCCATTTTACATCCAAATATTAAGTCATCTATATCCTTTTCGGTTATAGCTTCTAATCTTATGATGACATTAGGTACATTAACTCCTTTGTGATTTTTTATAGTTCCTCCAACTACAACCTCACAGATGATTTCTGCACCTTTTACGTCATTTACTCTAAATTCTAAAAGTCCATCATCTACAAGTATACTGTCTCCTGATTTAATATCTTTACATAATCCATCATAAGATATAGAACATTGTTTATTATCACCTAAAATTTCTCCATCACATCTAAAGGTAAAAGGATCACCTTCGTTCAAAGCTACACCATCATTTATAAAATTATGAGTTCTAATCTTAGGTCCTTTAATATCTAGAAGTATAGCTGTAGGCGTATTTAGCTCTTCTCGAAGCTTTTTTATAAGCTGAATTTTCTTTTTATGATCCTCATGAGTTCCATGAGAAAAATTAAGTCTTGCAGCAGTCATTCCAATTTTTATAAATTCTCTAAGTATCTGCTCTTTTTCACTAGCAGGGCCAATTGTAAAAATCATTTTTGTTTTTTGCATATAACCACCTCATTATAAGTATTTACTATACTTAAAATTATATTAATCTAAAATTTTTTGTTAATTTTAGGATTAATTCCTTGATATTTGAGGAAGTGAAATTCGCTAAGACTCAGCAGGCTCGATGCTTGGTCACTTTTATTTATTTGTAAATTTATTCTATGATAGTATATATGTTAAGTTATTATGTAAACTAGAATATTGTAGTATATTACTATATAATATTTTATTATAAGTTTATTTTACCATAATTTTCTTGAAAGGAAGATGAACTATGGAAATATTAGCAGATTTGCATCCAAGAGATGTATTTAAGTATTTTGAAGAAATTTCTGCAATTCCAAGAGGATCAGGCAATGAAAAACAAATTAGTGATTATCTCGTAGGGATTGGAAAAAAATTAGGATTAGAAGTTATTCAGGATTCAGCATTAAATGTTATTATAAAGAAATCAGGCACATCAGGATATGAAAATGCACCAACTGTTATACTTCAAGGTCACATGGACATGGTATGTGAAAAAAATAAGGATACTATACATGATTTTCAAAATGATCCTATAAAGCTTACAATAGATGGGGATTATATTTATGCTACAGGAACAACTCTTGGTGCAGATAATGGTATTGCTGTAGCTTATGCATTAGCTATTCTTGCTTCAAATGATATTGATCATCCCCCATTAGAGATATTTATTACTACTGATGAAGAGACAGGAATGGGCGGTGCCATGACTGTTAATCCACAGCATCTTAAGGGGAAAATTTTAATAAACTTAGATTCAGAAGAGGAAGGGTATCTTCTTGTAAGCTGTGCAGGCGGAATAAGAAATAAGGTTTCTTTAGATATTCAATGGGAAGAGCCTAAGGAGAAGAATTTAGTTCTCTTAGAAATAAGAGTAAGAGGGCTAAAGGGAGGACACTCAGGAATGGAGATTAACCGGGAAAGAGGAAACTCGAATAAGATTATGGGAAGAATACTTATTGATTTACTTCAAACCATAGATTTTAGATTAGCTTCATTAAATGGTGGATCAAAGAATAATGCTATTCCTAGAGAGCACGATGCAAGGCTACTAGTTGAAAAAGACAAAGTTGAGTTAGTGAAAGAAAGAATAGAGTTCTGGAATAAAACTCTTAAAAATGAGTTAAGTACATCTGATTCAGGTATCAGAGTTGAGTGTGAGGCTTTAGATGAAAAATATGATAAAATATTCTCAAAGTATACTACTGAAAATGCAGTAAAACTATTGTATTTAATACCTAATGGAGTAAATACAATGAGCATGGATATTGAAGGGCTTGTTGAAAGTTCTACTAACTTAGGTGTTGTAACCACAACAGATATTTTGGTTGAATATGACAGTTCCGCAAGAAGTTCTGTAGGTTCATTAAAAGAGGAACTAATAGTAAGAACAAGATTAATAGCGGAACTTCTTGGGGCAGAACTTTCCACTACAGGAAATTATCCGGAATGGAAGTATAATGCAAATTCTAAAATAAGAACTATATGTCAAAGGGTTTATAAAGAAATGACAGGAGAAGATGCAAAAATACTAGCAATTCATGCAGGACTAGAATGTGGATTATTTACAGAAAGATTAGGGGCAGATGTGGATATGATTTCTTTTGGACCAAACATGTATGATGTTCATACTCCAAATGAACACTTAAGCATATCTTCTGTAAAAAATGTGTGGGACTTCTTATTAAATGTATTAAAAGAATTAAAATGACAAAATAATATTAAAGGGATGACTAAAGGTCATCCCTTTAATACATTTATAGTAACACAAATTCATAAATTAATAGAGAGATTAGAATAAGCTAGGGGTGAGTTTATGGACGTTATAAAAGCAGATTTGCACATGCATACAAGAGCTTCGGATGGTACTCTAACTCCAGAGGAAGTTGTAGATAATATAAAGCAAGGAGACATAAAACTTTTTTCAGTTACGGATCATGATACTATTGGAAGTATTACAAAGTTAAAGGAACTTGCAGCACTAGAGGGAATAAAGTTTATACCAGGAGTAGAAATATCAAGCATCTATAAAGGAGAGTTGCTTCATATTTTAGCTTATAATTTTGATGTTAATGATGAAAAACTATTGAAGCTTATAAAAAACAATGAATATCTTCTTCAGAAGAAGGATGATGATTCTATAAAAATGCTCATAAAACATGGTTTTGAGCTTGATTATGATGAATATCTAAGTTATGAACATGAACCTGCTCGAGGAGGATGGAAAACCTTAAATTTTTTGATTGATAAGGGTGTATGTAGTGGTGTAGAGGAGTATTTCGGAAAAGTATTTACAGAGGAAAGAATGCTTATATTTCCAAAGTTTCCTGAGCCCAAGGTGGTAATTGATACAATAAAATCTGCAAGAGGCATTCCTGTTCTTGCTCATCCTAGATATTCAAAGTCCCAGTTTGATTTATATGAAATGCTTGATATGTTTAGAAATTGGGATATAGAAGGTGTTGAGTGCTATCATCCACATCATGACAACGAGATTACAAAGCGCTGTGTTGAATACTGCGAAAATCATGGTCTTTTAATTACTGGAGGATCTGATTATCATGGTGGATTATTATCTACAAGAAGTTTAGGAAAACCGGAGTTTTATACTTATATAAATTTATTGGATAAATAATGTTTTTTATAATAAATAGTATTTATAGAGAAATATAATTTGCTTTGATCAGTTGCCATTTCACAAAGTGAAATCTAGCTAAAACTGAGCAGGCTTGAGCCTGTTCAGCTTTATTATAAACTCATTGAATAAACTCATTCAATATACTTTTTATTTTTTTATTGTCATATATTTATTAAAAAATAAATAAAAATATCTATGAAAACAAAAAAAGGTGGGGGGTGTGATGCGGTGAAATATACAAGGTATGATTTGAGAAGGAGAAAAAAGGAGAGTAGTAAAATTTTTGTGTTTTTTGGAATGATAATAATTACTGCAGTGATTGTTGGAACTATTTTAGCGAAAATAATTTTTAATGGAAATATAGTTCCGAAAAAAAGCATAGCACCAATTAATAATTCCTCTATACAAAATAGTAAGGAGGAAGGTTTAAGTTTTATTTTTGTTCAATGTGGATTTTACGCTAAAAAAGAAAATGCTGAAGAGGTAAGAAATCAATTAAAGGAACGGTATAATACTTTTTATTTAATAGATAATGATAAGATACGAGTAGGTGTTTATTTCGGTACAGCAGAGGAGGCAGACAAGCTTTCTAAACAACTTACTACAGAGGGAATAAACAATTTGAAAATAACCTTTCAAGTTGCAAAAAAAGATTTATGCACTAGTGAAATTGGAGAAATGGTAAGTGGATATCTACAAATACTTCATAAGTTAGAAGAAAAAGATGTGAAAAGTGTTAAGACTTCAGAGTTTAAAGCATGGACAAATAGTCTTAAAGAAGATTCAAAAAGTGAAAATATAGAAGTTTTTAGGGAGTTCAAGAAAAATATTAATGAACTCCCAGAAGAAATTAGTAGGGAAAATTTAGAAGGATGTTATAATGCAATATTTAAAGTGTTAAATCCATTTAAAGTTAGGTGAATGATATTATCAAAGAAGCTTTGGTTATTTTGCCATAGCTTCATTTTATTTACAATAAAATAAAAAAGTTTTAAAAAAAATTAAAGACTCTTGTTATGAAGAATATTAAGTGATAAACTATATAAGATGTAATTGCAAGGTGGGGGTAAGCTTGAAATCAGGAGATAAAGGTATAGGAATTTTAATACTTATGATATTTATTGGACTTTTAATAGGAAGTCTTTCTGGAGAATTTTTAGCGATAAAATTTTCAGAACTATCTTTTTTAAAGAATTCCTATCAAATTGGACTTCCAACGCCAGTAACTTTAGATTTAAAAGTATTTATTTTAACAATAGGTTTTATGTTTAATATAAATATTTTATCAATTATTGGTGTGATTTTGGCTATAACACTCTATAGAAAATATTAGGATGTGATATCTTGAGGATAATACTTGCTTCTGCATCAGAAAGAAGAAAAGAACTTTTGGTTAGAATTATAAGTGACTATGACATCATAGTATCTGATTTTGATGAAGATAAAGTGCCTTTTAAAGGAGATGTATCTCTATATGTTAAAGAGTTATCTTTGGGGAAGGCAAAGGATGTGGAACAAAAGATTAGTGAACCTTCTATTATTATAGCAGCAGATACAGTTGTTAGTTTAGGAGGAGAAGTCTTAGGAAAACCTAAGACTGAATTACATGCTTATAATATGCTAAAAATACTCAGTGGAAATACTCATCAGGTTTATTCTGGTATAACTATTATAAATACCAGCAATAAAAAAACTATATCTGAGGTAGTTTGTACTGATGTTAAGTTTTCTAAACTCACTGATGATGAAATTAATAAGTATATAAGCACAAAAGAGCCTATGGATAAGGCTGGAGCTTATGGCATACAGGGGTTTGGAGGAGTTTTTGTTGAAGAAATTAAAGGTTGCTACTATAACGTAGTGGGACTTCCTTTAAATAAATTAAATAGAATGCTAAAGGAAATATATATTTAAAAAGGGGATCGAAGGGGAATTAAAGAAAAGGAGAACAATTATGAAAGAATACCTTAAGATTATAGATATTCCCCAGAATGAACGACCTCAAGAAAAGCTTATGCGATATGGTGCAGAATGCTTAAATAATCATGAACTTTTAGCATTAATATTAAGAACTGGAACTTCAAAAGAGAATGTTATTTCTCTTAGCTTAAGAATTTTAGAGCAGGTTGATGGATTAAATGGGCTTCTAAATGCTTCCCCCAAAGACCTTATGAAGGTAAAAGGTATAAAAGAAGCAAAAACTGCACAAATTTTAGCTCTTTGCGAGCTTTTTAGAAGATTCAAAAGTTTTAAATCAGGAGAAGATTTAAAAATAACTAATCCAAAGGCTGTTGCTGATCTTGTAATGAACGATATGATATGTCTTAAGCAGGAGGTTTTAAAGCTGATAATGCTTAACACTAAAAATGGTGTAATAGCTATTAAAGATGTATTTAAAGGAAGCTTAAATTCATCTATAGTCCATCCAAGAGAAGTTTTCTTAGAGGCTATAAAAAAGAGTGCAGCTTCAATAATAATATGTCATAATCATCCTTCTGGAGATCCAACTCCAAGTAAGGAGGATGTTAATATAACCTTGAGGATAAAAGAATGTGGAAAACTGATAGGAATTGAGTTAATCGATCATTTAATAATAGGCGATCGAGAGTTTATAAGTTTAAAGGAAAAAGGAATAATTTAAACTGAAAGGGGAATTAACATGGGATTATTTGGAATGACTAAGGATATGGGGATTGATTTGGGTACCGCTAATACCCTTGTATATGTTAAAGGAAAAGGAATTGTTTTAAGAGAACCTTCAGTTGTTGCAATTAATAATGTAACAAAGAGGCCACTGGCAGTTGGTGCCGAGGCAAAACAAATGATAGGTAGAACACCAGGTAACATTGTTGCAATAAGACCATTAAAGGATGGAGTTATTGCTGATTTTGATGTAACTCAAATGATGCTTAAAAAGTTCATCGAAAAAATCACTAATAAAAGTGCTTTTACTAGCCCAAGGATAATAGTTTGCTTTCCATCAGGTGTGACTGAGGTAGAAAGAAGAGCTATTGAAGAAGCAACAAAGCAAGCTGGTGCTAGGGAAGTTGTGTTAATGGAAGAACCGATGGCAGCTGCTATAGGGGCTGGACTTCCAGTAGATGAGCCAACTGGAAGTATGATTGTTGATATTGGTGGAGGAACTACGGAGGTTGCTGTTGTTTCCTTAGGTGGAATAGTAACAAGTAAATCTTTAAGAGTCGCTGGAGATGAATTAGACCAAGCAATAATAAGTTATATTAAAAGAGAATATAACCTAATGATAGGTGAGAGAACTTCTGAACAAATAAAGATGGAAATAGGCTCAGCATTTGCTACTGAAGAAGAAGAAGAAAAAACTATGCAAATTAAAGGAAGAGATTTAATATCAGGACTTCCGAAAACAATAGAAATAAATGAAGTACAAATAAGAGATGCCTTAAAAGAACCAGTAGCTGCTATTATAGAAGCTATAAAAACTACATTAGAAAAGACACCACCAGAATTAGCAGCAGATATTATGGATAAGGGAATAATGCTTGCAGGTGGAGGAGCTTACCTAAGAGGTCTTGATGTTTTAATTAACCACGAAACTCATATGCCTGTACATATAGCAGAATCACCTCTTGACTGTGTAGCTCTTGGAGCAGGTAAAGCTCTTGATAAATTTGATTTTATAGCACAACAACAAAGAGGATAACATGAATTTCTTAAGAAATAAACTGGCAGTAACTGTTATAGTACTGTCAGTTAGCTTTTTAACAATAATTAGTTATAATGTCAAGAGGGACAATGGAAGTTATATTGCAGGTGCTACAGGTGCAGTTTTAAACCCAGTACAGGAGGTTACTTATACATTTGGAGATAAAATAAAAGGTAGTATGAGTTTTATCTTTAATTTTTCAAAAGTTAAAACAGAAAATAAAGAATTAAAGAAGAAAAATATTGACTTAGAAAATAAATTAATAGAATATAACAACTTGAAAAATGAAAATGACAGATTAAGAGGTATGCTTGACTTTAAAAATCAAAGAGCTGAGTATAATTATATTGGTACTCATATTATAGGGAAAATAGGCGGTAGTATATTAGATGGATATATAATTGACAGAGGTACTAAGGATGGTCTGACAAAGGATATGGTAGTTATTTCTCCAGAAGGATTAGTTGGTCAAATAATAGAAGTAAATATTAATTGGTCAAAGGTACAATCTTTAGTAAATGAAAATCTTGCAGTAAGTGCATTAGTTCAAAGTACTGGAGAAACTACTGGAATAGTAAAGGGATATAAGGATAACAATAATCTTTTAGCTAAAATACATTTTCTTCCACTAGATTCTGAAATAAAAGAAGGAGATATAATTACAACATCAGGTCTTGGAGGACTCTATCCTAAGGATATAAGGATTGGTCAAGTAATATCTATAGAATCAGATGAAATTAAGGTTATGAAAAGTGCTATTATTAAACCATATGTTGATTTTAATAAGCTTGAAGAAATATTTGTTGTAGTACCTAAAGAAATTAGAGGGGAAGTAAGGTATTAAGAGGGTAAAAATATGAAAAGATTTATATTGGCATTAATATGTATTATACTTTTAGTTCTTGATAATAGCGTTATGCCCTTTTTTGCTATTAAAACAGTTTATCCTAGTCTTTTATTTTGCTTTATTCTTTCCTACTCTATAATAAATGGTATGGAAGAGGCCGTAATTATAGGAGTTTTCAGTGGACTTTTACAGGATATTTATTTTTACAAATTTTATGGGGTAAATGCTTTTATAAATCTCTTCATTTGCCTTATAGCAGCTTATATTGGTGAAAATATCTTTAAACATAAAAGATTTATACCAGTATTTTCAGCATTCTCTTTAACAATATTAAAGTATATTATTATATTTATAATGTTATATTTATTAAAGGTAACAATGATTTTTGACAGTAGGGTATTAGTTAGTGCTATTTATAATATGTTAATTGTTTTCTTTATGTATAAAAGAATATATAGATTCTCAAATAGAGATTATATGAAGGAACAGTGGAAATTCAATAAAAAATAGGTGATTATATGAACAATGCAAAAAAAAAGAAAAAGATAAACAGATTTAATGTTATGATAGTCATCATGTTTATAATTTTTTCTGCAATTATTTCAAGACTCATATACCTTCAAGTTTATAAGTATGAAGATTATAAAGATAGAGCTAATACATCAGCAAGAAGATTTTTGCCTGAAAAAGCTCCGAGAGGAAAGATATATGATGTTAACGGTAATTTGCTTGCTACAAATATACAAACATATGTATTAACTTTTACTCAAACAACTGAATCTTATAATAATTTTTACTTAACTATGAGTAAGGTTTTTAAGTTGTTAGATGAAAATGGAGAAAAACAGCAAGATGACTTTAAATTAGAGATTAATGATAAGAATGAGCCATATTTTGATTTTAATGTTTCATCAGATGATTCTAAACGAGCTTTAGAAATAAGATTTAAAAGAGATAGAGGGCTTAATGATGAATTAAAGAAGAAGCTATTTCCTAGAAAACAAGAGGAGTTAACAGAAGAAGAGGAATCAAAGATTGATGATGAATTAATGAAAATGTCTGCAGATGATACCTTTTATTATTTAGTTAAATTCTATAAACTTTATGGCTTGTTAAATCCTTCAGATGATGAAGCAAAAAAGTTTAATAAAATGAGCGGAGAAGAAATAACGGCAAAGCTTTTAGAAAAGTATTCTATGGCTGATATTAGAAGATATATGCTTGTTAAAGATGCTATAAAAATGCAGAGCTTTTCAGGTTTTAAGCCTGTAACAATAGCTAATATTAATAAGAAAGATACAGCTTTTATATTCTATCAAAAACTTAATGATCTTCCTGGCATAGATGTAACAATGGAACCTACGAGAGAATATCCTTATGGATCATTAGCATCATCCGTTTTAGGTTATGTTTCCTCTATTGATAGTAGTAAGAAGAATAGATATGAAGAAAGAGGATATGATGTTTCTACTGATTTAATCGGTAAGGCAGGAATTGAATCTGCCTATGAATCAATTTTAAAAGGAACTACAGGAGGAACTACTGTTAAGGTTAACTCGCAGGGAAGAAAGACTGAAGAGTTATTTAAACTGGAGCCAAGCCCCGGTAAGAATATACAATTGACTATTGATAAAAATATTCAGTATGCAGTAGAGAAGACACTAGAAGAAAGACTGAAGTATGTTAGTACTCAAGTGTATAGTTCAAGTGGCTATAAAATAAGCAAAGGCTTTAACGCAACAAGAGGCGCTGCTATAGCTATTGAAGCTAAAACTGGAAGAGTATTGGCTTTAGCAAGCTATCCTGGCTTTGATCCAAATATATTTTCACAACCAGGAGCTTTAACGCCAGAGTTATCAAAGCAATTTTTTTCTCCTGATTATGAGTCCTTTGCAAAGCAGTTTATTGCAAAGTATAATCTTAATAAAACTGTTGATGATTTGTTTCCAAAGGATAATAATGGTGCAAGACAAGATAAATATGATATATATCCAAAGCCGTTTTATAATTATGCAACAATGGGATTGATTCCGCCAGGATCAACCTTTAAGCCATTAACTTCCTTGGCAGCTTTAGAAGAAGGTGTAGTAACTCCTAGTGAAACTATGGCTGACCGTAAGTATTTTAACACTCATCCGGATATTTTGGGTTCTTGGGCCCCAGCAGATGAACATGTACATGGTATTGTTGATTTAAAAAGAGCTTTGGCAGTTTCATGTAACTTTTATTACTATGAAATGGCAGTGAGAATGTATTTAAAAAATGGATCAGATAAAAATGCATTAAATACAATAGCTAAATATGCTTGGAAGCTTGGTATGGGAACTGATCCTAATAGTAATGAAAAGGCTTCTACTGGAATTGAAATTGGAGAGAGTTTTGGTCAGACTTATAACTATGACTATTTTAAAAAACTAGCATTATATTATCAACGTTATGAATTAGTTGATGCATTAGAAAAAGGAACATATGGTTCATATTCTTTTGTACCATTAGATATTATTAGTAATGAAGATGGCGATAGTGATAAACTTAAAGATACTAAACAAAAAATTAAAGATGCTATAATTAATTTTATTGATAATAGTGATAGTACTAAGATAAATTCAAAGAATTTAAATAAACTTAATTCTGATCTAAAACCATTGTTAGATGAACTACAAGATAATTCTAAAATATTTAATGGTAGAATAAAAGAATATAATTCTACTGGAAAAAAGTATTCTCATAGCGCAGTTATAGCTGCTATAGACCAATTTATATATGATAAAAATGGAGCAATTAATACACCTGCTGAGCTTGTTAACGCATCTATAGGTCAAGGAGCAAATAATTTTACTTTAGTGCAACTTGCAAGCTATATTTCAACAATTGCTAATGGTGGTACACGATATAAAGTACATCTTGTGGATAAAATAACAGATAGTAGCGGAAATGTAGTTGAAGAATTTAAACCAGAAGCTTTAAATAAAATTGATATAAAGCCTTTAAACTTGCAAGCAATAAAAGAAGGTATGTGGATGGTAAATAATGCTTCTGGAGATGGTACAGCAAGTAATCATTTTATTAATTTTCCAATTTCTACTGCAGGTAAGACAGGTACAGCTACTTATAGAACTGATGAAGAAGACTATGGAAGAAGTGATTATGGAGTTTATGTATCATTTGCTCCAGTAGATAATCCACAAGTAGTTGTAGCGGCAGTACTCTATGATGGTTACCAAGGAAACATGGCAGCACCGATTGCAAGGGCTGTTTATGAAACATATTTTAGGGATGAAATAAAACAGCAGTTTCCCAACTACCAACCAATGTTTCCTTATACGCTTAATCCACCACTAGAAGATAAAAAGGATAATAGTATAAAGCAATAACTTCAGAGTGTAACTATATGGTTAAACATAAAGTTACACTTTTTTCAAAATTAGAAAAATTTCTGTAAAAAAAAACCTTTTAGATATGTCTAGTAAAGTATATAATAGAAATATGAAAGAATAGAAGGAATTTCTGCGGCTTTTGTTGAACAATAAGAGAAGAAGGGGAGTTACTTTGGAGGTTTTTTATGTTTGATGAGGGGATATTCATAAAGGGAAATAAGGAAGGCATAAATGCAGTTATAAATATGGACAAATTTAAAGATTTTGATGAAATGCTTGAAAATTTAATAGAACGCTTGAAAACGGGAAAAAAGTTCTATAAAGGAGCAACTTTGACGCTTACTACAGATCTCAAGCATATTAATGAAAGACAAATGAGAAGATTAAAGGATATCCTTTTTGATGAGATACTAATTAAGGATTGCATCTTTAATGATAAAGAAGAAAAAGATGGTAAAGCATTTTCAGGTATTTATGAGGGAAGAACAAAGTTTCTAAGAAAAACTGTAAGAAGTGGCCAGAGTATTAATTATCCAGGAAATATAGTTATAGTAGGGGATGTTAATTCAGGTGCTGAAATTTTTGCAGCCGGTAATATAATTGTACTTGGTAGTATTAGGGGACATGTTCATGCTGGAACTAATGGCAATATAAAAGCTATTATTGCAGCATTTTCTCTTCAACCGGAAGTTCTTCAGATTGGTAGATTTATCACCATATCACCGGATGGAGATAAGCCGAGTTATCCAGAGGTAGCTAAAATTAAAGATGGAGAAATTATTGTTGAGCCATACGTACCTAATAAATACATATATTAGCATGGAGGGATTTTTAAAATGGGAATATCTATAGTTATAACTTCAGGAAAAGGTGGCGTTGGAAAAACTACTACTACAGCCAACATAGGAACTGCGCTTGCCGCTTTAGGTAACAAGGTTGTTGTAGTAGATGGAGATACAGGGCTTAGGAATCTTGATGTACTTATGGGATTAGAAAACAGAATTGTTTATACAATCATAGATGTTATAGAAAACAGATGTAGAACTAAGCAGGCATTAATCAAGGATAAAAGATTCCCGAATTTATGCTTACTTCCAACAGCTCAAACAAAGGATAAAAATGATATAAGTCCTCAACAGATGCTTAAGCTAGTAAATGAGTTAAAGGAAGAATTCGATTATGTATTACTTGATTGTCCAGCAGGTATTGAGCAGGGTTTTGAAAATGCAATTGTTGGAGCCGATAAGGCTGTTGTAGTTGTTAATCCTGAAATAACATCTGTAAGAGATGCTGATAGAGTTATAGGTAAACTTGATGCAAGGGGGTTAGATGATCATCAAGTTATAATTAATAGACTAAATTATGAGATGACTCAAAAGGGAGATATGCTTGATATTCCTGACATTATAGAAACATTATCTGTAAAGCTTCTAGGTGTTGTTCCGGATGATAGAAATATTACTGTATCTACTAATAAGGGAGAACCAATCGTACTAGATGAAAAGGCTTCAGCAGGACAAGCATTTAGAAATATAGCTAGAAGAATTACTGGTGAAGAGATTGCTATAATGGATTTAAGTAATGAATCTTCAGGTTTTCTAAGTTCGCTTAAGAAGCTTTTTAAGAGAAAATAGGGGGTGAAAGTATGGACTTTCTTAAAATGTTTTCAAGTAAGCCAACTCCTAAGGAAGTGGCAAAGGATAGGTTGAAACTTATACTTATTCATGATAGAGGGGATTTAGCTCCGGAAATTTTAGAAAATATAAAGAAAGAGATATTAGAAGTACTTTCAAAATATGTTGAAATAGACAATGAGGATGTAGATATCGCAGTTACAAAGTGCAGTGAAATTGAAGGAAATTCACCAGCATTAGTAGCAAATATTCCAATAAAGAATATAAAGGGAAGATAAATTTTTGTTTATAGATACACAACTTCATAACTGAATTGTTTAAGGAGTGAAGTTGTGCATCTTTATTAAGTATGTAGTATTGTAAAGGGTTCTACTTTTTTACTTGCTATCTTTTCACAAAGTGAAATCTGGCTAGAAATGAATAGGTTAATACCTATTCATTTTTACTTGGCACCATTTCGTAAAGTGAAATATGAATAAAACTGAACAGGCCCGATGCCTGTCTGTTTTATTAACAACTTTTTCATTTGGTTTTTATTTAATATAAGCTATAATAATTTTATTGAATATAAAATTTCGGAGGTAGTACCATGTTAGAAAAATTAAAGATGGATACCAAGCTTTTTAAAGAAATAGATTTTAGTATCCTCTTTGCAACTATATCCATAGTTTTATTTGGAATAATTAATATTTATTCTACAACAAAATTAAGTTATGGTTCTTTCTTTGCAAAAAAGCAGTTAATATGGTTTGTAGGCTCACTTATAGTTCTTTATCTTATTTTACTCTGGGATTATAATCTTTTAGAAAATCTTGTACCTATATTTTATTGGATATCAGTAGTTTTGCTTATTTATACTAAGTTTAACGGTGCAACCATAAATGGTGCAACAGGATGGATTAGAATTGGTGGTTTTTCCATGCAGGCATCTGAGTTTGCGAAATTAGCGATTATTCTAATGCTTGCTAAAAGGCTTCAGGAAATGGATCTTAAGATTAATAATCTTAGAAATTTTATGATATTGACTGTGTATATTTTAATTCCTGTTGGTCTTATAGTTATTCAACCAGATATGGGAATGACTATGGTATGTTTTTTTATAGTCTTGGGAATTTTTTTCTGTGCAGGATTAGATATGAAGATAATAGGTGGAGGTCTTTTTAGTCTTGTTTTAGGTATTATAGTGGTTTGGAATTCGGGGGTTATACAGGATTACCAAAAGAGAAGACTTACTTCCTTCTTAAATCCAGAAGCAGATGAATTAGGTTCAGGGCTTCAATTATTACAATCTATGATAGGTATAGGTTCTGGAGGATTCTTTGGAACAGGTTTAAATTTAATGGAAGGTTCATCTCCTAGTTATGTCTCTCAATTTGTTCCAGAAAGCCAGACGGATTTTATTTTTGCAGTAATAGGAGAGCATTGGGGAACTATGGGAGCAATAGTTCTACTGATACTTTATGGGATACTCATATATAGATTTATTGTAACTGCACGTCAGGCAAAAGATATTTTTGGTTCAGTAATCTGTGTAGGGTTGTCATCATACTTTTTGTTTGGAATACTTCAAAATATTGGTATGACAATAGGGCTTATGCCAATCACGGGAATAACTCTTCCTCTAGTAAGTTATGGAGGAAGTTCTCTACTAACAACAGTAATGTCAATAGCTTTAATAATGAACATAGGGATGAGAAAGAAAAAAATAAATTTCTAGTAGAAAGGAGATATTTATGAATATTTCACTCATTGCACATGATAAAAAGAAAAATGATTTAATTGAATTTGTAAAAAGATATAAAAATGTTTTTGAAAAACATAAACTTTTTGCAACAGGAACTACAGGAAAAAGAATACAAGAGGAAATAGGTTTGGATGTGTATAGATTTCTTTCAGGCCCTCTTGGCGGTGATCAGCAGATAGGCGGAAGAATTGCTGAAGGAAATATGGATTTAATAATATTTTTAAGAGATCCACTTACATCACAACCACATGAACCTGATGTAGCAGCTTTAATAAGAGTTTGTGATGTTCATCATGTTCCAATTGCAACTAACTTAGGGAGTGCTGAAGTGTTTTTAAAAGCATTAAAGTAAATTTTTGTATATAGCAAAATCTGATTAAAGGTGAATAGGTTTGATACCTATTCATTTTTATTTTCTAAAATATTAAAGATACACAACTTTACTCCTTAAACAATTCATGAAAATAGCCTCGACATTCAATACTTTTCCTAAAATTCTTAATTCAATATGAACTTCTATATCATCGATTATAAATTCAGTTATGAAGTTGTGTATCTATATAGAATAAATTAAATTACAGTATATAGCATAAATTCTTTTATTCATATCATATCATTAAGTTATTTTTAATATATATATTATGAACTTTGTTATAAAGTATGAAACAAAGGGAGGATAAAAATGGGGAAGTATAACAATCAATATGAGAGTTATTATGCAAAAATTTTAGAACAAAGAAAAAATCAAGGCAATTATCTTCCTTATGCTAACTATGAAGGAAGTAACAGAGAAAGTACTAAAGAAAGTAGTTTTTGGGTAAGGAGATTATTCCAAGAACTAATAGGGGTATTATGCTTATTTGTATTTGTCATACTGTGCAAAACTGTAAACACACCTGAAACATTAAAAGTTTATAAGTTTTCTAAGGAAACAATAAATCAAAACTTTGACTATAAGAAATACATGTCAGAAGATTATGCTGTAGTTCTTGATAAGTTAAAATTTAAAAGTAATACGAGTTTAAGAGATAATCTTGAAAGTTATGTTGAAACTTTTAAGTCAAAGGTAACAGGAGATAAAACTCTAAATGAGAAAACAAAAGAAAGTTTTATCAAGCCAATACAGGGAAAAATTGATGAAGAAAGTGGTAAAAAGTTGGAGGACAACGGAGTAGTATTTGAGGCTCCAGAGAATACTGAGATTATTGCGGCTTTTGATGGAACTATAAAAAAGATTGGAGAAGAAAATCTTATAGGGAAGTACTTAGTAATAGACCATGGTAATGGAATAGAAACAAGGTATGGAAGTATTAAGGAAACAATAGGAAAAGAAGGAGATAAAATTGAGAAAGGAGAACTTATAGCAAAGAGTGGTAGCAGCTCAAAATTAGGCAAATCTTGTTTAATATTTAATTTTATTTATATGGGGGAAAATAAAATGCCACAGGATTATATTGTTTTGAACTAGTAATACCTTAGGGAGAGGAAAATGATAAAGCTCAGTAAATGGCTTATACCGCAACTTTTAATATTTTTAATATTAGGGTTTAAGGCCAAAATATTTATCGCTTTTTTGTGGATAATATTTCATGAGATATTTCATTATTTTGTAGCTAAAAGCCTTGGATTAAGAGTTGAGAATTTTAACATTCATCCTTTAGGAACAACCATTGAACTTTCAGAGTTTGATGAATTATCGCTAAAAGAGGAACTCATAATTTGCCTATCAGGTCCCATTGCTAATTTAATAATGGCTTTCGTTTTTTTCCTGTTAAATAATTTCATTGGTGGATACTTTATAGAAAATTCTATGGAAATAAATTTAGTACTTGGAATTTTTAATCTTATTCCCGCTTATCCACTAGATGGAGCTAGAATTATTAGAATTATATTAAGTACAAAAATGTTATATAAGAGAGCGTATAACATAACAGCATATTTAAGTTATATAATAGGAGTAGTATTTTTAGTATTTTTTATTTTTTTAACTTTTATACATAAGCTGAACCTAAGCTTGTTTTTTTCATCACTATTCATAATTTTTATAACCTATAAAGAAAAAGGAAGGGTAATGTATATAATCATGGCAGATATCATAAAGAAAAGAAAAAGATTTTTAAAAAAAAGATATATTGATAATAAAGATATATCTGTCTACCATAAGCTAGGTTTAGTAAATGTATTAGGGCTTGTGGATAAGAATAAGTTTAATACTTTTTATGTTTTGGATGGTGAAATGAAACTTTTATTTATAATCCATGAGGATGAACTTATTGAAGCACTTAAGCTTTACGGTAATATTTCTCTAGAGGAATATATAGGGATAAAAAATAGTTGGGTAGAAAAATACTGAGTATTAATTATTTAATAGCTGATAGTATATTGATAAGATAAATATAGGATAGAAAATAAACATTGGTTAATTTGTTTCATTGTGATAAAATAAATAAATGTAATTTACAAAGAAAGAAGTATAGAAATATACTTCTTTCTTTATGCTATAGATATCATAAATAATAATAGATTATTTGATATAGGAGGAAAAATATGATTAAGATTTCAGATGATATTTTATATAAAGTTGAAAAACCAGCCAGATATATTGGTGGAGAACTAAATCAGGTTGTTAAAGACCCAAGTATGGTTGACATAAGATTTGCTTTTTGTTTTCCAGACGTTTATGAAGTTGGAATGTCTCATTTAGGAACAAGAATACTCTACCACACCATTAATGAAAGAGAAGATACATATTGTGAAAGAGTTTTTGCTCCTTGGCCAGATATGGAGGAACAAATGAGAAATCATAACATTCCTTTATATGCTCTTGAAACTAAGGATTCAATAAGCAAGTTTGATTTTGTAGGATTTACGCTTCAGTATGAAATGAGTTATACAAATATTTTAAATATGTTAAATTTAGCAGGAATAACTCTTAGGGCTTCAGAAAGAGGAGAAGATGAACCGATAATAATGGCAGGAGGTCCTTGTGCTTATAATCCAGAGCCGCTTTATGATATCGTAGATTTCTTTGAACTTGGTGAGGGAGAAGCGATGATGAATGATGTACTGGATGTATATAAAAAGTACAGAGGTAAAGGAAAGAAAAAAGAGTTCTTAAGGGAAATTTCAAAGATAAGAGGAATTTATGTTCCTTCTTTATATGACGTTACATATAATCAAGATGGTACTATTAAGGAATTTAAGCCTAAATATGAGGATGTTCCCCCAGTAGTTAAGAAAAGGTTTATTGCTGAATTTGATAAAGTCTCCTTCCCTACTAATATGATTGTTCCATATACTGAAATAGTTCATGATAGAATTGTTCTTGAAGTATTCAGAGGATGTACGAATGGTTGTAGATTTTGTCAAGCAGGTATGATTTATAGACCTGTAAGAGAAAAAAGTAGATCAATGCTTACAGAGCAAGCCAGTGCTCTAGTTAAGGCTACAGGATATCAAGAAATTTCTTTAGCTTCTTTAAGTACTTGTGATTATTCAGATATTCAAAGTCTTGTTACAGAACTTATAGCAGAACATAGTGAGCAGAATGTAGGTATAGCTCTTCCTTCTATAAGAGTAGATGCTTTTTCAGTAGATTTAATTAAGGAGATTCAGAAGGTTAGAAAATCAGGATTAACTTTTGCTCCAGAAGCAGGATCTCAAAGAATGAGAGATGTAATAAATAAAGGACTTACTGAAGAAAGAATATTAGAAGCTGCAAAGAATGCATTTGAATCTGGATGGAGTACTATAAAACTTTATTTCATTATTGGACTTCCATATGAAGAAGTAGAAGATGCAAGAGAAATAGGGCTTCTAGCTGAAAAAATTGCGGATGAGTACTTTAAGGTACCTAAGAATATTAGAAATAAAGGGCTAAGAATAACAGTAAGTACATCAATACTTGTACCAAAGCCATTTACTCCATTCCAATGGGCAGCTATGGAAAGAATGGATAAAGTTCAAGAAAAGATTAATGCAGTTAGAGGAGCTATAAAATCAAGATCAATAAATTATAACTATCATGAGCAAAAGACTTCTTATATGGAAGGGGTATTTGCTAGGGGAGATAGAAAACTTTGTGATGTTTTAGTAAAAGCTTATGAAAAAGGAGCAAAGTTTGACGGGTGGTCAGAATACTTTAATTTTGAAATATGGAAAGAAGCTATGGAAGAGTGTAATGTTGATGGAGATTTTTATAATTATAGAGAGAGAAGCTACGATGAAATACTTCCATGGGATTTCATTGATATAGGAGTTAATAAAAAGTACATTGAGATTGAAAATGAGAGAGCAAAAAAAGCAGTAGTAACTCAAAATTGCAGAAAAGGATGTACAGGTTGCGGAATTGATGTAAACTTTAAGGAAGGGAAGTGCTTTGAAGGTGCGATATCTAATTAAATTTACTAAAGAAGACCAAATTAAGTTCATTTCACACTTAGATTTAATGAGAACAATACAAAGAATCATTAGAAGAGGGAATTTACCTATAGAATATTCAAAGGGCTTTAATCCTCATATGAGTTTATCAATTGCTAACCCTCTTTCTGTAGGTGTTTACTCTGCTGGAGAATATATGGATATAGTTCTTACAGAAGAACTTAAAGAAGATGAAGTAAGAGACAGGTTAAATGAAAACTCACCTCAAGGAATAAAGTTTTTAGAAGTTAAAAAAGTTATAAATATACCAAATGAAAAGAAAGTTCCACAATCAATGGCACTTATAGATGCAGCAAGATATACAATAAAGATAAAATACGATAATGTAGAAACAGTAGAAAAGGAAATAGAAGAACTTAATAAGAAGGATGAATGGATAACTACTAAAAAAAGTAAAAAGGGAGAAAAAACATTAAATATAAAGAATATGGTTAAGGAAATGAAGTATTGGGTTAATGATAATGTGCTTATTATTAATGCAATACTTAGCTGTGGAAGTAGAGAGCATCTTTCACCAGAGCTTCTTTCAAATCACATAAAGCATAATACTCAGAGGTCAAATGAGGATGCTTTTGTGGAGATTAAAAGGGAAGAAATGTTAGCATATAAAAATAATAAGCTTGTTCCACTATACCAGTATATTTAGATTTTGAGAGGAGTAACTATGAGAGAGCTTTTTATAGAGAGAAGAGAAAAGCTTCTGAGAATAGCAGTTAAGGAGAACAATACTCTTTCAGAATGTTTTATTGAAGAGGAAACTAATGAACCTCTTCCTGGAGAAATATATAAAGGAGTAATAAAAAATATAGTTCCAGCTATAAACTGTGCGTTTATTGATATTGGATTTGAAAAAAATGCTTATATGTACACAGACTCAACTATGAATAACATAAAAAAAGGTTATGAAATATTAGTAGAGGTTGTGAAGGAGCAGATTGGTACAAAGGGCGCAAAGGTTACACCTTTTTTTACTCTGCCAGGAAAATATATAGTATTAAGTCCAAAAAGAGAGGGAGTAGTATTCTCTAAAAAGATTTTAGATAAAAGTAAGTTGGATGATATAGAACAAGAGATAAAGCTTATTAATGGTATGGGATTAATTGTACGAACTAATGCCCAGCATGCTTCTTTAAATACAATAAAGGAAGAATTTAAAGAGCTTAATGAAATCTATAAGAAGATTGAAAGAGAATTTAATTATTCTCTAAAACCTAAAAAACTCTACGGTGAGAATTCTCTTCTTAATAAGGTTTTAAGAGATAATATAAATAGAGATACCGGAAGAATAATAGTTGATTCTCTTAAAGATTTTAATATAGTAGAAAGTTATATAAATCAAGAAGAAAATATAGAACTTCTTTTACATAAGGAAAATAGAACTCTTTTTGACTATTATGGAATTGAAAAAGAGATATTGAGTCTTAGAAACAATAGGATAAATCTGAGATGTGGTGGACACATAGTAATTGATAAGACTGAAGCAATGTATGTTATAGATGTTAATTCAGGAAGAAATACTACATCAAGAACCTTTGAGAAAACAATAGAAGAGACTAATTTGGAGGCAGCAGTAGAAATAGGAAGACAGATAAGAGTGAGAAATCTAAGTGGGATAATTGTAGCAGATTTCATTGATATGGACAAAAATGCCACTAAGGAAAAAGTTTTAAATACACTTAAAAATTCTTTAGAAGGAGATAAAAATAAATCTACCGTATATCCTTTTACTGAGTTAAACCTAATCCAAATTGCTAGAAGAAGAAGGGGAAAAAGTATATATGAATACATAGAGGAACCGTGTTATCTTTGTAATGGTAACGGAAAAAGGTTAAAGTTTTCTTATATAACACTCCTTATAAGAAATGAAATTCTTAAAGCTGAAGGAGAAAGTTCTATAAAAGATTTTTATGTGGAAGTAAATGCAATGTATAAAGAAAGCATTACAGGAAATATGTTTGAGTTCCTAAAGGAAATAGATGGAATTAGTAGGAATATATATTTAAATTTTGTTGACACGGTTGAATATTATAAGGTTGAGCCATTAATATTTAAAAATCAGATTGAAAATGTAAAGAAGTATATGGTCTCAATTAATAATTAAAAAAACCAATCCCCTTAAATTTTTTATATAAGTTATAAGTTAGTTTTGAGATGTTAAATCTTGATTCTAAAAACCGCTTTACAAAGTATGCCGTATATGGTAGAATGGCTTTTGTAAACCGCACACGAAAGGTTTTTAGTAAACACATTAATGTAATGTGTACCTGAAGTGGCGAGACCGTTATGAGGAGGTGTTTTTAATGTACGCAGTAGTTAAGACAGGTGGAAAGCAATTTAGAGTTCAACAAGGAGATGTGATCTTCGTTGAAAAGTTAAATGCTGAAGTAGATTCAACAGTTGAGCTTACAGAAGTTCTTGCAGTAGCAAAGGATGGAGAGTTAACAGTTGGTAAGCCAGTAGTTGAAGGTGCAAAGGTTGTAGCTAAAGTTGTAGCTCAAGGAAAGGCTAAGAAAATAGTAGTATTCAAGTACAAACCAAAGAAAGACTACAGAAGAAAAAATGGTCATAGACAACCTTACACTAAGCTAGTTATCGAAACAATCCAAGCTTAATTTATGATTACAGTAGTAATTAATAAAAGCTCGGAATACATAGTTGGTTTTGAGATTAAAGGTCATGCTCTTTCAAGGGAAGAATTAAATTCTGCTGTTGGAGAAGCTTATGATTTAGTATGTAATTCTATTTCTGTACTTTCTCAAAGTATATTAATAGGACTTACAGAAGTATTATGTTTCAATGTCAATTATGAGTTGAATGATGGTTTTTTATCCATAGATTTAAGAAGTTTGTCGAAAGAAGAGCTTGAAAAAGCACAGATTCTTTTAAAAACTTTTGAGATTAGTTTAGAGAGCATTGTTCAAAGTTTAGATCAGAGTTTTGGAAGTAAGAAACGACGTGAATATATAAATATATTAAAAGAGGAGGTGTAGTCAGATGTTAATAATGAACCTTCAATTGTTCGCTCATAAAAAAGGAGTAGGTAGCTCAAAGAACGGTAGAGACTCAGAATCCAAAAGACTTGGTGTTAAGTCAGCTGATGGAGAGTTTGTTCTTGCTGGAAATATCCTAGTTAGACAAAGAGGAACAAAGATCCACACAGGTGCTAATGTAGGTAAAGGTAAAGACGACACTTTATTTGCAAAGGTAGATGGAGTTGTTAAATTCGAAAGAATGGGTAAAGAAAAGAAGAAAGTTTCTGTTTACCCAGTAGAAGTTGAACAAATAGCTGAATAGTTTTTAATATAAAAGCACCCTTATATTAAGGGTGCTTTTTTAGAGTGTTAAAGACAAACTATTTTGAACTTTATAAGAATTTATATTAAGTCTATCTTATAGGTAACTTAATATAGTTTTTATGACAATATAAATTGAAATATATTTTTTATTTTTCTTTTTTATTGGTATATGTTACCATATTAATAAGATTAAATAAAGTTACTACTGTAAATAATATAGGTAAAGATACATAAGTTCAATTCTTAGTGAATTTTGTATAATAAAGCTTACCAGGCATTTTGTCTGCTTAGTTTTAGCTAGACTTCACTTTGTTAAGTAGTTGCAATAGTCTTGGTTTTAAATGCTTTTGCCAAAATTCTAAATTTAATTATGAAATTATGTATCAATATACATAGATAAGGTAAGGTGATGACTTATGTTTATAGATATAGCTAAAATTTTTGTTAAATCTGGAGACGGTGGCCATGGATCAGTATCTTTTAGAAGAGAGAAGTATGTTCCACTTGGCGGTCCAGATGGAGGAGATGGAGGAAGAGGTGGAGACGTTATATTTGTAGTTGACACTTCTATGACTACACTTCTAGACTTTAAATATACTAAAAAGTTTATAGCCGAAAAAGGTGTTAATGGAGCAGGTTCAAAATGCTACGGAAAAGATGGAGATGATTTAATAATTAAAGTTCCAATGGGAACAATCATCAGAGATATAGAAACTGAAAAAGTGATGGCAGATCTTTCACACCCAGGAGATAAGTATGTGGTGTGTAGAGGTGGTAAGGGCGGAAAAGGAAACGCAAAATTTGCTACTGCAACAAGACAGGCGCCTAATTTTGCTGAGCCTGGAATGCCAGGAGAAGAAAGATGGGTAGGTCTTGAACTTAAGCTTTTAGCAGATGTTGGGCTATTAGGATTTCCTAACGTAGGAAAGTCAACACTTCTTTCAGTTGTAACAAAAGCAAAGCCTAAGATAGCTAACTATCATTTCACTACATTAAAACCGAACCTAGGAGTTGTAAGTGTGCCAGGAATTCAATCTTTTGTTATGGCAGATATTCCAGGAATAATAGAAGGTGCTGCTGAGGGTGTTGGTTTAGGGTTAGACTTTTTAAGACATATTGAAAGAACAAGATTATTAATACATGTAGTGGACATTTCAGGAGTTGAAGGTAGAGACGCTGTGGAAGATTTTATTAAGATTAATGAAGAACTTAATAAGTATAGCGTAAAACTTTGGGATAGACCACAAATAGTTGTAGCTAATAAAGCAGATATGCTTTACGATGAAGATATTTTTGAGAATTTTAAGAAAAAAATAAACGAGATGGGATATGACAAGGTATTCAAGATGAGTGCTGCTACTTATGATGGAGTAGAAACAGTAATAAAGGAAGCAGCTAGAATGCTTAATGAAATACCTATAACTGATCTTGAAATATCTCCAGAAGATATGTACATACCAGAAGAAAAGAAATTCACATATACAATTAGAATAGAAGAAGAGGATGAATTAAAAGTTTATGTAGTTGAAGGAACCTTTGTTGACAGACTTTTAACTGCAGTAAATGTTAATGAACCAGATTCCTTAAAGTATTTCCATAAGGTACTAAGGAATAAGGGTGTTTTTGATGAACTAAGAGAAATGGGAATCCAAGATGGTGATATAGTAAGACTAAGGGATTTCGAGTTTGAATATTTATTATAATTTGGAGGTAACACATGATAACAAGTAAACAAAGAGCCTATTTAAGATCTTTAGCAAATGGAATAGAGTCTATATTTCAGCTTGGAAAAAATGGAATAGAAGAACCATTTTTAAATCAAATAGAAAGTGCTCTTGAAGCTAGAGAACTTATCAAAATAACAGTTTTAGAGAATAGTGGATACGGAACAAGAGAAGCCTCAGATATTATATGTGAGAAACTTGGGTGTGAGGGAATTCAAGCCATTGGAAGTAAAATGGTTTTATATAAAAAATCATTGAAAAAACCTAAGATTGAGTTACCTGTTGAAAAGAAAAAGTAGAGTATAATCATGAAAAAAGTAGGCATATTTGGTGGAACTTTTGACCCTATTCACATAGGACATCTGTATATTGCCTGTGAAGCACAAAGAGAGCTAGGGTTAGATGAATTAGTTTTTATGCCCAGTGGGAATCCTCCTCATAAGCAAAATAAGGAAATAACTTATGGACATATAAGATATGAGATGGTTAGTATAGCTATTAATGAATATCCTAATTTTAAAGTTAGTGACTTCGAGGTAAATAAAAAAGATTTAAGTTATACCTTTGAAACACTAGAGTATATTAAAGGACAGTTTGATGAAGCTGAGCTCTATTTTATTACAGGAGCAGATTGTCTGATTGATATAGACAAGTGGAAAAATGTTAATAGGATTCTAGAGCTAAGTAATTTTGTAGTATTTAGTAGGCCAGGATATTCAAAAGATAAGCTCTTAAAGCAAAAAGAGAAAGTAGAAAGTAAGTATAATAAACAAATAATCCTTTTAGATCTTCTACATATTGAAATTTCTTCTAGTCTTATAAGAGAAAGAATTAAAAAGGGCTGGTGTGTTGAATTTTTTCTTCCATCAGGTGTTAATAGATTTATAAAGGAACTGAATCTTTATGGTTGGGGGGAAAATATATGTGGACATATGAAGAAATAGATAAATATCTAAGATGTCATCTTACTGAAGATAGAGTGAAGCATAGTTTAGGAGTAGTAGAAACTGCTGAAAAATTAGCGGAGCTCTATGGAGTTAGTAAAGAAAAAGCAAAATTAGCTGCCTTAATTCATGATTGTGCAAAAAATATGAGAATAGATAGACAACTTTCTCTATTAAAAGATAATGGTATACTTATAGATGAAGTAAGCGAAAATTCTCCTCAAGTTCTGCATGGAAAAGTTGGTGCTATAATAGGAAAAAATCTTATGGGAATCGAAGATGAGGAAATTTTAAGCGCTGTTGAGTTTCATACTACTGGTAAAAAAGATATGTCTATATTAGAAAAAATCATTTACATAGCAGATTATATTGAACCCAATAGAGAATACCCTGGGATTAAAGAACTTAGAGAAATAACCTTTAAAAACTTAGATGAAGGGGTAATAAAGGGTTTTAATAATACAATAACCCATGTTATAAAACTTGGTCAACTTATACATCCTCTAACTATAGAGGCAAGAAATGATTTGCTTTTAAAAAATAAAGAAAAAAATAGTTAAAAGAAGGTGTAGAAATGGGTATAAAGGGGTCTAAAAATAATAAGCTTAAGAGAAGCATTTTTTTGCTTCTCCTCATTCTTTTTCTTGTAGCACTTGGTACAGGAGCTTTTTTTTACAATTATATTGGAAAATTTAGTAAAAATTATAATGGTCAAGAATTAAAAAATAAGGATATTGACTCTACCGTTAATGTCCTAGTACTTGGGATGGATATTGGGGATCCCAAACAAATGAATAATAAATCTGTTCAAAGAACTGATACAATGATAGTTATACACTATGAACCGAATGAGAAGAAAGCAATTTTAGTGTCAATTCCTAGAGATATACTTATTAATATAAATAAGTCTGAGCAAAAAATTAATAATGCTTATGCTTTAGGGGGAGATCAGGGTGTTAAAACAGCAGTAGAAAGTATTATAGATACACCAATAGATTATATAGTTAAAGTAGATTATGAGGGATTTAGAGGGCTAATTGATGCCATAGGTGGCGTAGAAATGACTATAGATAGAGATATGTATTATGACGATAATGAACAAAATCTTCATATAAGATTTAAAAAAGGTGAAACTGTACTTCTAGATGGAGAGAAAGCAGAAGAATTTTTTAGATGGAGAAAGAATAATGATGGAACTGGGTTTCCAAATGGAGATTTAGATAGAATTGAAAATCAGCACAAATTTATTTCAAAGCTAATTGATAAGAGCACATCAGTTTCCATATTACCTAAAGTAGGAAAACTATTAAATATATTGCCTAAGTATATAGAAACAGATATGCCGCCTAAAAACATAATGAGTTATGGATTGTCTTTTTTAAACATTAATAACAATGATGTGAAAATGTTTACGATTAAAGGTATACCTAAGGATATAAATAAAGTATCATATTTAATATATGATAACGAAAATAATGATGATATTTTAGCTGCTATTAACAGTGATACATCAGCAGCTTCATATTTTACAAAGAAGAACCTAAAGATTAAAATACTAAATGCCACAAGAATTTATGGATTAGCAGCTAATTGTGCAAAAGAACTTGAAAAAAAGGGATATAAAAATATAGTAACAGGTAATGCATATGAAACATCAAAAAGTGAAATACAGCTTAAGGACAAACAATTACGGAGTATTATTACTAATGACATAAAGATAGGAAAAGTTACGTCTATTTCTAAAAAAGATGAGGATTCTGATATAATAATTATATTGGGAAGAGACTACAAAAAATTTGGGGAAGAGCAGTAATTGATTTTATATTATAGAAATACAAAAGTAATTAATTAATTTTAATATAAAAACAATAGTAAGTAGGGAGGCATGCATGAGTTACTTAAGAGAAAAAATTCCAACAGAGTATGATGGTAGAAAAATAAGGGATTTTCTAAAAGAAAAATTAAACCTTTCAACAAGATTAATAAGAGGGGCAGCATTAGATAAAAGAATAAAGGTTAATGGTGCTGCTGTAAAGATGAATTTTATACTTAAAGAAAATGATAATATAGAGATTAAGGTTTCTAAGGATGAGAGCCAGAACATTAAGCCAGAAAAAATAAATTTAGATATAGTATATGAAGATGAAGATATACTTGTTTTAAATAAAAAACCTTTTATGGTAGTTCACCCCACAAAGAGTCATCAAAGTGGTACTTTAGCTAACGGTGTTTTATATTACTTTAATGAAACAAACCAAAATTGTATTGTTAGATTAGTAAGTAGATTAGATATGAATACATCAGGTTTGATAGTTATAGCTAAGAATCAATATGCTCACATGGCTCTATCTAATGAAATGCAGAGTAGTGATAGTTTTCAAAAAAGGTATTTAGCTATAGTACATGGAAATCTTAAGGAACGGGAAGGAACAATTGACCTTCCAATATATAGACCACAAGTAGAGTCTATTAAAAGGGTTGTTGATGATAGAGGACAGAGAAGCATTACTCACTATAAGGTAGTTGATCGTTTTAAAGATGCTGATTTAGTAGAGTGTCTTCTTGAGACAGGAAGAACGCATCAAATAAGAGTACATTTAAGCCATTTAGGACATCCTATCTTTGGCGATTCCTTATACGGACAAGAAGATAGTGAATATATTTTAAGACAGGCTCTTCATGCTTATGGACTTGATTTTAAAAGTCCAAGAATAAAGAATACATTATCGTTAAGAGCAGATCTTCCAGAAGATATGAAAAAGTTAATAGAAGTTTTAAAGAAAAAATAAAACTGAAACCATTGAATCTTTTAGCTTGGGTTAGGTTTCATTTCGTGAAATGACAGCATATAAAAAGGATTGTGATAAAAGTAGTTTTAGTTTTAGATGAAACTTTAGCTAAGCCATTTGCAACAATATTAAGTTTAGTTAGAAAAGCCAGCATTGATATCTCAATACTGGCTTTTTTATAAACTTATAGGATTAGATACTTTTGTCTCAATAAATTCTATCGATAGTATGATAGAGTTATATTTTTAGTTTATATTTCTTTTTTAGAAATAATCTCTTTCTTCTACGTAACCTGTGTTTATAAATTATTAAAGATACTCCTAAAACTATAGGTATAAGTACTATTATGTAAGTTCTATAGTTGGTTGAAGTAATCTTTCTCAAAAGTAGTGGTTTAGTATAGTTTCTATCTATACCAGAAGTAAGTTTTAAGTCTGTTATTTCAGTATTATTGATTAATACCTTACTTGATAATATTTTTTCTCCTTTTTTGAAGGAAACTTCTTCTAAGTTTTTATCCTCTATATTAATTTCAGGCTTTATAAGCTTTTCATATTTTCCTCGTGATATTTGTTGCTTTAATTCACTTTTTTTTGCTAAATAATAAACATCTTTTGAACTCAACAACGGAATTGTTAGAGAATCATCTACTTTATAAGTATCAACTTGTTCGCCTTCTGAGAATAGTTTTACAAGTTGAAAATTATTAAAACCATATTCAAATAATTTTTTAGTATCATCAAAGTAATACTGTTTACTTTGAGAGTAAAGTAATGATGCAACAAGTATATGACCATCCTTCTCAGCAGCACAAGTATATGTGTGCCTTGAGTTAGTGGTGTAGCCTGTTTTTCCTACTAAAGCATATTTATAATAATGGGTATTATTTTCTCTTATAAGATCATTTTTATTTGATACCCACTTTTCCTGACCATCAATATTACTTTGAGGAAACTTGTAAACGAATTCTCTTCCGATTTTAATGAATTTTGGATTTTTTATTGCCTCTCTCGTTATTAATGAAAGATCATATGCTGTTGTCTTGTGATCTTTCTCATAAAGTCCACTTGGATTTACAAAATGAGTATCTTTTGCTCCTAGTTTTTTAGCTTTATCATTCATCATTTTTGCAAAGTTTTCAACTGAACCGCCTATATGTTCTGCTAATGCTTCGGCACAGTCATTTGCTGATTCTAACAATAATCCATGAAGGAGGTCATTTACTGTATAGACCTCACCTTCCTTCAATCCTATAGAAGTACCTTCAGCAGTTGGTGGTTTTTTACCTATAGTTACCTTATCATTAAGGTTTGTATTTTCTAATGTAAGCAAAGCAGTCATAACCTTAGTGGTAGATGCTGGTGCTAGAATTTTCGTATCATTTTTACCATAGATAATTTGTCCTGTAGTAATATCCATAAGAACTGCACCGTCTGCTTCAATCTCTGGTGGTTTATCCTCAGCCTTGGCTATCATTCCGTGTGTTATGGACAGTGTAATAAAAAGTGCTGTAATTAAAAACAATATTTTTTTCATAAATATCCCCCGTATTATACCTATATTACTAAAAGTATATCAAATCAATACAATGTTTGCTATAGATATCTTAGTTTATGTCAATAATTTTAACATATTACAGAAAGGGGTAATAATGTGAAAAATAGGGAAAAAGTTATAGGAATCATTGTGTTACTAACAATAATATTAGTTTTTCTCGTAGTTGGGTATTTTAATATGAAACCTAAAAAATTAACTCAGAAAGAGATGGAGGAGATGTTTGTTGAAGTAAATACTGCCAATGATAGCAGTAAAAATAAAAGTTACGATATAAAGGAAAAAGATAGTAGTAAAAAGATTGTGGTAGAGATTAAAGGGGAAGTTAAAAAGCCTGATGTTTATATAATGGGTGAAGGTAGTATAGTAAAGGATCTTATACTAGAATCAGGAGGACTAACTGAAAATGCAGATCTCTCAAATATAAATCAGGCAAAACTTTTATCAAATCATGACTGTATAGTAATAAAGGGAAAAAATATCGATTCTCTTTTACAGAATTCAATACCTTCATCATCTAGCTTGCAACTACAGCAATCTTCTAATGGCGTTATTAATATAAACACGGCATCTAAAGAAGAACTAGATAAGCTTCCAGGTATAGGTGAAGTCACAGCAGCTAAAATTATAGAGTACAGAGAAAAAAACGGTAGTTTTAACAATATATCTGAACTCAAGAAGATTGATAGAATTGGAGAAAAGCTTTTTGAAAAGATTAAGGATCAAATTACTGTAAACTAAAGACATATAATTATAAACTATTACATTTAATATATTGGCTAACGCCAAGTAAAAATTACCTCCCACTTATAGAGATGCGAATACTTTTTTTAGAAAGTGATAGATAAATTATATTGGATGTATTATATATAACGCCATTTTATTATATAATTATATTATGGAAAAATAAGGATAAAGAAATGTGTGTTTTATAAATAGTATACATAAATGTAGCGGAATAGAGGTGATATTATGTTAGAAAAAAAGCTCACACAACTTTCAAAGACTTCAGGTTGAGCTGCCAAAATAGGACCGGAGGTTCTTTCAAAAATTTTAAATAATTTACCTAAAATGAAAAATGATAATCTTATTGTTGGTATAGATACTTCTGATGATGCAGCAGTATATAAGATGAATGATGAGCTTGCCACTATTCAAACTCTAGATTTTTTTACACCAGTAGTAGATGATCCATATACCTTTGGGCAAATTGCAGCAGCTAACTCCTTAAGTGATATATATGCTATGGGAGGTAAACCGATATTAGCATTAAATATTGTGTGCTTTCCAAATTGTCTGCCTATAGAGATTCTTGGAGAAATACTTCAAGGAGGAGCAGATAAGGTTATGGAAGCAGGAGCAGTTGTTGTTGGTGGTCATTCTGTGCAAGATGATGAGCCTAAATATGGACTTTCTGTTACAGGCATAGTACATCCATTAAGAGTGTTTAAGAATTATGGGGCAGAATTAGGTGATGTGTTAATACTAACAAAGCCGCTAGGTACTGGAATTATAAATACCGCTATAAAAGGAGAGATGGCATCCAAGGGAGCCTATGATAAAGTGGTAAAAGTAATGACTACATTAAATAAATATTCAGGAGAGATTATTCAAAAATATGATATATCTTCATGTACTGATATAACTGGTTTTGGGTTTATGGGTCATGCTTTTGAAATGGCCAGTAGTTCTAATAAGACCTTTAAAATATTTAAAGATCAAATATCTTATATAGAAGAAGCTAGGGAATATGCCTGTTGGGGTCTTATACCAGGAGGAACCTATAGAAATAAGGAGCATCTAAAGGGCAAATATTTACTTAACATGGTTGAGGAATGGATGGCGGATATTTTATTTGATCCTCAAACTTCAGGAGGACTATTGTTTACTTGTAGGAGAGAAGTTGGGCAAAAAATTTTTAAAGAGCTCAGTGCTCTTGAGTTGAAGAGTAATATAGTTGGGGAAGTGCTAGAAAAAGGTCAATACTACTTAGTTGTTGAATAACCAAAGGGGAGCAAGAAAATGAATAATGAGCTACTAAGAACCTTAACAAAAGTAGACGAAATGATGAACCATACAGATATAGTTACGCTTCTCAGGAATAACAGCAGAAAACTTGTTTTAGATTGTGTACGGGAGGCTATTAATTATTATAGAAATGCAATATTAGAAGAAAAAGTAAAAGAAAATGTTTCAATAAAAACCATAAGTAATAAAACTATAGAAATATTAGAGAGAAAGAAAACACTTAACCTTAAGAGAGTAGTTAATGGTGCAGGAATTGTAATACATACTAATTTGGGAAGGTCGATTCTTTCAAATAATGCTATAGAAAATATGATTAATGTATCTAAGTACTATAATAATTTAGAGTATGACTTAGAAAAAGGTAAGAGAGGTTCTAGATATGCTCACATTGAGGAACTTATAAAAAGCATTACTGGAGCAGAAGGTGCCTTAGTAGTAAATAATAATGCAGCTGCTGTCTTATTGGTTCTAAACACTTTATGTGAAGGAAAAGAAGCTGTTGTTTCAAGAGGACAGTTAGTTGAGATTGGAGGTTCCTTTAGAATACCTGAAGTAATGAAATTTTCAGGAGCAAAGCTTGTAGAAGTCGGTACTACCAATAGAACTCATCTGTATGATTATCGAGATAATATTAGCGAAAATACAGGAGTATTTTTAAAGGTACATACTTCTAATTTTAAGATTTTAGGTTTTACTGAAGATGTAAAACTTGAAGATTTAGTGGTTTTAGGGGGAAAGAATAACATACCAGTAGTAGAGGATATCGGTAGTGGAGTTTTAGTAGATTTATCAAAGTATGGACTATCTTATGAACCTACAGTGCAAGAGAGTATAAAAAAGGGTGCAGATATTGTTACTTTTAGTGGAGACAAGATGCTTGGAGGGCCACAGGTTGGATTTATTATAGGAAAAAAGGAATATATAGATAAAATTAAAAAAAATCAACTTACAAGAGCCTTAAGAGTAGATAAGTTTACTTTAGCTGCTTTAGAAGGAACTCTTAGGCATTATTTAGATGAGGAAGAGGCTGTTAAACATATTCCTACTTTAAATATGATGATATTAACTGAAGAGGAACTTAAAAGAAAAGCTAAGAGACTGAAGAGAAAGCTAAGTTCTTTAAAAAATATCTTCAGTGTATCTATTAAAGAAGATAATTCCATGGTAGGCGGGGGCTCTATGCCAGCAACTTGTATGAAAACTTATGTTATTAACATTAATAGTTCTATATTTTCTGAAAAACAAATTGAGGAAGGATTTAGGAAGTATAAGATTCCAATCATAACTAGAGTATATAGTGGTTCCGTGCTTATAGATGTAAGAACTCTTTTAGAAGAGGATTATAACGTGATTTATGACGCACTTAAAGAAATGGGAGAAAGAGCATGAAGCATGTGGTTATTGGAACAGCAGGACATATAGATCATGGAAAAACAACATTAATTAAGGCTATAACTGGAAGAGATACGGATACTCTAAAGGAGGAGAAAAAAAGGGGTATATCTATAAATCTAGGATTTACTTATTTTGACTTACCATCAGGAAGAAGAGCTGGTATTATAGATGTTCCAGGCCATGAAAAGTTTATAAAGAATATGCTTGCAGGTGTTAGTTCGATAGATATAGTGCTTTTAGTAGTGGCCTGTGATGAAGGTCCTATGCCTCAAACTATAGAGCATCTTGAGATATTGGATTTGCTAAATATAAAGAAAGGAATAGTGGTACTAACGAAGAAGGATCTAGTGGATGAAGAGTGGATCTCTATGTTAAAGGAAGATATAAAAGAAAAGTTAACAGGTACTTTTCTTGAAGGTTCCCCAATGATAACAGTATCTTCTAAAAGTAGAGAAGGTCTAGGTGAATTAATAAAAGAAATTGATAAGGCAACAGCGGAAGTAGACGGGAAGGATAGAGGTGGATATTTTAGACTTCCTGTAGATAGGGTTTTTACTATTAGTGGTTTTGGTACAGTAGTAACAGGTACTATAATTAGTGGAAGAATAAGAGTAGGGGATAACATTGAAGTTTTTCCATTAGAGATAGAAGGAAAAGTTAGAAATATTCAAGTTCATGAGCAAAATACCGATTTTGCAGAGGCAGGCCAAAGATGTGCTCTAAATCTTTCTAATATAAAAAATGAAGAGTTAAAGCGAGGAAATATAATATCATCACCCAAAAGTATGGAGCCATCCTTTATAGTAGATTGCAAGCTTAAATATTTAAAAAGTGCATTAAAGAATTTGAAGAACAGACAAAGAATAAGGGTATATCATGGAACCAATGAACTGTTCGGAAGAGTTATACTCCTTGATAAGGAGGAATTAAAGCCTGGTGAAAAAGGGTATATTCAGTTAAGATTAGAAAAACCTCTAACCTCTCAAAGAAAAGATAGAATAGTTATAAGAAGTTATTCACCTGTTATAACTATAGGTGGAGGAGTTATAATTGAACCTGTTAGCAAAAAAGCTAAGAGGTTTGATGAAAGTTATTTAGAACAATTAAAAATAAAAGAAAGTGGAAGTTTAGATAGCATAGTTGAAAAGATAATTGAGACATTAAGTGAAAGTTTTCCTGATGTGAATGATATTAAAAAAGCACTTGGGAGAAATGAGGATTTTATAGAGAAAATATTAGAGCAGCTATCTAAAGAGAAAAGAGTAATTAAATTAAGTTCTCTTGATAAATCTTTATATATACATAGTAGGTTTTTGGTAAATATATCAGATAAGATTTATATTATTTTAAATAATTTTCATAAATTAAATCCTCTAAAGATTGGAATGAATAAACAAGAATTAAGAAGTAAGATTTTTGGTAATAAAATAAAGAGTAAGACCTTTGATGAGTTTTTATCACTGCTGGTTGCAAGAGATGAGATAAAGCTGAGCGGTAATTTTATAGCATTAAGTAACTTTTTTATTAAACTTACAAAGGATCAAAATAGAATTAAAGAGAAACTGATAGATGCCTTTGAGAAAGGTGGGCTTCAGCCTCGAAAATTTGAAGAATTGATTAGCGAGGAAAAGGATAAGAAGAGTTGCGGAATGGTACTTAATATGCTTTTAGACAGTGGCGAGCTTATAAAACTTTCAGAGGAGTGTATTTTCTCAGAGGCAGTATATAAAAATGCACAGTATGTGATTATTGAAAAAATTAAAAGTCAGGGTTTTATAACTACAGGAGAAGCAAGAGATATGTGGGATACCAGTAGAAAGTTTGCTGTTGTTTTATTAGAACACTTTGATACTATAAAACTTACAAAAAGAGTGGATGATAAAAGAGTTTTAAATTAATTATTTACTGTTTTGTGTAAAATTATGTTAGTATATAACTAAGTAAACAAGATTATAACTTCTACGATTTTTTACCTTTATAATTTAAGGAGGGGTGGTTTTGGAAATTTTAGCTAACCTTGGACTAAGTTTCTTATTTGGATTACTAGGGATTTTAATTATGGTTTTAGGATATTTGATTTTTGACAAGATTATACCTGCAGATTTTAACAAAGAATTGGAGAAAAATAATACTGCTGTTGCTATAGTTGTTGCAGGTATGCTTATAGGTATTGCAATAATTGTTTCAAGAGTAATAGCGTAAAATACTAGTACTTATAGAAGTATATCGATTCGTGGATAATATAAAATTTCAATAAGATTGAATAGGCATCCAGACTATTCAATCTTATTTTTTGTATCTTTAGTTAGGAAAATGATGTAATATACCATGATTTTAGTATAATAAAATCTAAAATAATTTTAATAATCTTATTGACAATGTTTACAGTAAAAAATATAATTTAATTGTAGTGCAAGCGATTGCATATATTGGTGAAGGAATAATGCAAAAATTAATTTTTTTATATGTCTGCACAAACGGTTGATTAGTTGAAGAAAGGAATGGTATTATATGAGAAAAATATGGTGGAAAGAAGCTATTGGTTATCAGATATATCCAAGAAGTTTTATGGATTCAAATAGTGATGGAATAGGTGATTTAAAGGGTATAATTTCTAAATTAGATTATTTGAAAGATTTGGGTATTGATGTAATTTGGATTTGCCCAATGTACAAATCACCAAATGATGACAATGGTTATGACATTAGTGATTACCAAGATATTATGGATGAGTTTGGTAATATGAATGATTTTAATGAACTTCTACAAGAAGTTCATAAACGAGATATGAAACTTATTATTGATTTAGTTGTTAACCATACTAGTGATGAACATCCATGGTTTATTGAGTCTCGTTCATCTAAAGATAATCCAAAACGTGATTGGTATATATGGCGTGATGGTAAGAATGGACAAGAACCGAATAATTGGGAAAGTATTTTCGGTGATTCTGCTTGGGAATATGATAAAGATACTGATCAATACTTTCTACATTTATTTTCACGTAGACAACCAGATTTAAACTGGGAAAATGCTGAAATGCGTCAAGCTGTTTATAACATGATTAATTGGTGGTTAGATAAAGGTATTGATGGTTTCCGTGTTGATGCCATTAGTCATATAAATAAGGAAAAGGGCTTAAAAGATATGCCTAATCCAAAGAAACTAAAGTATGTACCATCATTTGATAAACATATGAATGTAAAAGGAATTCATAAGTATCTTAAAGAATTAAAAGAAAATACCTTTGCTAAGTATGATATCATGACTGTTGGTGAAGCAAATGGTGTTAAAGTTAAGGATGCGCCTCTTTGGGTTGATGAAGAAAAAGGAAAATTTAATATGATATTTCAGTTTGAGCATTTACAGTTATGGGATGCAGAAACAGATGATAAATTAAATATTGTAGATTTTAAAACTATATTATCAAAGTGGCAAAAAGAATTACACGGTAAAGGATGGAATGCATTATTTATTGAAAATCATGATGTACCACGTGTTGTTTCTATTTGGGGAAATGATACGGAGTATTGGCGTGAGAGTGCGACATCATTAGCTGTTATGTATTTCATGATGCAAGGAACGCCATTCATATATCAAGGACAAGAAATTGGTATGACCAATGTTAAGTTTGAAACAATTGAGGAATATAATGATGTAGCAACTAGAAACAAGTATTCAATCAAAAAAGAACAAGGAGTGCCACATGAAGATATAATGAAACTCATATGGGTATCATCTAGAGATAATTCCCGTACTCCTATGCAATGGGATGAATCACCAAATGCAGGATTTACAGATGGAACACCGTGGATTGGAGTTAATCCAAATTATAAAGAAATTAATGTGGCAAAACAGCAAAAGGATCCAAACTCTATATTTACATTTTATAAAAAAATGATTTCTATCAAAAAAGAAAATGATATATTGATATATGGTAAATATGATTTGATTTTAGAAGATAATGAACAAATCTATGCATATACTCGTTCAATAGATAATGAGAAGATTGTTGTGATTTGTAACTTAACAGATTCCGATGCTGTGTATGAATATAAAGATATAAAATTAATGTATGATGGATTGTTGTTGTATAACTATAACGTTCAACCACATGAAGATAAGACAAGCTTTGTTTTAAAACCATATGAAGCAAGAGTTTACCGAGTTTATAATTAAAAAACCTACTATAATTTGTAAGTTGAGACCTTTAAAGGGATGGAAATATAAAAGTTTAATACATCAAGAGGTACGTTAATTATTATCTTTTGTATGTGGACTACGAACACGTATAGAAGTACATGGCTTCGTAGTTAATAGAAAATCTAATTAAAACTTAATAGACATGATCACTATTAAGTTTTAATTTTCTGTAGCAGTTAGAACTGTAATATACCTGAATTTTATTATAATAAAAACTAAAAAAATTAATAATTTATTGACAATGTTTACAATAAAAAGTATAATTTAATTACAGTGCAAACGATTGCACACTGTGGTAGTATATTAATAAAAACTTTGTAAAAACTAAAGAATTTTAAAAGTACTTATGGGTATGGGAGGAGTAGAGAAATGAAATTACAAAAAACTGAATTAACTTCATTTGATTTTTGGCAAAAGTTTGGTAAGGCCTTACTAGTAGTTGTTGCAATTATGCCAGCTGCGGGTCTTATGATTTCTTTAGGAAAAGTTACAGGAATATTTCTAGGAAACCTGTCAGTAGTACAACCTATTGCACGTATTATAGAAGATATAGGTTGGGGAATGATAGTTAATCTAAATTTATTATTTGCAGTAGCAATTGGAGGTTCATGGGCTAAAGAACGTGCCGGTGGAGCTTTTGCATCTGCTATAGCTTTTATATTAATTAACCGTATAACAGGAGCTACATTTGGGATATCATCTGCTATGCTTGCAGATCCTAACGCTACTGCAACTAATATTTTAGGTGGTAACCTTTTAGTTAAAGATTATTTTATATCAGTACTTGGCGCACCAGCGTTAAATATGGGAGTATTCATTGGTATAATTTCAGGTTTTGTGGGTGCTGCACTATATAATAAGTATTATAATTATAGTAAGTTACCAAATGCTCTTTCATTCTTTAATGGTAAACGTTTTGTACCTTTTGTAGTTATAGCATATTCACTTGTTTTTGGAGTAGTACTTTCTATATTCTGGCCAGTTGTACAAACAGCAATAAATAGCTTTGGAAGATGGATAGCTACATCAAAAGATAGTGCACCATTCATATCAACATTTATTTATGGAGCTCTTGAACGTCTATTATTACCATTTGGTCTACATCACTTAATAACAATTCCTATAAATTACACTCAGCTTGGAGGAATTTATAACATATTAACAGGGGATAAGGTAGGGCAGGTTGTATACGGTCAAGACCCATTATGGTTAGCTTGGATTACTGATTTAAATAATTTAAGAGCTTTAGGGGATATGAGCACATATAATAACTTACTTGCTACAGTTCATCCAGCTCGCTTTAAAGTTGGTCAAATGATTACTTCTTCTGCTACATTAATAGCAGCTGCAATAGCTATGTACAGAAATGTAGATGTAGATAAAAGAGCAAAATATAAATCAATGTATCTTTCTGCAGCACTTGCAGTATTTTTAACAGGGGTTACAGAACCTATTGAATTCATGTTCATGTTTACTTCACCTATTTTATATGGAGCTTATGCAGTATTAACAGGAATCACTTTTGCTGTAGCAGATTTAATTAATTTACGTATTCATGCATTTGGTTTTATAGAATTCTTAACTCGTACTCCAATGATTGTAAATGGAGGCCTTGTAAAGGATTTAATCAGTTTTATTGTTATGATTGTACTGTTCTTCTTTGTAAGTTATTTTATGTTTAACTTTTTAATTAGAAAACTTAATATTGCAACACCAGGACGTGCCGGTAATGATGTAGATATAGTAGAAAATGATAACTCTTCCAAAGAACAAAAGAAAACAAAAGACACTATAAAGGATGAGTTGGCTTACAATGTCATAGGATTACTAGGTGGAAAAGAAAATATAGTAGATGTAGATGCTTGCATGACTCGTCTTCGTATAACAGTTAAAGATATAAATATAGTAGCTAAAGAGAAAGAATGGAAACAGAACAAAGCTTTAGGCTTAATAATAAAGGATAAAGGTGTACAAGCTATATATGGACCAAAAGCAGATATTATAAAATCAAATATTATAGATATTTTAGGAGTTTAAGATGAAATTTTTAACTTTAAATTGTCATTCTTGGTTGGAAGACAATCAAGAAGAAAAAATAAAAATCATAGCAAAAACAATAAAAGAAAAAAATTATGATGTGATTGCGCTGCAGGAAGTAAATCAACATATAGAAGGAAACTTAGTTTGTGGTAAGGTAAATGATCGAAATTTTGCTTTAGTTTTACTAAATGAATTAAAGCAATTAGGATGCAGCGAATATAAAATGCTTTGGGATTATTCTCATATAGCTTATGGTATCTATGAAGAAGGAATAAGTATTATAACCAAACACCAAATAGAAGAAGGTCATTCTTTTTTTGTAAGCAGGAGTAAGGACAAAGCTTTTTGGAAATGTAGAAAGGTTTTAGGAGCTTCAATTAAAATAAATGAAGAAATTATAGATTTTTACTCTTGTCATTTAGGTTGGTGGCAGGATGACGAAGAATCTTTTACAGAACAAGTAGATAAGTTGCTCAATGACACTAAAAAAGATAGGTTGACGTTTTTGATGGGCGATTTTAACAATAATGCTTTTGTAAGAAATGAAGGATATGATTACTTAATAAAAAAAGGTATGTATGATACTTTCTCCATTGCTAGGGAAAGGGATTGTGGAGTAACAGTAAAAGGCAAAATAGCTGGTTGGGATTTAAATGAAAATGATCTAAGAATAGATTTGATTCTTGCAAATCAAAAAGTAGATGTTAAGTACTCTAAAGTCATATTTAATAATATAAATGAACCAATAGTATCAGATCATTATGGTGTAGAGGTAGAGATAGTTTAGTAAAAGTTAATGTAGAAAAAGTAAATCTAAACTTAAATGTATGTATAGTTGTTATTGAAGCAATAGAGTATTAATTGATGTAACGAGGTGGTTTAAATGAAAGATAGATACGTAATAGGAATTGACTTAGGTGGAACGAAGATAAGTGGAGCTGTTGCAAATTTTGAAGGAGACATAATTTTTAAGTATACGCTTCCTACAAAAGCAGAAGAAGGAGAAAAGGCAGTATTAGATAGAATAATAGCTGTTGTAAAAAAAGTAATAGAGGAGTCTAAGTTAGATAAGGATGCAATTGTATCCATAGGTATAGGTTCCCCAGGACCATTAGATGCTAAAGAAGGAAAAATTATAACTACGCCTAATCTCCCTTTTAAAAATTTTAATATAGTTAAGCCTTTAGTAGATGAATTTCATATTCCTGTTTACTTAGATAATGATGCTAACGTAGCAGCTATAGGAGAGTATGTTTTTGGTGCAGGAAAAGAAACAAATAATATGGTATTTATAACAGTGTCTACTGGTATAGGTGGAGGTGCTATATTAAATGGAAAAATATATAGGGGAAATACTTGCAATGCTTTAGAAATAGGTCATATGACTTTAGAAAAAAATGGTCCACGTTGCAACTGCGGTAATTATGGTTGTGCAGAGGCATTAGCTTCAGGTACTGCTATAGGAAAGTTTGCAAGGGAAGTAGTAGAAAAAGGACAAAAAACATCTTTATCTAATTACAAAAACATAACATCTTATGAAGTATTTAAGGAAGCAGAAAATGGAGACTTTGAAGCTCAAAATATACTTAATACAGCTTTACATTACTTAGGAATAAGCGTTTCAAATGTTATTACTTCCTTTGATCCAGAAATGGTTGTAATTGGTGGAGGAGTTTCTAAGGGCGGAAAAATAGTATTTGATAAGGTAAACGAAGTGGTAAAAGAAAGATGTTTTAAGTCTATGGCAAAAAACACTAAAATAGTCCCAGCAGCTTTGGGAACTGATGCGGGCGTTATTGGAGCTGTTGCACTTGCTTTAATAGAAAGTAAATAAGAAGAATAGGATTTCCTTGGATTAAGTTGAATATAATTTAGATAGATAATATTAAAAACTGTATTTGTTAAGCCGCACGCTTAAATTCAATAGGTGTGCGGTTATTTGTCGCCTTTCTACAAAGTGAAATTTGGCTAAATTTTTGTTCAATTCAGGTTAGGTTTTTTCGACATTTTATCCTTATTAGGAAATGTAACTCGAATATTATCTTAATATATATTCTTTTAATTTGCTCAAATTTAATAGGCTTGATGCCTATTAAATTTTATTGACAGTAATGTTGCTAGAAGGTAATGTTATATTATTAATATTTATATACAGGTTTATAGGGAGTGAACATATATGAACACCACAATAAAAGATGTTGCACGGGAGGCAAATGTTTCACCTTCAACAGTATCGAGAGTGCTAGCGGGGAGTCCTAGAATAAGTAATGAGACAAAAGAGAGAGTGCTCGAGATCGTAAAAAGGCTTAATTATCATCCTAATGCAATAGCTAGAAGCTTAGCTAATAATGTTACAAAGACCTTAGGGCTTGTTCTACCAAGTGGAGAAGAAGACCTATTCAAGAATCCGTTCTTTATTCAAGCTATGACTGGTATAAGCATATATGCTCAAAACATGGGATATTCTATAATGTATACTTTTGGTAAAAGTGAAGATGAAGAGCTAGCTTTTATAAGTAACTATATAAATAGTAAGAACGTTGATGGAATTATACTATTAACCTCCAAGTCTAAAGACAAGCGTATACAGTATTTAAATGAAAAAGGATTTCCTTTTGTTGTAATCGGAAGACCTGAGGCTCAGGAAAATGTGCTTTGGGTAGATAATGATAACTATAAAGCTATGTTTGAGGCCGTGAATTATTTGATTAACAAGGGACATAGGGACATAGGGTTCATTGGGGGATCAGAAGAACGGAACATGTCAAAGGATAGATTGAGAGGATATAGGGATGCTCTTTATAAATCAAGCATAGAAGTAGATAGTAATCTTATCTATGAGATGAATGACTTTAATGAGGAATGTGGGTATGAAGCTAGTGTAAGAATACTTCAATATAAAAAGGTTACAGCTATAGTTACAACTGATGATCTCTTAGCCTTTGGAGCAAATAAGAGAATGAAAGAAGTAAATGTTAATAAGGATATTTCTATTATAGGTTTTAATAACATACCTCTAGCACAATACCAAGATCCACCACTTTCCACGGTAGATATAAACGCTAAACAGTTAGGGTATTATGCAACAAAAATATTGATTGATAGTCTTGAAAGTAAAGAAGATAGTCTAAATTACCATATAGTAGAAACAAAGTTCATAGAAAGAGAATCAACAAGGGTGTCTCATAAGTAAATGAATCCGTATTATATAGAGAAATATACAACTTCATAACTGAATATATAATTTAGGATATACAATTTCATATTAAATTAAGAATTAAAGTTATTTATCTTTATAAAAACCAGTAATTATTTATATTAAAATAGGCTTATTAAATTCCCTCCCTACAGTTTTAAAAGCTATAGGGAGGGCTTAATAAAGAGGGTTGATTTGCTACCACTTCACACAAAAGTGAAGCCTAGCTAAAATTGAATAGGCTCAATGCCTATCCAATTTTATTTATATTGCAGGAATTATTAAATTCCTACTTTTATTTAAAAGGGAAGGATTGCAATGTTATTTGTTGCTATTTTATATAATGAACTTTGGCTAAAGCTGAGCAGGTGTGATGCCTAGTCAGTTTTATTCTTTATATACATTAATTTATAGTACTCCTCTAGCATTCTTTTGATTGAGAAGTAATGCTTACAACTGTTAATTGAGTTTCTCATCATATTAATCCATTTATCTCTATTTTCATAATATGTGGGAATGACTTCATTTAGAAGTACAGTATATAATGATTTTAAGTCATGGGCATCTAATTCAGCTTCTGTATTAAAGTCATCAACGCTCTTACCACCTCCAAACTGCCATCCGTTTATACCATGCATGCATACTTCTGGCCACCATCCATCAAGAATTGAGCAGTTAAGAACTCCATTCATAGCAGCTTTCATTCCAGAAGTACCTGAAGCTTCAAGGGGCCTTCTCGGATTGTTTAACCATATATCAGAACCTCTAGTTAGTAACTTTCCAATGTTTATATCATAATTCTCAAGAAATATAACGGAGTTTGGATACTTTTTAGTCATTTTCACAATGTTTTGGATAAGTTCTTTTCCACTATTATCAAAAGGATGAGCCTTTCCTGAAAGTACTATTTGGATCGTTCTCTTCTTTAGCAGTGATTCAATAATTGAATTATCTGTAAAAATTAGATTGCTTCTCTTATAAGAAGCAGCTCTTCTTGAAAATCCAATAAGTAATTTATTAACATCAAGCTTAATTCCATTTCTTATATATATGAAATCTATTAATGCTTCTTTATTTTTTATATGTCTTTCCCAGATATCATCTTTGCCTTCAGCAGCATCTAGCATGGATTGATCAACCCATGTAGGAATATGAATAGCATTTGTTATTCCAATTATTTCTGATTTATTATCTATATGTGCCCACATTTGATTTGATGTGTTCTTATGAAGTTGAGCAACACCATTTGATATTCTCGAAAGTCTAAGTGCTGCAATAGTCATATTGAATGGAGATCCTCCAATTTCAATTAATTGTTCTAGAGTTAATCCATTATTTGCTCCCATATATAGTATACTTTGTAACGAGTGTGATTCATTACCTGAGATTATTGGAGTGTGAGTTGTAAATACTATTTCTTCTCTTGTAGCATTATATGCTTCTTTGAAATTCATGCCTTTATGCATTTTTTCTCTTAATAATTCTAGACCAGCAAATACAGCATGACCCTCATTGAAGTGAAAAACATCAGCTTCATAACCTAAAGCTCTTAAAGCCCTAACTCCACCAATGCCGAGAACCATTTCCTGAGCTATTCTTTCTTCTCCAAACCAACCATAAAGTTGACCAGTTATCCATGGATCTTGATTCTCAGCAAGATCGGTATCTAGAAGATAAAGAGGACATACTCCGAATTTAGTTACCTTCCAAACCTTACATGAAACATTTCTTTCTCGTATTGTAACATTAACCTTTATGCCGGTATCTTCTAAACAATCATAATCATTGTTAAGAAAAGTATCAAAAGGTCTTCCATTGGAATCAATTCTTTGATCAGTATAACCTTGTTTCCATTTGATTCCTATACCCACCATAGGCAATTCATAATCCTTTGCTCCTTTCATGTAGTCACCGGCAAGAATTCCAAGACCACCAGCATAAGTCTTTATTGATGCATCTAGTCCATATTCCATACAGAAATAGGCAACCTTAGGTAATCTATTTATCATACTCAATGCCCCCCAACAATTTAAATTATTTTATATTTAAATACTTTACTAATTAATGTTTGTTCTTTATCCATATATCCACCTTGTTAACAATTTATTCCTATTAATTAATAAATATTATATTTTAGCTGTTAGTAATTAAGTATTTGTAGAATAAAGAAGTAAGAAAGAGAAAAAAAGAGGAAAATACTGGTTAATTTTTCTAGCAAGTGAAAGTAAAATATAAATAGTAGTAATTATTAACATACTATTATAAATAAATGGAGGAGAGATTAATGAAACTATTTTACTGTATAGTCTGCAAAAGAATATTCGAGAGTGAAGAAAGCTGTAAATATTGCGGGAGCAGTTCGGTTAAAGAGTTAAAAAAAGATACTCCAGTAAACATACTTGGTACTAAATTAAAAGGAAGAGTTTTAAAAATAGGAGAACATAATCTAAGAATTATTGTATGTACAGATACAAATGAGAGAGTGATAAAGGAGTATAGTGCTGAAAAGTTAAGAAAAATACTATAACCACTAACGATGAACAGGGGAGAAAACAAATGAATAAAGGAGAGTACTTAATTAAAAAAGGAATTCATTCTTTGGATGAATTCCTTTTTTCAGACTGCTGACAAAGTGTCATCAGTCTTTGTTTTTACTGAATTATGAAGTAAAATTAAAAGTATATAATTTTATTTCATAGGAGTTACTCAAATGATACGAGAAAGAAAAG
>NZ_BOPZ01000015.1 GCF_018332455.1 Clostridium polyendosporum
TTGAAGCCAGGGTGAGACAAGCTAAACTGGCTTAGTTGGTGTGCAATAAAATATGAAAGATAAAACGTGAAAACCTGCTAAAAAAAAGTATTGACTTTTATTAGCAGGTTTAAGAATGTTGTTGAATATTTATAATATAATTTTTAAGATAAGTAATGAATAAATTAATAGAAGAAGATGTTATACTAGATAAGTATTAGATTTAAATTTATAGTATAGCCTTTAACGGCGGAAATGGAGACAAATTATTATGAAGCTTAAGGATAAAAATATGTCTAAAAAATCAAGAAAATCTCCTATTTCAATTGTTCTGTATGTTGTTGCTGCAGTTGTAGGGCTCGTTGGAATTGCATTATTAGTTAATAATATTTTGTTGTTTAGAGATACTGTTAATCAATATGTAACTCAGGGGTATCCCGAAGCTACTGTTATTAATGAATTAATACCAACGCAATTACTCCCAGGAATATTTGAACCAATTGCTGTATATGGAGGCATTGCATTTGTTTTATTAGGTGTAGGTATAGTTAATAAAAAAGTTTCAAAATGCTTAACATTATTAACTAAAGTTGAGGTTTGCAATAGTACTATTGAAGAAAGCATTTTGGAACAAAATGTTGTTTATATAGAAAATACAGAAACAACCGAACAGATAAAAATTGTGGAAGAAGTTGAAAAAGCCTGACTAAAAATTAGAAGACTTGTTTTGTCAGTTATACTGAGGCAAGTCTTTTCGTGTATTAGAAATTAAAGGGCGAGGATAAAGAAAATCGTTGCTCTTTTTTTATGCATCTAGTATGCTGACAATCTAATGATTAAATCGAATGCCAATTACATAAAGTTTCTTAAATTAATAAAAAATATACAAAATGTTAATAAAGTGTTGAATTGTTATTTTTTATATTGTATAATCTAATAAAAATTAACGTTAATTGATATAAAATTACAAAACATAACAATATAATTTATATTTATTAAAAATGGTACGGAAAGTGTAGTTTATTATATACTTTTGTTATGTTTAGTGATTTGTGAAATGATAATAAAGTAATTAAGCTGACGAAGGAGTCTTTTGAGCATTGCTTATTGTAAGCTATGCATAAAAAGATTCCTTTTTGTTTATTAGTATTATCTTTTGTTACTTGTTAATGATAAGGAGGGTGTGTTGATCACAAAAGTTTTCTAATAATATTCATTAAAAGGAAGGTGATAGCTAAATGAAAAATTTTATACGAAAATATATTTTAAAGAATTTTTTGTTCATAATCATTTATTTATTTAGTACTACGGTTTGTGCTTATGGACAAGGGGAAGGTATGCCTGGTTCAAGTGGTGTTAAACCTCTAAGTTTTGTTTCTTGTACACTTGAAGATGGAAGCAAAATAGATGCTGAAGATGGAATAACTGTAGAACCAAAATTCATTCTAAAGTTTGATAAGAATATTGTTAACATGCTTGTTTGGGAAAATAACAGAAAATGTTTTAGTCTTTCTACAGGAGGTAATGTTAATATTCCTATTGTCGTTAGTAAAATAGATGATACTGTTGATTTTGATCATAGGCAGGATGTTTTTATCAAACCTGTAAATGCTCTTGAATTTGGAAAAACCTACTATATTAAAGTAGGACCTCAACTAATCTCTAAAAATGGACAGTCTACAATTGGTAGTGCTACAGGTGGAAAAGACTTAACTATTTCGTTCAAGACAAAAAAACAAGAGATAACGAAAGACAAAGAGAATGAAAATAATGCAGTAGTTACTGAGCAGAATATGGCTGAAAAAGGTAGTGAAGTAAGGAATTTAGATGAACAGAAAAATGAAAATAGTAAAGATGGTGACTCAACTGTCAAAGCAAATGAAGAATCAGTGATACATAACGATGGGGACAAATCTGTTAATCAACAAATATATTTATTGGGAAATATGATTTTAAATAATTGGTTGGCAGTAATAGCAGGTTCATTGTTTATTTGCTGGATAGCAACTGAGATTTTTTATGAAAAGAAGAACAGAAAAGAAAGGAGAAATAAACTGTAGGTTTAGGACAAGAATATTATGAATGAGAAAAAATGGATAGTCATTAGTATATTATTAATTTTCCTGCTTACAGTCGGTTCGTACTTATTTGAAAATATAATTAAGCAACAGGGACTAAAATCAGGTGAAATTATAAAGATCACTGAAAAAAGGAAAGTAATTGCTTTTTTGAGTGCTGATATACTCACACAATTAATGAAACAGAATTCACAGGAGGATGATGTATCCATGGGACCTTCACTTCTATTAACAATTAATGCAGTCGGTGTTAGTGAATTTGAACAGATTGAAGTGACTGGGAAATATAGGAAAGAAACTTTTGTTTTGCATAAAGAGGATATTAACGACGACTTACTACTAGTTTTAGAATCTAATGGGACTGTTAATTTATATAAGAAAAATAATGATTCAAAGTTTTTAGTTAAAGAGGTTACTGAAATAAGTATTAGAAACTAAATTAGGAGGATGATGACATTGAAGGATATGACACAAATAGTTGAAAGAAATTCTTTTCCTAAGGGAGAATATATGTTTAACCTAAGGCTGGGCGATATGCTTAGGGCAACAATGTTTGGAACCCTTGATGCGGTAATAAACGATATACTACACATGCCTTTACATATGCCAGGACATACAAGCATTTGGTGGATGGGTATTCTTTTAGTAGGAAAGGGACTGATTAGAAAATTTGGTTCAGGAATAATAATGGGTATAGTATCAGGTATTCTTGCTGTTATTCTAGGGCTTGGAAAGGAAGGAATATTTGTTTTCTTAAAATATTTTATACCAGGTTTACTGCTTGATTTTCTTGCACCATTATATAGCTACAGACTTGAATCACCAATTATTGGAGCTATATGCGGTGCTTTAGCAAGTTTGTCAAAATTGGCTGTTAGTACTGTTATAGGGATTATTGTAAATATACCAGTGTTGTTCCTCACGTTAGGGCTGGGTTATGTGGCCCTATCTCATGTATTGTATGGTTCAATAGGTGGAGTTTTGGCAGCTGTTATTATTAAACGGTTAAAACCAAGGTTGAGCAATTGGGACTAATCATAGTAAATGGAGCTTTTATAGCAGTTAATTTCTATCAATATTTAGTGGATAAAAGCTAACGATGAAGAGAAAAGTTGCGTTGAAAAAGGGAGGGGATTGAGGAATTTTATTTAGTTAAAAAATCTTATATTATAAGTAGGTGAAAATAAATGGAGCATGAAAGTATTAGTTTTGTAAATGTATCAAAAATATTTAATGCTAATAGCTCCATGGAGAAGATGGCATTGAGTAATGTTACACTGACTATTGAACGAGGAGATTTCGTAGGAATATCAGGTATGAATGGTTCTGGAAAATCCACACTAGCTCGTATGATAAACGGATTAATTCTTCCCTCCTCAGGGGAAGTAAAGATTAATGGAATGAATACATCAAATAGAAAGAACATTAAGAAGATTAGAAGTTTGGTTGGCATGCTGTTCCAGAATCCTGATAATCAGATTGTCAATCCTGTTGTTGAAGAAGATATTGCTTTTGGACTAATAAATCTTGGTCTCTCGTATCATGAAGTTAAAGAAAGGACGGATTGGGCTTTAAGCGTTCTAGGTTTGGAAGAACTTAGATATCAATCGCCTCATTTACTTTCAGGAGGTCAAAAACAAAAGGTTGCTATTGCTTCTGTTTTGGCAATGAAACCTGATTATTTAATATTAGATGAACCAACTTCGATGCTTGATAATATAAGCAGGAGTGAACTTATGGATACATTAAAATTTTTAAATAGAGAGTTCAGGATGACGATTGTCTTAATTTCACATTTTATGGAAGATGTGATTGAAGCCAATAGATTGATTATACTAAATAAAGGTGAAATATATCTTGATGATGTTCCTTGTAAGTTATTTGTTTATCCTGAAAAACTTAAAGAAGCAGGGATAAGTCCACCTAAAATTGTATGCTTACTTAACAGACTAAGAGAGCGAGGACATGAAATTGATAATAATATTATAACATTAAATCAAATTGAGGGATTTATATGCAAATTATTGAAGTGAAAAACTTGACTTACACATATTATGCTGATACTCCACATGAACGTAAATTACTTGATAATATAACATTTTCGGTGGAAAAGGGAGCTGTTCTTGGAATTATTGGAGAGAATGGCTCTGGTAAATCAACACTTCTGAAACATTTTAATGGAACATTGCAGCCTACAGATGGAAGTATAAAAGTTTTAGGAAAAGAGATATCCAATAGACAGGATAGAAATGAGTTATGGAAAAAAGTTGGTATGGTATTTCAATTCCCTGAGCAGCAGATATTTGAAGATACAGTTTTTAATGAGATAGCTTATGGACTTAAAAATTTGGGGCTTAGTAAAGAAGAAATTGTGATTAGGGTTAAGGAAGCATTAGATAAAGTTGGATTAGACAATGAGTATATAGAAAAGTTACCTCCATTAAGTCTAAGTGGAGGGGGACGTAGGCGTGTAGCTATTGCTAGTGTACTTGCAATGCAACCTGAAGTGCTTATACTAGATGAATCTACAGCCGGATTGGATTTGTTAGGTCGTGAAAAGATTATAGATATTATAAAAAAAATAAAAGAGGATAGAAATACCACTATAATTATTGTATCTCATAATCTAAGTGAATTGATTTCAGTATGTAGTCATATAGCTGTTCTTAAGGATGGGAAGCTAGTTTCTTTTGGAGTAACAAGTGATGTACTGAGTCAAAAAACTATTATAAACATGTACTATAAAATGTTTCCTGATTATATCCAACTGATGCATAGACTATCAGAACGGTATGAAAATGTTAATACTAGGAGTATTAATTTAGAAGATATTGAAATTGAATTAGATAAGTTGTTATTACGAGGAGTTAAAAATGGACATGCTTAAGCCAGGACAATATATTAAGGAAAATTCAATTGTTCATAATTTAGATCCAAGAACTAAACTAATTTATTGTATGTTTATTGCTTCTTCAACTTTAATAAATTCAAATGGGTTAATTATTTTGCTTAACATTTGTACCTTAATTTTAGCGATGTTGCTATCTTGGATAAACATTTATAAGTTCTTCTTGCGTTTAAAATCTCTCATACTACTTTTTGTGATGACTTTCATTTTTCAGTCTATTCTTACTGATGGTGAAATATTGTTCCATATAGGAACAATAAATTTTACAAAACAAGGCGTTTACTTAGGAATAATAACAGCATTTCGGTTTATGGCAATTTATTTATGTTCTACTATATTAACCATGACAACATCTCCAATGAAATTAGCGTCTGGGTTGGAGTCGCTCTTTTCCCCTTTGGTTAAGCTACACATTCCCGTTAATCAGTTGTCTATGATGATTAGCATATCATTAAGATTTATTCCAACAATTATTGAGGAAACTGAAAATATAAAATGTGCTCAAAAATCAAGAGGTGCACAATTTGAATCAGGCAGCTTTTTTGTTAAATTAAAAAGTATGTTGGCAGTTGTAATTCCAGTTTTAGCAGCATCATTGCAAAGAGCAAATGATTTGGCTATTGCAATGGAGAGCCGATGCTATCATGGTAAGTCAAGTTCAAAAATTGATACTGGGTTACATTATAAAAGGATAGATATAATTGTTATTGGAGTAGTATTGCTTAACTTAATTGTGTGTTTAATAACGTAAAGATTGCTAATCTAAACCAGTATTGTTGATCTAAAAAGCTTTTGCTTAGGATAAATAAGAAAGTATATAAAAAGTAATTTAAGTGACAAAGGAGTCTTATTATATCAGTGCTTACTGAAAGTTAGTGATAAAGAGGCTTCTTTTTTAATTTCAAATATTTATAATCTATTTTTAATTTTAGGAGGTTAAAATTATGTATATTCTTTTATGTATTGATGATACAGACAGCATAGATAGTAGAGGAACTGGAACACTGGCAGAAATTATAGCTAATACCATAGAAAGCTCTGGTTGGGGTAAACGGTATGCAGTAACAAGACACCAATTATTGCTTCATAAAGATATACCGTATACTTCTCATAATAGTTCCATGTGTTTCGGAGCAGAAATAGAAGCGAAATATTTACAAAACATAATAGACTATACTGTTGATTTCTTGCAACGTGAAAGCGAACCAGAATCGGATCCTGGGTTGTGTGTAGTGGTGGTCGATTATTTGAAAGATAATAAAAAGCTTATAGATTTCGGTTATAAAGCTAAAAGGGTAGTATTAACTAAGGAAAATGCTTATGACTTGGCAAAAGAACTAAAGATACATCTTTCCGAACATGGAGGTACAGGACAAGGAATTATAGGGGCTCTTGCTGGGGCAGGTCTTAGATTGAGTGGCAATGACGGTTGGTTTAAAGGCTCTCACAAAATTAAAACTTCAGATAATATTATTAAGGTTTCAGAACTTTGTTCTTATAATAACATTGATAAAGTGAGAAGCGTAGAAGGAAGATATTTAGAAGATGATGAAATGATAGCTTTGGGTAATTTAGTAAAAACTGTTTTGGTGGAGGGAGAGTTTGTTCTTTTAGTTGATGAAGTAAATGAAGAAAGTTGTGGAGTTAAGTGGAAAACCTGCTCCAAACAGCAATTAAGGAAGTATGAGGAGATGAAATTTAATGTGGTTCATAAATGAAAGAAATGAAAGAGAATTTTTTGGTGGCAAAAACGATTGGTCAGGAGCTGTAAAAGAAGCTAAAAACTGTTTGTTTTTTAAAATTGATAATGAGGAAGAAATTGTTGATGATGAACTAATATCTTGTTATAATTGTCGGTTTAGACGTTGGACAGAGAAATCTTTTGTTTGCTGTCAATCAGTAAAAATGCAGTAAGTCTAGTATTAACATTTGATTCTAATGTGGAGAGTATTTTTTATCTTTCGTCTACTACCATTTTACAAAATAAAATTTAAATAAAACTGGACAGGCTCTATGCCTGTTTAGTTATTCTTACTTAAGAAGTATGAAACTAAAAATATAGGAGGGAAAGTTATGTACGATATAGCTATTATTGGAGCTGGAATTATGGGTACTTTTATTGCAAGAGAATTATCTAAATATAAAATAAATATAATCATCATTGAAAAAGAGAATGATGTGGCAAATGGAGCAACTATGGCAAATAGCGGAATTATATATGATGGATATCATTCTAAATTAGATAGAATGAAAGGAAAATTAATTCCTAGAGGAAATGAATTATATGATAAAGTTTGTGAAGAATTGGACGTGCCTTTTAAGAGGATAGGTTCATTGGTAATTGGATTTAATGAAGAGGATGAAGAGAAAATTAAAAAACTATATAAAAAGGGAGTAGAAAATAAAGTACCCGGTCTTAAAATAATTAATAAACAGGAAGTATTAACTATGGAACCAAACTTAAATCCTGACATTAAGTTTGCCTTATATTCTCCTACATGTGGTATTATCTCTCCATTTGAAATGACCGTTGCACTAGCTGAAAATGCCATTGATAATGGTGTAAAGTTACTACTAAATAGTGAAGTAACTCATATAAAAAAGATCGATAAAAAGTTTAAAATCATTATGAAACAAAAGCAAATAGAAGCAAAGTATGTAATTAATTGTGCTGGAATCTATGCAGATAAGATTAATGATATGATAGCAACCTCCACTAGTTTTAAAATTACTCCTAAGAGAGGACAGTACTTTGTATTAGATAAAGGGACTAGTAATTTAGTAAATAGTGTCATACTTCAATGCAAAATAGACAATGAAAAAGGGGTTTTACTCATACCAACGATTCATAATAATTTAATGATAGGTCCTGGTCTAGAGGTAATTGATGATAAGGAAGCTATAGAAACAACATCACATATGCTGAATAATATACGGAAAAAGGCAATGAAGACCTGTAATAGTATACCTTTTAATCAAGTAATACGATCATTTTCGGGATTAAAAGCAAAAGTAGATACAGGGGATTTTATTGTAGAGGAATTAGAAGAAGTAAAAGGATTCATTAATGTGGCAGGTACTAGTACACCAGGATTGACCTGTGCACCTGCAATTGCAGAGTATGTTGTTGAAATTGTAAGGAGTATATTTGAAGGGAGTGAAGAAGATTTTATAGAAAAGGAAGATTTTAACCCAAGAAGAAGAAAAGTCATTCGATTTAAAGAATTAAAGGATGATGAAAAGGTTGAGTTGATAAAGAAAGATTCGAGATACGGTCGGGTTGTTTGTCGATGTCAAACTGTTACGGAAGGAGAAATTGTAGATGCAATACATAGAAATGCCGGTGCAGCTACAGTTAAAGGAATAAAAAAACGGATAGGAACTTCTATGGGAAGATGCCAAGGTGGATTTTGTGGACCTAAGATTGTAGAAATTTTATCTAGAGAGTTGGGAAAAGAAATGCACGAAATTTTATATGATGGTGATAACTCTTATATACTAACAGAAAGGGAGTAGATGTTATTTTGTTGGATTATGATATTGTAGTAGTAGGTGGAGGACCAGCAGGTTTGTCTGCAGCAATTGAAGCAAAGAAAAATGGAATAGATAATATATTGATTATCGAAAGAGAATTAGAATTAGGTGGCATACTAAATCAATGTATACACAGTGGGTTTGGAATACATATTTTTAAGCAGGAATTAACAGGACCTGAGTATGCACAAAGATTAATTAACGAATTAAATATGCTGGGAATTAAATATAAATTAGATACAATGGTTTTAGATATAACAGATGATAAATATCTCAATATTGTAAATTCAAAAGATGGCTTCTTAAAAATTAAAGCAAAAGCTATTATTTTAGCAATGGGATGTAGAGAGAGAACAAGGGAGGCAATAGGAATTCCGGGTAAAAGACCAGCTGGTATATTTACTGCTGGAACTGCTCAGAAATACATTAATATTGAAGGATCTATGGTTGGTAAAAAAATTGTTATTTTAGGATCAGGAGATATAGGGCTAATTATGGCTAGAAGAATGACTTTGGAAGGAGCAGAAGTACTAGCGGTTATAGAAAAAATGTCTGCTCCAGGAGGATTGTATAGAAATATAGTTCAATGTCTTAATGATTTTCAAATACCTTTATTATTAAGACATACTATAATAGAAATCTTAGGGCAGCATCGAGTAGAAGGAGTTGTGGTTGCTCAAGTGGATGAAAATGAGAAACCTATACTTAAAACAGAAAAAAGGTATGATTGTGATACCGTTTTGTTATCTGTAGGATTGATACCTGAAAATGAATTGGCAAAGAATGCAGGGGTAGCAATTGAAAATGAAACCGGAGGGCTAGTTGTAAATGACTTAATGGAGACAACTATAAGTGGCATATTTGCTTGTGGAAATGTAGTAAGAGTACATAATTTGGTAGATTATGTTACAGAAGAAGCTATTACAGCTGGAAAAAATGCAGCTATCTATATAAAAAATTTATGTAACATTTAATAAGGTATAGAAATAGCGCTATATTAAGTTAAATTGAGGAGGGAGAGTAATTGGTTTTCAAAGTTATTTGTACTGTTTGCCCTAATGGATGTAAGATGAACATTCATGAATTAAGCGCAGGGAATTATGATATTATAGGATATAGATGTGAGAAAGGCAAAAAATATGCAGAACAAGAAATAACAAATCCTGCTAGAATTTTAACCGCAACAATAAAAATTAATAATGGATTTATAAAAAGATTACCAGTAAGAAGTAAAGAATCAATTCCTAAAAATACAATATTAAAGATAATAGAAATATTGAAAAAAGTAGAAATAGAAGCTCCTGTAAGTGTAGGTGATATTATTATTGAAAATATTTTAGGTACAGGAATTAATATTATCGCTTCAAAGAGTGTACCTAAAATATTTTATTAGCATATATATTAATGATAAATAAGAAATAATAATTAATACTTTTAATAAAAACAACAAGTTTTAATTTAGGCAATTTATTTTTATTTGTTACCATTCAACAAAATAAAATCTGAATAAAATTGAATAGGCTCTAGCCTATTCAATTTTATTTTTTTAATCACATAAACTTCACATAATATTTTGATATTAGTGCAACAATTGCAAGTTATAATTCTAAATAAAGAAACATGAATAACTCATAATTGAATGGAGTGATAAAAATGATAAATGGAATAGTTTATTCTGTTGTAGTACCTTTGTACAATGAGGAACTTGTTATTGACGAGAGTTATAAAAGGCTAAAAGGGGTTATGGATACAACTAAAGAAAACTATGAAATTATATTTATAAATGACGGAAGTGCAGACCGTACAAGAGATAAGGTAGAAAAGATATGTAAAAAAGATGAAAAAATAAAGCTTGTGAATTTTTCACGAAATTTTGGACATCAGGCTGCTATAACAGCAGGAATGGATACAGCATTAGGAGATGCTGTTATTGTAATTGATGCAGATCTTCAAGATCCTCCAGAAGTAATGTTAAAAATGATTAAAAAGTGGAAAGAAGGATATGACGTAGTATATGGGAAAAGAGTTAAAAGAGAGGGAGAAACCTTTTTTAAAAAATTTACTGCAACGATGTTTTATAGATTGTTAAAGAGTATGACAACTATTGATATTCCAGTAGATACGGGCGATTTTAGACTTATAGATAGAAAAGTACGTGACGCTTTAGTATCACTTCCAGAAAAAAATAGATATGTAAGAGGGCTTGTTAGTTGGGTTGGATATAAGCAGACCTTTGTAGAGTTTGTAAGACAGGAGCGATTAGCGGGAGAGACTAAATATTCTTTAAAAAAAATGATGAAGTTAGCTTTCGATGGAATAACATCCTTTTCATATAAACCACTTGTGATTGCTGGTTATTTTGGAAGTTTAACATTTATAATAGGCGTACTTTCACTTATTACTGTTATTATAGAAGGTTTAGTTAACAACGTGAATATATTAAATTTTGGTTTGCTTTTAGCAGTCAATCTTATAATGTTTGGGCTAATATTTTGCGGAATTGGAATGATGGGACAGTATATCGGAAGAATCTTTGATGAAAGTAAATGCAGACCTCTATATATAATTGAGAGTAAAATAAATTATAAGCGAGTTGATGAAAAATATGAAATCAATAGCTAATGCAGTTAATTATTTTTTATATGGAAAACTTAAGCATATAAGCCGGTTTTCAGTGGTAGGGATGGCAAATACTTTTGTAGATTTTCTAATGTTTACAATATTTCATGGATTAGTTGGATTAAGTTATATTACTAGTCAAGTTATAGGATATAGTTTTGGGATTGCAAACAGTTTTATACTTAATAGAAAATGGACATTCGAGGATAAAAATTCTAATAAAAAGACATTTCACGAACTTGTGCAATTTATTGTTGTTAACTTAATTTCACTTAGTATAACAATAATATCTATAAACTTTTTAGTAAAAGGTTTAAATTTAAATGTGTATGTATCTAAAGTAATTGCAACAATTATATCTCAAATAACAAATTTTCTTGCATATAAGTTTTGGGTATTTAGCTAGGTATAGATATTAAATTTTAAAAAGGTTGTGTGAACTGAAATATAAAGAATTAAAGGAACGTAATTTAGTGTGTAATAAAGATAAACAACTTCAATACTTAGTCAATTTAGTTGTGAAGTTGTTTATCTATACGACTTGTGTTGTGTGCTACATTATAAGGAGGAATAATAAATGAAAAAAATAAAACTTACGAAAGAAACTTTAATATTGTCACTAATTTTAATATTGTCTGTAATATTAAACTTTACAAATTTAAGTATAGACGGATATGCAAACCAGTATTATGCTGCTGGTGTAAAAAGTATGACCATGAGTCTTAAAAATTTCTTCTTCGTATCTTTTGATCCTGCTGGTTTTGTAACTATAGATAAACCACCGCTAGGTTTTTGGATTCAAGCTATATCTGCTAAAATATTTGGTTTTAGTGGATGGAGTATAATTCTTCCACAAGCTCTTGCAGGAGTAATCTCTGTTGGAATAATATATTTTATTGTTAAAAGAACTTTTGGAAGTATAGCAGGTCTTATTTCAGCACTATGTCTTGCAGTAACACCGGTTTTTGTTGCAGTAAGCAGAAATAATACTTGTGATAATTTACTCGTTTTAACTCTACTTTTAGCTTGTTGGGCTCTTTCTATAGCTGCTGAAAAAGGAAAATTAAAATATCTTATAATAAGTTTAGCTATTGTGGGTATTGGTTTTAATATAAAGATGCTTCAAGCATACATGATAGCTCCAGCTTTATATATAACATATCTTCTTTCCAACGCAGTTTCTATTAAAAAGAGAATAACACATCTTGCTTTAGGTACCGTTGTTCTTCTGTTAGTTTCATTTTCTTGGGCTTTTATTGTAGATTTAGTGCCTGCAGAGAACAGACCTTTTGTAGGAAGTAGTACAAATAATACAGTTAAGGAACTTATATTTGGTCATAATGGATTAGAGAGACTTGGTATAGGTAGTACATCAACCCCTGGTGGTAGAAATCAAGGAAAAGATGGTGAAGGTCCAGGGCAATTTAGAGAGGGGACTGATGCTAGTTCTGGTACAACTAAGGGCCAATTAGCACAAGGAACTCCTGGAGAGCCACCAAGTGATAATAGTCAAGGTCAGGGAATGCATGAAGGTACTTATGATGGTGATGGGCAAGGGATGCTTGGAGATCATCCAAATGGCGATAATCAAGAACGTGGACAAGGTACAATGGGACCTGGACCAGGAGGTAATAATATGGGGAAACCTAACGGAGGTGGCAGAGGAGGTACCTTCGGAGGTGATGAAGAAGCTGGTATAACAAGATTATTTTCTAATAATAGTTTATCAGATCAAATAATTTGGTTATTACCACTAGCTATATTTGGATTTGCAGCAGCGGCAATAAAAGAAAAATTTAATCTTCCTTTCAATAATAAAAGAAAGTTATCATTAATATTGTGGTCTATGTGGTTGTTACCTGAATTTATATACTTTAGTTATACAAAAGGATTATTTCATCCGTACTATTTAACTATGCTTGCAGCACCAATTGCAGCTTTGACAGGGATTGGAATTGTATCAATGTGGCAGCTTCATAAAGAAGGTGGATGGAAATCTTGGATTTTGCCAGCAGCACTTATTGCAGATGGGTTAGTTCAAACATTGATACTGTCTTACTATTACAGTACATCAAATATAGCTAAGATCATAATGATAGTGTTGGCAGTTTTATGCTTCCTATCTTCAGCGATACTTATTTTTATTAATTTAATAAAGAATAAAGAACTTAGTTCAGAAGGTGCAAATATAAAGCTAAAGAAAATGTTATTAAGTACAGCTTTGGTAGGGCTTTTAGTAGCCCCTCTAGTTTGGTCTTCTACTACAATGTTCTATGGAATGTCCGGAACCTTCCCATCAGCTGGATTAGGGCTTATATCAAATAAAGGTATGAATAATTTTAATATAGGGATGGGTAATTCTAATACTGATACTACTACGAAGCTTGTTGAATTTTTAAAAGCTAATACGACAAATGAAAAATATCTGGTTGCAGTTCCATCCGCAACGGGCTATGCTTCTGATATAATAATTAAAACTGGGGAATCTGTAATGACACTAGGAGGATTTAGCGGATCAGATAATATACTTACTTTAGCTCAATTTAAGCAATTAGTCAGTGACGGTGTTGTTAGATATGCAATAATAAATGGCGGAGGTCCTGGTGGAAATAATGAAATAACTAATTGGATTCAAGAAAATGGAAGAGCTGTTTCAGAAAGTGAATGGGCTGATTCAACTAAGTTAAATAGTGAAAATGACAATTCAAGTAATAATGACAAAAACTCTTCACAAATTGAAAATCAAAAAGGTGGCAGATTCGATAGAGGAAACTCTGTTCAGCTATATGATCTTAAACCTAATGCTAGTATTTCAGTAGAAAATTAATAGTTAACTATATTATTTTATAGTTTTAGTATTGATTTTAAATATACTTAATAAATAAGAAAAATTAAGCAAATTCTCACTAAAGCTGAGTAGGTTTTATGCCTATTCAGCTTTATAATTTTATATAATTATTATCTGCACTTCTGCTATAAATTTTTACTAAAAATTATATTTAAAAAAACAGAATAATTTGAGGAAAAATGTAGAATTAAATAAAATTATAATGTAATATAAAAGTATGTTTTTAATTGTTAACGGGAAAGGATTAAGTGTATGAGTATTAAATTTAAGTTAGTTAGTAGTTATTTAATACTAATTATATTTACAGTAAGTGTATTAGGATTCTTAATAGGGAAAGAATCAAAAGATGCAGTTTTTAACGAAGTGACAGAAAAAAGTGAACGTATAACAGAATTAATTAATACTACAATAAGCGTAAGAAATGATTTACTTGAAGAAAAGTCTTACGGTGATTTAAATTTTGCAGAGAAATTATTAAATAGTTTAGGTGATTTAAATGTAGATAATACTCAACGCATAAAGGTTGGAGATTATGATTTGCCAATTTTATATGCTGGAAAACAAAGGTTATCATTAGATACTACGTTTGTTGATGATATAAAAGAATCTACAGGCACAATAGCTAGTATATTTTTACTACATGATGATAAGTTAATAAGAATATCTACAAATCTTACTAAGGATAATCAAAGGGCTGTTGGAACATATATTTCTAGTGATTCAAATATCTATAATAAAATAATTAATAATGAAGAGATTTGTACTAGAATTACATTTGAAGGGGAGAGTTATTTAGTAAGATATAAACCGTTATTAGATAAGGATAAGAAGGTTATAGGCGCAATAGCTATAGTAAATAACGTACTTAACAATTATTTGGAAGAAACACTACATGATATTAAAATTGGAAAAACAGGTTATGTATATATAATAGATTCAACTGGAAAAATACTTGTTCATTCTAGCGATAAAGGGCAAAATGCAAGTGAATATGATTTTGTTAAAAAGATAATCTCAACTAAAAATGGAAGAATTGAATATACATATAAAGAAGTTCGTAAGATAGCTTATTATAGATATTTTGAACCTTGGGATTGGTATATCGTTACAACTGCTAATTATGATGATTTAAAATCTTCATCTACCTCAATTTTATATATAACACTATTTAGTGGATTATTAATAATTTTATTAGGTGGAATTATAGTTTTATTTATGACTAATACTTTAGTAAAACCTATTAATAAATTGAAATCATATATGGAAATAGCAGGTAAGGGTGATTTAACAGTACGTTCAGATATAAATAGTAAAGATGAAATAGGAGTGCTATCTAATAGTTTTAATAATATTATAGCCGAAAATAAGCGGTTATTAGAAGAAGTAGTACAATATGATAAATTAAAAACTGAATTTATTGCTAATATGTCTCATGAATTAAGAACCCCTTTAAATATTATTTTTTCTACAGCACAATTATTTTCTTTATATATAAATAAAGACGAAGGTTTACAGAATATTGAAAAATTAACCAAATATACCAATACTATAAAGCAAAATTGTTATAGATTATTGAGACTAGTAAATAATTTAATTGATATTACTAAAATTGACTCAGGGTTTGTAGAGTTAAATTTAAAAAATCAAAATATAGTAGAAGTTGCTGAAGAAATAGTTCTGTCAACTGCAGCGTATGTAGAAGGTATATCAAGAACCATTATTTTTGATACAAATACAGAAGAAAAAAGTATGGCTTTTGATGAAGAAAAATTGGAGAGAATTTTACTTAATTTAATTTCAAATGCTACTAAATTTACTAGAGAAGAAGATACTATTGAGGTAGTACTACAAGATAAAGGTGATCACGTTATAATTTCTGTAAAGGATAGTGGTGTGGGGATTCCAGAAGACAAACTATCTCAAATATTCGAAAGATTTAAACAAGTAGATTCTTCACTGAGTAGAAGGCATGAAGGTAGTGGTATAGGATTATCCCTAGTTAAATCTTTAGTTGAAATGCATGGCGGTAAAATTGATGTAAAAAGCATATATCAGCAAGGTACTGAATTTATAATAACACTACCCGTTAATCTTGTTTCTAATAATGATAGTGAAATTGTAAAAAGAGATTTAACAAATGAAACAAATGTTGAAAAAATACAAATTGAATTTTCTGATATATATAATTAAGTTATATAAATTAGAATAATCTCGTTAAATTTCATGAAATGAGTATAGACGCACAACTTCATAACTGAATTTTATTTAAAAGATCAGAATTGTATTAAAACCTTGTACCACTAAAGTAGTACAAGGTTTTAATATTAAGTTACTGTATATTTGCATATTTAATTTAAAATTTATAAGTTTTATTGACATATTTTTCAGATAAGCATACAATGAATATATGAACAAGTATTCACGTATTCAGGTGAAGGGGGTTTTACTATGACTGACAGAAAGAGTTATATAGAAAGTTGTAATTGTACGATAATACATGAGGATATCATAAAAAAGGTAAGGGCATGTATTCCAGAAGATGAAACATTATATGATTTGGCAGAACTCTTTAAAGTTTTTGGAGACACTACTAGGATTAAAATATTATGTTCTTTGTTTCAATCTGAGATGTGTGTTTGTGATATTGCAGCTTTACTAGGATTGACTCAATCTGCTGTTTCACATCAGCTTAGGGTATTAAAGTCAGCAAGACTTGTTAAGTTTAGAAAAGAAGGGAAGGTTGTGTACTATTCCTTAGACGATGATCATGTAAAACATATTTTTGATCAGGGATTGATACATATCCGAGAAAAATAATAATTTTAATATATTTATGGGGTGATTGGTATGAATGGAAAAATTAAAAGGGGCAAGATTCGTAGTAAAGATATAAAATCCATAGCTAAGGATACCAAAAATATATCTTTCAAAGTAAAAAAACGATTATTACTTGATGGTTTATGTTGTGCTAATTGCGCAGCTAAAATAGAGGACAAAGTTAGCAAACTCAACGGTGTTGCTAGTGCATCAGTTAACTTTGTTTCAAAGACACTAACTATGGAGATTGAAGAAGAGGATAAGGTAAGTGAGTTAATTGCTGCTACAAAACAAATTGTGACCAACATTGAACCGGATGTTACCGTAAAGGAAAAAGAAGTGGCTAAATCGAACAAATTCGTGCTTCTACTTGATGGACTTTGCTGTGCAAATTGTGCAGCAAAAATAGAAAGAGAAACTCAAAGTCTTCCTGAAGTTATGAGTGCTATTGTGGACTTTGTGTCAAAGAGGCTTATTATAGAGCTTCAGGATGCTAAAAATAAAGTTTCTGTCACTGAAGATGTAAAAAAAATTGTAAAGAGAATAGAACCACATGTAAATGTAATAGTTGAGAGTAGTAATAGAAACAGCTCTGTTAACAATAAAGAAGATGAGAAAGATGATAATAAAAAAGAGTTAATCAAACTTGGAATTGGTGGAGCTATTTTCGCAGTAGCCACTATTTTTAACTTTAGCTTTGATTTAGAACTTTTACTATATCTTATAAGTTATGTTCTTGTTGGTGGAGAAGTTGTGTTAAGAGCATTAAAAAATATTGCCCGAGGGCAGGTTTTCGATGAGAATTTTCTCATGGGAATTGCTACAATAGGAGCCTTTGCTATTGGCGAGTTTCCTGAAGGTGTTGCAGTTATGTTATTCTATCAAGTAGGAGAGTTATTTCAGGATATTGCAGTTAATCGTTCAAGAAAATCTATAGCTGCGTTGATGGATATACGTCCTGATTATGCAAACTTATTAGTTAATGGTGTAGAACAAAAAGTTTGGCCTGAAGATGTGAATATCGGAGATGTAATTTTAGTTAAACCTGGTGAGAAAGTACCTCTTGATGGAATGGTGATTGAAGGAAACTCAGTGCTTGATACCTCAGCATTAACAGGTGAATCTATTCCAAGAGAAGTAGCAACAGGTGATGAAGTTTTAAGTGGTACCATAAATAAAAATGGTGTTCTGACTATTAAGGTTACCAAAGACTTTGGAGAATCTACTGTAGCTAAGATACTGGATTTGGTTCAAAATGCAAGTAGTAAAAAGGCTCCAACAGAGAACTTTATAACAAAGTTTGCTAGGTATTATACACCAGTTGTTGTATTCTCAGCATTAGCACTGGCACTCTTACCACCACTTCTTATTCCAGGAGCCACATTCTCACAATGGATATATAGAGCACTTGTCTTTTTAGTTGTCTCTTGTCCGTGTGCTTTAGTGGTATCAATACCTTTAGGATTCTTTGGTGGTATAGGTGGAGCTTCAAAAAATGGAGTACTTGTAAAGGGTGGAAATTACTTGGAAGCTTTAAACAACGTAGAAGTAGTTGTTTTTGATAAAACAGGAACTTTGACAAAAGGAATATTCAAGGTTACTGATGTAAAACCTGTCTATGGAGTATCGAAAGATGAGTTATTGGAGTATGCAGCTAGTGCGGAAAGCCACTCAAGTCATCCTATCGCAACTTCAATAATAAGAGAATACGGTAAAGATATCAATAGGAACTCCATAGAAAACTATAATGAAGTATCAGGTCATGGGATTAAAGTTAAAATTAATGGTGTGAAGGTTCTGGTAGGGAATGAAAAGCTAATGAGCAGTGAAAGAATATCCTTCACTAGTCCTGAAACAGCAGGAACTGTAGTGCATGTTGCTCTTGATGGCAAATATGCCGGCTATATAATAATATCCGATGAAATAAAAGAAGATTCAGCTAAAGCTATAAAAGAGTTAAAGGAAATAGGAGTTAAGAAAACAGTAATGCTTACAGGAGATAGTGCCTTTGTTGGAGAAAAGGTTGGTAAAGAGTTAGGGATCGATAAGATATTTGCTGAATTATTGCCTCATGAAAAGGTAGAAAAGATAGAAGAGATTAATGCTCAAAAATCTTCAAGAGGTAAGCTAGTGTTTGTAGGAGATGGAATAAATGATGCACCGGTCTTGGCGAGAGCCGATGTTGGTATAGCTATGGGGGGCGTTGGTTCAGATGCTGCTATTGAAGCGGCAGATGTAGTAATTATGACAGACGAGCCATCAAAGATTGTAACTGCTATAAAAGTAGCTAAAAAGACAAAGAGCATAGTGATTCAGAATATTGTATTTGCATTTGGTGTGAAGCTTATCATAATGATCCTTGGAGCCTTTGGAGTAGCAACGATGTGGGAAGCTGTCTTCGGGGATGTCGGAGTAGCAATAATAGCAGTGCTTAATGCAATGAGGGCTATGAGAATAGATTAAAATAGCAGTTTAATTAAAAAGCTTACTGGAAAGAACTTAACGGAATTGATAAAAGAAAAAAAAATAAAACAAGTAGAATATTTATCGAAAAATACAGAAGTTTTGAGGCTTTGAGTAGATGCGTACGAAACTCCTAAGTATCGACTAACAGTTGTAAATAATCTGTTTAAATTCCACAAAATGAATATAATAATAACCTCCTTGTGTTTTTATGGTTTTATCTAGAAGCTAACACAAGGAGGTTTTATAATGGCAATTAATATTTACAATTATATTAAAATGATATTATAATGGAAATATGTGGAAAATTGTTTTTAAAATAATTTTCCATATAGTTCATATTTTACAGTTTAGTATAATAGCTTTGTAATATGTTTACAACTTTAGCACTAAAGGGGGAAAATTTATGAATTTACAAAGACCAAATGGAAATGATTCAACAAGAACTGTTAATCGTTCTAAGAATGTAGTGCCTTCAAGTGGCTTATGTTCAAGGTGTGTTGATGGTTGCAAAGGAAATTGTGAGGTTTTTAAGGCTACATTTAGAGGGAGAGAACTACTATATCCAGGTCCTTTTGGTGATATTACTGCTGGTGGAGACAAGGATTATCCAGTAGATTATTCACACTTAAACATTTGTGGGTATGCATTTGGAGGGAAGGGACTTCCAGATGGTGTACAGGCAAATTCTGATACAGCACGTTTTCCAGCAGTAAATACAGAAACAGAGTATGGTTGGAGCAAAAAGGTAAAAATGAGTGTGCCTATTTTTACAGGAGCACTTGGATCAACAGAAATTGCTAGGAAAAACTGGGAACATTTTGCTGTTGGTGCTGCAATTTCTGGAGTTACTATTGTATGTGGTGAAAACGTTTGTGGAATTGATCCAGAGTTAGTATTAGATAGTAACAATAAGGTAAAAGAAGCTCCTGATATGGATAGAAGGATAGAGGCGTATAGACGCTATCACAAAGGCCTGGGTGAATTACTTATTCAAATGAATGTTGAAGATACTCGTCTTGGAGTTGCTGAATATATAATTAATAAACACGGAATTGAAACCATTGAGTTAAAATGGGGACAGGGGGCAAAGTGTATTGGTGGAGAAATCAAGGTTAACTCCTTGGAAAGAGCATTGGAGCTCCAAAAGAGAGGATATATAGTAACACCAGACCCATCTGATCCAGTTATTCAAGCAGCATTTAAACAAGGTTCAATAAAAGAATTTGAGCGCCATAGTCGTCTTGGATTTATTAGTGAAGATGGATTTTTAGCTGAAGTTGAAAGACTAAGAAAACTTGGCTTTAAAAGAATTACATTAAAAACTGGTGCATATGGATTAAGAGAACTTGCAATGGCTATTAAATGGTCTTCTAAGGCAAAAATTGACCTTCTTACGATTGATGGTGCTTCTGGTGGAACAGGAATGAGCCCATGGAGAATGATGGAAGAATGGGGAATGCCTTCTCTTTACCTTCATTCAGCAGCATATGAATTTGCAAAAATACTTGAAAGTAAAGGTGAAAGGGTTCCAGATCTTGCATTTGCAGGAGGTTTTAGTTCAGAAGATGGTATATTCAAAGCTCTTGCACTGGGTGCTCCATACGTAAAGGCAGTTTGTATGGGCCGTGCACTTATGATACCAGGAATGGTTGGAAAGAATATAGAGCAGTGGATGAAGAGTAATGATCTTCCTAAGACTGTTAGTGAATTTGGTTCAACACCAGAGGAAATATTTGTTTGTTATGAAAAGGTTAGAGATATGGTTGGTTCATCTGAAATTAAGGAAATACCTCTAGGAGCAATTGGTATATATAGCTATGCTGATAAGCTTAAAACTGGATTGCAACAATTAATGGCTGGTGCACGTTGTTTTAATATCTCGTCTATATCAAGATCTGAGCTAATGTCCTTAACAGAGGAATGTGTAAAGGTAACCAAGATTCCTTATCTTATGGATGCTTATCGTGAAGAAGCTTTAGAGATATTAAACAAGTAGTTTAACATTGCATGTAAAAAGTAGTTTTAAATTAATATTTTTTCTATAATAAAAAGTCCCCCAGCTACAAAGGTTGGGGGATAAATTTTTATTTGTTTGGTACCATTTCCAAAGTGAAATCTGATTAAATCCATAGATACACAACTTCATAACTGAATTTATAGTTCATGATATACAAGTTCATATTGAATTAAGAATTTTAGGAAAAGTACTGAATGCCGAGACTATTTCCTAAAATTCGTTAATGATTGAACTTATATATCCTAGAAAAAGCATTGCATGTAGAGGCTATTTTCATCAATTGTTTAAGGATTGAAGTTGTGTATCTTTAATAGGCTCGATGCCTGCTCAGCTTTATTTAGCCATTCTTAAAATCCTCTTACTTCTTTTAATTTTTTATCTATACCTTGTATTTCATTTTGCTTTTCAATCCAATAATCCTGTGTTTTTTGAGCATCTAATTCATGAACACTTTTTTTCTGCTGCTCAACCCAGGTGTAATATTTAAGATCGTGCCATCTTTTACGTGCCTTAAAGGTTCCTTCTTCTATATAATCAAGTTTTATGTTATGGAATATAGAATGATATCTTACAGCCGCTTCTGTTTTTGTCATTGTACCAAAGTTTTGATTAAGATCTTCCATAATAGAATAATAGCGATCAATAGTATCAGTACATATAGTGAAAATATTATCCTTATAAGTCATTTCATAGTATTTTGCAGTTTTTATTGCTCCGATTAAATTACATACTCCAGATATACCGAATATCTCAGAAAGTGTATTTATTGTTTCATTTGATATTTTAAGCTCACTTGAAAGATATTCTTTACCTATTTCATCTGTTAAAAGCTGCAAGCCTTTTTTACATTCTATATCATCAATACACATAATAGAATCCATATTCATAATATTATGAATCCAGGTTACATGGTTATCACCAATACCTTGAATATCATGAGTTCCATAGCCGTTATTATATATAGTTGGGCACTGAATAGGTTCTAAGCCTATTATTTTTGTTTCTGAATATAGCTGTTTTAAGCGATCACCAGAAGCAATTGTTCCTGCTGAACCCATGGATGAAACAAGAGCAGATACTCTACCATTTCCAATACCCTGCTCATATAATACTTTAGTTATTTCTGAAATGGTATTTCCAGTAACATAGTAATGGAACATGTAGTTACCAAAGCTTTCAAATTGATTTAATATTTTATTTCTAGGACTTTCTCTTTTTAATTCCCAGCACTTATCGTATATGTCTCTTACACTACTTTCACATCCGGGAGTTTTAATATATTCACCACCATAAAAAGTTATCTTTTCAAAACGCTCCTTGCTCATCATTTCAGGAAGAATTACCTTTGTAGAATATCCCATACGAGTTCCTGTCCATGAACCGCCAATACCATAATTTCCTGTTGAAGGGAAGATAAGCGTATCTTGACCAGGAATAATTTCGCCACTTAATTGATTCTCAAGTACTACTGAATAGGTAGCACCTACCTTATGGCTGCCTGTAGGAAAGTTTTTGCTGTATAACACGATTATGTTTGCATCTACTCCAGTTAATTCTTTTGGTATAACTACATAACATAAGTTATCTTTATTGTCAGTCCAGTTGATATTATAAAGATTAATTGGATTTAAAGGTGAGTCCTTTGCAGCTTTAAGGGCTTTTTTTCTTATATCTTCTTTTATCCTTTCAGGATGAAGCATTTCTTCAAAGGTAGGTCCCCAAACAAGTTTTTTCTTTCTCATTTATAACCCGTTACCTAAAATCTATAAAAAACCTTACATTAGATTTCTGTAACGGACTTCACCTCTCCTTCATTATAAATTTTTATATACATTACTTAACTGTTATTAGCTTACAATTAAAGATAAATAATTTTGGTTCTTAATAAATTTAATTATAGAGTTGTGTATCTATATACCAAAAAACGTGGAAGAGGTTAATTGGTTACAGTAAATTATACATATAAATTATTATATGCATAATGAAAGGCGACTTTGATTATAAATGTATTGAATCATAAGTTTTTAGGTATGGTGGCAGTGTATGTGTAAAAATAAATTATCTGGTATAAAAATGATTTATAGAAGTAATAGAGAAGAAGTGAAAAGGAGTAAATTTCCATCATTTTTAACTATAGATAAGCTTGAAGAGGTAAAAAGCTTTCATAAAACTATGAATAACTATAAGAAAACTCCACTTGTGAATCTTAATAGCCTTGCAAAAGAATTAGGATTAAGGTCTATTTTGGTTAAAGATGAATCAAAAAGGGGAGGCCTTAATTCTTTTAAGGTGCTTGGAAGCTCTTATGCTATAGCAAAACTGATATGTAAGAGATTAAATTTAAGATTAAAAGATGTAAACTTTAATTACTTAAAATCAGAGGAAGTAAAAAATAAAACAGGAGAGATAACTTTTGTTACCTGTTCTGATGGTAATCATGGAAGGGGAGTTGCATGGACTGCAAGGGAGATAGGACAAAAGGCAGTGGTCTATCTTCCAAAGGGAACTGCAAGAAGAAGGGTTGAAGCAATTATAGAACTTGGTGCAAAGGCAATTGTAACAGATTTAAACTATGATGACACAGTTAGATATGCAGTAAAAATAGCGCAAGAAAATAATTGGGAAATAGTCCAGGATACTGCATGGGAGGGCTATACAGAAATTCCAATATGGATAATGCAGGGATATGCAGCAATGGCCTATGAGGCATTAGAGCAAATTGAAGAAATGGGTATTAAAAAGCCTACACATATGTTTATACAAGCTGGGGTTGGAGCCATGGCAGGAGCTGTGCTTGGATTTTGTGTTAATTATTTTAATGGAAAACATCCTATAACTACAGTAATAGAACCTGTTAATGCTGCATGCATGTTCAGGTCAGCAGAAATCAATGATGGAAAACCACATGGAGTAATAGGGGGACTTGAAACGATTATGGCAGGACTTGCCTGTGGAGAACCAATATTATATGGTTGGGAAATACTAAGGGACTTTTCAGATGCATTTTCTATGTGTCCTGATTATGTAACAGCGAGGGGAATGAGAATTTTAGCAAATCCTTTAGAAAACGATGAAAAAGTTATCTCAGGAGAATCAGGGGCAGTAGGTACAGGATTTATTTCTCTCATAATGCAGAGAAAGGAGCTTACAGAGATTAAGGAAAAATTAGCTTTAAACCAAAATTCAACTGTTATTTTATTTAGTACGGAAGGTGCAACAGACCCTGTAAATTACAGGAGTGTTGTATGGGATGGAAAATACAACATACCATATTAATTTTTTAGGAGGTTTAAAGTGAATATAGATTTTAATCAAGTACTTGCTAAAGCAGAAGAGTATAAAAAGGATATATCAGATTTCTTAAAAGACATTATAGCTATTCCTAGTGAAAGTTGTAAAGAAGAGCTTGTGGTAAAAAGAATAAAGTCTGAAATGGAAAAGGCAGGCTTTGATAGAGTTGAAATAGATGGGATGGGAAATATATTGGGTTTTATAGGACATGGAAAACATATAATTGCAATGGATGCCCATATTGATACCGTTGGTACAGGCGATAAAAGTCAGTGGAAATATGATCCATACATTGGATATGAGGATGAAGAAATCATCATTGGAAGGGGAGCAAGTGACCAAAAAGGCGGAATGGCTTCAATGGTTTACGCCGGAAAAATAATAAAGGATTTAAAACTTGAAGATGACTACACATTAATAGTTACAGGTACTGTTCAAGAGGAGGACTGTGATGGATTATGTTGGCAATACATTATTAATGAAGATAATATAACTCCTGAGTTTGTAGTAATAACAGAGCCGACTTCCTGCAATATATACAGAGGTCAAAGAGGGAGAATGGAAATTAAGATACAAACGAAAGGAATAAGCTGTCATGGTTCAGCACCTGAAAGAGGTGATAATGCAATTTATAAAATGGCACCTATTTTAATGGAGCTGAAGGAGCTAAATGAAAGGCTAAAAGATGATAGTTTTTTAGGAAAGGGTACACTAACTGTTTCAGAAGTATTCTTTTCATCACCTTCAAGATGTGCAGTTGCAGATGGGTGTACTATTTCTGTAGATAGAAGACTTACACAAGGAGAAACATGGGAATATGCCCTTGAACAAATAAGAAACTTACCATCTGTAAGGAATGTGGGAGCAGATGTTTCCATGTATGAATATTCATCACCCTCATATACGGATCTTGTATACAAAACACAAGCGTATTTTCCAACATGGGTTTTAGAAGAAAACCATCCAGCCTGTCAAACACTAATAAAAGCTTACAAAGCTTTATTTGTAAAGGAACCATTAGTGGATAAGTGGACATTTTCAACAAATGCTGTTTCCATTATGGGAAGGTTTAAAATACCATGCATAGGCTTCGGACCTGGACATGAAGACCAAGCCCATGCACCAAATGAAATGACATGGAAAAGAGAACTTGTAGATGCAGCAGCTATGTATGCATTGATTCCGATAATATATGTAAAAGAATATTGTAAGGATTGAAGTTATTTATCTTTACCAACAAAGAAAGGAGAAGGTTTATGCAAGGTATATTTAGGGGTAGGCATTTTATTGACTTGGAGGAATGGACAAAGGAAGAGATAGATATACTTCTTGATGTTTCCAATTATTTTAAGAAAAAATTTAAGCTGGGAGTTGCAACTCCTTATCTTTCATATCAAACAATTTTTCTTATGTTTTTTGAACAATCAACAAGAACAAGAAATTCAATGGAGGCAGGAATTGCACAGTTAGGGGGACACGCAAATTACCTTGATACAAGTACAATGCAGATATCTCATGGAGAAACACCGAAGGATACAGCAATTATTCTTTCAAGATTTGGACATGGAATAGCATGTAGAAACTGCTTCTGGGAAGTTGGAAATAAATATTTAAGAGAGATGGCAAAGTGGTCAACAGTACCTATTATGAGCTTGCAGTGTGATTTATACCATCCAATGCAGGGCCTTGCGGATTTAATGACAATTAAAGAAAAGGTTGGAGATTTAAAAAGGACGAAAATATCAATTATTTGGGCATATGCAAAGAGTCATAAAAAACCAATATCAGTTCCTGTAACTCAAGTTTTACTATTCCCAAGATACGGCATGGATGTAACCTTAGCATATCCTAAAGGATATGATTTACCGGAATGGGTTATAAATGATGCTAAGAAAAATGCGTTAAAGTATGGCGGAACATTGAAGATCACTCATAACATGGAAGAAGCCTATAGAGACGCGGACATTGTTATACCTAAAAATTGGGGAAGTTGGGTTAATAATCAGAGCACAGAGGTTGTTGATAGTCTACTTGAGTCATATAAGGATTGGAAGTGTACTGAAAAAATGATGAGTATAGCCAATAAAGATGTTTTATATATGCATGCTCTTCCAGCAGACAGAGGAAATGAAGTAGAGGATTCAGTTATAGATGGTTCTCATTCCATTGTTTATGATGAAGCTGAAAATAGGCTTCATACTGCTAAAGCAGTAATGGCACTTACAATGGGAGGAAAGTAACTGGGGTGATATATTGTTTGATCTCGGGATTATAAATGGAAAAATATATTTAGAGGGAAGCTGGTTTGAAGGAAATATATATATAAAAGATAAAAAAATTGCAGCTATATCTAGGTGCTTTCTTGAAACAAAGGAGGAATATAATGCTGATGGAAATTATGTTCTACCGGGGTTTGTTGATCCTCATGTGCACTTTGCACTAACCGTTGGAAAACATACATCAGCTGATGACTTTTACAACGGTTCAGTGTCTGCAGCCTTTGGAGGAATAACAACATTTATAGATTTTATAGATCCTGTTTCAAAAAGTGATGAATTAGATAATGCAATTTCAAATAGAATGAAGAAAGCGGAAAAAAGTATAATAGATTACTCATTTCATGCAACAATAGCTAATCTAAAGGACAACTCATTAAAATTTATAGAAAAAATGAAGAGTCTTGGGATTCCAACTATTAAACTATTTACAACATACTCGACTTCAAATAGACGTACAACAGATAGAACGATAGATAATTTGTTGAACTTGTCAAAGGAAAAAGAAATACTTGTACTTGTACATGCAGAAAATGATGGTATTGTACTTGAAGGGCAAAAGCTGCCCGTATCTGCACATGAGGATTTAAGACCTGCCATAGCAGAAATAAGTGAGATTTTAAAGCTTGCAGAAATGACAAGGTATAGAGATGGAAGAATGTATATTGTTCATAATAGCTGTGGAACAACTGTAGAAAGTCTTAAAAAAGGGTATAGTACCATTCTAAATAAAGATTTTATTATAGAAAGCTGCCCACATTATTTTATTTTATCTAAGGATCAATATTACAAAGAAGATGGTTATTTATATACTATGACTCCAGCACTTAGAAGTAGTGATGAGGTAGAAAGACTTATTGTAAATATAGACAATGTATTTGTAATTGGAACAGATCATTGTCCATTTTATAAAGTAGAGAAAAACAAAGAGTTTTTATGTGATATACCAATGGGGGTTGGGGGGATAGAGTATTCTTTTTCTATTATGTATTCCTTGTTTGGCAACAAAATAATTGACAAATACACTAAAAATCCTGCAGTTATACATGGGTTATATCCTAAGAAGGGAAGTTTATATCCTGGAGCGGATGCAGATATAGCAATATTTAATCCAAAGTATGAGTATATAGTCTCGGGTCATCATTCAAATGCCGATTATTCAATTTATGAAGGAATAAAAATCAAAGGTAAGATATGTTCAACAATTTCAAAGGGTAAGTTTGTAGTTAAGGAGGGAGTGTTAATAGGTGGAAAGGGTGAGTTTGTCCGTAGAGAGGTGAAAGTACTTTGAAGGCATTGATTAATGCAAATATATTTGATTTTGAGATTTACAAAGAGGGACAGTATGTACTATTTGAAGAAGAAATAAAAGAAGTAGGTAATATGAGCGAATTTAAGGGAGCAGATGAAGTTTATGACTGCAGTGGTTCTATTATAATGCCTAGTCTTTTAAATGGACATACACATGTCTATTCTACCTTTGCAAGGGGATTAAATATCCCTTTTAATCCCAAGAACTTTAAGGATATTCTAGAACAGCTTTGGTGGAAGATGGATTCTAAGCTTGATAGAAGGGCTGTTTACTACAGTGGTATTGCATATGCTCATGACTGTATCAAAAGCGGCGTAACAACAATAATAGATCATCATGCAAGTGGACTTGAAATAAGTGGAACGTTAAATGAACTTAAAAAAAGTATATGTGATTATATGAGTCTTAGAGGGATATTTTGTTTTGAAACAAGTGATAGATTTAATGTTGATGAATGTATCAAAGAAAATTTAGATTTTGCTAAAGGCTCAAAGAGTAATAACTATTCAGGGATTTTTGGAATGCATGCTTCTATGAGTCTTTCTGATAATACATTAAAAAAAATATCAGATAGTATAGATGATTTACCAATTCATATACATGCTGCTGAAAGTTTTGAAGATGAAGAAGATTCTAAGATAAAATATGGAAAATCAGTGGTTAAAAGGCTTGATGATTTTAACTTAATAAAAGAAAACTCAATACTTGCCCACTGTATATACCTGGATAAAGAAGAAGCTGAAATAATAGGCAAAAGAAATGCATATGCAGCTATAAACCCAACATCAAATATGAACAATGCAGTGGGGCTTTTTGATTATAGGCTTTTGAAGGAGCATAATGTTAGGTGTATCCTCGGAAATGATGGATTAGGAACAAACATTTCAAGGGATTATTTAAATTTGTTTTTTGGAATGAAGTACAGGTTTAAAAGTCCTATAGCATTTTCCTTTGATGATTTAAAGGAAGTTATTGATAATGGCTATAAATATGCTGGTAAGCTACTTAATATAAAGATTGGAAGGATAAAAACAGGGTATAGGGCAGATATGATAAGTGTCTTATATAAAAGCCCAACAGCTATCAGTAATGATAATAAAATGTCTCACTTGATATTTGGAATTTTTGATAACTTTCATCCGAAGGACGTGTGGTGTGACGGAGAGATACTTCTTAAAAACTATGAGATGACTAAGAATATTGGAGACATATACAATGAAATAAAAAAGGAATCCATTAAAGTGTGGGAAAGAATTGGTAAGGGGGAGTAGAATGGATTTAAGTACAAAGATAGCAGGAATAAATCTAGAAAACCCGTTAATGCCCGCCGCAGGTCCTCTTGTTGGGGATTATGAAAAAATAATGGCTATAACAAGTTTTAGAGTTGGAGCAGTGGTAACAAAGACAATCTCAACTTCAGCTGCAAATGTACCAAGGCCATGTATATATGGAGATAAAAATAGAATAATGAATGCGGAGTTATGGTCAGAATTTCCTCCAGAAAAGTGGATAGATGATATACTACCTAAACTGAAAGGACAGCTTAACATTCCCATAATCATAAGTGCTGGCTATACAATGGAAGATATGAAACTGCTTATTCCAAAGCTCGATAGATATGCTGATGCTTTTGAGATTTCGACCCATTATGTTGGAAGGGATGTTAAGGTAATAGGGAAAATAGTAAAGACAATCAGAAAAAATACAGATAAGCCTATTTTTATGAAAATTAGCCCACACATTCCAGATCCTGTCGGCTTTGCAAAGGTTGTAAAGGAAAATGGAGGAAATGGGATAGTTGCAATTAATTCCTTAGGACCAACTATGATGATAGATATAAGTAAAAGAGAAGTTTTGATGGGTAATAAAAATGGTCAGCTTTGGTCATCAGGCCCTGTAATAAAACCAACTGCCCTTGCAATTGTAAATACTATTAGAGAAGCAGTAGAGGACTTTACAATTATAGGAACAGGTGGTATAGCTACGGCAGACGATATTATAGAATTTTTACTTGCTGGTGCTGATGCAGTACAAATGCTATCTTCAGCCATGATTTGGGGAAAGGATTTATATGAAAAATTGATAAAGGAATTACCGCAAGCCCTTGAACGATACGGATTTACAAGTATTGATGAGGTAATAAAAACAAGGCTTAAAAAGGGTAGTGAAAAATATGATATTAAATACCCAATAGTTGATAGTAATAAATGTACAGGATGCAGTCTATGTGAAAAAATATGTCCCTATTTTGCAATGAAAGTAAAGGATACTGCAAAAACCAATGAAGAAAAATGTTTTGGATGTGGTTTATGTGAATCAAGATGTCCTGTAAAAGCTATTTCTGGAATCTTAAAGGGGTGAAAATTTGAAGATAGATGAATATTTAAAACCTAAAACCCTTGAAGAAGCATATAATCTTTTAAATTCATGCAAGAAATCAGCAGTTATTGGTGGAGGAGCTTTTTTAAGACTTTCCAATAGACACATTAGACTTGGAATAGACCTTTCAAATATAGGATTAAATTATATAAAGGAAAATGATAAGGAAATAGAAATAGGTGCAATGGTAACCCTTAGAGAGGTTGAGCAAAGTGAAATAATTAAGAATAATTTTGATGGCTTAGTTCATACTGCAGTTAAAAAAATTATGGGAGTACAAGTGAGAAATATTGCTACAGTTGGAGGGTCAGTTTATGGTAAATACGGCTTCTCTGACTTTATTACAGCTCTTCTTCCGCTTGATTGTAATGTTGTTTTATATAAAGGTGGGTTATTGTCTCTTACGGACTTTTTAAAGAATAAGGATAAGGACATAATTGAAAAAATTGTACTAAAAAAGTTTAAGATTAAAGCTGCTTTTAAGGACTTTAGAAATACAAGTACAGATTTTGCTATATTGAACACTGCAGTTGTTATGAATGAAAATACATTAAGAATATCAGTTGGTGCAAGACCGGGAGCAGCAGTATTAAAGGTATTTGACCAAGGTTTTATAAATTCATTTAAAGATACGGTTGATATAGCAGAAGAAACTTCACTAGTTATGGTTAAAGACCTCCAATTTGGAAGTGATATAAGAGCAACATCTGAATATAGAAGAGAAATATGTAAGGTGCTTGTGAAACGGGGCGTTATGGAGGTGGTTGGATGCAGATAAAGCTTAACATTAACAACGTACAAAGAAGCTTTGAAATAGAGCCAGATGCTATGCTTACGGATGTTTTAAGAAAAAATGGTTTTATAAGCGTTAAAATGGGATGTAATGAAGGTGCATGCGGAATATGTACAGTGCTGATTGATGGGAAGCCAGTTTCATCATGTTCTCTATTTGCAGCAAAGGCAGAAGGCCATAATATAACAACAGTTGAGGGAGTTATAGAGGAGGCAGAGGAAATAGGAAGGTTCTTAACATCTGAGGGTGCTGAACAATGTGGATATTGCAGTCCGGGATTTGTTTTAACTATAATTGCTATGAAAAGAGAATTAACAAAACCTTCAGAGGAAGAAATAAAGGATTATTTAGTAGGAAACTTATGCAGATGTTCAGGGTATGTTGGACATCTGCGTGCAATTAAAAAATATCTGGGGGTGGAGTAATGAGTGAGGTTAACAAGTGTATTCCAAAGATAGATGGAATGGGATTAATACTTGGAAAACCAGCGTATACAGATGATGTTGCCCCCTATAATGCTCTTATAATAAAGGTTCTTAGAAGTCCTTATTCCTTTGCAGAAATTAAAAGTATTAATACAGATAAAGCTAAAAATATTTCAGGAGTAGAATGTGTCTTAACGTATAAGGATGTTCCAAGGAATGCAGTAACAAGAGCAGGTCAAGGGTATCCTGAGCCATCACCCCATGATAAGTTTGTTTTAGATAAATATGTTCGCTATATAGGTGATGAGGTAGCTGTTGTAGCAGCAGTGAATGAAAAAATTGCACAGGAGGCTATAGAACTTATTGAAGTAGAATATAATGTTTTAGAACCTGTATTGGACTTTGAAAAGGCAGAGAACCACTCTTCAATAATACATCCAGAAAGTGAAGCACATCAGATGTTTGAAATAGGTTATAATCCTTCAAAAAACTTAGCAGCCCAGTATAATATGGAGGTTGGAAAGGTAGAAGATATTCTTAATAATAGTGATGTAGTCGTTAAGCAAAGATATTATACTCAGGCTCAGGCACATTGTGCTTTGGAAGCACATTCATCTACGGCTTTCATTGATTATCAAGGGAGACTAAATATTATATCATCAACTCAAACACCATTTCATGTGAGAAGAATCATATCAGAGGCATTATCCATACCTATAAGCAAAGTTCACGTCATAAAACCAAGGATAGGTGGAGGATATGGAGGTAAACAGGCTATTCATGGAGAACTTATAGCAGCTGCAGTAACATTAAAAACAAATAAACCCTCAAAACTTATATATACAAGAAATGAAGTGTTTGAGTCTACGTACTCAAGGCATCTGATGAGGTTTGATATAATCATTGGAGCAGATAAAAAGGGAAATATAAAAGCTATTGATGTAGAACTTCTTTCAGATACAGGTGCATATGGAGAACATGCATTAACTGTATTTATGGTTGCAGGATCTAAAACTTTGCCAATGTATAACAAGGTAGAAGCAGTAAGGTTTGGAGGAAAGACTGTATATACTAATCATACTCCAGCAGGAGCATTTAGAGGGTATGGAGCAATACAGGGAAATTTTGCTCTTGAATCTACAATAGATATGCTTGCGGAAAAGTTAAATATGAGTGGAGTTGAAATAAGAAGACAAAATATGATAAGAGAAGGGCAAACATCTCCAATCTTTAAGATAATGGGAGAGGGAACTGAAGGAATAGAAATGAATGTTGATAGCTGCAAGCTTGATTATTGTTTAGATAGAGTTCTTGATCTTATTAAATGGGATAAAAAATATCCAAATAAGAATATGGCAGATGGAAAAGTAAGAGGAGTTGGAATGGCTATAGCAATGCAGGGTTCAGGAATACCGTATATAGATATGGCAGCTGCAGTTTTAAAGTTAAATGATGGAGGTTTCTTTAATCTGCTTATAGGTGCTACGGATCTTGGAACTGGAAGTGATACTATACTTGCTCAAATTGCAGCAGAAGCGTTAGGCGTTACAGTAGATAAAATCATTGTGTATTCATCAGACACAGATACTACACCTTTCGATACTGGCGCATATGCTTCAAGCACAACATATATATCAGGTCATGCAGTAAGAAAAACTGCAGAAAAAATGAAAAAGCTAATTGAAGAAGAGGGAGCAAGACGATTTAAAGTTTCTAATGAAATGGTTCAATTTAATGGAACGGATGTTGTTACAAAGGATGGAACTCAAAGAGTATCTCTTAAGGACTTATCAAATCAGTTATATTACAATCATGACCAGAAGCAACTTATAGCTTCAAGCTCTTATGTGGGTAAAAAATCACCACCACCATTTATGGCAGGAGCAGTAGAGGTTGAGGTTGATAGGGAAACTGGGAAGGTTGAAGTATTAGATTATTCTGCAGTTGTAGATTGTGGCACAACTATTAATCCAAACCTTGCAAGGATTCAAGTGGAAGGAGCAATTGTACAGGGCATAGGGATGACTTTATATGAAGATGTTAAGTATCATTCTAATGGTAAGTTAATAACTAATAATTTTATAAATTATAAGATTCCTACAAGAAAGGAGATTAACAATATAAGAGTTGAGTTTGCTGACAGCTTTGAACCATCAGGACCATATGGAGCAAAATCTGTTGGAGAAATAGGAATAGATACACCACCAGCGGCTATTGCAAATGCTATATATAATGCAGTAGGAGTAAGACTTACAAGCCTGCCAATAACACCTGAAAAGGTATTGATAGCTTTAAAAAGTAAAGAGAAGGTGGAAAAGGAAAATGAAAACCCGCAATAAGGAAAAGAGTGAATTTAAGGTGGCATTAAATCCAATAATATTATCTTCAGTGTTACTATTTAAATCATGGAAGTAGAAGGAGTTATCCTAGCAGCTGGATTTTCTTCAAGAGCAGGTACTTATAAAATGACTTTAGAGATAAATGGAGAAACAGTTATTGAAAGATGTGTTAAAAGTATGTACGATGTCTGCTCAAGGATTATAGTTGTTGGAGGATATAGAAAAGAGGTTATTAAAGAAATTTTAGATAAATACTCAAAGGTAGAAGTTGTGTACAATAATGCCTATGAACAGGGAATGTTTACGTCTGCTATAGAGGGTTTTAAATATATTAAAGAAGAAAAGATATTTTTCACCCCAGGAGATTATCCACTTATCAGTAAAGATGTTTACGATACATTGCTTAAGGCAAGTGGAGATATAATTATCCCTTCTTACAATGGAAAAAAGGGTCACCCTGTACTAATGAAAAAATGCATTGTGCAAGAACTTCTCCAAAGTACAAGATTTTCTACCCTTAAGGATTTTATAAATTCAAAGGGTTTTGTGAAGGTTGATGTAGATGAAGAGGGGATTTTAATCGATATTGATACAATGGAAGATTATTTGAAAGCTAAAAATATATTTAGGCAAAATTATAGAATTCAAAAACACGGATAATACTTCATCCGTGTTTTTGAAGCATATTTCTTAAAACTTCCTAAAGGGGGGTTAAAGTGGATATAAGTAAACCAATAAAAAGATTTGATGCTGAAGAAAAAATATCAGGTAGTGCTAAATATATTGCTGATATGGAATTTGATGATATGTTTTATGCTAAAACACTTCGTTCAACTAAAGCAAGGGCAAAAATTATAAACATTGAAATTCCTAAACTACCAAAAGGGTATTTCATTGTAGATAAGACAGACATTCCAGGAAGAAACAGAGTAAAGATAATTTTTTATGACCAACCTTTTTTTGCAGAGGACATAGTAAATTATATTGGAGAACCTATACTACTGGTTGTCGGGCGAGAAAAGAATGTAATTTTAGACATCATATCAAAAATAAAAATAGATTATGAGGATATGGAGCCAATTTTAAGTATAGATGAAGCAGAAAAAAACAGTAAAAAACCTATCTTTGAATTGGACAATTGTTTTGCCAAGTATGAATACTCTAAGGGAAACTTGGAAAAGGCAAAAAAGGATAGTATAAAGACTTTTATAAGAGAATACAAAACAGGTTATCAGGAGCATATATATCTTGAAACTCAAGGTATGACAGCATCATATGAAAATGGAAAAATAAAAATATGGGGTTCAATGCAGTGTCCATATTTTGTTAAAAATGCAGTTGTAGAAGCCTTAGGATGTGATACGGATAAGGTACAGGTTATACAAACCACAACAGGAGGGGGATTTGGTGGAAAAGAGGAGTATCCTTCATTAATTGCAGGGCAGGTGGCTGCTGCAGCACTAAAGAGCCAAAAAACAATAAAACTAATTTTTGATAGAAGTGAGGATATAGAATGTTCCACAAAAAGACATCCATCAGTGATAAAATATAAAACCTATATTGATAAGAATAATAAAATTTTAGGGATGGACGTTGATATAAAACTTGATGGAGGAGCATACTCAGGAATGTCAAGTATAGTCCTTCAAAGAAGTATGTTTGCAGCAATTGGAGTCTATAATGTAGAAAATGTAGTGGTTAAAGGAAAGGTTGTTGCAACTAATAATGTAATCTCTGGTGCCTTTAGAGGCTTTGGGGCTCCTCAATCATTTTTTGCACTTGAAATGCATATGGATTACATCGCTAATCAGTTAGGAATAGATAATGTAGAGTTTAGAAGGAAAAATATATTGAAGAAGGGAGATTTATCTTCAACTAGTGGAATTTTTAGAGATTATATTCCTCTCCCTGAGATAATGGAAAAAATAGAACAGATGTCTGATTATAAAAATAGAATAAGAAATAAAAGTAATGAAAGTGATAAAAGTGATGAAAGTAAGCTTCGTGGAATAGGCTACGCAGTATTCTTCCATGGTGGAGGATTTACTGGAAGTGGAGAGCGGGATATTATAAAGGCTAAGGTAAAATTAAAAAAGAACAAATATGGAGTTGTTGAAATTTTAATATCAAATGTTGAAATGGGACAAGGAACGCAGACTTCATTAAGAAAGATTGTGGCAGCAACCTTGGGCATTTCAATTGAGAATGTTATTTATCAAAACCCTGATACAGACAGAGTTCCTGATTCAGGACCAACAGTAGCCTCAAGAACAACAATGATTATTGGAAGACTTCTTGAAATGGCAGCAAAGGATATGAAGAAAAGATGGAGCGAAGAAGAATTTGATGTAATAAATCAATATAAACATCCTGATGGCTTTAAATGGGATGATGGAAGGTTTGTTGGAGATGCATATAATGTTTATTCATGGGGTGCAAATATAGTTGAAGTTGAGGTGAATAAATTAACCTATGAGGTTGAGGTTAAGGGTGTATGGGCAGTTTTTGATATAGGAACAGCAATTGATGAAAAAATTATTCAAGGCCAAATAGAAGGTGGAATGCTGCAGGGACTTGGATATGCTGGTATGGAAGTTATGCTTAGCAATAATGGAAGGATTCAACAAAGAACTAATACGGATTATATTATACCTACATCAATGGATTTTCCAAGAATAGAGAGTGCATTAGTAGAAAATCCATATAAAGAAGGACCCTTTGGTGCAAAAAGTGCAGGAGAACTCACTCTTATTGGAGCACCAGCAGCATATGCTATGGCAGTGCAGGATGCTATAGGAAGGCCACTTAATAAGATTCCTATTACTCCAGAATACTTGATGGAGGTAATAAAAAATGAGAATTAACTTTATTCTTAATAATAGAAGTACTTCTGTTGAATGTGATCCAATGATAAGACTGTTGGATATTTTAAGAGAGGTCTTTAAGCTTACTGGAGTTAAAGAAGGCTGTGGGGAAGGGGAATGTGGAGCATGTTCAGTTATCATTAATGGTAATATAGTTAATTCATGTCTTGTTCCAGCAGGAACCCTAGAGGGTGCAGAAATAACTACAATTGAGGGATATAGGGAAACTAAAAGATATTTAATATTAAAGGAAGCCTTTGAAGAAGCAGGCGCAGTTCAATGTGGTTTTTGCATACCAGGTATGATAATGGCAGCGGAGGCTCTTTTAAGTAAAAATAAGAACCCAACTGAGAGGGATATAAGAGAAGGAATATCGGGAAATCTATGCAGATGTACGGGCTACAGTATGATTGTCGAGGCTATAGGGATTGCGGCTAAAAAAGGTGATGGCCTATGGTGAAAGCAATTATTCCTAAAGATATAGACGAGGCATTACAATTTATGGAAAAAACAGAGGTTTATGTAGTAGCTGGAGGTACTGATCTTATGGTTAAAAAGAAAGGATGGTCAGGTGTAGCTCCGTATTTTGATAAACCTATTATTTTTATTAAATACCTTAATGAATTAAAGGAAATTAAATTAGAGAAAAATATATTAAAGATAGGTGCTGGATGTACCTTTAAGGATATTGTTGATAGTGATAAAACATCACAATATCTTAAAGAGGTTTCTTTAAATATAGCATCTCCAGCAATAAGAAATATTGCAACTATCGGTGGAAATATATGCAATGCTTCACCAGCAGCAGATATTTTACCACCTTTATATGCTGTAAGAGCAGAGGTTGTTTTAGAAAGTACAGATGGAAAAAGAAATGTTCCAATTGAGGATTTTATATTAGGACCTAGAAAGATAAATATAAAAAAAGGGGAACTATTAAAGGAAATAATCATACCCACAATAAAATGTTCAAAGTTCTACTATAAAAAAATAGGCACAAGAAAAAGTATTGCTCTTTCTAAACTGTCTTTTTTTGGATTTGCAAATGTTGAAAGTAAAAAAATAGAAGATATTAAACTGGCATTTGGAGCGGTAGGACCTACAGTAGTAATATCAAAAGATATAGAGAACTCATTAAAGGGTATTCCTATAGATGAAATACAAAATATAGTTAAAAGTATAAAAGAAGAATACTCAAAGCTTCTAAATCCTATTGATGACCAAAGGTCAACAGCGGAGTATAGAAGAAATATTGCATTGAATTTATTGGAGGACTTCCTATTAAATATAATATAGAATGTTAGGTTATAGCTAGATAGCTTCATAACTGAATTTATAATCCAGGGCATACAAGTTCATATTGAAGTTGTTTATCTTTATAAAGGAGATACATGGATTACAAAATGTGTTAAATGAAGGGGGGATTAAAACGTTATCTGAAGAATTTATTCGGAGGTTAGTTTTAATAGCAATTTCTTTAGCATTACTTAGTTTTACAGAAGGGTGTTCAACAGAAAGTAATTCAAGCGTAGAAACAAAGAAGACAACTAGTGAAGCTGCTAATTCATCAACTCAAGTACAAAAGGTAGAAGATAATCAGGTGGATAAAAGAGAAAATGAAGAAATAGTTTATAATAAGTATACAAATTCAAGATATGGATTTTCTATAGATTATCCTAATAATTATAAGATTGAAGAAACTTCACAAAATAGAGATGGAGCAATTATATCATCTGACAAAGCAAAACTTATTGTTTTTGGAAACAATAATGTGCTTAATTATGGTGTGAAATCATATTATGATTTTGATACTAGCCAAATCAAAGAAAAAATAAAATACAAAGTTATCAAAGATAATTGGTTTATTATTTCTTGGATAGAAGGCGATAATATAGTTTATCAGAAAACTGTAGTAGGAAAAGGATCAGCAAATACATTTATCTTCACATATTCAAAAGTAGATGCTAGTAAATATGATGAAGCTGTAAAAAGATTAAATGAAAGTTTCAAAACTCCAGGAATTAACGAATCACATTAATTTTAAAAATAATTTAAAGCTTATAAAACGGAGGAATTAAATTGTTAGAGTTACTTAAAAAAAGAAGAAGTATTAGAAAATTTAAGGATAAAGAAATTGAAAAAGAAAAAATTACGCAGTTGATACAAGGTGCTCTCTTATCACCGTCTTCTAGAGGGAAAAAGCCTTGGGAATTTATTGTTATAACAGATAAGAACATTCTAGATAAATTATCTTTTTCTAAACAGGCTGGATCAACTTTTTTAAAGAATGCGCCTTTAGGAATTGTTATACTTGGGAATCCAGATGTTAGTGATGTGTGGATAGAAGATACATCAATAGCTACGACACTTATTCAATTGTTGGCAGAATCTATAGGATTAGGTTCTTGTTGGATTCAGATTAGGGAAAGAAACCATAACAACAATATCAAATCGGAGGATTATGTTCGTCAGATTTTGAATATTCCAGAAAATATTAGAGTAGAATCTATTGTTGCTGTAGGATATTCAGATGAAATGAAGACTCCATATGAAGAAGAGGACTTGAAATATGATAAAGTATTCTTAAATAGTTACAAGAATCAATATAATTTAAAAGAATTAAAATAATAGGTTCTTTAAGAGCATCTTAGAAATAAGGGTGCTCTTTTTTTAAGGAAAAGACTAGAATCACTTGGTTCTATTATCTTAACTGTAAATCATCAGATGCATAAGATTATCCTTTTAAGAAACCTAATTTCAATTTTTACGTGCAACAAATTAGAAATGAAAATTAGTGTTTGGATAAAGAAACTAGAAAGTTTTATATAAACATTAAAGGTACATTATTTAAATATATATATATTAATAATGCTTTTAAGCATGGAAACTTGTAGAAATAGACTATGAATGATGTATTCATAGTAAATACTTCTAACAGCGTAAGTTTATCTACGCTAGCAAGGTTGTTTCAACCTTTTATAAAACTTAAATTCTTTTTTTATATAACTAATTTGGGGGGACTTATATGGAAAATGAAAAGAATTATTTTCATTCCAAAACACATCCATTAAAAGATATTGTAGTATTAATTCCAGCTTTTAATCCAGATAATAAGTTAGTTATACTTATCAATGAACTTACCGAGCTTGGAGTAGAAAATATTATTGTTGTTGATGATGGTTCAAAGAATGAATGTAAAAATATTTTTGAGATCATCAGAAGCTTTAATCAATGTGATGTTCTACAACATGCTGTAAATTTAGGAAAAGGAAGAGCACTTAAAACAGGATTTAACCATTTTTTAAATCATTATAAAGGATTTACAGGAGTAATTACAGTGGATGCTGATGGTCAACATAAATGTGGAGATATTGTTAAAGTTGCACAGGCATTAGGTGACAATCAGAACAGCTTGATTTTAGGAACCCGTAATTTTAAAGATAAAAACATACCATTTAGAAGTCGATTTGGCAATTTAATGACTGCTAAATTATTTAATTATTTTGCTGGTATGAATATTTCTGACACACAAACTGGTCTTAGGGGAATTCCATATCATAATGTGTTGTCAATGATAAAAATAAGCGGTGAAAAATATGAATTTGAGATGAATATGCTGATGGAGTGTATTCAGAAAAGAACTGATATTAAGGAAATTGGAATTGAAACAATATATATAGATGAAAATAAATCTTCTCATTTTAATCCGATCACAGATTCAGTGAGAATTTATGTAGTATTTTTAAAGTTTATATTTTCCTCTTTTGCATCCTTTTTTGTTGATATACTTTCATTTATTATATTTATAAAGGTATTTGTAATATTAGTGCCTGACTATTTTATCTTATTATCAACAATAGGTTCTAGAGTTCTTTCATCTGCATTTAACTATACTGTCAATCGTAAAGCTGTGTTTTACTTTAAAGATAATAAGAAGAATACAATGATGAAGTATTATTTGTTATGCATAATTCAAATGTTTGTATCAGCTTTGGGAGTTTCATTTATCTATAATCAAATTCATCAATATGAGGTAGTTATTAAAATGGTTGTAGACTCATTATTATTTTTAACTAGCTTTAGAATTCAAAGAGATTGGGTTTTTAAATCTAAAACTAGTTCTAATAGTTTGACATGGGAAAACTTTCGTCAATGATCTCTCAGTAAACAATTTCATGAGTTGTGAAAAGAATTAATATATTTTTCTAAAACAGTTTACTCGAAGAAATGATAATGGAAGAGGGGGATGGTAGTATTAAATTTTTATTTGTAATATAGAGTAATAAAGTTATATTTCCTAAAATTAGAGAAGTTATAGAAAATTAAATTTTATTAAATATTTCTTCATTTGTTTTTCGCTAATGAGCTTCCATTTTATTCTTTATAGCACATTAATATAATATCTTCTATAGCATATTAATAATTCTTAAGTTAATCACCATGTTCTCAGAGGAACCTGGATAAATTAGAAGTTTCTATTTGATAAATACATTTGTCTTAAAGTTGCTTTTTACACTATATTTTTTGTAATACTAGTGCTGTACGACTAGGTGAATAAATTAGTATACCTGTATTATTTCCACGCTCAGGTAGTGTTCTCGTTGAGTAAACCACATCTTGAGATATACGAGATTGTCCACCAAATATTTCATCGTCACTACTAAATATTACTTTGTATTCGCCAGATTCACCTGTAGGAAGAGCAAATTCTGGGAAAGAGTTTGTTGGATTAAAGTTAAATAAAAATATTAGGTCATTTTTCTTATATGCTAATAATTTATCTTGTTCATCTATCCAAAGGCTTTGTAAATTATTAGATCCAACTAAATTATGCTCTTTTACAAAAGCCAACATCTCTTTATCAAATTGATATAGATAATCGTAGCGTAAATCTTTGTTTTCTGCCAAGCTCCATTGTCTACGTGCATATTTGTAGCTCCAGTTATTACCTTCTCTCGGGAAGTCAATCCACTCTGGATGACCGAATTCATTACCCATGAAATTCAGATAACCGTCACCAGAAAGGGTAATAGTACTGAATCTAATCATCTTATGAAGATCAATTGCTCTGCTGACCTGTAAATTTTGTTGATGTTTAGACATATTCCAGTACATTTCCTTATCTGCCAGCCAGAAAATGATAGTTTTATCACCAACTAGTGCTTGGTCATGTGATTCAGCATATCCGATTTTCTTTTCCTGTGGACGGCCGGTAGTTAATTCATGCCATAATTTCCACATACTCCAGTTTTCATCAGAGCACTTGCTCAGTGTATTTATCCAGAAGTCCGGTATTCCCATAGCCAATCTATAGTCGAATCCTATACCACCATCTCTAACTGGAAGGCACATTCCCGGCATACCACTCATGTCTTCAGCTATAGTTATAGCATCTGGGCGTATTTCTCTTATTAATTCATTTGCAAGCTGTAAATAATTAAGTGCATCTATATCAGTATTCATACTAAAATATTTTTCATAATTATCGAAGGCTGTACCTAGGCCATTGTCATGGTATATCATAGAGGTTATACCATCAAAGCGGAATCCATCAAAGTGGTACTCATCCATCCAGAATTTTATATTTGATAATAGAAAATGAATAACTTCGTATTTTCCATAGTTAAAGAGTTTAGAATCCCAAGCAGAATGGTTACCTCTGCCACCACCGTGGAAGAATTGGTAATCAGTACCATCAAATTCATTAATGCCCTCTGCAATATTCTTTACAGCGTGGGAGTGTACTATATCCATCAATACAACTATACCCATAGAATGAGCAGTATCAATTAATTCTTTTAAATCATCTGGTGTTCCAAACCAGGAAGAAACAGCGAAGAAGTTAGATACATGGTAGCCAAAAGAAGCATAATAAGGGTGGTTCATTACTGCCATTAATTGTACTGCAGTGTACCCATTAGCTTTTATTCTTGGAAGTACGTTTTCAGTAAATTCCTTAAAACTACCTATTCCTTCTTTTTCTTGAGCCATACCTATATGTGCTTCATAAATAAGTAGTGGTTTTGCGTTATCGGCAGAAAAAGTTTGGTCAGTCCATTTAAAAGAAGCCTCTGGCATCCAAATTTGACCAGCAAAATCGTGTGTTACAGGGTCTTGTGCAGTACGGCGAATATAAAGAGGTATTCTATCGCGTGATATTCCGTTGGCTTCTACGCGTACTTTAACACGTGACAAATGCTTAAGTGCTTCTACACCCGGTAAGAAAATCTCCCAATAGCCTTCTTTTTTCTCTAGAGGATGTGTTTCAGGATTCCAATCATTAAAATCACCAATTAGATAAAGTGCGTCCGCCTCAGGAGCCCATTCTCTATAATACCATCCGTCTTCTACTAAATGAAAACCATAAAATAAATGTCCATTGGCAAATGATTTAAAATCACCATTTTTACCAACTAGGGCCTCCTTAGTGTGGTTATACTTGTCCATACGTAGATTTAGATCCCCTTCAAATGGCTTAAGCCATGGATCGATTTCAAGTATTTTAAGCGTATTATTAGTACTTTTCATTAGAAATCTCCTTTCTCATTCATCAAAAGAGTTTTTAATTAGAATCTTTACATTCACTCTTTGGCTTTACAATGAAGTTACATTTTTTCTCAAATTTCCATATTTTTTGTACTACAATTTCAATTTTATTACAATTACCAGTTGTTGTAAATGAAAATTTGATAAATTTTGATAAAATTAATGATTTTTTAGGGTGAATTCTCTTAAAAGGGTCACAAAATTAGCTTTTACTCATAAAATATATAAGATGGAATTTAATATTTTTAATTTTTAAATAGGTGTTATTAGTGAGGTGTAAAGTTTTTGGAAAAATGTAAAGCTACAGAGAACAGGATAAAAACCTTGATTTTTAAGCTTAAATTATATATAATATAGTTAAAGTAGTTTTATATTTTTAGCTAATATCAATTAGCCTATTATGACCTACATTTGAAATGGAAGATATTTAGTATCATCAATCATGTGTAGTAGAGTTACAAGCTCTTGCCTCTATAGGCAGTGGGTTATTGAATAATAATAACTTTGTAAGAACATAATATAAATATATATATATATATAATATCTTATTAAGTATGCAAAGGCGCTGTGATTAATATCATAGCGCTTTTTAATTTTACTTTATAAAATATAAATTATTGAAAGATACTTATTTTTTACATATATAATTTGGCCAGCCAAATTGATAAAGTTAAAAGCTAAAAGGGTATAGCAAGTTTACAAAAGGGAGGAATTAAAATGGAATTAAATATAAAAGAAGTTGATGGAATTGCTTATAAAGTATTTTCACCAGTGTATCCTGTTATTGCAGAACAAATAAAAGATAAAACTGGTATAAATAAAGGATTATGTTTAGATATAGGTGCTGTAGGTGGTTATCTCGGAATGGAATTATCAAAAATTACTGATTTATCTGTTTGTTTATCTGATAAAATGCTAAAAAATACTTATGAAAACATTAGAAGTAATGGTTTAGGACATAAAGTAAAAACTTTACTTGGAAATGTTAATGAAATACCTATAAAAGATGAATCAATTAATCTTGTAATTAGTAGAGCTTTAGAATCCTTTTGGGCGGATATCGAAAAGATTTTTAAGGAAATTTATAGAGTTCTTACTCCAGGAGGTACAGCATATATTGGTGGTCGTTTGGGTATATCAGAATTGAAAGATCAAGTACCGTCAAAAATGAAAAAAAGAAACAAAGAAGGAAAGGGCGGAATTATTAAGAAACTTAATGATAACCCAATAGCAATAATTGAAAAGGCTTTATATCAAGCTGAAATAAAGAGTTTTGCAATTAATATGGATGAGTCAGGCGTATGGGTGACTATAAGAAGGTTAAACACTAAGCATTAATAAGACCAATAAACTAATTGTGTAAAGATCTATCAAAAAAGGGTAAAACCGTTATGTATAACAGCTTGATAACTGAATTGCTTACGGTAAAAAGGTTACAATTATGGTGAATTGTAACCTTTTTTATGTTATTCTAAAACCTTTAGAATTTTGTTTTATATAATATTATATATATGTTATAATATTATATAAAACAAATAAAAATAATCATGCAACTGGCGGAAATGGAGTTTACCATAGGGAGCATGATTAAATAAGAATATCGACCGCCTGGGTAAATTCAATACTTACCCAGGTTTTTTTCGTTTAATTTATTTTTGGAGGTTATATATATGAAAAATTCAGAAATTATACTTAAGTATGGATGTAATCCTCATCAAAAGTCAGCGAGAATTTATATCAAAGATAATACAATGCCCTTTAAAATTCTAAATGGTACTCCGGGCTACATTAATTTTATGGATGCATTAAACTCATGGCAGTTGGTAAAGGAATTAAAACAAATAACAGGATTGCCAGCAGCAGCTTCTTTTAAACATGTAAGTCCGGCAGGTGCTGCAGTAGGAGTTCATTTAAGCGATGCATTAAAAAAATCATATTTTGTTGAGGATATACAGTTATCTCCTGTGGCTACTGCCTATGCAAGAGCCAGAGGTGCGGATAGAATGTCATCCTTCGGGGATTGGGCTGCTATAAGTGATATTGTCGATTTATCTACAGCAACAATTTTGAGTAGGTCCGTTTCAGATGGAATAATTGCTCCTGGATATACTGATGAAGCATTACAGCTTTTAAGGAAAAAGAAAAAAGGAAACTATTGTATTATGGAAATGGACTGGAACTATAATCCTAAAGAAATTGAAACAAGAGAGATATACGGCATAACCTTTGAACAAAAAAGAAATGACATAATATTAAAAGATGAATTGCTTAATAATATAGTGACAAATAATAAAAATATCACAAATGACGCAAGACGTGACTTACTTATTTCGATGGTTACACTAAAATATACTCAGTCTAATTCTGTTTGTTTTGTTTTGGATGGTCAAGTAATAGGTGTTGGTGCAGGTCAACAGTCTCGAGTACACTGCACAAGATTGGCAGCTTCAAAAGCGGATATATGGTATTTAAGGCAACACCCAGCTGTACTTGAATTACCATTCAAAGATGGTATTCCAAGAGCTGAAAGAGATAATGTAATTGATCAATATCTTAGGGATGACATTACTTCAATGGAAATGAAAGAATGGACTAAGGTATTAAAAAAAATTCCTAATAGATTAACAAAAGAAGAAAAAGTATCCTGGCTATCTAATTTAGCTGAAGTTTCATTAGGTTCAGATGCATTTTTCCCATTTAGAGACAATATTGACAGGGCAGCTCAAAGCGGAGTGAAATATATTGTTCAACCAGGTGGTTCGTTAAGAGATGATATTGTACTAGAAGCATGTAATGAATATGATATGGTTATGGCTTGCTCTAGTTTAAGGTTATTTCATCATTAAAGTAAAATAATAAATCACTTAATAAATTCCTAAGATGCTTTCTTCTAATTATATCAATTTGAGAGGGAAGCGTTTTATCTCTGAATTTAAAAGTTAAATCCTTTTATTCCAAATCATCTATCTTTTTTTGCTGCAAACAATTTGATGACCCCAAATTGGAGGTGATCTTTATATTAGGCATTTTTATAGAATAGTTTAATTTAATTACTATTAAACTGTATTTTAATCTACCTAAAAATCATAACATTGTTTGGATAGTTATATTCTAATTTTTTAACACTAGATTTAGTGCTGCTTTTTTTTGTACACGCCACTGTGATTAGTAACCCCATGATAAAACATGTAAATAGAATTCCTAATTTTCTTATCATTTTAAATACCTTCTTTCATTCTTTATAATCTTATATAAATGCTCTATTAAAGCAGTCAATTTGTTTTCTTAATAAGGTTTCTAAATCTATATAAGGTGAATTAGTCATCTACTACATATTTATCTTATTATAATTAAGACGGTAAAATTATAATAAAAAAGAAATATAGAAGGTAAGTGAATAACTTCTTATATATCATAAATTTATCTTTAAATGAGAATATACAATTTTTTGAGAATAAAAAAATGACTTGATTACAACTCATTTTGAAAGAGATTGTAACCTCGTCATTGAGAGAAAGGTAGATAATTTATATTGTTTTCCGTAGTGAAACGTAATATCATGTTATATTTCATAGATTTATACCAAGTAACATGATGTAATGTTATATTAATGTTATTATATATGATGCTAAATAGTAAATCAACAGAAAAGGGAGATTTTATAACTTAATTTCAGTAATATTCATATTCACAACTGTAAGAGCTTTTTGGGAAATCTGAAATAAAGGAGTAGAGTAGTAGGATGTTTAGTATGTACAGTTCTGCAGGTTGTAATCTTAAATAAGTTTATCGTAAATGAGGAGTGGATTTAAATTTACCTTAAAAATACAAGAGATAAATATTTATAGTTATACTATTTTTATAAAGTTTAACAAGCGTTTATTAACATGAACTACATAGTTAGTTTTCATTGAACATAAAATGTTTTTTAGGAGAGGAGGAAAAATGAATAAAAAGTTTAAAGCTCTACTTATGACTATATCTTGTATTTTGATTTTGTCTGTTATTCAAACCATACCCGCTTTTATACTTAAACCAATTGGTGCAAAAGAGTTAAAAGGGAAAAATGTTATTATTTATTATCAAACAAAAGATGAAAAAGGGGCTAAAGAGGTTTATCAGGTTTTAGAAAACACAGTAGGAGAGATACGAGAAAAACTTGAGTTTAACAGTATAAAACCAACTAAAGTTTATTTGTATGGAAATCAGAAATCCTTATGGATTAGAAAGTATGGACTTATTACAACTTTAGGTGCTCCAGAATGGTATGTTGATGATAATAAGGGTGATAAAGTTTTGATAGTTTCACCATATGTAAATATAAAAGGACATAACCACGACAGTATTTTAAGTGCTGCAACTCATGAACTTGTTCATACAATAAACTATCAGATTAATCCAAAACTTTCATATTGGAATGATAATGGTGTAGCAAATTTTCTCGCAAAACAGTCTCCACCACAAGGTTTTACAAAATATAATTCCATTCCTACAATAGATGATATGAAAAGTGAAAATCAAAAGAGATTTGGCGATATAGGAGGTTATCAATACTCATACACTTATATTGAATTCCTTAATAACGCATATGGATGGAATAAGGTCTTGGAGTTGATTAATGGAAAGAAAACATATACTGAGATTTTTTCTAAATCTGAACATGATATCTACAACGAGTGGCTTGAGTTTTTAAAGGTAAAATGGGGTGTGCCCAAAGTATAATTTGGGGCACACCTTCTTTTAGATTGACCGTAGTTAGCGTTTTTTTATGCAGTTTTTGTTGTGAGAACTGATTCAGTAAGACTCGCTTTGTATGTTTTGGATATATATGGTAAAATATATATTAGATATTATACAATAAAAGAGCGGAGGAATTTAGATAATGGTAGAACATACTAAGAATATCGTTGTTATTTATAAATCTAAATATGGAAGTACAAAACGTTATGCAGAATGGATAGCTAGTAATGTTAATGCAGATTTATTTGAAATCTCAACGATAAGTCTTAATGATTTACAAAAGTATGATACTATAATTTTTGGAGGATCTTTACATGCTGCTGGTATTAAGGGCGTAAAGATAATTACCGATAACTTTAAACAATTGATGAATAAAAAAATTATCGTATTTGCTGTAGGATGTTCACCTGGAAGAAAAGATGCAATAAATCACGTATTATATAATAATTTTACAAATGATATGAAAGAAAGAGTAAATTTCTTTTATTTAAGGGGTGCTTTTAATTATAAAAAGTTAGGTTTTATTGATAAGATAATGATGAGTGCACTTAAGTCAAAGTTAAAAAGAATGAAGAAAGAGGAACTTGATGAGGATAGTAGGGGTCTATTAGAATGCTATGATAACCCAGTAGATTGGACGGATAAAAAAACTATTATTCCTATTATAGAATGTATAATATAGATAATATACAACGATATATTGATTCATATTTAATTTTTATATAATGTAAACTATATCAAGAAAGGTTTGTGGAAGGAGTAGAAATCCTTCCCTTTATTTAATTTAATATATATTTTACAGATACAGTTTGGAAAGGTTTTAAATGTAGGGGCAGAATTGATATTTGTTTTTGCTAGTAAAAAAAGGTTCTGGTGCAAAAACTTCAAGATAATTGCAATTAATCTTTGAATATTGGACATACTGATACTATTACTCTAAAAAAGGGACGTGATCAGTATGGAAAACCAAAATTTATTCAAATGGAAACGTTATCAGCATGAAATTATTTTGCTAACTGTAAGGTGGTATCTACGGTACAACTTGAGCTTTCGTAATTTAGTGGAGATGATGGAGGAAAGAGGATTGTCCATTGCTCACACAACCATTATGCGTTGGGTTCATCAATATGGACCTGAATTAGATGCAAGAGTACGACGTCATCTTAAGTCAGCTAACGACTCTTGGAGAGTCGATGAAACGTATATCAAAGTAAAAGGGCAATGGATGTATCTGTATCGTGCAGTCGATTCCGAAGGAAATACGATTGATTTTTACCTCAGTAAAACAAGAGACCATAAGGCTGCAAAGCGCTTCTTCAAGAAAGCTTTACGGTCTTTTCATGTTTCTAAGCCTCGTGTCATGACGGTCGATAAGAATCCGGCGTACCCTATAGCAATTGAACAGTTGAAAAAAGAGAAAAGCATGCCTGATGGTATGCAACTTAGACAACAGAAGTACTTGAATAACATAGTGGAGTAAGATCATCGCTTTATAAAGAAACGAGTCCGTTCTATGCTAGGATTAAAAACGTTTCGAACAGCCAAACAGATTATATGTGGAGTAGAGGTGATGCATATGCTGAAAAAAGGACAACTTCAACAAGGGGTGAAGTCTGTCCAAAGCGAGATTGAATTTATACATAATTTATTTGGAGTAGCATCATAATTCACAGGTGAAAAGGATATTGAGGTTCTATGTTTCTAACAAGTCATATTTGCACCAGAACCTAAAAAAATATATTATTATATTAAACAATACAAAATTAAATATGAGAATATATCAATAAATAGATAATATTGGAGGAATACAATGGTAAAGAAATATATAGATATATATGAAAGTATAAAAAATGATATAGTCCAAGGAAAATATAAACCTGGAGAAAAATTACCTTCTGAAAATGATTTTTGTAAAATTTATGGTACAAGTAGAGGTACTATTAGAAGAGCTATAGATTTGCTGGCTGAAGAAGGTTTAGTAAATAGCTTACATGGGAAAGGAGTTTTTGTTTTAGAAAACCATACGATTACTTTTTCTTTTAGTGGTCTAGTTAGCTTTAAAGAAGCTAATGAAAGTAGTGGGGAAAGGTTTGCTACTTCAGTTCCTTTATTTGAAGAAGTTATTATTGATGAATCCTTGCATAAGAAAACTAAATTACCTATAGGAAAATTAGTTTATAAATTATATCGTGTACGTACCTCAGAGGATGAAAAAATTATTTTAGATATTAACTATTTTCTAAAAGATATAGTCACAAATTTAACAAAAGAAATTGCAGAGAAATCTATTTATGAGTATATAGAAAAAACATTAAATATAAAAGTTGGTTTTGCTAAGAGAGTCATTCGTGTTGAATCAGCTACAACAAAAGATAAAAAAAGTTTAGACATGAAATCTTACGATTCTGTTGTGGTTGTAAAAAATTATGGTTATTTAAATGATGGAATTCAGTTTGAATATACTGAATCTCGTCATCGTCCAGATCGTTTTGAATTTGTAGATTTTGTTCGTCGCCGATAAGGCGATTTTTTTTTATTTTCAGTTATTTCATAAAGTAAAATTTAGTTTAAATTATACAGTATTCGAATATATTCAGTTTTATTTATCATAACTTGTTTAAACAAGTGTTGACAAACTTGTTTAAACAAGTTATGATTTTATTATCAAACGATTACAAAGGGGAGATAAGAATGGGAGTAAAAGAACAAACTGTAGAACAAATCATTGAAGCTATTGGTGGTAAAGACAATATAGCAGCAGCAACTCATTGTGTTACACGATTAAGATTTGCATTGAAGAGTGAAGATAAAGTTAACAAAACGATGCTTGAAAACGTTGACGTAGTAAAGGGTTGTTTCTCAACAAATGGTCAATTTCAAGTTGTTATTGGTCAAGGGTTAGTAAACAAAGTTTATGATGAATTAGTAAAAATTACAGGAATTGAGAGTGCATCAAAAGAGGATATAAAGAATGCTGCTGAAAAAAATCTTAATCCACTTCAACGTGCTATTAAAACCTTAGGAGATATTTTTATTCCAATATTACCAGCGATTGTTACAGCAGGTTTGCTAATGGGTATTAATAATGTTTTAACTGGAAAAGGTATTTTTTATGGAGATTTGTCCGTAGTTGAAGTTCATAAACAGTGGAAAGATGTAGCAGATATTATAAATCTTATAGCTAATACTTCATTTACATTTTTACCGGGCTTAATTGGATGGTCAGCAGTTAAGAAGTTTGGTGGAAGCCCACTATTAGGAATTATTTTAGGTTTAATGCTTGTACATCCAGCTTTATTAAATGCTTGGGGATATGGTGAAGCCATTGCAAAGGGAACAGTTCCTTATTGGAATCTATTTGGACTTAAAGTTGCTAAAGTTGGATATCAAGGACAAGTTTTACCAGTACTAGCTTCAGCGTATGTATTATCTAATATTGAGGCAGCTTTAAATAAGCGTGTACCAGATGCATTTAAATTATTAATTGTTGCACCAGTAACATTACTAATTACAGGTTTCTTATCATTTATAGCCATAGGACCAGTTACTTTTACTATAGCAAATGTAATTACTTCAGGTTTCGTAACTATTTTTAATAAGTTTTCATTATTAGGTGGATTAATATTTGGAGCATTATATGCACCATTAGTTATAACAGGTATGCACCATACTTTCTTAGCAGTAGACTTACAACTTATAACAAATATAGGTGGAACCTTTATATGGCCAATGGTAGCACTATCAAATATTGCTCAGGGTTCAGCATCCTTGGCAATGATGTTTGTATCTAAAGATGAAAAAGTTAAAGGTTTATCAGTTACATCAGCAATTTCAGCTTATTTAGGAATAACAGAACCAGCTTTATTTGGAGTAAATATAAGATTTAAATTCCCATTCATTGCAGCAATTACTGGTTCAGCTATAGCTGCAATGTTTATAGCAATAAATAAAGTTAAAGCTACATCTATAGGTATTGGGGGATTACTAGGTTTCTTATCAATTTTCCCTAAAAATTGGGGAGTGTTCTTTATTAGCATGGTAATAACTATAGTTATTCCATTCATATTAACAATAATACTTTCAAAAACTAAAAAGTTTAATTAAGTATATAGCACAATATTTATAGTATTATTTTTTAGCGAAAGAAAAAAACATAAAGCAAATAGGTTTAATCAATATCCTATTTGCTTTATGTTTAATTTATTGTTATTCTCTAATATGAAATCTGATTAAAGTTAATAGACTTTATGACTGATTAGATTCTACAAAGTATGAGATTAAATTCATTTAGCGTTCCACTACTTAGTAGGCTATGCTGAGTATCTTCCTTGTTTAAGGTTCTTTTTTCAGCAGATAAACTTTCTTTTGAATTTCCTAAGGTAGAGTTTTCTGTTACATATCTACATTTTATACCTAAAGATTGAAGATATGAAAATAAATATCTCTTCAAAACAAAAATTGTACATTTTTCTTCGTGTTGCAAGATAGAAAGCTTCTCTACGATGTTTTTAGGAAGTACATTAGCTCCTAAAAAAGTTATTTTAATATGCTTATTTTTGGAAATACTTAAAAGATTTATTAGTTACACTTCCTGCTTAGAATCTTCTAATTCTCCAATAACATTTATATAAATTTCTTCATGGTTGTAATTAATTTTAAAAGCCAAAGTTGTCCTCCATTTTTATTAAGGTTTATTTATCCAAGCTTTTATTAATGTTATAAGTATATCGTAGTCGATTGGCTTGGATATATAATCATTTGCACCAGCAGCCATGCATTTTTCTTTATCATCTTTTAGGGATTTTGCTGTAGTAGCTATAATTGGAATATGCTTTATTTTATCTATATTTCTTATCTCTATGATTGCTTCATACCCATTCATAACAGGCATCATTATGTCCATCAAAACTAAGTCTACAGGTTCCTTCTCAAGTTTTTCTAATGCTTCTTTTCCATTTTCAGCTTCTATAATTTCTGCACCATAGTCTTCTAAGGCTGCAGCAAGTACAAATATGTTTCTTGGATCATCATCTACAATAAGTATCTTTTTATCATCTAGATTTAGTGCTCTGTCCTTATTAATTCTAGAAGTCATAATACTTTTATAATCCTTCTCATTTTTAACTGCATTTTTAACTTTGTGAAGTACTAAAGTCAGTTCATCTAACAGCCTTTCATCAGAGTTTGTAGTTTTAATAATTATGCTGTCTGCATATAATTTTAATTCTTTCTCTTGTTCTGCACTTATTTCCATACCTGTATAAATAATAACAGGAGTACTTAAATTCTTTAGTTTTAACGATCTCTTAATTTCTTTTAATAAATCTATTCCCTTAATGTCTGGCAATCCTAAATCCAATAAAATTCCATCAATTTCATGTTCATTTATAAGCTTAAGTCCTTCTGCACCACTATTTGATGTTAATACAGCAAAACCTATACCCTCAGAGATAGCTTTTATAGATTCAGATAAGTTTTTATCATCTTCAATTATTAGCAAGTTTTTATGTTTTTTACTTTTTATCTCTTCAGTCTGTCCAGCTTCTATATTCTGCAGTTTATTGTTGGCAGTAGCTGCTATTTCTTCATTAGAGAAATCTTGTTCTAAAACCGTCAAAGGTAAAGATAAAGAGAAGGTACTTCCTATGTCAGGCTCACTTTCTACTTTGATTTTTCCCTTCATAAGATCACAGAGCCTATTACTTATAGATAATCCTAGTCCTGTTCCTCCGTATTTTCTTGAGATAGAACCATCTGCTTGGTGAAACTCTTCAAAAATTATATCTAATTTATCTTTAGATATACCTATACCTGTATCTTTTACTGAGAACACTATGTTATTTTCACATTCTTCATCCCTTGCTATCTTAAGTTCTACAGAACCATCGTCTGTAAATTTAAATGCATTAGATAAAAAGTTTCTAAGAATTTGTGAAATTTTATCTTTATCACCATAGAGAGTATCTTTAAACTGGTCTTCCAATACAAACTGAATATTCTTTTCATTTGCAGTTCCATTAAACATTTCACTAAGTTCTTCTATAAGATTACTTGAATTAAAATATCTATAGTTTAAATCTATTTTTCCAGCCTCAATTTTTGATAAATCTAAAATGTCATTTATCAATTGATGGAGATGATTTCCAGAGTTGTATATAACTTTAATTTTTTCTTGTACACTTTTCGTAATTTTATCTTTACTATTTCTAATTAAAAGATTAGACAATAATATAATAGAATTAAGTGGAGTTCTAAGCTCATGAGAAATATTTGCTAAAAACTGAGACTTATATTTATTTGCCATCTCATAAGCTTCTGCTCGTTTCAAGATCTCTTGTCTAGATGCTTCTAATTCATCATTTTGAACACTCAATAACCGTGCTTGTTCTTCCAACTGTAATTGGTGTTCCTCAAGTTGAGAGTTAGTTTGCTGCATCTCTTCACTTTGCTGCTCAAGTATTTGCTGCTGCTCTTCAAGCTGTGCATTAGTCTGTTGAAGTTCTTCAGTTTGAACTTGAAGTTGCCTTTGCTGTTCTTCTAATACTTCATTTGCACTTTTTAATTGGTTTGATATTTCCTGCGCCTTATTTGTTGCTTTTTCACTTGTGTCTAATAATTCCTTAATTTGTTCATTTTGAATTGCAGAATAAAGGTTTATAGAAATAGTACTGGATATCACTTTTGTAAATTGCTGTTTTAAGTCATTAAAAAATTCAGAGGAAGATAACTCAATAACTCCATAGAGCTTCTCCTGATAAACTAATGGAAAAGCATAAACATTAAGTGGAGTTACATACATACTTGGAGTTTCTGATTTTCTTACATTTTCTAGAAGAATAGGCCTTCTTTCCAAAGCTGCTTGCCCACTTATTCCATCGCCAAGTTCGCATATATTAGATTCTCTCTGTGCTTGTGTACGGGCAAAGGTGGAGTTTAAAATAAGCTTATTTTCCTTATGATCAAATGTATAAAAAGCTCCATTTTCAGCATCTAATAATTTAGATAAAGTATTTATTGTATTTTGTGTTAATTCTTTTACAGACATGTTACCAGTCATCTCATTATTTAGGTAATTTCTGTTAGTGTTTATCCACAACTCAGTTTTTAATTTTTTTATTAGTATATTATAGTTTCTTGCCATATCAGCAAGTTCGCCTTTTTGAGTGATTTTATACTCTTCTAACTCGCCTGAACTTGTAATTTTAATCATATGATTTTTTAAATTGTTAACAGGAGTTAAAATGCTCATTATTATCAATATAAATAATACTAAAAGTACACCTAATAAAATTAATAAAGTAAAAATTAAGGTTGTTCTTGCTGAAATTTGAAGTGCATTTGATTCTTCTATTAAATTGATTTCATTATCTGAAGAACTTAAATATATATTATTAAGATCAAGTTCAAATTGCTCAACAAAATCTGCACTTATCCCTTTAGAAATAGCTATTGCTTCATCTTTTTTGCCTGCTAGTATATATTTAATAATCTTATCCCTTTCTGGCTTCCACCATTTTGAATGAAGATTATTAGCGTCTTGCAAGTTTCTTTTAATATTAGAATCAGAGGAATTTTCTCCTATAGTATCTAAGTTTTTTTGCAACTCGCTTTCATATTGGGTAACTTTGTTTATCTCTTTTTGAATCTCATCATTATTTGATGATAAAATTATATCCTTCATAGAACTGTTGATTTTAACCAAATTTACTTTTGCATTCACTGTAGCAGCGGAAACCTTTGATGATTGATTATATAAATTGTGAGTTACTTGTGCCAAGTTATTAAGCTTAAATAAAGCAAAGGTACCAAAGCCGATAAATGTTGTAATACAAACAAAAAACAATATAAGAAATCTTTGCTTTATGCTAAAATTTTTAAAAATATTCATGAAATCCTCCTTAAAAGTAGATATGAGAAAATTTCTATATCAATTTTCACAATTACGTTACTGTTGTTTGTCTTGAAAAATCCTACACCTGAGTCTTTGACTTAAAGTAATTATGCTTACAAATATATTTCCTCTCTGTAAAGTTAATTGGGGTTAATATTAATTAGCTTTCCATTTACCCCATTTATCTATATATTTGTCCGCATCTTCTGGAGTAACTAATTCATTTTGCCAAATTACTCTTTTCTCTACACTTTCACCCTTAGCTACTTTAACTGCAGTTTCTATAGCACATTTAGCCTGGCCTGCTCCATCTTGGAATACTGTAACAGCTAATCTACCACTTTTTAAATAATCAAGAGCGTCAGGAGTAGTATCTATACCACCTACAGTTATCTTGCCAAGTTTTCCAGCTGCCTCTATAGCTTTTAATGCTCCTATTGCCATTTCATCGTTGTTGGCAACTACAACATCAATCTGTTTACCAGATTCAAGCCAGTTTTGCATTAGAGCCATACCTCTAGCTCTATTCCAATCAGCTGGTTGCATCGCAACAATTTTCATGTCAGGATATTTTGCTATTACTTCATGGTAAGCTTCAGTTCTCAATCTCTGTGCTTCGTTATCCATCCTTCCCATAATAATTACAACGTTACCTTTAAAATTCATTTTCTTTGCAAGGTATTCCATTTCCAATATACCAGACTGTTTTGAGTCTGAATCTATATAAGATGCTGCATCATTTTGGATTTGAAATGGCTCATTAAGGCTGATGATTGGAACCTTAGCTGCCTTAGCTTTGTCGGTTATTGGCTTTGATGAATTTGTATCAACTGGATTAACAATTATTGCATCTGCTCCCTCAGATATGAAGTTTTCAACCTGTGCTAACTGTATATTAGAATCACCTTTTGAGTCAACAAATACCACTTCAACATCATTTAAAGATTTGGAGTAATTCTTCATTTCATTAAGCATATAAGACAGAAATTTATCATTTATATTAGCAATACAAACACCAATCCTAATCTTTTTCGAAATTTTTAGTGTGTTGTTTGTTTTCTGTACACATCCAGTAAATAAACACATTGTCATAACAGTAATAAGTGTCATTGATAAAAATTTTTTCATTAGGTTTATCCCCCTCGTATAATTTAGTAGTAATAATGCCAGTGTTTATGGATTTATCTTTGGTTTTATCTAGTTACTACTTGATGATAAAATCCTCTTAAGTTAAAAGTAGATATCTGAAAATTCTATGTCAATTTTTTGAATTACGCTGCTGCTGTTATTCATGGAACATTTTTCTGTATTGTATTCTTCATTTGCTTCATTAATAGGAAGTCGAACAGTAAACTCGCTTCCTTTTAGATATTCACTTTCAACCTGAACGCTTCCACCATGCATTTCCACTAAAGACTGCACAAGGCTGAGTCCAATACCACTGCCTTCGCTACTTCTTGTAAGAAGGTTGTCTACTTGTTTAAATCTTTCAAAAATCAGCTGTTGTTTATCTTCAGAAATGCCAATACCTGTATCTTTCACTAGGATTTCAATTGAGTTATCTGATGTATGTATATTTACAAATATATTTCCATCTTGAGGAGTGAACTTTATAGCATTAGATAGAAGATTCAGCACAATTCTTTCAATAGCATCTAAATCACAAGAAAGCATCACTTCTTCAACATCTGTATCAAATATTACCTCAATGTTTTTTAATGCCGCATATTCTACTACAGAAGTTACAATAGCTTCAACTACCTCAATAATGTTACAGGTTGATATGTTAAGAGCAAAGTTACCTGAATCTATTTTTGTAATATCTATTAGGTTGTTAACTAATCTTATAAGCCTATAGCAATTTTGAGTTTGTATTTTGGTTTTTGATTTTATTTTTTTCCTGTCTAAAATTTTATCATTTTTAAGGTAATGTTTTATTATTTGTGTTGATCCAAGCAGAATATTCAGAGGTGTTCTAAGCTCATGAGATATATTTGCAAGAAACATATTTTTAGCCTCATTCGCTGTTTCAGCTGCTTCTTTAGCTCTTCTTAATTCATTAGTTTGCTTTTGTAAAAGTAAGTTCATAGTTCTTTCTTTTTCAATAAGCCTTAAATATACATTTATTCTATTTATAAGTAAGAAGTCATCAATAGGTTTTGTAAGATAATCTACCGCCCCTATTTCAAAACCTCTTCTCTTAAAATCCTCAGTTATATAGGCTCCGGTTAAAAATACAATAGGTATATGTTCAGTTTTCTTTCTACTCTTTATAATCTTTGCTAGATCAAAACCATTCATATCTCTTTTCATCTGAACATCTAAAATAATTAAATCTACGGGATGTTTTATAAGCTCTTGCAGCGCTTTTGTAGGAGTATCTGCAAGTACAACATTTGCTTTTATATACTCTTGTATAAGAGCTTTTACTGTAAATAAATTATTTTGATTATCATCAACTACTAAGATCGTATATAAATTACTTATCGGCATGCTTGAAACCTCACTTTAAATTCTTTAAATATAGGTTTTATTAAATAATAGTAACTTGTGAAAAAATAATCATTTTGTTGCTTTATTCTCGAGTTATAGCATAAAATTTATAATAAAAAAATTTATACTTTAAAACTATCGCGTTTTGTAAGTCAATTGTTATAGTAAAATTCTCAAATAAAGAACCCTGACAATATGTGACACCCTGTCATTAGAAACAATCACGAATCCAAAATAGGAGACAGTCATATATGCTAGAGTTTAATTAATATTATAATACCTAAATAAATAACTTTAAAGGGTTTTTTTTGCCATTTTGGTAATTATTGATTATATTTGATTGAAAATCGTTTGAAAAATACTAAAAACATGCTTAAATGAGCATGTTTTTAACTATATATAATTGTTGCTGATGTAGTTGATGGAGTACTAATATAGGAGCTAGCACTATAAATAAAAGCTCTGTTAGTGAATTAAGTTGGTTTATAATTTTTTAAGGTAGGGTAGAGTAATCTTAATAATATAAACTATTATCTTAAATAATATTATCGTAAATGAAAACAAATCTTTAAAAGAATCAACATTTTTATTATAAAAAGAGCAGCTAAAATAAGAATCATCTAATAAACATTTACAGGGAGTGGTATAATGCCAGTAGTAAAATCAGTAAAAACCTTGGCCCCTGCCCTAAAAAGATTCATAAATCATTCAGCACTATTAGCTAAAACTTGAAAAAATGTTGTCATACTTAGTAATAATAATTACTATTACTTGAGTGCTCACCGTTTAGGTTTGTTACCCCTTACACTACTACTTGTAAGGAACATCCTTACCTTACAATCTTATTGTATACTACAACAATAAACAGATTAATACATATATTTTCATCATTGGCGTGAAAAAAATGATTTATCATAAATATTGAATCATAAAACAAACAAAAAATAGTGGCATTAATTTTCTGTTTTTGTAAACGAAATTAAAACCACTATAATTTATATTATATAACAACTGAAATGCTCTATTTATACGACTTATTTATCGTTATAACTCAAATGTATAACAAGTTTATAAATTAATTAGTACACACTTTTTCACTACGAATGTGAAAAATATGAATTATTTAAAGGATTAATTAAAAACGATATTAATACTTTAAAACTTCTTTTTTATAACAAAAGTAATAACAGATGCGATAATTTCCAGAACTAGGAGATATATAGGCATTATCCAAGGATAATGTATCATTACTTGTGACTTCCACGGAAATAAAAATTTATCCATAATAAATAAAACATAAAGCAAATGGGGGAGTGATTGAACCCATTTGCTTTATACTTAAATATTTTTTATAAATTTTGTTTTTTTATAATACTTAGAAAAATATTGTTGTCCATTATTTTTTATTTTTCCATTTAGCCATATATTTGTCCGCATCTTCTGGAGTAACTAATTCATTTTGTACAATTATTATTTTGTCTACATTTTCACCCTTAGCTACTTTAACTGCAGTATCTATACTATATTTACTTAGTTTTGTTGCATCCTGGAATGATGTAACAGCTAATTTACCACTCTTTAAATAATCAAGAGCATCTGGAGTAGCATCTATACCACCTACAGATATCTTGTCAAGTTTTCCTGCTGCTTCTATAGCTTTTAATGCTCCTATTGCCATTTCATCGTTGTTGGAAGCTACTGCATCAATCTCTTTGCCAGATTCAAGCCAGGTTTCCATTAGAGCCATACCTCTAGCTCTATCCCACTCAGCTGTTTGCGCCCCAATAAGTTTCATGTCAGGATATTTTGCTATTACTTCATGATAAGCTTCAGTTCTCAATCTCTGTGCGCTATCTTCTATTGGTCCCATTATAATTGCAACGTTACCCTTAAAATTCATTTTCTTTGCAAGGTATTCCATTTCCAATTTACCAGCCTGTTTTGAGTCTGGAGCTATATGACATGCTGCATCATTTTCATTTGCAAATGGAACCATCATGCTGATGATTGGAATGTTAGCTGCTTTAGCTTTGTCAGTTATTGGTTTTGATGAATCTGTATAAACTGGGTTAACAACTATTGCATCTACTCCCTGAGATATGAAGTTTTCAACCTGTGACAATTGTGTATTAGAATTTAGTTTTGCGTCAGCAAATACCACTTCAACATCATTTAAAGATTTGGAGTAATTCTTCATTTCATTAAGCAAATAAGACCCGTATTTGTTATTAAAATTAGCCATAGAAATACCAATCTTAATCTTTTTGGTAGCTTTTGATGTGTAGTTTATTTTCTGTGTGCATCCAGTAAACAAACACATTGTCATAACAGTAATAAGTACCATTGATAAAATTTTTTTCATTAGTTTTACCCCCTCGCAAATTTGGTAGTAATAAGACCAGTGGCTATGGATTCATCTTCGCTTGCATCTTTATAAGCTCTTGCAGGAGTACCTGCAAGTACAACATTGGCCTTTATATATTCTTGTATAAGAGCTTTTACTGTAAATAAATTATTTTGATTATCATCAACTACTAAGATCGTATATAAATTACTTATCGGCATGCTTGAAACCTCGCTTTAGATTCTTTAAATATAGATTTTGTTAAATGATGGTAATTTGTAAAAAATAACCATTTTTTACTTTATTCTCGAGTTGTAGCATAAAATTTATAATAAAAAAACTTATACTTTAAAACTATCGCGTTTTGTAAGTTAATTGTTATAGTAAAATTCGCAAATAAAGAACCCTGGCAATATGTGACACTCTGTCATTAGAAACAATCACAGATTCAAAATAGTAGACAGTCATATATGCTAGAGTTTAATTAATATTATAATACCTAAATAAATAATTTTAAAGATTTTTTTCTGCAATTTTGGTAATTGTTGCTGATGTAGTTGATGGAGTACTAATATAGGAGCTATCACTATAAATAAAAGCTCTGTTAGTGAATTAAGTTGGTTTATAATTTTTTAAGGTAGGGTAGAGTAGTCTTAATAATATAAACTATTATCTTAAATAATATTATCGCAAATGAAAACAAATTTTTAAAAAAATCAACATTTTATTATAAAAAGAGTGGCTAAAATAAGAATTATCCAATAAACATTTATAGTAAAAAGAATAATATTCTTAAAGAAATATTCTGAACTTACTAGAGAACGAATCACAGCGATAAGCTAATGCCAGTATAATATTAGTATAAATAAAACATAAAGCAAATGGGGGAGTGATTCAGCCCATTTGCTTTATGCTTAGTTATTTTTTCTTATAAATCTTGTTTTTTTCATCATACCTAGAAAAATATTGTTCCCCATTATTTTTTACAAGACCTTCACTTTTTCCAAGTACCAAAAATCCATTATTATCTAAAGAATTATAAAAGCTTCTTAGAACACTTTCCTGTAAACTATCATTAAAATAGATAAATACATTTCTACAAAGTATGAGATTAAATTCGTTTAATGTTCCACTACTCAGTAGGCTATGCTGGAAGAACAATATGTTTTTTGTCAGTTCTTCTTTAACTTTTATATAACTTCTATTTATATCAAAGTACTGAATAAAATTATTTTCTCCTTGTGCATTTCTATAATTACTAATATCTTTGTTTAAGGTGTTCATAGAATACATTCCACTTTTAGCTTCTTCTATAACATAAGGATTAATATCTGTAGCATAAATTTGAGTTTTATCAAGCATACCAGCTTCTTTTAACATTATAGCTAATGAATAGGGTTCTTTTCCGTTAGAACAACCTGCACACCAAATTTTAATATGATTATAAGAATTCAAGTATGGTAATATTTTATTTTTAATTAAAGCAAATACGTCAGGATCTCTAAAAAATTCTGTGGTATTTATAGAGAAGTCCAGAAACAGGTTATGAAAGATTTCTTCATTATTTAAAACCTGTTCCCTAAATAAGTTAAAGTCATAGATGCTTTCTTTGAGCATAGTTATATTTATTCTTCTTATGATGCTATCTATTTGATATTCTGTATAATCATAGCCATAGATAGTGTTTAAATCTTTTAAAAAACTATAAACTTCTTCCTTTGTTAGGGTTCTTTTTTCAGCAGGTAGACTCTCTTTTGGTTTTCCTAAGGTAGAGCTTTCTGTTACATATCTACATTTTATACCTAAACACTGTAGATAAGAAAATAAGTATCTCTTGAAAACAACAATTGTACATTTTTCTTCGTGTTGCAAAATAGAAAGCTTCTCTACGATGTTTTTAGGAAGTACATTGGCTCCTAAAAAAGTTATTTTAATATGCTTACTTTTTGACATACTTAAAAGATTTATTAATTCCACTGCCTGCTTAGGATCTTCTAATTCTCCAATAACATTTATATAAATTTCTTCATGGTTGTAATTAATTTTAAAAGCCAAAGTTGTCCTCCATTTTTATTAAGGTTTATTTATCCAAGCTTTTATTAATGTTATAAGTATATCATAGTCAATTGGCTTGGATATATAATCATTTGCACCAGCGGTCATGCATTTTTCTCTATCATCTTTTAGAGATTTTGCCGTGGTAGCTATAATTGGTATATGTTTTATTTTATCCGTATTTCTTATTTCCTTAATTGCTTCATATCCATTCATAACAGGCATCATTATGTCCATCAAAATTAAGTCTACAAATTCATTTTTAAGTTTTTCCAATGCCTCTTTTCCATTTTCAGCTTCTATAATTTCTGCACCGCAGTCTTCTAAGGCTGCAGCAAGTACAAATATGTTTCTTGGATCATCATCTACAATAAGTATCTTTTTATCATCTAAATTTAGTGCCCTATTCTTACTAATTCTAGAAGTCATAATACTTTTATAATCTTCTTCATTTTTAACTTTATTTTTAACTTTATGAAGTACTAGAGTCAGTTCATCTAACAGCCTTTCATCAGAGTTTGTAGTTTTAATAATTATGCTGTCTGCATATAATTTTAACTCTTTCTCTTGTTCTGTGCTTATTTCCATACCTGTATAAATGATAACAGGAATATTTAAGTTCTTTAATTGTAGTGATGTTTTAATTTCTTTTAATAAATCTATTCCCTTAATGTCTGGCAACCCTAAATCCAGTAAGATTCCATCGATTTGATGTTCATTTATAAGCTTAAGTCCTTTTGCACCATTGCTTGATGTTAATACAGAAAAACCTATACCCTCAGAGATAGCTTTTATAGATTCAGATAAGTTTTTATCATCTTCAATTATTAGCAAGTTTTTATGTTTTTTACTTTTTATCTCTTCAGTCTGTCCAGCTTCTATATTCTGCAGTTCATTGTTGGCAGTAGCTGCTATTTCTTTATTAGAGAAATCTTGTTCTACTAAAACCATCAAAGGTAAAGATAAAGAGAAGGTGCTTCCTATACCAAGCTCACTTTCTACTTTGATTTTTCCTTTCATAAGTTCAGAAAGCTTATTGCTTATAGTCAATCCAAGGCCTGTTCCTCCATATTTTCTTGAGATAGAACCATCTGCTTGGTGAAACTCATCAAAAATTATATCTAACTTATCCTTAGGTATACCAATACCTGTATCTTTTACTGAGAACACGATGTTATTTTCATACTCTTTATTCTTTTTTATTTTAAGTTCTACAGAACCCTGATCTGTAAATTTAAATGCATTAGCTAAAAAGTTTCTAAGCACTTGTGAAATTTTTTCTTTATCACCATAGAGAGTATCTTTAAACTGGTCTTCTAATATAAACTGAATATTTTTTTCTTTTGCAAATTGATCAAACATTTCTCCAAGTTCTTCTATAAGCTCACTTGAATTAAAATATCTATAGTTTAGATCTATTTTTCCTGCCTCAATTTTTGATAAATCTAAAATATCATTTATTAATCGATGAAGATGATTTCCAGCGTTATATATAACTTTAATTTTTTCTTGTACACTATTGGCAATGTTATCTTTACTATTTCTAATTAAAAGATTAGACAATAATATAATAGAATTAAGTGGAGTTCTAAGCTCATGAGAAATATTTGCTAAAAACTGAGACTTATATTTATTAGCCATCTCATAAGCTTTTGCTCGTTTCAAAATCTCTTTTTTAGACGTTTCTAATTCATCATTCTGAACACTCAATAATCTTGCTTGTTCTTCCAACTGTAATTGGTGTTCCTCAAGTTGAGAATTAGTTTGCTGCATCTCTTCACTTTGCTGCTCAAGTATTTGCTGCTGTTCTTCAAGCTGCGCGTTAGTTTGTTGAAGTTCTTCAGTTTGAACTTGAAGCTGCCTTTGCTGTTCTTCTAACACTTCATTTGCACTTTTTAATTGGTTTGATATTTCCTGCGCCTTATTTGTTGCTTCTTCACTTACCTCTAATAGCTCTTTAATCTTTTCATTTTGAATTGCAGAAAAAAGATTTATAGCAATGGCACTGGATATCACTTCTGTAAATTGTTGTTTTAAGTCATTGAAAAATTCAAAGGAAGATACCTCAATAACTCCATAGAGCTTCTCTTCATAAATTAATGGAAAAGCATAAACATTAAGTGGAATTACATCTATACTTGGAGTTTCTGATCTTCTTACATTTTTCAGAAGAATAGGTCTTCTTTCTAAAGCTGCTTGTCCGCTTATTCCATCGCCAAGTTCGCATATATTAGATGCTCTCTGTGCTTCTGTACGGGCAAAGGTGGAGTTTAAAATAAGCTTATTTTCCTTATGATCAAGTGTATAAAAAGCTCCATTTTCAGCATCTAATAATTTAGATAAAGTATTTATTGTATTTTGCGTTAATTCTTTTACAGACATGTTACCAGTCATCTCATTACTTAAGTAATTTCTGTTAGTATTTATCCACAATTCAGTTTTTAATTTTTTTATTAGTATATTATAGTTTTTGGCCATATCAGTAATTTCGCCTTTTTGAGTGATTTCATACTCTTCTAACTCGCCTGAACTTGTAATTTTAATCATATGATTTTTTAAATTGTTAATAGGATTTAAAATGCTTGTTATTATCAATATGAATAATACTAAAAGTATACTTAATAAAATTACTAAAGTAAAAATTAAGGTTGTTCTCGCTGAATATTGAAGTAAATTTGATTCTCCGATTAAATTGATTTCATTATCTGAAGAACTTAAATATATATTATTAAGATCAAGTTCAAATTGATCAACAAAATCTGAACTTATCCCTTTAGAAATAGCTATTGCTTCATCTTTTTTACCTTCTAGCATATTTTTAATAATTTTCTCCCTTTGTGGCTTCCACCATTTCGAAAGAAGATTATTAGCGTCTTGCAAATTTCTTTTAATATTAGAATCATCGGAATTTTGTTGTATAGTATCTAGGTTTTTTTGCAAATCGCTTTCATATTGGGCAACTTTGTTTATCTCTTTTTGAATCTCATCACTATTTGATGATAAAATTACATCCTTCATAGAACTATCGATTTTAACCAGATTTACTTTTGCATTCACTGTAGCAGCGGAAACCTTTGATGATTGATTATATAAGCTGTGAGTTACTTGTGCCAAGTTGTTAAGTTTAAATAAAGCAAAGATACCAAATCCGATAAATGTTGTAACACAAACAAAAAACAATATAAAAAATCTTTGCTTTATGCTAAAATTTTTAAAAATATTCATGAAATCCTCCTTGAAAGTAGATATGAGAAAATTCTATATCCATTTTGACAATTACGTTACTGCTGTTTGCTTTGAGAAATCTCCACACCTGAGTCTTTGACTTTGATTTGAATTGAATTATCTAAAGTAATACAAATATATTTCTTGACTGTGGAGTTAACTGGGGTTAATATTTCTTATTTTTCCATTTATCTATATATTTGTCTGCATCTTCTGGAGTAACTAATTCATTTTGCAAAAGTATTGTTTTTTCTACATTTTCACCATTAGCTACTTTAACTGCAGTTTCTATAGCAGATTGAGCTAGACCTGGTTGATCTTGGAGTACTGTAACAGCTAATTTACCACTCTTTAAATAATCAAGAGCATCAGGAGTAGCATCTATACCACCTACAACTATCTTGCCAAGTTTTCCTGCTGCTTCTATAGCTTTTAATGCTCCTATTGCCATTTCATCGCTGTTGCAAGCTACAGTATCAATCTCTTTACCAGATTCAAGCCAGGTTTGCATTAGAGCCATAGCTCTAGATCTATTCCAATCAGCTGTTTGCATCGCAACAATTTTCATATCAGGATATTTTGCTATTACTTCATGGTAAGCTTCAGTTCTCGTTCTCTGTGCTTCCCCATCCATCTTTCCCATCATAATTGCAACGTTACCTTTATAATTCATTTTCTTTGCAAGGTATTCCATTTCCAATGTACCAAGCTGTTTTGAGTCTGAACCTACATAACATGCTGCATCATTTTGGTTTACAAACTGCTCATTAAAGCTGATGATTGGAACTTTAGTTGCCTTAGCTTTGTCGGTTATTATCTTTGTTAGAGTTGCATCAACTGGATTAACAATTATAGCATCTACTCCTTGCGATATGAAGTTTTCAACCTGTGATATCTGTACATTAGAATCTTGTTTTGCGTCAGCATATACCAACTCAACATCATTTAAAGATTTGGAGTAATTCTTCATTTCATTAAGCATATAAGTCCAGAATTTATCATTAAAATCAGCCATACAAACGCCAATCTTAATCTTTTGGGTGTCGTTTGTTTTCTGTACACATCCAGTAAATAAACACATTATCATAACAGTAATAAGTGCCATTGATAGAAATTTTTTCATTAGGTTTACCCCCTTGTATAATTTGGTAGTAATAATACCAGTGGTTATAAATTCATCTTCGTTTGTATCTCGTTACTATTTGATGATAAATTCCTTCTAAAATTAAAAGTAAATATCAGAAAATTCTATGTCGATTTTTTGAATTACGCTGCTGCTATTATTCATGGAACCATTTTTAGTATTGTGCTCCTCATTTGCTTCATTAATAGGAAGTTCAACGATGAACTCACTTCCTTTTAGATATTCACTTTTAACCTGAACGGTTCCGCCATGCATTTCCACTAAAGACTGCACAAGGCTGAGTCCAATACCACTGCCTTCACTGCTTCTTGTGAGGAGATTGTCCACTTGTTTAAATCTTTCAAAGATCACCTGCTGTTTATCCTCAGAAATCCCAATACCTGTATCTTTCACTCGAATTTCAATTAAGTTATCTGATGTATGTATATTTACAAAGATACTTCCATCTTGAGGAGTGAACTTTATAGCATTAGATAGAAGATTCAGCACAATTCTTTCAATAGCATCTAAATCACAAGAAAGCATCACTTCTTCAACATCTGTATCAAATATTACCTCAATGTTTTTTAATGCCGCATATTCTACTACAGAAGTTACAATAGCTTCAACTACCTCAATAATGTTACAGGTTGATATATTAAGAGCAAAGTTACCTGAATCTATTTTTGTAATATCTATTAGGTTGTTAACTAATCTTATAAGCCTATAACAATTTTGAGTTTGTATCTTGGTTTTTGATTTTATTTTTTTTCTGTCTAAAACTTCATCATTTTTAAGATAATGTTTTATTATTTGTGTTGATCCAAGCAGAATATTCAAAGGTGTTCTAAGCTCATGAGATATATTTGCAAGAAACATATTTTTAGCCTCATTCGCTGCTTCAGCTGCTTCTTTAGCTCTTCTTAATTCATTGGTTTGCTTTTGCAAAAGTAAGTTCATAGTTCTTTCTTTTTCAATAAGCCTTAGATATACATTTATTCTATTTATAAGTAAAAAATCATCAATAGGTTTTGTAAGATAATCTACCGCTCCTATTTCAAAACCTCTTCTCTTAAAATCCTCAGTTATATAGGCTCCAGTTAAAAATACAATAGGTATATGTTGAGTTTTCTTTCTACTCTTTATAATCTTTGCTAGATCAAAACCATTCATATCTCTTTTCATATGCACATCTAAAATAATTAAATCTATAGGATGTTTTATAAGTTCTTGCAACGCTTTTGTAGGAGTATCTGCAAGTACAACATTTGCCTTTATATATTCTTGTATAAGAGCTTTTACTGTAAATAAATTATTTTGATTATCATCAACTACTAAGATTGTATATAAATTACTTATCGGCATGTTTGAAACCTCGCTTTAAATTCTTTAGATATAATTTGTATTAAATAATAATAATTCGCAAAAAATTCACTGTTTTTTTACTTTATTCTTAAATTATAGCATAAAAATAAGATAGATTTTATTTTAAAATTATATAGCTTTGTTAGTAAATTTTAACAAAGAAAATTTACAAACAAAGAACTCCGGCAATATATGCCATCCTGTCGTTAGAAACAACTTCGAATCTAAGATAGGAGACAATTATATGTGCTAGAGTTTAATTAATATTATAATACTTAATTAAATAATTGAAAAGGTTTTTGGTAGAACTTTTCTATTTATTCATGATATTTCCTGTTATTTAAGATTCTTTCGTGGAATTGGGGAATACGTATTAGAATTAAAATAGGTTAAAAGGGCATTCTTTATTTATAAGGAATAATCTTTTAACATTAAGGACAGGAGTGAAATGAGTGGTATTGAAGGATTTTTTAATTAGGATTATTACTGCTTTTATATTAGGGATGGCTGTAGGACTAGAAAGACAATATAGACAGCGTATGGCAGGAGTCAGAACTAATGTATTAGTATGTGTTGGGTCATGTTTGTTTGTAATGTTTTCTTCATTAGAAACGACAGGTGATAGAACTCGTATTGCATCTCAAGTAGTAACAGGAGTTGGGTTTTTAGGGGGAGGAGTTATACTAAGAGAAGGATTTAATGTGAGAGGCTTAAATACAGCGGCAACGCTATGGTGTACTGCTGCTGTTGGAGTTTTAACAAGTTCAGGATATATTTTATATGCAATCATTAGTGCTTTGATTGTTGTAATATCCAATACAGCATTAAGACCAATAGCTAGAAAGATGTATAATATAGAGAACAATGTTATTGATGAAGAAGTAGTTTATGAAATTAATATAAAATGTTCAGAGCAACAAGAGTTTCACATTAGATCATTACTTATGCATATGGTTACAGAAGAGAAGATACTATTGAGCAACCTTGAAAGTAATGATACTGAAATTCCAGGCAAAGTATGGGTAAAAGCAAATATCTTAAGTATGGGTAAAAATGATATGTGTATGGAAAGAATAGTAAGTAGAATTAGTCTTGAATCTGGAGTATCTGCTGCAGGATGGGAAATTGATTAAAGTTTTTTCACTAATGACAATACTATTCGATTTAGTTATATATAAAGGTAGATATATTTGGAATAAGATTTGAGAAAGATTAAAAACCTATGTATGATATTTTATTCATATATAGGTTTTTTTAAGTCGAAATAAATATTTTAAACAAAAATATTTACAAATTACTTAAAAGTATTGATTTATTACTTATAAGTGCTTATAATTAATATAGAGGTGGTCATATGGTTAAAGAGAGAATAGATAGAAACTTTTATAAACATAAAATGTATTCATATAAAGAACGATTAAATTTAAATATTAATGAGAAAAAGAAAATTGCTGAAAAAGCTATGCTTTTTGTTCATAATAATAAAACATATTTTTTTGATGTTTCTACTAATGTTCAACTTCTTGCAAAATACTTAAATAAAAAAATTACTGTATTTACTCATTCATTAGATAATCTTAAGACACTTTCTGAAAAACAATCTGTATTAGTGAATTTAATGAGTGGAAAGTTTAATAAAAAAAATCGTTTTTTTTATAGAACAGATTATAAAAAGTATTTTGAAGGAATAGAGTTTGATGCAGCATTTTTAGGAGCTGGAGCTATAATGAAAGATGGAATTTATTATGAAAATCAAGAAGATGCGTCTATTAAACAAGAAGTTGTAAAAAAATCTAAGAAGGTAATTATTCTTGCAGAACATCAAAAATATGAAAATACTACTTACTATAAAGGCTTAGATTTAGACCAAGTAAATATTATTATTGTTGATCCAATATCACAGACCTCATTCGTAGACATTATAAACTCTCGAAATATTAAAATTAATCCTCGTAGTTTAATCATTATGTAAAGAATACTAAATTAAGAAATAGGTGATTTAATGTATCAAGAAGAAAGGCTATTAAAAATATTAGAGTATTTGAATGAAAACAATAATATGTCTATTCATACTATTTGTGAAATGTTTAATGTATCAAGAGATACTGCTCGTCGTGATATTTTGAAACTTATAGAACAAGGCACAGTAATTCGTACTCATGGAGGAATCAGTTTACCAATTTTAAAAAATAAAATTAAAGCATATAGAGAAAGAATTGAGGCTTACTCAGAAGAAAAAAGTAGAATTGCAAAAAAAGCTTTGGAGTTTATTAATGAAGATGAACATTATTTCTTTGATGTTTCTACAAATGTACGTCTCTTATCAGAATATATAGATAAAAGAGTTCTAGTATTTACACATTCATTGGATAATATAGAAATACTTTCAGAAAAAGAAGATGTATCTGTTCATTCCATTGGAGGATGCCTTAATAAAAAAAATAGATTTTTTTATAAGTTAGATTGTATAGATTATCTTAATGGAATAAGATTTGATACAGCATTTTTAGGAGCCGCATCAATAAATGAAGATGGACTTTATTATGTGGATGAAGAAGACGCTTTTATTAAGCAGATATCTGTTAAAAAATCTACCAAAGTAATTATACTTGCTGAATACGAAAAGTTTAAACGCTCAAGTTATTATAAGGGAGTTAGCTGGGAGCAAATAGATATTATTATTACTGATAAAATGCCACCTTCCACTTTTGTGGATATTATAGAATCATATGATATTGAGTTGATTATTATTTAAGCAAAGTGGTGAAAAGGTTTTTGTGAAATTTGATATGATAAAGGGGGAGAAAATATGAATAATTTTAAAATGATATGTTTAGATATTGATGGAACTTTATTAAATTCTAATCACAAAATTTCTCCAAAAGTAAAGGAGACTATTAAGATAGTTGCAAATGAGAAACAAATACCTGTAATATTGGTTTCAGCAAGAATGCCTAAAGGCATAGCATTTTTACAAAAAGAGCTTGAGATAGAGCAGCCAATTATTTGCTATAGTGGAGCCTTAATTTTGGATAAGAATGGTGAGATGTTGTCAAAAGAAAGTATATCTGTTTCAAGTTTTGAAGAAATATATAAATTAGTTCATGATTTTAATATTCACATCAGTTTATATAAAGATGATGAATGGTATGTAGAAGAAATGGATGAGTGGGCTAAGCAAGAAAGCGAAATAACAAATATTACTCCAATTATTATGAATTTTAAGGAGTTAATTGAATTATGGAGAAAAGAAGGTACAGGCCCAAATAAGATTTTGATTATGGCTAATCCTAATGAAATCGATATGTTAAAGGAAAATATTAAATATAATAACTTAAATATATACCCATCAAAAACAACATATTTAGAAATTATGCCAATTGAAGCTTCAAAAACATCTGCAATTAGCTCTTTACAAAAGATATTTAATATAGAAAAGTCTGAGATAATTGCTATGGGTGATAATTATAATGATATAGATATGATAGAGTACGCAGGCTTAGGAATTGCAATGGGCAATGCTCCAGAGGATGTAAAAAAACATGCAAATGATGTAACCTTAACAAACGATGAAGACGGGGTAGCAGAAGCAATAAAAAAATATGTTATATTATAACTAAAGTTATAAGGATAATATTTTGTGAGGTAGATGAGAATTTAATTCTTCATCTACCTCTATGCTTAATTGTAATATATAACAATATTATGCTTGTTTATAAGTAAAGATAAATAACTTCAATCTTTAAACAATTCCTGTTAAATAAAATTTAATAGGCATCGATCCTATTAAATTTGAGCCAGATTTCACTTTGTGAAATGGCAGCATAATAGATTCGACATGCAATACTTTTTCTAGGATATACAAGTTCAATCCTTAACAAATTTTAGAAAATAGTCTCAGCATGCAATACTTTTTCTAAAATTCTTAATTCAATATGAACTTGTATATCAGGAATTATAAGTTTAATTAAGAAGTTGTATATCTATATTCACATCATTGTTTTGATTTAGATAATTTTGATAATAACTACAAACTTTTTTAATTTACCATTATAATTTACTATATAAATAGAAAATGAAGTAATTAATACTAGCATTTTATTATGACATAAACCTTAGATAATGTAACCTTACTTAATTATATAGGAGGGAGACAATGAATTATAAGATTGAAGAGATGAAATCATCTGATTGGGAACAGGTAGCAAATATTTATTTAGATGGTATAAAAACAGGTAAAGCAACTTTTCAAACAGAAGTACCTACTTGGAAAGATTGGAATAATGCTCATATTAATTTATGCAGATTAGTTGCGCGTTCAAATAATAGCGTATTAGGTTGGGCGGCATTGAGTCCAACTTCAAGTAGATGTGTTTATGTAGGAGTAGCTGAGGTTAGCATTTATATAGATGAAAAACATAAAGGACAAGGCATAGGAAAATCTCTCCTTCAAAACTTAATTACACTATCGGAAGAAAATGGATTTTGGACTTTGGAGTCTGGAATTATAAGAGAAAATACTGCAAGTATAGCGCTACATAAAAAATGTGGTTTTAGAGAAATCGGTGTAAGAGAAAAAGTAGCTAAAATGGGTAGTGGAATGTGGCACGATGTAGTTCTAATGGAACGCAGAAGTAGAAAAGTTGGAGTATATTAAGTTTGATATAAATAAACTTAATGCATACTTTTCGTATATTATAAACTTATTTATACCACTAGAGGAGAAAAGTATGATACAGGTATATGATGATAGATATAGAAAAGAAGTTATATTAGATTTTGCTAAAAATCAGAGCTTATCTATAATAATTTTAGATACTCCAAGCAAAGCCAATAGGTCTCATAGCTTCTATAAAAAAGTAGGGTTTAAACAAATACCAAAAGAAGCATTACCAATTCCGTATGAATATCCAGATAGAGATTCACTTATCTTTAGATTAGATTTACGATAATTATTACATCTTAACACTATTATATAAGGAGGAATGATTTATGGATAATTTTACTTTTGCAAATCCCACTAAAATAATTTTTGGTAAGGAAACTGAAAACCAGGTTGGAAAAGAAATAGAGGGATATAGCAAAAAAGTATTGCTACATTATGGCGGAGGAAGTATTAAAACAACAGGTCTTTATGATAGAGTTATATCCTCTTTAAAGAAATCAGGAATTGAATATGTAGAACTTTCAGGGGTTAAACCTAATCCAAGATTAAGTCTAGTAAAAGAAGGAATAAAGATATGTCGTGAAAATAATATAGGATTTATATTAGCTGTTGGAGGAGGAAGTGTTATAGATTCTGCTAAAGCTATAGCTTGCGGAGTTCCTTATGAAGGTGATGTATGGGATTTTTATTTAGGAAAAAATATAATTAAGAAAGCATTACCAATAGGAGTAATACTAACAATTCCAGCGGCAGGAAGTGAATCAAGTAAGAATTCTGTTATAACAAATGAAGATGGCTGGTATAAAAGAGGTGTAGGAGCACCTGCACTTTATCCTAAGTTTTCAATATTAAATCCAGAGTTAGCGTTTACACTACCAAAGTATCAAGTGGCTTGTGGTGCAGCAGATATAATGGCTCATTTAATGGAAAGATATTTTACAAATACTCGAAATGTAGAATTAACAGATAGACTTATAGAATCAACAATGAAGACTATAATTAATAATGTGCCAACTGTATTAAATCAGCATGATAATTATGATGCTTGGGCCGAAGTTATGTGGGCAGGTACAGTAGCTCATAATGGATTACTTAACACTGGAAGAGTAGGTGATTGGGGATCACATGGCATAGAGCATGAATTAAGTGGCATATACGATGTTGCACATGGAGCAGGGCTTGCAGTAGTGTTCCCAGCATGGATGAAATATGTTTATAAAAATGATGTTAATAGATTTGCACAATTTGCAGTTAGAGTATGGAATATAGATAATTCATTTTGGGATGTTGAAAGAACAGCTTTAGAAGGGATATCAAAATTAGAAAACTTCTTTAGAAGAATTGGATTACCAACAACGCTTAGTGAATTAGGAATAGAAGATGATAGACTAGAAGAGATGGCTTATAAAGGTACAAATGGAGAGACTAGTACCTTAGGCAATTTTGTAAAACTAGGTAAGGAAGATATATTTAATATTCTAACACTTGCTAAATAATAAATATTAAGATTTTTTGATTATAATAAGATTAAGTGGATTAAAGTCAATTCTAAGAATGAGGTTAACAAATGAAAGATAATATATTTCTAAGTATAGTTATTCCTATGTATAATACAGAAAGACATATTACAAAATGTCTAGAGTCATTAAATAACCAAACTATTAAAGATTTTGAAATAATAATAATAGATGATGGTTCTTCTGATGAATCATATAAAAAGGCAAAGGAATATTTAAAGGACAAGACGTTAAGCTACAGTATGATCTCCCAAAAGAATTTAGGACAGAGTGTCGCAAGGAATGAAGGTATTAAAAATGCAGTAGGAAGATATATACTCTTTTTAGATTCAGATGATTTTGTGGGGAATAACTTAGTGGAAAAGACTAGAGAAGCAGCTTATAAGCAGGAGAGTGATTTATTACTATTTGACTACAAAAGGGTAAAGGCTGATGGCACAATAATTCCTAATAGACAGCAAACTTTTGAAAGTTTTAAAGAAATAAAAGAAGGTATTGATGTATTTTATGCTTATAAGAATAATGAAATAAGACTATGGACATCTAGTCTTATATATAATAGGGAATTCATTTTAAAAAATAACCTAAAGTACTTGGCAGATTGTCATGGTGCAGAGGACTTAAACTTTATATTTAAATCATTAATGAAAGCAAAAAAAGTCAGCTTTATAGAAGATACTCTATCATATTATTATCAAAGAGTAGATTCCCTAACAAATAGTCCAGATATTAAGAAAAACATCACAGTAGTAAATGCTATGGAAGATGTATGTAAGTTTATTAAGAAGAATTCCTTAGATTCTAAATTAGAAGAAATCATTAAAACTGAATTTACACCAGAACATATTATGTACCAACTATTTGGATATATAAATGAAGAAAATAAAAATGAAGTTATAAATTATCTTAAAGAACCTAAGATAAAAACCTATTTAAAACGCTGTAAATATGACACAACTAGATATGGGAAAAAAGCCTTTGTTTGGATGAAGTTTGCATGTTATTTCCCAAGTAAATTTTCATCTGAATATTTGAAACGTAAAGGTTAGTTTTTATATAAAAAATAACAAAGGGAGCTAAAGATTTTTTAGCTTCCTTTGTTATTTTAAAAATATGATCACAAAGGTGTATAGGAAGCTTTGGCAGGATTTTATTTTAAGTCATGTGATATATAAATCTTATATATAATCTCATTAAAAGATTTATTATACCATACTTCTTCTGATAGGTTATTTTCTTTTGTTATTATTTGTTTCCCATCATTATTTTTACTTTCTTCAATTCTACTATATAAATTGTTGAGATTATAATTAGAACCCATTAGTTCTTTAATAGTATCTTTAAGAAGTCCTAAGTCTTTATCTTTATTATCTGTAGATTTTATATTCTCTACTATAACATAAAGGAATTCTTGTCCTTTACTATTATTGTTTTCTATAGTAGCTCTATATTTTATACTATAGTTTCCTGTACTTTTCTCTTTAAATCTATGAGTATACTCTAGGGTATTTTCATTATCTAAATAAACTTGAGTAGATTTATCAGATGCATTTATGTCGTATCTTTTAATATCTTCTAATAATGCTTGTACAGTTTTCTCTCCTTTATTAAGAAAATCTTCTCTAGAACTATTTGATTGTTGATTACTGCCTACTTTATTTGCCACTATATTAAATAAAGTTGTTATTTGAGCTTTGACTGGAGTTGATAAATAGATTGCTCCAATCATAAATATGGCAAGAAAACTAGCTATTTTTTTATACTTTAGATTATTCTTTTTCTTTTGTTTATTAGCATCATTAATAGCCTTTTTTACTATTACATCTAAGTCTTGTGGAACTTTAATATTGTTAAAGATATCATCTTGTCTCATAACATTAACACTCCCATCTTAAAATATTTCTTAATGAAGTTATCCCTCTGCTTATGTGGCTTTTTACTGTACCTAAAGGCATATTTTTTTCTTCAGATATTTCTTTAAGTGACATATTCTCAAAGTATCTTAATATAAGCATGTCCCTCTGTATTTTATCTAATGATTTAATTGCATTCATTAAATCAATGTTTTCATAGGTGTTAGTTTCTAAATCATTAGCATTTGTAATTTTTTTCAGTAAGTTTTCGTTTGTTAGTTCTATTTTTTTATCTTGTCTATGTTTATCCATACAAGTATTTATAAGAACTTTTATTATCCATGTGTAAAAATAAGTAGGTGATTTAAGTTCTTTTATAGAAACAAATGCTTTATATATCGTTTCATATACACAATCTAATGCATCCTGTTCATTATGTACATAAACGAATGCTGTTTTATATAACTTTTCTTGAATAGGCTCGATTATTGCATAGAATGCCTCCTTATCACCTTTTATTGCTTTTTTAATCTGTATTTCACTAATCATCTTTTACCTCCTTCTAAAAATGCCTTCATATATTAGACGTAAAAAATAGGGAAAAGGTTGCAAAAATTTAAAAAAATATTAAATTTTTTTATTATATTGCTTTAAAAGATCTGTTTAGCTTGAAACAGACCTTCTACTTAATACTCAACATATGTATCTTATCATATATATAATCAGTAATTAGAATAAGTATATTCTTAGGTGCTATATTCAGTATAGTTTTGTACACTGTTATCTTAAGTAAGTTTATTGTAAATGAGGAACAGTTATTAAAAATCAATAGTTATGTAATTGTGTATAACTAAGAAAAGAAAAACAGATTCACAGATTATTCCTAAAGAAATACTGATCATAATCCTTTATAGAAAAACTCTTGATATGGGACTAATAACAATAAGAGAGTATAGCAAATGTCAAGCTTTAAGGAATACCAAATTGAATATTTAAAAAGTGGGATTATAAAAATAGGAAATTTACTGCATGTAATAAATTCAATTCAAGACAATAAAAATAGCTCTGGATTAATTCTGGAGCTTTCTTAATAGTGTAAAATTGAATTATAAAATAAGGAGCATTATTTTCACTAAAATTAAAACTTGCTAAGGGAGTACCACTAATCACTTTATTAAAACCATTTTCATCAAATTCATCTTCAGGCGTTATAGAAAGGAAAAATATTTGTTATTATTGAAGTTATAAACATAGTAAAGATCAAAAATATGAACTAATTAGGGTACTTGAACCAGATATTGAAAATAGGTATGCTGTATTTAATTCAGATAACATTCAAGTTAAGGATTAAACAATAAAAATGGTAAATATGGTGATGATCCATATGGTTTGTATTGGGTTATATAGCTTACTTGAGGAGTTAAAAGTTTTAAATTTTATATTAGAAGATTGTTGTTTCTAATAGTTGGTTCAAATAATTAGTTTTGTTATAATATTAATTAATTATATTATGATAAGAGGTTGATGTAATGGATGATATTAAAGCTGAAGTTAAATTAAATGAAAAGTTAGCTCACCTAACAGAGCAAGAAGTTAATACTTTAATGAATAGATATTATAATAATAATAAAGCTAAAGATTTAGTTGAAGAGTATAAAATAGATATAAATCCATCTAAACTATATACCCTTTTTCCACCAACTGTATGCGATGAAAAGTTATGTCCTTATTGTGCGAATCCTTTGTTAATAAAAAGACCTTCGAAATCATCATATAGTTTTAATACTAATAATGCATATTGTATAAATTGTGGACATGAAGATAGTATGTTTTGTAATTGTACACATTGCCAAGAGAAAAAAAGAATAGCAGAATTAAAAAAAGAAGAAGAACAAAAAAAGATAGCTCAAAGAAAAAGAGTATTAATAAATGAAACTTATAATTTGAATAAATATAAACCAGTTAAAATAAATGAATTAACGCTTAGAGATAAGGTTTATTTAGGGGCATTACTAAGAATTGCTTTAACTGAAGATATGAAAAAAATAAAACCTTTAGAATATGTTGAAAGAACTTTAGCACCAACATTAGGATATACTAAAGAGATTTTAAGAGCATTGATTTATAAAAATATAATACTTGTAAGTCCTGATTCTAAAATAGAGGCATTTCCAGATTCATCGGATGAGATAGAGTTTCCACATGTATATTATATTAATAAGGTCAGTTATGTGCTAAATATTGATTTTGAAGAAAATTATGAAAAGGAATTAGCAATTTTAATTAATCCAAGTGAAATAAATGAAGAAGATAAGAATGAGGCACTAAAAATATGGCAAGATATTTCTTTAGAAGAATGTTTAGAATACCTTAACTATCAAATGGATAAAGTAAAGTTTGAATTTAATGCTGGAGAAAAAACAATTGCAATTTTTAAAGATTTATTACAGAATTTCTCTGTATGTCAAATATATGGAATTATTTATAGAAGCATTGCTAATGCTACAAAATATTATCAAGAAACAGATATAAGTAGAAAACAAGCTGCAAATTCAGTTGTTGGAAATTGTCAAAGATATGGAGAAAGAGCAATAATTGAGAAATGGCAATTAAGCAAGTATAATAGAGTGCATGAATGTCCACAATCAATGATAAGTGAGTTTTTCTTTAATCGTATCACTAAAATAGGTGAGTTAGGATTTGAAATGCCACCAATAATATTATGATTGTTTAGTGAGCTTATATCGTAAAGGTATAGGCTTTTTTTTATTTAAAGAAACTGCTACTTAGGATAAAATAAAGAAATTTAATATAATATTTAAACGAACTTATAAAAACAAAAAAGCTTATATGTAAAATAACATGCCATAATTAGGAATCATAGGTATTTCATTTCTTCTTTATATAAGTCTAGGATTTAAGGGTGCTATTTCTTAAATATAAGTGGTTTATGACTAATTATAGGAGAGAATATATTTTTAGAACTTAAGAAAGAGGGATGCCCCTCTTTCTTACTTAGTCATCGGTGCCATCCTAAACTTCTTTTTCTCATTTAACTCATTAATAAGATTACGCGCTGAGTTCTTGTCAGTATTATTATAGTCAATGCATACATTGAGCTCCATGGCCAGCTTTTTTAAACTAGGTCACAATTGTGATTAATGATGCATATATCTCTTTAAAAATATGAGAAATATTATAGAAGTGAAAGAGAATTTAAATGAAATTTGGGTTTATGCAAGTAATAGACCAGATAAAGTTGCAAGAGTTACTTATAACGAGAAAATAAAGGATGAACTTGAAAAGTATACTTGGACTTATGTGGGTCATAATAAAAAGAAAGAATACTTTAAGACAGGTGCTAACTGTTATTATTTGCATCAATAATGATATTTGGGTATATGAGAATAAGTACAACTAAAGATACACAAACAACACAAAGACAAAGACTAGCACTAGAGAATTATGCAAAAGAGAATAATTTCAAATTTAATGAAATAAAAGAGGAGCGAGTAAGTGATACGGTAAAGGCAGAAAATAGAGAAGTATATAAGGATTTGAAAAATAAAACTTTAAGAGTAAATGATATATTAATTATTACTGATTTAGATAGATTAGGGAGAAATGCAGATGATGTAATAGCAGAACTTAAAGATTTGAAGAGCAAAGGGATTAAAGTTGTAAGTTTAGATATACCATATATGAATGAATGGGAAAAGGTTACAGACGCAACTAAATATAAAAATAATGATAGTATGTATGATATGATAATTGATTTAGTAATAACTCTTAAAAGTTATATGGCACAACAGGAAAGGGAAAAAACTGTTCAACGTATAAATCAAGGATTAGCAGTTGCGAGAGCAAAAGGAAAAAGATTAGGAAGACCATCAGTAAAGCTATCAAAAGACTTTATTAAAGAATATGCAAAATTTAAAAGTGGAGCATACGGAAATATATCAGCAACTCAATTTTCAAAGATGTTAGGTATTGGAAGAAGTACATTATATAAACATATGTAGGGAAGGTAAATAACATACCTTCTTTTTATTATAGGAAATAGTATTATTTATATAAAGGAGGATTGGTAATTTGTATAAAATGGATAAAAAGGTGAAATATAAATACTAAGAACTTAAATAGCATTTGCTTGTATAATACATTTTAAAAAGGTGGTATTACAATGGAAAATAATAATTCTGAAAAACATTTTGAAAATATTTTAGAGCGTTTAAATAATATATTAAACATACCAATGATGAAATTTAAAAATGCAATGATAAAAAAAGAAGAGAGCATTAAACTTAGGGAAAGTAATATAGAAAAACTTACGTTAGAAAATGAAGAATTGAAAAGAAGAATGTCAGAATTAAAGAGGTTACATAAAAAATAATAAAAAATATTTTAAGTGAAAAATTCTATTTAAGAATATACAATTCAATAGATTCATAATATTTACTAGGAGCATCCTGGGAGGTTAATATTGTGGATTGGGTTAAAGCTATTATTTCTTTGTTCAGTGATAAAGGATATAAGAATATAGGATTAATTTTGGAAATAATTCTATTATGTATACTGTTTATAAGTCCCAGCTTTACCTTCATATTTTTGTATAATAATGAATTATTTAGCAGTATAAAGTTAGGTTGGTCTATTTTATTAATTTTAGTCTTTAGTAGTCTTTTATTTATGTTTCTATTTGTTATCAGATTAATAGGAAATATTAATCTATCTGCAGAAGATAACATTAGTAGTAGGGAAACCATAATAACTAATGTTATAATAACGATAGTAATGATGGCAATAATTGCAGTTTTACTATTTTTAGTTTATTCAGTAAAGTTAATATGCAGTGGGGATGAAAGTACACGATTTAGTATAATAAGTCTATTTGTAGTTATTATTTTAGTGGTGCTTAAAGATACTATAAAATTGATTCAGAATATAGTAGTATTATTAGGATTAAGCAAAAAAGAAAATAATCTTAAGAAAGAAGAAAAAGTCTTACAAGATGAAAATAATAAACTTAAAGATAAACTGAGAAAATTAAAGGAAAGTAAGGATTAAGAATAAGGAAATAGAATAGCTAGTAAAATGAGAAGAAGAGGTAAAATACACCTCTTCTTTTTGCATGTAAGGGGGTATATTAAAAACTAAGAGCATGTTTTCTTATTTAGGAATGGAGGGAGTACGTCTACTCCTATTATTCTACTCAAACTATAAAAAAGTGAATTGTATAACTGTAATAAGTTACTGACATTTGGGACACCATTCCCCCTTAATAAGTTGTTCTACAGTTAAATTAAAACGATGAGAAGGTTTGTTGCCACAAGATATAGTAATACCAGTTGGTTTATAAACTGTATGATTTCCAGAGCATCTTCCACCTTTAGATTTAATTATTTCTAATATAGGGTTGAAACAAGTAGGACACCATTCTCCACTGATAAACTGGGTCTTATTCAGTTGGAATGGAGGATGATTTTGATTACAAACAAAAATCGCTTGATGACTAACTTTAGTTGTTCTGCTTTTATGGTGAAAGTATTCCTCTTCTATAATTTCACATTTTCCTCCTCTTTCCTTGGCTTTAAATATTATCATATATTGTTGAAGTGCTGGGGTTAACTTACGAGGGTTAATATTTTTACATTCATTACACCACGTATAAGTTCTTTCAACACTACTAATTCTTGATGAAAATCTATGACATAATTCACATTAGATTGTAGCACAGTGATGATTATCTTTGTCACTAATTACATCTATAATTTTGCCGCCATTATTTTTAACTATATCCTCAAATTTGTATAATGATGGATATTCATGTGCATAATAAACATCTAGAGAAACATTATAATTCATTAACTCTTTATTTATACCCAATGCTTCTAGCTTTTTTAATATATTTTGAATTAGGTCATTGTCTGATGTAGCATCATGTGTAAATATTGAGACAAGTTTAATCTTTTTTTTATCGCATAACTTGATTTTAAAATTATCTTTTGCTTTTTGTTTTAAAAAATCTTTATAACTATGATGAAAGCGTGGAGTGTATTCATTATGCTGTCCTCCTTGATACTCAAAGGCAATCCTTAAACTATCGCTAATTCCATCAAGTTCAAGGTCTTGCCCCTCAGCATAATATCCTAAATCATGCCTACTTGCATTAAACTCAGTATTAAGAATATTTTCAAGAATATATTGACACTTTTTTTGAGTTGAAAAAAATTTAGGCTTATACATAAGTTACCTCCTCTAAATACTTATATAATAAACAGTATTTGTTGTTTTTTGGAAAATATGAATTCTCGTTCACTATCTTGAATAATATTATTTTACATTTCAGTTTGAAATTTGTTATATCAGTATAGTAAATAAAGTTGTATATGTTGCGGCAGGCGTGTAAAATAAATTAATTTGGGTTATTACAGTGTATTTCGTAAATTATTATTATTTCAGTTAGATGCTAAAATTATCAATATATCAATATCAACGGCAACATTAAAAAGATATATAGAAATAGAACAAATAAGAAACTAGGCAAATAAGTCTAGTTTTTTCTTTGCTCTGATGTAAGATAACAATTTGATAAAAGAGGAATTTCAATAATATGATGTAGCAAGCTTCTCCTAGAGCATATTCTAATTAATGTATATCCTTCATGTGGTTAGTTGGTTAATTCTATACTATAATTTATTAAGAACCAATATAAAAATAAAACAAACTGATTTAATATAGTATAATTTCCCTATATTACCTATTTGTTTTAACCGCTATTTACCAAATTATCTCTATATAATATAATTAGTAGATAAATTTATTATTTGCTTTTTAAATAAAATTTTATATGTAGATTATCATGAAAAATTGGGAGGGGAGAGGTTTATATGGATATTAAAGATTTAGCAGGTATAGGGGAACCTTTAAAAAAATTAATAGAAGTTGTATCATTAGGCTTTGGTAAAATTTACGAGCCACATGCAATTAAGAAAAATGCTGAAGCTAAAGCAATTGAAATTAAAACCATAGCTGAAGCATTAAGTATAGGTAATCTTAGTTTAGAAAAAATATCTTACGAAGATGGTAAGTTAGTTATGAATACAGTTAATAATAACAATGAAAATTCTAACATAACTGAAAGAACAATCGATAGATTAATTTCTCAACAAGAAAAAAGACAAGCTAATATCGAGAATATAATCAATAATGCTGCAAATGAATTAAAAGAAGCTGAATTTGTTTCGAGTGAGAAAATTGATGAAGATTGGATTTCAAGATTTTTTTCGATTTCAGAAGATATTACATCAGAAGAAATGCAGCTTATTTGGGGTAAGATACTTGCAGGTGAAGTAAAGAAGCCTAATTCTTATTCATTAAGAACATTAGAACTAATAAGAAATTTATCAAAGAAAGAAGCTGAATTAATCGCTAAAATTGCAGATGCTGCACTTAGTAATAGTAACAATACAAAATATTATGTTGTTGATGATAGAGAGTTTTTAAAGAATGAATTTGATATTAACTTTATGGATATAGTTTTATTAGAGGAAATAGGTATTATAAAGAAGGGTATATCATTAACAATTAATACATCAACAAATCCTATTAAAGATTACTTTGCTAATGGCGATTTATGTTTATTTTATGATATACAAGCTAATGTACCACAAAAATCAGTTAATATTTTTTTACTTACTACAGCTGGTAAAGAAATTCTGTCGATTTTAGAAATTAATCCTAACATAAATGTAATAAAAAATTTTGCTTCTAAAATAAAATCTAATGGAATAAGTGTTTTTTATGGAAAAGTAATCGAAAAAATGGGTACTCAAATTAGATGGGAAAGATATGGTGAGTTATAATTATATTATAGAATTTTACTACTTAATACTTACCTAGCATTCTTTTATATTAGGTGAATTAACTAAAGTCTGCATTGTTTATAGAATAGACTTTTATGTATAAGTTTTATATTTATAGAGTTGTAGTAGTAAATGTATAATTAGTATTAATATTTGAGTTTCCTGTGATGTTATAGAGTTTTGTTTATAATATAGTTATCTAATAATCGTTAGTAATCTCAGATGAAAGATTTTAAGAGGAAAAAGAGCATGAGAAATAAACAAAGTTTAATTGCTGCTACATATATTTTTATTTTAGTAGTTGTAGTAGTAGTTATTTTAATTATTCCATTTTTCGTAAAGTTTATAATTGAAATAACTACTTTAATTCTACCAAAGCCTATTGGAGAGTTTAACTCATGGGTCGGTTATTATGGAAATATATTTGGGAGTACAATTGGTGGTGCAATTAGTGCTTTTGTTGCCTACGGAGTAATGAAATATCAAATCAAAATGAATAATGAAGAAGGAGAAAATAATAGAAAAGAAATAATCAAACAAGCTATATTTTCTGAATCTATTAGCAAAATAAAAAAAATTACTATGGAACAAGATATTGTGATAGATGAATACTTGGATTTTATTAAGCAATACTACTTGTCTCAACTTGAACTCTCAGAAGAAAGACATGATTTTATTAAAACTAATCTAGCAAATTTAGAAAGAAAATTTGAACAGTTGCATATTCAATTTGTGGTTGAGTTACAAATTACGGATTGTTTAACAGATATTTTTCAAAAACAAGCCAAGGAAATCATAGACACATATGCGAAATGTAATGATAAAGTAAATGAATTAATTAAGATATGTGAGAATTTAAGAGTAAGGTTGTATAATAAGAAAGAATTAATCTCTATTGATGCAAAAAATCTGTTGCTTGATAAGGAAAATTATAGAAAGTTACAGGATATCCTAGAGATTTCTTATAAATATAAGTATGCGTATACCACTTTTTATTCAAAACTATATTCTTTTTATATAAAGAAATATCTTATTTAGAAGCAAATCTAAGTATAATATAAATGAAAAAAATCTATTTTTTATGTAGAGATATTGTGAAAAGGTAAAGTTATAATATTAAAGTTTTGTAAAGATTTAAGCAGGAGCAATCCTGCTTTTATTTCTGTGAAATATTAGATTACAGAGAGAAAGCAGTAGATAAACTTATATTTTCATATATGACGTTATAGGAAAATCTGGGCTATAGCAAATTTTATAAAAGATAAGCCAAGTAATATAATGTAAATATAGAATATTGAAAGGTGGTTTTAAAATGAGTGAAAGTGTTGTTTATGGAAAAGTTTATGATGAAATCAAGGTTCAATCAATGCATAGTTCAACAACTAAATATGTTGTAAGATGTGGAGATGTGAGTTGGGGGCGGGATGGAAATTATAAACCTGTTATATATGTACTTATGGAATATAAGGAACATTTAGAAACTTATACAAATCCACCACATTATATGATTGAACCAGATGTAACTGGGATTAGTGATATAACAAAGGTTATCAATGCAATTGAGAAACTCAAAAAGAAATTTAATATAAAATAAGGTTACAAGATATTCTGTAAGATTAAAAATATTAATTTAAAGAGCCAATAATAAGGCTCTTTTTGTTTTGGGTTAAGTTAAAAGGAATAGGGGGATATATTAAAAACTTAGAAGAGGTTCACTTTTTTATGGAGTGGTAGAGTACATCTGGTTGGAGATAAGGTGAGTATTTAATAAAGGAGGAATTTCAATAAGATGATAGTATAAACTTCTTTCATAATCAATTCTAATTGATGTCCCTGTGGTAATAAATGTATAATGTACATATAGTATGTTTATTTAAAATATCAGTTTTATATTGAAATACTTATACGGCAAAATACATAATAAAAACTAATAAGTTATAACTTCAGCACTAATGCAGAAAATATATGAAGATATGGGGTGGGGATACTTATGAAAAATATATTATTGATAGTTATTATAGTGATTTCTATTGTACACGCAGTTTTATTTTTTTACTTTAGAGAAAGAAAGAACCATTTATTAAGTTATTTTCAATATCATATTATTATGTTAATGATTTTGTTTGTTTCAATTAAATATTTAATGGATAAAGTTCCGATATATTATACATTGTTTTTCTTAATTTTTACAATACTTAATATTGTCCGAACAGTTAAATGGCTAATTAATTCAAATAAGACTAATTTCTACTTTATATCATTGTACCTGGTTGAATCATTTTTTGTAATAGTAACTTCATATGCGAATTTATATGGTATTTTTAATAACTTATTCAGTAAAGATGCTTTGACATTAGTAGATACCATGTATTATAGCATTACTACCATTACAACAACTGGCTATGGAGATATCTATCCTACTTGTAGCATTACGAAATTTATCGCAGCTTCTGAAATGCTAATTGGATATTTTTATGGGGCAATAGTTATAGCCATTATAGTATCAAAATTCATTGAGATTGCAAATAATGAGAAGAAGAGCCAGTAATTTAAGGCTCTTTTTGTTTGGGCTAAATTAGAGGAGAGGGGGTATATTAAAAACCCATTTACCGTTTACATCGAGTAGGAGTATGTGTGTACATCCTCAACCAGTCTTTTAATCTTTTAAAAAGTAAAAAAGATAGGAATAAAACTATGAAAAAGCAAGCTTCACCTAGTTTTAGTTGGAAGAGGTGAAATTAAATCTATAAAGGGGTCTTTTTAGTAAAGCTGGTGAGTACATCTCTGGTTGGAGGTAAGTGTATGATTGGTTAAGGCATAGCACTATATTGATAGTGATTGGAAATAAATGTATAATTAAGTGGTGAGCTATTTGGTTTTTGTTTAGTAATAGTTCCTAGTATGGGTTATAACAATAGTGGTTCAGTGATACCAGTAATGAAATTTTATTGTCGGTTACATAAATAATTAAGGGAAAGTTTCAAAATAATCATTTTAAGAAGGTGTGGTTTTATGAATCAAGATATGTTTAATGATTTTGTTAAAACTGTCGAACCTTACGTTAAAGCGTATGGTGCGATAAATCTTTCAATGACTTTTGGGGGAAAATTTGTTAACATTACATCTAATTACGTAAAAGGTCTAATACAGAGACAATATTATGATATTGATGAAATATTTAATGAAATTGACAATGAAAATATTAAAGTCGGTAGTATAATTAAAACTTCTGGAATATTATTGCGGTATGGACAAGTGTTTAAACCATATACACATGTAAATGGCATGTTCAGTAACTGTGCTAAAGGCGAAGAGAAGGAGATTTATAGAGCAGGTAGAAGGGTTGTTCAATGTTCAATGGAAATGACCTCTAAAGTATTTCAACCCCCCGTACAGAAAATACCACCATGTAATGGCATAGCCTGTGCATTCATTTATGATAGCAGATTTAAGGGGTTTATCCACGATTCAAACAGAAATCAAGATGAATTGAAAGAAAAACCATTAATTGTAGATAAATTTAGTAAACCAATAATAGTTTTGTATGATATAACTAAACAAGAAAAGTTTATAAATAGAGAAGTTGATTTAAGGTGCAGAGTAATAAAAATTCCAAAAGAATTGATAAGCTCTTTAAATGGTATCTTTGATAATACAATAAGAGAAATTTGCTCGAATTTTTTTAGACCTTATAATGAAAATACTAATTTTATATGTCTTTCTTTATTAGATAGTGAGTGTGGAATTGAGGAAATTTCTAAGATTGAAAGCATAGAAACTATTAAAGCTCCATTATATGTAGAAGGTCATATTGAAGGATTAAGGAAGTTAACTGCAAGCGAAGCACAGGAATTAATACAGAGTATATTACCTAATTTACCTCAAAAATTAGACCCTAACTTTCCACTAAAAGTTGGTACTTTTACAAATAATATTGGTATACCGTTCCTTTCAATAGACAATATTAATGTTGTTTATAGAGAACCAGAAATTGTGGGATTTTATTGTGATACCGAATTATTTAAACCAGAAAACTATGAAAAAAATATTAAGCTTTTTTCAAATTTTGTAAATAACTTTGCAATAGATTATAAAAATATTACTAGAAAATTATTAGGGGAAAAGATGGGCTTGGAATTAAATTTTCTATTTGATTATGAAAAACAATATATTTTTGATAAGAGGGGTGTATTAAGTTCAACTTTTGCAAAAAATCTGTATGATATTGATGAATCATCAAGGTATGTACAAGATTGGTTGAAGATAAATAGGTCAGAAGTTTAAGTATTAGGCTGGGAGGAAAGTATCTATCATTTAACAAACGGTTAAAGTTGCTGTAACTGTATTTATATTTATTTTAAATATCAGTTTTATGCTGTGGAAATGATATCAATTCTCTATATGTTACGGAATTAATAAAAAGTGCTTGTACACTACTAAAAAAGTAGAGTATAATAATTTATGCTTACAGAATTGCTACTTATGTAAGTTTTTGTGAAGCTAGTAATGATGCGTCTAAGGGTTAAACACCCGTACCCATGCCGAACACGAAGGTTAAGACTTAGGTGGCTGATGGTACTGCATGGGCGACTGTGTGGGAGAGTAAGTGGTTGCTTACGGAACATTGAGATTTTAAGGTGGAAATGAAAATATTATCTTGTTTAAGGTGGATATTCAACTTCAAGTAGTAGAGTATTTTATTACATTTAAGAAGGAGAAGTCCAGTGAAGATAAACATAAGTTTTTTTAATTTTAATTTTAAATTCTACGTAGACCAACAAATATTAAGCGAATTTATTTCTTTTATTATTTTATGGTTTATGAGTTAGCACCAAAAGGCAAAGTAGATTTATCTACTTTGCCTTTTTGGTTATAAAAATTATATCTTTTTATATCTTTAAAAATGCTTAGTTGAGATGCCTTTAAGATGCAATATAAATTTTTAATGCTCAAACTTAAAATAAAATTTAAGATTTATATTATTGTTAAGTAAAATGAGAAAAAGAGCCTATAAAGGCTCTTTTCAGTTTGCTGAAAAACCCCCTGTTTAAAAAACAGAGGGGTTTTCTAGCAAACTTGTGGATAAATTTTAAAAGAGAGCTTTTCTATTAATTTGAATAAAATTTTATATAA
>NZ_BOPZ01000016.1:0-5034 GCF_018332455.1 Clostridium polyendosporum
CTGTACTTAATTTCCTCTGTTTAATTTTCAAAGACCAAGTTATTTTTGCGTGTCATCAACTGACCGCTTGATTATCTTATCAGCTTTTCGCTTCTCTGTCAACAACTTTTTTTGTTGATCTCGTTTGTCATCTGCTCACCGCAGCGACATGAACTATCTTATCACATCTTTTTTTCACTTTCATGATAACTATGGTTATTTAACAAAGATAACCGCATAGTTCTACAAATATCTGTTTTATTCTACTTTTTCCTCTAACTGATACACCAGGAGACGAGTACTATTATTATATAAACATTTAGTATTTTGAATAGGTTTTCTTAGATTGTTTATCCTAGTATTATTATGTTTTACTAGCAATCTTTTATTCAAAAACAATAATTAATTTATTGCATAGTATAAAAATTCTTTGAAAATAAAAAAAGAATTGAATGCAGACTTGTTTAACCTAATCTGTTTCAATCCTTATTTATAATAACCTTTTAAATGTGCTCTATAGTTTATTATTAATTTTATAAAAAGTTATATGATCTCTCCACTCCCCGTTTATAAAAAGATACTTTTTATTTAATCCTAACTTCTCAAAACCACAACCTTTTAATACTTTTTGGGATTTCAAGTTGTCGACTAGTGTTGATGCTTCAATCCTATGGAGTCCAGCTTCATTAAAAGCATAGTCCATTGCAATAGAAACAGCTTCCTTCATATAACCTTTTCCTTGGTACTCTCGATCAATAGAATATCCTAAGACTCCACTTTTAAATACACCTAATACAATATTAGAAAGTTTAACTTTTCCTATAACTTTATTATCTTTAAAGATTGCGAAATCCAAACTTGTACCATCAATAAATTGTCTATAACTTTCCATCAATATTCTATATTGAGTTTCATAGGTATAAAAGCTTTTTCCCCTTACAGGCTCAAAACATCTTAAATGCTCTTCATTTGCAATATAATATTGTAACATATCCTGAGCATGCTCAGGTGTTAAGTTTCTTAATTCTATATTTTTTCCTTTAAGCTTTATAAGACTTATATTCTGATGAATCTTATAATCAGATACATTTACACCAAACATAAGTTCACTTTTATGATATTCATTAGTGAAAATATTGTCAGATAATATGCCTTCAAGAATAAACCCTAAGTCCATAAAGGCACTTACATTTGTATCCTCTGCTATAATAATATTTACCTTATAAACATATTTTTCCTTTAAAATCGCATTTAAGATAAGTTCTATAGATTCCTTAAGCATAATATAATTATCATTTCTATAAAACTTAAGCCTTATAGTTGCTTTTCTATTTTCCCTATCTAATTCCAATATATTGAACCTGCCTGAAGTAATACCAGCAGCATCCTTTATTATATAATCTGTTGCAGTTCCTTTAATTAATTCTATAGATACACTTTTTTTATGAGACATAAAGCCATCTCCTGATAATTAATTTTCTGTCACTAAAACACTTTTAGTATTAATGTCGATATATATTAAACATAAAGTTGAGATAATAGCACTTGCAGGAATTAAGAAAAAGGCAGAACCTACTCCTATAGTATCATTTAATATTCCTATAGTCCAGTTTAAAATCATAGTAATAAACATTGCAGCTGTTACTATAAGCCCTGTTATATAAGCACTTTTTTCAGTAAATACCTGACTTATTGTAAGCACTGTTGTAGGAAAGATTATAGAGAAGAATAAACCTGAAATTGATATAACGATCATTCCACGTTCGCCTAAAAAGATACCTAAAAGATAAAGTGCAGCTCCTGCTAACATTGAATTTTTAAGAACATTGAAATATCCAAACTTTTCAACTACAAAGCCTCCTAGTAATCTTCCTATAGCATAAAGACCAAAGAATAATGAAACATAAAATGAGGCTTTTTGTGAACCATAACTAAATGTTTTACCCATGTAGTTTACAAACCAGTTTCCTGTCGCTTGTTCTGCGAATACATAGAATCCTAATGCAAGCATATAAAATACTACAAGTTTATCTGAGAATATTTCCTTCATAGACATAGTACTTTCTTGTTCTGCCGTCTTTGGTTTAGGAATCTTAACGAATAAGAATGATATTAATACCAATGAATAAATAATTGCTACATAAATATATAAAGTTCTCCAATTGACTCCTTGTTCAGTTAATACACCAAAAACTCTTTGTCCTAATGTTGAGCCTAACCCATAACAAAAATGTAATACATTCATTATTATAGTTTGAAATGATAACACTATAACTGGAATTACTGTATTACTAGCAATAGCATTCAGTCCTAATCCAGCACTACTTAAGCTTATGCCTATTACAAGCATAGCAAAACTATTAGCTCTTGATAATAACAGTAGTGAACCTATTATTACAACTAAACCAAATATAAAAACATTCTTTTGACCAAATTTCTCAGAAAGAGTACCTCCTATGAAGGTCATTATCATATAAGCAGCTGCAGTTAAAATAAGAAGATTACCAATTTGAGTATCATTTACTCCAAATTCTTGTTTAAATACAGGTATAAAAATTCCTTTTGTGTTTTCTGTAACTGCTGCTAGAACCATTAGTAAAAAAATAAATGATAACGCTACCCAGTTGTTTTTTTGTTTTTGTTTCACAATTAATCCCCCTTAAATAAATCTTAGTATTGCTCATCTCAAGTTCACACCATATTCCAACTTAATTTTACAATTGGATATGTTTACACTTTGAAATTATATCATATTTACTTTGCATATTAAAACGCACAATTAAGACTTTTTGCTCATTTCAATCAAAAACGAGCAGATTCCTTCAAGTTTTCTCTCATTTTCTATATTATGTAAATATATATATTTTTTTCTATTAAAATATATATGTTTTTATATAATTTTATATAATTATATACTAAATTGCACTTATATAAATATAGGTACACAATCTCATAACTAATTTATAATAATCATTAAAGTTGTGTATCTTTAGAAATAACACTATTGATATTTACTTTGCATTATGCTTATATTATTTTTAGATAATTTTAGAGGAAAGGCTAATGGTGATAGCATGAACAAGCAAAGTATAAATAAAATAAAAGTATTTTTAATGGGCTTACAAGGAAGATTTCTTGAAAACTCAAGCATCTTTAAGAATATCATTGTTACTTATACTGCAGGTCTTAAGGAATTTAAAGGTATTGGAAGCTTTGAAGATGAAAAGATAAGGTATAACTTTAATGGTAAAACTGAGGTTTTAGATATAACTAACACTCTTAATAAGATTGCTAATGACTCCGAAAATTACGAGACTGTTACTATTCTTTATAAAGAAAGAGGCACAGATATAGTCATCACTGGTGATAATAAGAATGTTAAAATGATTAATACAGAAGTTAAGGAGGGACCTCTTGTTTCAGCTAAGGAAGATGACGGAACATCAACTCATGGATTTAGTGAAACCTCAACATTATTAAATAGAGATTACTACATAAAGGCAGATAGGGCAGATGCTCTACTTAAAGAAATAGGCATCATGTCTAAAGAAGGAAAGATTAAGAATGACAAGATAAGAAAATACAATCAAATAGATCACTACGTAGAACTTCTAGAGGGAGTTCTTGACTCTCTTCCAAAGAATGAAATCATAACCGTGTTAGATTGTGGATGCGGCAAATCCTATCTAACTTTTGTCTTAAATTATTACTTAACCGAAGTAAAAAAAAGAAAATGTCATTTTATAGGTATTGATATTTCTGAAGGAGTTATTGAAAGTTCTAAAAAAATGGCTGAGAATCTCGGCTATAGAAATATGGAATTTCATGCAATAGATATTAAAAAATATAGACCTAATAAAAAAGTGCATGTTGTTATATCCCTTCACGCTTGTGATACGGCTACAGACATGGCTATAGCTATGGGAATAAAGCTTGCTTGCGATTGCATAATAGCAGTTCCATGCTGCCAAAGGGATATTTTAAACCAATATAGTTATCAACCATTTAAGGGAATATTAAAATACGGAATTCTTAAAGCAAGAATGGCTGATGTTTTAACTGATGGCATGAGAAGCATGCTCCTAGAAGCAAAAGGATTTAACGTTTCTGTAGTAGAATACATCTCTCCATTAGAAACTCCAAAGAATCTTATGATAAGAGCATTAAAAACATCAAAAGAAAAAGATTCTGTTATGGATGAATACATAAGTTTAATGTCTTCCTTAAATGTGTACCCTGCCCTTTATAGATTTTTAAACGAAGGATGGGAAGTTTAGTAAAGATTTCTCATATTTTATCCTAAATCTAAATATTATATTATGATCAATAGTTTTAGGAGATGGTTTAGTTGCTTAAAAGACTTAAAAAGAAGATTATCAAGAGCCTAATGGTAATCATTCTTTTTACTTCTTTAGGCTTTTATGGAGCATATAAAGTTCTTGTAGAAGATGATAAACCTAAAACTTCAACATTTCTTCCAGCTGATGAAACCATTAAACTTTCTTTTATTTCAGAAGAAAGTTTAGTTAACAAAATTCACAATGTTCAAAGATTAGTACCATTAGAAGTAGAATTAAACGAAAGAATTATAATAGATAGTAGTTGGGGAGATTTTGAGGTTTTTAAAAAGCTACAACGAATTGAATATTATATAAAAGGTACGTATTCTGTAGATCTTTCTACTCTTGAAAACTCTAATATCAAAATAGATAAACTTAACAAAAAAATACAAATTACCTTGCCCAAACCTGTAGTAGACTCAATAATTATAAATCAAGATAAAACCATATTTGAGACTACAGAAAATGGATTATTAAGAATTGGAGATATAAAATTAACTCCGGATGAATATGCTATCATTGAAAAAGAAATAATAAATAGGATAGAAAAAAAACTAAAAGAACAATCTCTTTATAATGAGTCAATAAAAAAAACAGAAGAGGTTGTAAAATCCATAGTAAGATCTACAGTTCCCGGAGACTTTAATTTAACTATAAAATTTGAATAATTACTGATTAACATTCAATGATCTATCCATAAAAACTATAAATATAT
>NZ_BOPZ01000016.1:5072-87913 GCF_018332455.1 Clostridium polyendosporum
TTTCTTATTTGTTTTCATTTCACTAAGTTAAATCTGACTAAAGCTAAGCCCACTTAATGGTCAGTTAACTTTAATACTAAACATTTAGTCCTAAAGATTCTATAAGTCTTATATCATCCTTGATTTTATTACCACAAGTAGTTAAATAATTTCCTGTTATGGTTGCATTAGCACAAAATTTCAAAGCAGCTTCCCCATTATTAGTTAATTGATTTCTACCAGCAGCTAATCTTATAGATGCTTGTGGGTTTATAAACCTAAATATAGACATTGTTTTTAGTATCTCATCTTCAGTTAGAGGAGCTAATCCCTCTAAAGGGGTTCCCTTCACAGGCATAAGTATATTTATAGGTATTGATGTTGCTTCAAGTTCCTTAAGCTCTAAAGCCATGTTTATTCTATCCACCAAAGTTTCTCCCATACCTATGATACCTCCAGAACATATCTTAAGCCCAACACTCTTCGCAGCTTCAATGGTTTCTATCCTATCATCATAACTGTGCGTTGAACATATATTATTATAATACCTTCTACTAGTTTCAAGGTTATGGTGATACATTTGGACACCTGAATCTTTAAGCTCAGCTAACTGCTTTCTCGATATTATTCCTATAGAGGCACATAATCCTAATGTGCTTTCCTCCGAAAGATTTTTATAGTAATTAGCTACCTTTTCAAAATCCTTTCCCTCAAGTCCTCTACCACTAGTTACAAGTGAAAATCTGTGGACTCCCTCTCTCTCATTTTCCTTAACTAATTCAATTATCTGCTCATAGCTTACTAAGGGATAAGAAGTTATTCCTGTGCTGTAATGAGCTGATTGTGCGCAGTACTTACAATCCTCAGAACAACTTCCGCACTTTGCATTCATTATAGAACATAAATCCACTCTGCTTCCACAAAAATACTCTTTAATATCTTGTGATGCCTTAAGTAGGATATCTAAATCTTCATCCCATAACTTAAAGGCATCCTCAAAAGTTAGAGAATATCCATCTTTTACTTTTTCACATAATTGAAATGCGTAATTCATTCTAAACCTCCACTAAACCTGATTTTCTTAATGCAGGTAGAAGTTTTAAGCAAATCAAAGCTATAATCACACTTTTCAATAAATCTCCACCTATTGTAGTCAAAAATCCAGCATAAAATACAAACCAAATAGTTGCTGGCTTTGCTAGATAAAAATTCATTATTATATAAAAATAGATAAGTCCAATAGTATAGATAAAGAAAAGACCTGCTAGACTTGCACCGAAAATATTGAAAAAGTTTATCTTTTTTAGTCTCTCTGTAATTAGTCCAATAACAAAGGCTCCTACTATAAAACCAATAAGATATCCGAAAGATGGTTTAAAAATATAGGTCAATCCTCCTCCTTGTGTGAAAATTGGAAGTCCAGATAATCCAAGTGCAACATAAAGAATCTGTGAAAATGCTCCTAGTCTTGAGCCTAATAGTATTCCTGCAAAAGCACAGAAAAAATATTGAAGGGTTATTGGAATATATGGGATAGGAATTTTAATAAATGCTCCTATAGCTGTTAGTGCAGTAAATAATGCAACTAAAATCATATCCTTTGCTCTTAATTTCATACTAATTCTCCTCTACAAATAATATTTAATATAAGTATATTTTTTATGATAATGTTCCATACCAAATTTGTCAACTAAACCTATTAGTTAGGTTTACAATTAGCATAAAGCAGACTTCTCTGGTTTACTTTAAATAATATAATACCTGTAAACCCAAATTTTTTCAAAGACATCTAAAACCTATACCACTTTTCTCATTCATTATATATTAGGTAAACCCGCTAAAAAATAAATAAAGGGTTATCTTAAACGATAACCCTTAACTAAACTTCTTATTTGTTTATGTACTCTTTTATTAAATCTTTCACAACTTCTGATGCCATTATTATTCCTGATACTGGTGGAACGAATGATATACTTCCTGGTATTTGTCTTTTAGCAGAACATTTTTTTGTTCCTCCTGTGCAAACACATCCAGTTTTACAAGTTACTACATCATCTACCTTTGGTTTTAGTGGTTGCTCCTCTGAATAGACTACTTTAAGCTTCTTAACTCCTCTTCTCTTAAGTTCATATCTCATAACTTTAGCGAGTGGACAAACTCTCGTCTTATAGATATCTGTAACTTTAAATTGAGTTGGATCAAGTTTATTTCCTGTTCCCATAGAACTAATAAGCTTAATATTCTTCTGCTCACAGAATACAGCAAGAGCAATCTTAGCTGAAACTGTATCTATGGCATCAACTACATAATCTACATCATCTGTTATTATTTCAGGAATGTTATCTTCAGTTACAAAAACTTGATGAGTTATAACATTGCACTTTCTGTTTATAGAAAGCACTCTTTCCTTCATAACTTCTACTTTGTTCTTACTGATGGTATCAAAGGTAGCATGTATTTGCCTATTTAAATTAGTTAAACAAACTGTATCATCATCAACTAATATTAATGTTCCAACTCCTGATCTTGCAAGAGCTTCTACTGTAAAGCTTCCAACGCCTCCTACACCAAACACCATAACCTTGCTATTTCTTAATTTATCTAAAGCTTCTTTTCCAATAAGAAGTTCCGTTCTTGATAATGGATGTTGTATCATTTGATTACTCTCCTTTTATCATATATCACTCTAATTTAGCTTTTATTAATCTTTATTATAATATACCACAAATAACTTTTCTACAACAGCTAATTGATAACCCACCTCAGCTCCCTGATATTATTTACATAAATGTGATTAAATGTTAATATATTCCTTATATAATACTTTTTGAGGTGATTAAATGACTTGGCGAAATATAAGAATTTTTAATTGCATATTAGATTTAGAAGAAGAAGTAGTAGATACTAAGAAAATAGGAATTCTGAATTCTATAGGTGCTATATTATTATACATTCTTATTTCAGCATTACTTTTTCTCGCATCCTTTATAGGTTCTACATTATTTTATTCATTATTTGGGAAAAACATCTTAAATATTAAAGGGTACGGAATAATGCCCTTCATTATTCAATTTATTATTGCGCTACTAAGTATATTTATATTATATAAAACTTTTACTTTTAGAACTCATAGGTCATTTCTAACAAAAAAGTTTTCTTATATAGATTTATTAAGTGTGTTTCTTATAATATTAGGTTTTAGGCTGTTTTTTGATGGATCCTTAAATCATATTACATCCCATCTTCCTGTACCAAAATTTATAGAAGAAAGCTTTGACAGTTTATTTGGAAACACAACTTCGGCTATATTAATAACCATATTAGCAGCTCCCTTAGAGGAAGAATTCTTATATAGGGGAATAATACTTAATGGACTTTGCAAAAAATATTCTCCTAAAATAGCTCTTATTATATCTTCATTAGTCTTTGCTGTAGCACACTTAAACTTACCTCAAGGAATTAATGCTTTCTTATTAGGATTACTCTTAGGCTACTTTTATATTAAGACTAAATCTATCATTCTTTGTATGTTTTGTCATGGAATAAACAATCTTATAGCCATACTTCCAATATGGTTTGTAGATGATTTATCTAGAGACTATATGATATTATTTTCTTTAATATTTACAACTTGCGGAATATATCTTATGAAAATAGGATTTGAAATAATGTCTTTGGATAATAGGGATGGAATCTAAATAAAACTAATCATGCATCAAACTTGCTCAGGTCTAACGAGATTTCCCTTTGTTAAATTACATAAAAATAATATACAGAAATACTACCTTTAAATAATAATTGTTTGAGTATAAAATCTCTTTTGGGTATAATTAAGTAGAAATTTTTGAAATGGAGGAATACCAAATGATAATCGGAATAATTGGAGCTATGAGCGAAGAACTTGAAATACTTTTAAAGGACATGAACTTAAAAAAGTCTGAAACTAAGGCAAATATGACATTCCATGAAGGTAACCTTTGGGGTAAAGATGTAGTTGCAGTAGTATGTGGAATAGGTAAGGTTAATGCAGCTATATGTACTCAAATTCTTATTAGTGAATATAATGTAGATAATATTATAAATGTAGGCGTTGCTGGAGGAATAGGCAAGGATATATACCCTGGAGACGTAGTTATAGCTGATTCTCTTGTACAACATGATGTAGATACTACAGTTTTTGGGGATAAGTATGGTCAAATTCCAAGACTTGATACTTTTGACTTCAAGTGTGACTCTAAACTTATAGAAGTTGCACAGCAAGCTTGTAAAGAGCTTTCTGAGATAAAGAGCTTTACTGGAAGAATCGTTACTGGAGATCAATTCATTGCAAGTATAGAAAAAATTCAATGGCTTGCTTCAGAGTTCGAGGCTTTTGCTTGTGAAATGGAAGGCGGTAGCATAGCCCATGTTTGTTACTTAAATCAAGTTCCTTTTGTTGTAATTCGTTCAATATCAGATAATGCAAACAATGGAGCTCACATGGATTTCCAAAAATTCATACCAATAGGTGTTAAAAACTCAACTACAATTCTTAAAACTATGATAGAAAAAATGTAGTCAAAAGCCTCACAGCAATGCTGTGAGGCTTTTATATTCTCGATGTCTTATTAATTTTATTATGTTAACTTATGAATAAACAACCCACTTCTTAGTTTAGGCTCAAACCAAGTAGATTTTGGAGGCATCACTTCCCCAATATCTGCTATGTCCATAATATCTTCTACTGTTGTAGGATATAAGGAAAAAGCTACCTTCATATCATTGTTTGCTCTCTTTTCTAGCTCCTTTAACCCTCTAATACCTCCAACAAAGCCTATTCTTTTATCCGTTCTTTCATCCTCTATCCCTAAGACAGGATAAAGTAGGTTCTTTTGAAGTATCGAAACATCTAACCTTTCTATTGGATTTTCTTCATCAAAAGTACCTTCCTTAGATTCAAGCTTATACCATTTTCCTTCAACATATAGTCCAAAAGTATGTTTGGCTTCTGGTCTATAAGGTTCGTTATTACTTCTAGGGAAAATATAAAAATTCTCTTCCACCTTTTCAAGAAACTTTTCTAACTTAAGACCATTCAGGTCCTTCACTACTCTGTTATAGTCCATAATTCTTAAATGGCTATCAGGGAATATAACAGAAAGAAAAAAATTAAATTCTTCTTCTCCTGTATAATTTGGTTTTTCTTCCCTTCTTAGTAATCCAACTCTCGCCGCTGAGGCTGCTCTATGATGACCATCTGCAATATAGAGATATTGCACCTTCTTAAAAAGAGCTGTTAATCTATCAACAACATTTTTATCATCAATGACCCAAGCTGTATGACCTATACCATCCTCTGCCACAAAGTTATAAACAGGTTGTCTTTCTGTCCATTCATCAATAATTTCAGATATATTATGCTCTTCTCTATAAGTCAAGAAAATAGGCCCTGTATTAGCATCGCAGTAATTTACATGGTTTATTCTATCTTGCTCCTTATCTGGTCTAGTATGTTCATGTTTTTTTACCCTATTATTTATATAATCATCAATTGAAACACAAGCAACAAGTCCAGTTTGACTTCTACCATTCATTGTCTGTCTGTATACATATAAACATGGTTTTTTATCTTCTATAAATACTGATTTTTCAATCATGTTGTGAAGAATCTCTCTAGCCTTTTTATATACGGATTCATCATAAATATTTACAGAGTGTGGTAAATTTACCTCAGCCCTATCTACATGAAGAAAAGAATATGGATTATCTTTAACCATCTCTCTTGCTTCTTCAGAATTCATAACATCATAAGGAAGTGCCGCAACCATATGAGAAAGTTCTTTCGTAGGTCTAACTGCTTTAAATGCCCTTATTGTAGCCATGACTATTACCTCCAATACAAAAACTATATATAAAGGACATCAGCCTTTCATATTATTAAAAGCTGATGTCCTTTACTATAAACTAATATCAGCTATACAATAGACACAAATTTATAAATAAAGAGTTCAATTTGTGTATCTCTATTCGTGTGAAAGCTTAAAGAAATCATTTATTAAACTAACTACTTCTGCTCCTATTCTTTCCTGAGCTTCTTTAGTAGCTGCCCCTATATGAGGAGTTACACTTACTCTTGGATGATTTAAAAGCTTATCATTATGAGTTGGTTCCTCTTCAAATACATCTATTCCAGCACCAGCTAATTTTCCACCGCTTAGTGCTTCAAGTAAAGCATTTTCATCAACAACCTTTCCTCTTGAACAATTTATTATATAACTACCATCCTTCATTATAGATAACTCTTTACTTCCAATTAAAGATCCTGTTAATTCATCGTAAGGAACATGAATTGATATAAAATCTGATTCTTTTAACAACTCTTCAAATTTTCTATACTCATATTGATTAAGATCATTTATAGCACCTAGTCCATCAAAGTAAATTACTTTCATACCAAGAGCTGATGCTTTTTTACTGAGTTCTCTTCCTATTCTTCCCATGCCTATTACTCCAAGAGTCTTCCCATTAAGTTCTATGCCTTTATATTTCTTTTTATTCCACTCACCTTTTCTCATAGTAACATTAGATATATTTATAAACCTCGCTAAGGCAAACATGTGTCCTAAAGCTAACTCAGCTACAGAAGAAGAACTGGCATTGGGAGTATTCATAACTTGTATACCATTTTCTAAAGCGTAGGCTACATCAATATTATCTACACCAACTCCACCTCTTATTATTAACTTAAGTCTTCCTTCCGTTCTTGCCTTATCTATAACATCCTTCTTAATTTTTGTAGCTGATCTTATTACAACAACATCGAAGTCTCTAAGTATAACCCCAAGCTCCTCTTGAGAATAATACTGTTCTACTACTTCAAAATTTAAGTCTCTAAGCTTTTCTATAGCTTCTTTTTCAAGTCCATCTGTCACTAAAATTTTATACATTCACTCTCCCCCTTATATTTCTGTTATTAGAAATTCATCATTGTAAATTACAGAAATTAATACTGTGTGGCATAAAATATCTAACAGTGCCTTATATATAAACGACTTCATAACTGAACTTATATTTCAGAAAACAGTATTGCATTTGAATCTATTTGTTGTCATTTGACAAAATGGAATCTGACTAAAACTGAATAGCTCATATGTCTATTCAATTTTATTTTTTCTAAATTCATTAAGGATTGAAGTTGTTTATATTTACTTTAAGCTAAGAATATCATTAATATTTTCAAGTAGGTTTTTAACATCCTCTACGGTACAGTCTGCCATATGAGCTATTCTAAATGTTTGATCTTTAAGCTTTCCATAACCATTAGAAATCTGTAATCCTCTATTACCGAGCTCCTTATTTAGTGCTCCAACATCAATTCCTCTAGTATTCTTAATATTTGTTAGAGTGTTAGACCAACAACCCTTTTCAGGAAATACTTCAAAATATTCCTCTGCCCACTCTCTAACAATCTCTGCCATATCTATATGTCTTTTAAATCTATTTTCTAATCCTTCTTCATTTAAAATATAATTAAGTTGATAATCTAGTGCGAACATATGTGAAATTGAAGGGGTTGAAGGATATTGATAGTTCTTCTTCTGAATATATTTATATAGAGCAAGCAAATCTAAGTATGTTCCTCTGAACTGAACTTTTTCAGCTCTTTCTTTTGCTTTTTCAGAAAATGTACAAATTGAAAGTCCTGGAGGCAAACCTAATGCCTTTTGAGTTGAAGTTATACAGATATCTATTCCTAACTTATCTACTTCAATTTTAGTTCCTCCTGCAGAACTTACCGTATCAACACAGAAAACTACTTCTGGATATTTTTTTATTACTTCTGCGATTTCCTCAATAGGATTCATAACCCCTGTAGAAGTTTCATTATGAGTTATAGCTATTAGGTCATACTTTCCTGTAGCTAATGTCTTATCAATCTCTTCAGCTTTTAGTGCCTTTCCCCAAGTAGATTCAAACTTATCTGCAGGTACATTATTATTTAGCGCCATGTCGTACCATCTATTTCCAAAAGCTCCAACTGAAAATACAGCAGCTTTTTTTAGTGTACATGATCTAATAGCACCCTCCATAAGGCCACTTCCTGAAGTAGTTGAAAGAAGAATTTCACTATCAGTATAAAATACTTTTCTTAAATTATCACTTATTCTTCTTTGTAACTCTGAGGCTTCCTTTCCTCTGTGGCCTATCATAGGTCTTGACATTTGTTTAAGAACATCTTCTCTTACCTCAACCGGACCAGGAATAAATAACTTTTTGTGCATAAAAACCCCCCTAATATACTTTATAATACCATTGTTATTTATTATCTATTAATTTTATCACCATTAAATTACATATACAACATTAATTAGAAATTTTTCAAATTTATTAACACTATAAGACATGCCTTATAGTGTTAATAAGACTGAAAAGGCATCGAACCTTTCATTACTTATTCAGATTTTAATTTGTAAAACGACGGCAAATAAACTTCTTAATAATCACCAAAATAAAAAAGCTTTGGTACATAAAATATCCAAAGCTCTCATACTAATACTATAAAAATTATTTTCAACACACTTCGTGTTATTCATCTCCACCTTATAAGATGGGAGTAATTCACTCATAATTATACTAATACCTTATCGAATAAACTTACTTAGCATTTATTATATTTAAAATCTTAACATAAGGTAAATCTTCTTACTTAGTTTGTTTTAATCATTATCTTCATAGCATCAAATAAATCCTTAGCGCATTTTCCTTTTATAAAATTACTACAGTTATTACAACTTTGTGCTAATGAACCCATACTCATAATTGACGTTGCACTTCTTGGATTATAACCAATGCAATTTTGTCCAATTATACTTTTCAACTCACTATAATACATATCATTACTCCTGATTATGATTTTTTTACTTTTAGTATTTACCAAAAAATTAGTTTATATTCAATCGGAACATAATTGTTTTTAACAAAATTCACTTATCAGAATGATAGCAAATAGCATAAGAGCTACTTAGATAAAGTCTTCAATGATATTAATAATAAATAACGTAGTAAATTTAGTAATCTAGTTGATAAATATCAGAATACTTTTTATTTAGGTATTCTATAAAATACTTAGCTGTTAATTCTTGCCCTGTTATAATTTTTATCAGTTCTGCAGGCTTATAAACAGAACCATACTTATGAACATTATTATTTAACCACCTATGGATTACACCCAAATTACCATTTTCTATTTCTTCATAAATATTAGGTAGATCTTCTAACATTTTATTAAGCATTTGTGCTCCATAAAGATTTCCAAGCGCATAACTTGGAAAATATCCAAAAGAACCATCTGACCAATGCATATCTTGTAATACTCCTTCTGAATCATTAGAAGGTTCTACCCCTAGATATTCCTTATATTTTTCATTCCATACTCTCGGAAGATCCTTAACTTCAATGATACCATTAATAAGTGCTTTTTCAATCTCATATCTTATAATAATATGCAGACTATAAGTTAACTCATCTGCTTCTGTTCTAATAAGTGATGGTTCTACAATATTTATAGCTTTATAAAAGTCTTCAAGAGATATATCCCTAAATTGAGGAAATCTCTTTTGAGCTTCAGGAAAAAAAACCTTCCAAAAACCCTTACTTCTTCCTATAATATTTTCATAGAATCTTGATTGTGACTCATGTATTCCCATAGAAACTCCTGTAGCAAGACCAGTACCTATAAGTTCATCAGGAATATCCTGTTCATAAATAGCATGGCCTCCTTCATGTATAGAACTAAACAGAGCGCTTCTAAAATCATACTCATAATAATGAGTAGTTATTCTTACATCCCTATTTCCAAAGTTTATAGTAAAAGGATGCACACTTTCATCTATTCTACCAGCCTGAAAATCATAACCCATTTCTTCAAGAATGAATTTACCAAATTCCTCTTGATCCTCCTTTGTAAACTTTTCTTTTAGAAAGGAATCCTCTATCTTAATCTTACTACCTTTCACTTTATTTAATAATTTTACTATAGCATCTCTAAGTTCTCCGAATACCTCATCAAGTCTTTTAACAGTTATTCCTCTTTCATAATCATCTAATAAACAATCATATTTATTATCAATATAACCCTTATACTCAATAAACTCTCTTTGAAAGTCAACAATCTTTTCTAAATGAGGTCTAAAAATTTCAAAGTCACCTTTTTCTTTAGCTGCTTCCCATGCAGCTTCAGATTTAGAACAAGCTATTACAAATTCTTTATATCTATCCTCAGGAATCTTTTTTACATCTTCATATTTTTTCTTTAATTCATTAATCATAGCTTTTTCAACTACAGTAAGCTGATCCATATAACACTCAAAAAAATCTATAAATCTTTTCACCTTATTACTAGTAGCCAGTTTATAACCTTCTGATGAAAGATATCCTATAAGCTCTGATCTTTGCTCTACTGCCTTTTTAGGCATTCCTACTCTCATATCCCAATAAATAATTCCTGTTGCTTGATCCAAAAGTTCCATATTTTTTATATAATTCTTTAATTCCTGTAGCTTTTGTTTAACCTTCATAAATCCCCCCCCTTTTTTAACTCATTACCCTACAGATATTTATTATTAATCTCCATAAATATCTCTACCGTCGTCTTCTCGTTCTTCATCAAAAATCAAAATTGATTCTGTTTCTCTGCAGTATTTAACACATATACATTGCCCTAAATTTCTTGGACATTCTCTACATAAGCAATTCTTTTCATTACTATCACATTTATTATTTTTATAATCTGGACAATGCTTACAGTTTATCTTTGTGCCTCTTGTCATATCCTACCTCCAAAGTGCAAATTACTTTTATTATATCATCATATTAAGTTAAGCTAAAGTTAGGGTTACTTTCCAAAAATAACAAAAACGGGCATGGTTAATCAACCAATACCCTAAAAACTCTTATATTGAGACATTATTGTATACTTATACTTATGCAACTTCCTGATCCAATATTAATTTAGGAATATAATATTTAAAAGCTACAAAAAATGCAGTAGAAATTAATAAAATAGCATTAAACATCAATTTTCCATCTTCTATAGAAATACCTTTAAAAAAGATTGTTAAAACAGATGATATTGTAAAGGCAATTAAATAGCTAATAGTTACTCTTGTAGATATATAAACTATACTACTAACTAAATTAAAATAATAATTTTCATTAATCTTGTCTTTTCTAACTTTCAAATAAACTAAATAACCTAATAAAAGTAGAAGAACAGAAAAAAGAATTATAACTATGCCAATCATTACTTGAATTGTTATAGGTAATGATTCTATTCTATAGTCATGTGTGGTATTTATTATTAATTTATCTACTAAACCTGCATTAATAAAAGAAAGAATATATTTTAAAAACACTAATTTTTCACTTATAAAAATGGTCGTTGCACCCAAAAGTAAAACTATAACTTCTAAGAAAAACAGAGGAAATAACACGGCTAAAAGATTTTCCTTAAAAAACATATTGGCAGAAAATACTACGCTACACCCAAAAAGAGCAAAGGATAACTGAATAAAAAAGAACATAAACACTGAATCTTGCCCTACATTTCCTAAAGTATTAAAAAAATAAAAACCTTTTTTATATACTATCAACTTAACTAAAAAAACTAAAAATAATCCTATTGTTGTAGAAGTTATAACTGCCAAATACTTAGTAAAATATAAAGCTAATTTTTTATCTTCATTTTCAGTAAAAAAAGTACTAGTCTTATCTTTAAAGAACATAGATACCACTATTCCATAAATTAGGTACATAAGTAAAACTTTTAATGTATTAATTGATAAAAATTTATTTATAATCTCCTTACCCCCAAGGATATTCTTTATATTAGGCGGATTTGCTACATATAATATCATTTTATGTGTATTTGTAAGGAAAAAAGCTGTAATAAAAACAATAAAAGTTGCTAAAATTATTTGTACACGATAACTTTTCAAATATTGCTTAAAACCCAACTTAACCATCCCCTTTTATTACTTATATATTTAATCTCTACCACACACTTATTTTATTGAAATTTTTACCATATACCATTAATTAATTATACCATCTATTTTCATTATTTGTAAATTTATTGCTATATTTAACAGTTTTAAGATTAATTTTACAAAAACTCTATACTAAGTACTAAAATTTTAATCTTAAAAGTAATTTTATGCTTTTTAATTTAAAAAACTTTACATAATAACATATTTTTTTAATTTATATATAATTATTGCTGTAAGAGAAATTTTGCACTTTTCCTAAATATATTCTTATGAAAATCCAAGTATGATCTGCATTATTTTCTATATTTCACTGCTATTTATAAAATAAAAAGAAAACAGGTGTGCTGTTTAGCCACCTGTTTTCTTATTACTGTGATTTCATAAAGTGAGATCTGGCTCAAATTTAATAGGCTAGATACCTATTAAATTTTATTTCCGTTAATTGTTTAATATTTAAATTTGGTTACCTTTAGTAAGCTCAATTTCTGATCAACTTTATTAAATTTACTTAACTATAAAATATAAAACATAGTACTATAGTTTTAAACCTTACACTACTAAAGTGGCGTGATTCATAGGTAGTCTCTCCTATTAGAAAGAAATTTACTAAGCTATCAGTTCCTAGAGTTCTATATCAATTAACTATAGAAACAATCTAAATACTACCAAAAAAATAACTCCTGGAATGCCAAAAAATCCTGCAATTAATGCTGTAATAGGATTTATGCCAATAGTAAAATTAAAAAATGTTCTTGTTATGTAGTTTGTTATAAAAAGCAAAATTACTCCTAAAACACCATTAGCAACAAGCTTTAGGAGAATTTTAAATGGCCATGAGAATACCCTAACTAAAATTATTAATAAAAATATTCCCACAATTGAATAGGTTAATACATCCATTTCCCTCATCCCTTTACACCATTCTATAATATACAAATCTACAATTTAGCTTAGAAATTTCTAAAAAACACTGAAACTTGAGCTTATCTGCTCTCTTTTCACTAAATGAATCTAACTAAAAGTTAATAGACTATATACCTATTAACTTTGTCTTCTAAACTTCATTACAGATTGAACTTGTATGTGTTTACTTACATTGATTTAGAAATATATATTCATAGCCTATCTTTATGCCTTTTTTTCTTGCCTCTGTTAATAAATATTCGTATCTTGTCCTAGCAGCCTGTTCAGAATAGATTGCAAATTCAATAAGTTTTGGATCACTTACATAATCAAATATTTCTCTAATCTCATTAAGTTGTATTCTTGCTTCTTCAATCTGATTAAGTAAATCCTGTTTTTCCTTTGAATCATCTATTCTATTCATAACATATTCAATAATAAATTTTTTATTCATAAACTCCTCCAAAATATGTTTTTTATATTATTAACATATTTTAGGTGTTATATTCCTTCTCTTTCTTTACACAATAAAAAGGTACCAATAAATACCTTAGTGTAAAATAATAATCTTTTATGATTAATTACTATTGTCAAATTTCCTTTCTTCCTTCAAGGGCTTTTGAAAGTGTTACCTCATCAGCATATTCTAAATCTCCGCCAACGGGAATTCCTGCAGCAATTCTCGTAACCTTCACATCTAAGGGTTTTAAAATCTTAGATATATACATAGCCGTTGCTTCACCCTCTATAGTAGGATTAGTTGCAACTATAACTTCTTTTATATCTCCAGACATTCTTGCTACTAATTCTCTTATTCTAATATCTTGCGGGCCTCTACCTTGCATTGGAGAAATATTTCCATGAAGTACATGATAAACTCCATTGAATTCCTTTACCTTCTCCATAGTCATTATATCCTTCGGTTGCTCCACTACACAAATAACAACCTTCTCTCTACTAGGATTTGAGCATATGGCACAAGGATCTTTGTCCGTATAGTTTCCACAAATTGAACAATACTTTATAGTTCCTCTTGCCTTCACAAGTGCATGAGCAAATTCTTCTACCTCTTCCTTGGGGAGGTTTAATATATGTAAAGTTAATCTCTGAGCTGTTTTTTGTCCTATACTTGGTAACTTTGCGAATTCTTCTATTAACTTTTCTATAGCAACTGGATAAAACTCCATTATTCTTCGCACTTCCTTTCTAATATTTTAGGCATACAGAGAACATCAATTCACTGTATGCCTAAATAAACTACATTATTTTATATAACTAAAAAGCAACTTAGAACATTCCTGGTATATTTAATCCACCAGTTAATTTACCCATCTTATTTGCTGATTCCTCCTCAGCCTTTCTTAAGGCCTCGTTTACTGCTGAAAGAATTAAATCTTCTAGCATTTCAACATCATCTGGGTCAATAACTTCTGGCTTTATAGCTATACTTGTAACTTCTTTTTTACCGTTAGCCTTAACCATAACAGCTCCACCACCAACTGAAGCTTCAAACTCTGTATTTTCAAGCTCTTTTTGCACTTCTTCCATTTGTTTTTGAAGCTTTTGAGCCTGCTTTATCATATTGTTCATGTTTCCTCCGCCGAGACCACCTGGGAATCCGCCTCTTGCCATTTGCTAATCCTCCTTAATTTAAAATCTCTATTTATTATATAGTATTTTTTATTTCAATACTATATCCCTATACTTATTATTATGTGCAAAAATAAAATTTGTTTATTATTCATCTAAAATTTCTAAGATATCTTCTCCAAGGACATTAATTAACATTTCTTCTGTAGAGTTTTTTTGTACTTCATTCTTATTTACCCTATATTTTACTTTTACTTTATCTCTTAATACTTCAGAGAAAACATCATTTATTAACTTAATATTATCGCCTTTTTCCAGTCTCACCTTATTAAAAGCATACTGTTCTTCATATTCTACCTCTATTACTCCATTATTACAAGCAACTGGCTTTCCTGTAACCAGAGACGCATAGATAACCATACATCTTCTAGCCTTAAAACCTTCTAAAATATCTTTCCATGCTCTCTTGATGTCGTCTAATGTTATTGAAGAATGTTCATTATGTTCTAAAGAATCACTTGAAGCAAGTTCTTCTGCTTCATTAGTTTTTGCAATACTCTTTCCTGATGAACCCTTTGACGTGACTTCCTGTACTGATGATACTTCCCCATCAGATTTGGGCTGAGTCACTCTTATTTTGCCACTTTTAATAATCTCCTCAAGCTTATTAATTCTTGCAAGAAGCACTTCTTTAGAAGTATCATACTCTATTTTGCACATCTTTATGACTGCAAGTTCAAGATATAGTCTTGCCTGCTTACTCATCTTAGCATTATCTTCTGCTTCCTGAAGAATCCGTATAGCTCTCATTATCTCCTCTATTCTTACCCTTGAAGCTTGTTGCTTTATAATTTCTATATTTTCAAGAGACATATCTAAAACTTCCTCTGGATTGTTTGTAACCTTTACCATTAAAAGATTTCTGTAATGCGAAATCAAATCTTTTATAAAAATATGTATGTCCTTTCCTGAAAACGTAATATTCTCTATTATGTTCATTGTTTTTTCAATATTTCTTTCAATTATAGTATCCGTAATATTAAACAAATACTCATTTGTTACAAGCCCAAGCATTGATATTAGCTGTTCATAATCTACTTTACCATCCCCCATAGAAATGGCTTGATCTAGTATACTTAAAGAATCTCTCATAGCTCCATCTGAAATTCTAGCAATAAGATTTAAACTTCTATCGTCAGCAAATACTCCTTGCTCTTTAATAATTCTTCTAAGTCTACCTGAAATATCATTAGTACTTATTCTCTTAAAATCAAACCTCTGACATCTTGATAGAATAGTTATAGGAAGCTTTTGAGGATCTGTAGTTGCTAGAATGAAGATAACATTTTTTGGTGGCTCCTCGAGAGTCTTAAGAAAGGCATTAACAGCACCTTGAGAAAGCATGTGTACTTCGTCCATTATATAAACCTTATATCTTGCTTCTTGAGGTGGATACTGTACATCATCTATAATATCTCTTATTTTATCTACTCCATTATTTGAAGCTGCATCTAGTTCTGTTATATCTATTGCTAAACCATTGTTTATTTTTTTACACATATCACATTGATTACAAGGTTCTCCATCCTGCAAGCTTAAACAATTTAAAGCTTTAGCCATAACTTTTGCAGTAGAAGTTTTTCCTGTGCCCCTTGTTCCACAAAAAAGATATGCATGGGCAATTCTATCGTTTAATATCTGATTTTTTAGAGTAGTAGTTATATGCTCCTGACCTACCACATCCTCAAAACGTCTTGGTCTCCATTCTCTATATAACGCTGTATAAGCCAAGGCCTTCACCTTCCCAACTTCCTAAAATCTTATAGTTATCTATCATTATTATACATCAAATAAATCATTTAAACCAAATGAAATATAATCCTAGAAAATGTATTAGAATTAAAATAAAATTCTAATTGTTAACTCACTCTAAATCATTATAACCTAAATGCATTTACTATTTATTATAAGTTATTTCCTAGAAAATAACTTAACTATTAATGCAAGTATTCCTGAAGTAATAAAAGGACCTACAGGTACCCCCCCTAAAAAGGCTGCTGCAATAACTGCTCCTAAAATTAAAGCTGGCATTATATCGCTATGACCTTGGACTGTTAAGAATTGAACTCCTAATCCACTTAAATATGTAGTCAGCAAAGAAAGTAATAATGCAATTATACCCTTCCAAGAAGTAAAAGACTTTAACAAATCATTATAATTAATATTCCCCTTAGCAATAGGAATTAAAATTGCAGCAATAAGTATTACTAACCCTGAAAAAACCCCTTTATCCTGTATAAAAGGAAAGATATAGTTATCAAAGTGCAAAATTTTTATAATCAATAATATACAAGTAGCTAAAGCTACTGAATCAGCATGTCCAACCATAGAGACTATTAATATTATCCCAAGCACAATAGAAGATTCCACTCACTATTCCCCCTATAACAATTAATTTATTAATATTCCTTAACTTACTTTAAAATATATTAAATCATCATAAAAATATTACATAATAACCCACTTAAATAATAATAAAATAATCACTATTACGATAAAACCACTTAATAATTATAGAAAGCACTTAAAATAAGAGTTATTATGATAATATAAAATTATAGACTACAAATATCACTCTAAAATTAATATGGAGGTGGAATTATAATGCTATCGATAATAGTAGCAGTAGCCCAAAACGGAGTTATAGGAAAAAATAATGACCTTATTTGGCATCTTCCAGAGGACTTAAAGAGATTTAAGAAAATCACTCAAGGACATAAAATAATAATGGGAAGAAAAACCTTTGATTCTCTGCCAGGAGTACTTCCAAACAGACATCATATAATACTTACAAGAGATAAAAATTTTACTATAGATGATACTAATATAGAAGTTGTTTATTCTGTGCAACACATTATAGAAACATATAAGGATACCGATGAAGAAATATTTATTATTGGTGGAGGTGAAATATATACTCAACTTCTTCCACATACTAATAAACTATACTTAACTAAAGTAAAAAAAGATTTTGAAGGGGATACACATTTTCCTGAAATTAATTTTGATGAGTGGAAGGTAGTTGATAGACAAATCGGTGTTGAGAATGAACAAAATAAGCTGCCTTATGAGTTTCTAATTTTAAGCAAGTAAAATAAAGATGTATTACTACATAAATTAGTACAAACTTAGCCCCTACATTTTTAAAATATAGGGGTTTCTAATTAATCTAAAAGATTATCATTTTCAATAAACTAAATTTTTACTAAGGTGGTAAACTATCACTATTAGTTATATTTTACTTTTTCAAATGTTATCAATAAAAAAACCTTTCAGATTTCTCTGAAAGGTTTAATATACTTGGTAATGTCGTGCACCCCACCTCGACAATAGCCTATGAGCGTTACCCATGCAGTTAGCTCGGGCCAGGTTGCTCCACGGCACACGAGAGGGACCGCTTATCGCTGCTTCCTTCCGGACCTGACGAGGTTCACGGGCTCTCGTTGCGTGGGACCCAACCGTCAACACCACTTACATGGGGCAGAGCCTCACAGGCTAAGGCCTCAATGGGGGATTCAACCCTGCTGTAGCGGATTGCAGGTACAGGGCACCGCTAACTCCCCGTCTAGCACGACAAATGGCGGAGAGAGCGGGATTTGAACCCGCGGTAGAGTTTCCCCTACACACGCTTTCCAGGCGTGCTCCTTCAACCACTCAGACATCTCTCCATATTAGCGACTTTTTAATACATCTCAACCGTTACTAACGGTTCAAAGCTTATTTACTTGTCACGATATTTATTATAATAAATAATACGCAACATTTCAAGTGATTCTTTTATCAATTTAAAAGGAAACATAGGATAATTGTTCCCGAATTAGATAAATTATTTTGATTTCTATTTCTCACTTTAGGATTTTTTTTAATTATTCTATATCCTTGTGACATCACAAAAGGAATACTATGTAAATTAATCATTCTTTATATAAGCTCATTGATATAACTTTAAATAAAAATATATACTGTGTTATCTTACATTAATTTATGTAAAAATAAGCTCCTATCAATAAAAAGAAGCAGCTCTAGAGGCTGCTTTAAATCATACAAATATACCATTTTTTCTTTTTGCTATCATTAATATAAATATTAACCCTAAAATTATACCAGCAATGCTTACAAGCTGAGCTGTTCTTAAACCCATAAAATATAAGCTATCTGTTCTTAAGCCTTCTATAAAGAATCTTCCTATTGAATATAAAATCATATAACTAGATATAACAATTCCTTTACTCTTTTCTTTTCTTTTGTGTAGAATTAATATAAGTATCAAACATATTATTAGGTTCCAAATAGATTCATATAGAAAAGTTGGATGATAATACGTGCCATCTATATACATTCCCTTTTGTATAAAATCAGGAAATCTACTTATAAAATCATAAGATACCTTACCACCATGAGCTTCTTGATTGAAAAAGTTTCCCCATCGTCCTATAGCCTGAGCCAATATTATGGAAGGTGCAGCTATATCCACATACTGTAGAAAATCCATCTTCTTACTTTTAGTGTATATGTAGGCTGCTAGAAATGCAAAAATTATCCCTCCATGAATCGCCAATCCACCCTGCCTTATGTTAATTATCTCCAAAAGGTTATTCTTGTAGTAATCAAATTCAAAAACTACATAGTATAATCTTGCACCTATTATAGCTATTGGAAAAGCTATAATAAAAATATCTATAAAATTATCGAAGCTTATCCGTTTTCTGCTACAATTCCAATAAGCTAAAACTAAAGCAGCTAAAACTCCCAAAGATATCATAATTCCATACCATCTTATATCATAACCAAAAATACTAAATGCCACTTGATTCAAATACTTCTCCCCCTTTAGTTTTATTTAAATTATTATACATTAGATATGTGTAATTTTATTGATAAATATGTGAACTCTTATTAACACTTCTACAGTTATTATAAAACATAATTTCCCACAAAAACAAACTGAATTTTTAATAAAATACAGAATTATTTGTCTTTAATTATAAAATAAATTATTAATTTTAAAAAGCATACCTTGATAATCTATCAAAAAGATATGCCTTAAAACAAAATATATATTTTTTATTATTATTTGATAATATATTAATATCATTCTTGATAAATATATAGATTATTAGGTTTATCCATCTTCTTTAAGGAAGCTACATCAATTTTAGGCACTTCAACTATCTTCCTATCCTCTAAAACTTTAGTTTTTCCTATAGTTCCTCTCAGTTGAACCCACTGTTCATTAAGATTTACTTCTAAATTTCCACTACATTTTATACCTATAACTTGAGCGTCAGCAGCGCAACAGCTCATAACCATTCTAGCAATTATAAATTCATCTTTTTTCATAGATGGAGTTTTATAAACCATACCTTCTACTATAACTTCTCTTCCTATAAAACCGCTTAGATTCTTTTCTATATCTTCAAGATAGCAGTAGAAATTTTCCTCTCTTAGTTCTATTACCCCTTGAGGAATTTTCTCATTATGATGATGTTTATCACCAATATCTTTCCAATAACTTTTTGTAGATAACTTAATACCCTTAGATGCAATATTGCTTGCACTAATATCTTCTCTACTCACAGTTCCAATCATAATAAGTGCACCCAAAAATACTATAATCCCTTTTTTTATTCCTCCCCTATCAGGTATAGTAAATATCATTGGAACTTGAGCAAGAGATAGCAACACCAATACTACAATAGAAAATATAAGATATTTTGTCATCTTAGGGTGAATCAAATTAAAAATAATAGAAGTTTTTAAAAGATAAAAAATGGTTAATGCCATAAGCAATAGAAACAAAAGCCACAGGAACTCATTTAAATTAAATTTTCTCATGCTACATCACCTCTCTATATGATTACACAACAAGCTATAAAACAAAGAGAAAAAATGCAGAATATAAGCTTAACTACAAAACTCTTTTTAAAAGCAGAAAAAAGCATAGCTGCATTTTTAACATCAACCATTGGTCCTAAAAGTAAAAATGCCATAACTGGTCCCAAATTTAAGCTTCCAAGAAAAGTACTTGCTATAAAAGCATCCGCCTCTGAACAAAGTGATATAAGAAATGCAAACATCATCATTATCCATATTGATAAAACAGTATTGCTTCCAAGAGCTAGTAACTTGTCCCTTGGAATAACAACTTGAAAAAAAGAAGCCACTGCTGCTCCTATGATTAGAAATCTTCCGATTTCATAAAGCTCTTTAGAGGTATGATTTAATATAGAAAGATATTTTGATTTTTTATTTAAGTATCCACTACAACCACAACTACAGCTGTCATTTACAAATAAAGAATTATTCTTTAATACACTTTCTGTACCATTTAATATATCTACTAAATATCCAACTACTACAGCAATTAGCAGTCCAAATAAAGCCCTGTAAGCTACTATTTTTCCACTTCCATTGAAAGCATAATATGTTGACATAAGGACTACAGGGTTTATGATTGGGGCAGCAAGCATATAGGCTAAAGCTATATTTAGTGGTACACCTTTTCTTATAAGTCCTCTTGCAATAGGAACAGTAGCACATTCACACACTGGAAAAATTAAACCTAAAAGTGCTGCTGCTACACCACCTAATAACTTATTATTAGGTGTAACCCTTTCTATCATTTCATTATTTAAAAAGGTCTGCATAAATGCAGAAACTAATGCTCCTATAAGGATAAAAGGAAGTGCTTCTAATATTATGCTTGAAAATATTAGAGAAAAACTTTCAAGAACTCCTACAAAGTTATCCATATAGTCCTCTCCTTAGATTTTCTTTTTAATTATTGAACAATTTTTTAAACTATCTATCATAGTATAGGTAAAGTCAGATTTTAAAATATTAGCATGAAAATTGAGTTCTTTGATCTTATCAATAATGTCTTTTGCAATAGCTTCACTAATTTTAGAACAGTTGCTTACTATTATTAAGTCTGCTGCCTGTATATTGGGAAGGATTAAAGAAGCCATATTTTTAAAAAACATGTTAAATGTACATCCATCAATTATCGTGATTATTGCAGTTACTTTAACATATTTTTTAATTTGTTTTGAATTTAAAAACAAAAGTAACTTATCTAAGCTACAAACTCCATTACTCTCAATTATTAACCTATTAGGAGCATAAAACTTTACTGCCCTAAGAAATTCATTCTCTTTAAGTTCATAGTTGCTTGCGAATTGTTTTACTACAATATTCTTATCACTTGTAAGCTCTTCACTTATGATACCCTTTCCTTTCTCACACTGAAATATTATAATTTCTTCATTCTTTTTTTTCGATATCTTTAAAAAAGAATTTATAAAAGAAGTTTTTCCCGATCCTAGAAAACCTGTAACAATTTCTACCCCTGTCCTCCTAAACATAAATCCCCCTAGAACACTGCTTATTCATTACTATTACTTAAACAACAATCTACTTATTGTATGACTTCATAAAAATGATAACTATATAATATTACCTTTAACCTAAGAATAGCCTTTTTATTTCCTCTTTTCTAAGCTTACTTCCTATAACACAGAGTCTTCCCGTATAATCCGACGATATAGGTTTTATTTGAATTTCATTAGGTACATAATCAAATTGAACCCATCCTTCATTCTTTACTTCTATAATTCCCTTCGCCCTTACTATAAGACCATATTTTTCTTCATCTTTTAAGTTATCCAATATGATTTGTAAATCTTTTTTCATAAATATCTTAGGGGTTTCTGCTCCCCAAGTATCAAAAATATCTGATGCAAGTTTACTTGAATCTCTAGATTGAGATCTTATTACATGTGTTGTATTAAGAGATTTTCTTACAAGGTTTACTTCCTTTAAAATATCCTCAAATCTATTTTCTCCAACTTCTAAAATTCTTTTTGAAGTTAACTTATCCCAGGGAGTTGTTATTATAGAACAGCACGGATTTATCTTTCTTATAGCCATAGCCGCATAAGTAACTTGTCTTTCAGAAGCGAGTTGTGTTCTACTTAATACTATAGTTCTTGCATTAGCTATCTGATTAGTGTAAAAATCACCAAAGTTTGTTATATATGCGTCAAAATTTTGAATATCTATCACTACAACTTGAAGATTTACCTTTAGATTTTTTATACAATCCACTGCTCTTACAGAGCTTATTACCTGAGATAATTTTGCTACTCCTGAAGGTTCTATTATAATTCTGCCTGGATTATACTTTTTTACTATATCCTCTATAGCAGTCCTGAAATCTCCTACAATAGTACAACAAATACATCCAGAAGTTATCTCCTTTACTTCTAGATTTTCTCTTCTCAATAAGTTTCCATCTATACCGACTTCTCCGTATTCATTTTCAATAATTACAATCTTTTCTTTATTAAGTTCTTCTTTTATAAGTTTTTGAATCAATGTAGTCTTTCCTGCTCCAAGAAAACCAGAAATTATATCAATTTTCATTTAAAATTCCTCCTTAATTATAGAGCTACGAAATTGTGTTTTTTATCTTTAGTAATTATATTCACTTAAATTTAGGATTAATACTAAATAAAATTTAATAGGCATCGAGCCTATTAAATTTGAGCTAATTTACTTTGTGAAATTAGCTCAAATAAGTTGTTTTACACTACTTATTTGTAATAGATACAGATAGGATGTGCCTAATTGAAGATAAATTGTATAATATAAAATTGTTTGTCTTTAATAAAAAAATACAGTGATAATAGATAATTTCTAAAACCACTGTAAAACAAACACAAATTGTAAACATAAATTTATCATCAACTTACCTTTGAAATCCTAATATATTACTACTCCTCATCATCTTCTATTACAAAAGGAACTGAAATAACAGATATATTCTTACTTTTAATAAGGGTACTTCTTATAAAAAATGCGGTTTGATTATGTAATATATTTCCCCACCAATGTCCAACAACAAATTGAGGTATGACAACTGTGACTATGTCGTGCTCTTTAGTAGGAAATTCTTTTGATTCAATATAACTTAATAAAGGTTCAACAATTTCTCTATATTCTGATTTTGTAACTATTAAAGGTATATCCATTTTATACTTTTTCCATTTCTCTTCTAAAACCTTTGTTTCTTCATCACTGACAGAAACATGAAAAGCCGTTATATCATTAGAAAGACATTTTGCATAATTTATAGCCTTTATAACAGATTCATTTAAACCTGCAATAGGTATTATAAATCTCCTAATGGTATCACAATCAAACTTAGGAAAATAATTGTTCTCAAGACTTAATTGCTTAGCTACTTTTCTATAATGTCTATTTATCCATTTCATTACTGTTATAAGTAATGGTAACAAAACAAATATAAGCCAAGCACCATGGGTAAACTTATTGATTGCTATTATAATTGCTGTTATAAAAGTTATTAAAGCACCAAATCCATTTATTGAAGCTCTTATAATCCAACCGGTAACTTTACTTCTACTTCTGTACCACTTTACAACCATACCTGTTTGAGAAAGGGTAAAAGATATAAACACCCCAACTGCATAAAGAGGTAATAAGAAGTGATTCTCTCCTCTAAACAGTATTACCAAAGTAGCTGCTGCTACAGAAAGAGCAATTATTCCATTGGAATAACTGAGTCTATCTCCTCTTTTACCAAGTTGCCTTGGAGCATATCCGTCTCTAGCTATGAATGAAAGTAGAAGAGGTAAATCTGAAAATGCGGTATTTGCCGCCATTATCAAAATAAGAGTGGTAGCCAATTGCATTAAGTAAAATAGTATCCCTCCCTTGCCAAAAACCTGCTCAGCAATTTGAGATATAACAGTCTTATCTAGACTTGGTACAGCGTGATAAATTGTTGAAAGATAAGAGACCCCCCCAAATATAACTACAATTATTAAAAACAATAATGATAATACGGTTTTGGCACTTTTTGTAGCAGGTTCCTTAAAGTTTGGAACTCCATCACTTACTGCTTCTATACCAGTAAGTGCTGTACAACCTGATGAGAAAGCTCTTAATAGTAAAAGTATTGAAACATCAGTCATACTACTAGATACTCCCGTTACTGGTGGAGATACATATCCAAATACATAAAACTTTATTAATCCATAAACTATCATAAGTAAACACATAAATAGAAAAAAATAAGTTGGCACACTAAAGATTTTTGCTGATTCACTAATACCTCTTAAATTCCCTATAGCCATAAGCAATACTATAAGAAGTGTTATTGTAATCTTAAATGGCAGCAATGCCGGAAAAGCTGAAGTTATAGCAGCTACCCCTGCTGTGGCACTTACTGCTACTGTTAGAATGTAATCTATTGTTAAGGATGCTGCTGCAATAAGACTTGGTGTTGTTCCTAAGTTATCCTTGGAAACTATATAAGATCCTCCTCCCCTAGGATAACTTTCTATAGTCTGTCGATATGAAAAAATTAAAATACTCAAAAGCACTACTATAGAAATAGTTACATAAAAAAGATATCTATATGATAATAATCCTATTGCAGGTATTAAGACCCACAGTATTTCTTCACCAGCATAAGCTACAGATGAAATTGCATCACTCGATAATATAGGAAGACCCTTAAAAACACTATATTTTTCATGATGAATTTGTGAAGTCTTCAAAGGTTCTCCAATTATATATTTTTTTATGTTTATTGGCACTTTCATCACCTCTTTCTTATTATAGTATTGCTATTTTTTTTAATTTAATAACTAGAAAACGTATTCTTTAATTGGCTTTAGCTCTTATTGACTTTAAAGCATTTTGACTTTGTAATAGCTTAGGAGTATGATTTAATTGTAACTTATACAATTAATTACAAATAATTACATTTAAGTAAAAAGGAGGCTTTTAAATGAAACCAAAAATACTTCGTATGTTACAACGAAAAGATTTGACTAAAGAACAAATAGTCAAAGATATTATTGCTGGTATCATAGTAGCAATAATAGCTCTACCTCTATCAATCGCTCTTGGAATATCCTCAGGAGTATCACCAGAAAAGGGGCTTATCACCGCCATTATTGCAGGATTTTTCATATCCTTTCTTGGCGGAAGTAGAGTGCAAATAGGGGGACCTACAGGTGCTTTTGTGGTGATAGTTTACGGAATAATTCAAAATTATGGCCTAGAAGGGTTAATCCTTGCAACCATAATGGCTGGTATAATTCTGGTTATAATGGGATTTCTAAAACTTGGAAGCGTAATTAAATTTGTACCTCATCCAATAACAGTTGGTTTTACTAGCGGTATTGCAATTACCTTACTTTCAACTCAAATAAAAGATCTTTTAGGATTAAAGATTAATAATGTTCCTGCTGAATTTTTTGAAAAGTGGCAAAGTTATTTAACTAATATACATAGCTTTAATCTTTCAACTTTTTTAGTAGGCTTGGGTTCATTACTTATAATAGTCCTATGGCCTAGAATTAATAAAACTATTCCAGGTTCTCTGATAGCGCTTATAATCGCTACCTTAGCAGTGAAATTTTTAAATCTTCCTGTAGAAACCATAGGTAGTCGTTTTGGTGAGATATCCTCATCATTACCTGCTCCTAAACTAGAGATAGTAGATTTGAATACCATAAAGGAGCTTTTTAAACCTGCTATGACTATAGCAATTTTAGCAGCAATAGAATCTCTTCTTTCTGCAGTAGTAGCTGATGGGATGATCGGCGGAAAGCATGACTCTAATATGGAATTAGTAGCTCAAGGAGTTGCAAATATTACTTCTGGATTATTTGGAGGCATTCCAGCTACAGGTGCCATAGCAAGAACTGCTGCCAATGTAAAAAATAATGGTAGAAGCCCTATCGCAGGTATGGTTCACGCTGTAACATTACTACTAATAATGATTGTATTAATGCCATTAGCAAAACTTATTCCAATGACTTCATTAGCAGCTATATTAATTGTAGTTTCCTATAACATGGGAGAATGGAGCACTTTTAAATCCTTACTTAAAGCTCCAAAAAGCGATGTAACAGTACTTATAACTACATTCCTTTTAACAGTTATTTTTGACTTAGTTGTTGCTATTGAGATAGGTATGATATTTGCAATGTGCTTATTTATGAAAAGAGTAGCGGATACAACAAAGATAAAAGGAATGATTAATGAAATTAGAAACTTAGAGGATAATGACTCCTCATTAAATCTAGATAATATTGATGATATGGTTTTAGTTTATGAAATAAATGGACCTTTTTTCTTCGGAATAGTTCATAAATTTATGGATGTTATGAATGAAATAAAACCTTCAGCAGAAGTTTTAGTTCTAGATATGAAAAATGCTAATGCATTAGATGCCTCAGCCATTGATGCATTAGAAAGATTATATCATCGTTGTGAAAATTATAAAATAAAGCTATTACTTGCCAACATTCAACCACAACCAAAGAAAGTACTTCAAAAAATGGGCTTTCTAAATCTTATAGGAAAAAATTCTATTTTTGATAGTAAAGAAGATGCTTTAGAAGCATCATTAAATATAGCAACGAACAAACCTCTTAATGGACAAACTGCGATTGCATAGTAAATAACCTAATATTATAAAAAGAAAAAACAGACTATATATAGATTTATGATTAATACTAATCTATATACGTCTGTTTTTTTGGCGGAGAGAGCGGGATTTGAACCCGCGGTACCCAGAGAGTACACTTGTTTTCGAGACAAGCTCCTTCGGCCACTCGGACACCTCTCCATGTTAACTATTGATTTGCTACGTTAAGTAGTTTATCTAATAATAACTCTCCCAATATAGTGGCTTAATTATTAATAGAATACATTCCACTAATATGCCTTATTTAAAATATAACATATATGATAATTGCAGTAAATATTTAGATATTTAAATTAAAAAATACTTAAATAATATAATGATCATATTATGTTATTACTGATTAAAAATTTAGTTTCAACTTATAATCTTATCATAAGATATAATTCTATACTATAAATATATAATTCTAATTCAATTATTTTTAGTAATTTACAATTATACTATTATATTTAACAAATTATTCAAAAATGCCATATAACTATTACTTTTTATTTTATTTCTTTCGTGATAAAATGAAAATTATAACCAATAATTCATATGATTACAAAATTTAGTTAGGAGGATATTATGGATTTGATAACGAGCTTTATTGATATCATACTTCATTTAGATAAGTACATAGGTATTATAGTAGATAGTTATGGTACTTTAACTTACCTTTTGTTTTTCTTAATAATATTCTGTGAGACAGGGCTAGTTATAACTCCTTTTCTACCAGGAGACTCTTTCCTTTTTGCTGCTGGAGCCTTTGCAGCTATTGGAGATTTAAACATAACTATTCTATTTATTCTACTTTATTCAGGAGCACTACTCGGAGATAATCTTAACTACTGGTTTGGAAGAAAGATAGGAGCTGGAGTTCTCCAAAAAGAGGACTTAAAATTTATAAAAAAAGAATATCTCTTAAAAGCACATAAATTTTATGAAAAACATGGTCCAACAGCTATAATCATAGCTAGATTTGCACCTATTATAAGAACTTTCTCACCATTCGTTGCGGGAATAAGCGAGATGACATATTCTAAGTTCTTAAAATTTAGCATCCTCGGTGGAGGTCTTTGGGTTTCATTATTCTTACTTGGAGGCTACTTCTTTGGAAATATTCCTCTTATAAAACATAACTTTACTTTTGTTATCTTTGGAATAATAGGAATATCACTACTTCCTGTAATAATTAGCCTTTTCAAACAAAAAAATTCAACAAAAACTTTAAAAGAACAATAATTTATAGAAATAAAAATTCAGTCCACACATAATGGGACTGAATTTTTTTATAATTAAACTTACTAAGCTTATTTAATACTATGTGCTTACTTTAAATTCATTATTTTTATTTTCTTATTATACAAAAAGTGATATTATAGATATAAATATGTTTCCTTTTTATGTAATATTTTCATTTTATAAACATATTTTTTCATACTAATACATCATGTATAAAGAAGTATTTTAACTCTTTATACATTTATTTGGAGGTACATTATGAAAACGGTATATTTAGATAATTCAACAGTATCACTACCAAAGGCACCCAACATGAGCGAGCATATAAGTGAATTTTTATCTAGGTTACAAAACAAGGGGAATCCCTTAGAATATATAAATATAACAAAAAATCTTGTAGAAGAAACAAGAGAACTTGTCTGTAAGTTATTAAAATTTGATAAAAAAGACAATGTTATCTTCACTCAAAACTCAACCTATGCTCTTAACATGATTCTTAAGGGACTACTTAATAAAGGTGATCATGTTATAGTACCTACTTTTGAAACTGATAGTATAATCAAACCTTTAAATAGTTTAATTGGTCAAGGAATAGATATTTCGAAAGTTCCATGTAATTTAAATGGTCATATAGATACAAATACAATAATTAAACTTATAAATAAGCATACAAAAGCTATTATATTATCTCATGTTTCTAATGTTTCTGGTACCATTGCACCTATAGAAGAAATCGGACAGATATGTAAAAGGTATAATTTGTATTTCATTATTAATGCATCTCATAGTTGTGGTGCTATAGACTTTGGATTAGATAAAGTAAATGCAGATGCTGTAGTTTTTAGTGGAAGTAAATATCTTTTAGGATTAGAGGGTATAGGAGGTTTTCTTATTAAAGATTCACTTTCAGAAAATATAAATCCCCTTATAGACGGTACAAGTCGATTGGAAAATGAATCAGGAAACTCTTCTCTTCCATTTAAACTAGAGAAGGGGCCATTAAACCCTTTGGGAATTTGCTCGTTAAACTATTCTTTAAAATTTCTTCTAAACGAAGGTGTAGAAAATATCCAAAAGAAAAATTTTGCATTAACAGAGCTCTTCATTAATAAAATATCAAACATTGATGGTATAAAAATTATAGGTGAAGAAACTATGGATAGAAGAAGTTCTATAGTATCTATTTGTTATAAGGATATTCCTTCTAACAATTTAGAAAAAATTCTTCTAAGAGATTTTTCAATTTACACAAAATCAGGATTCCACTCAAGTATAAATGCTCATAAAGCTTTTGGTACTTATCCTAATGGTACATTAAGATTCAGCTTCGGATACTTTAACAATGAAGATGATGTAATCTATACAATTGATAGTGTAAACTCAGCTTTAAAGTATGGAGTGGCATAAAACTAACCAAGCATCAACTTGACTTAATTGTTAGCTAGATTTCATTTAGTGAAATGGCAGCAAATAAAGGAGGTAGTACAAGTATCACCTCCTTTATTCCCTCATTTTCTTAAAAAAATCTGTTAATATTTCGCTACATCTTTTGTCATAACACCAAATTACATCTCCAAAATAACTAAGATTTCTATTTTGTATTAGATTAACTACTGACCCACAAGCTCCTCCATTAGGATCAAAAGTTCCAATATATATCTTAGATAACCTACTCTGAATAATAGCTCCTGCACACATAGGACATGGTTCAAGAGTTACATACATCTCACAACCATTAAGTCTCCATGTACCTAACTGTTTAGCTGCATTTTCTATAGCTATGATTTCTGCATGAGCTAAAGGTGATTGAAGAGTTTCTCTCAAGTTATGTCCTTTACCTATAATTTCTCCATCTTTTACTACAACTGCACCAACTGGTACTTCTTTTAGATTTTTTGCAATTTTAGCTTCTTCTAAAGCTATATCCATAAAGTTCACACTAATCAACTCCATAAGTATATTTACAAATAAAGCTGAGTAGGCTTAATGCCTGCTCAGCTTTATTAGGTAAAAATCCTAACCTTCTTAATTCTATTTTTATCAATTTCCTCAACAATAAACTTCATATTCTCATAATGAACTTCTTCATTCATTTCAGGCATTCTTCCAAGCTGACCAATAACAAAACCGCCTACAGAATCAAACTCTTCAGATTCCATATTAACTCCAATAAGGTCACTTATATCATGAAGTCTAGCACTTCCATCAACTACATATTCATCTTCTTTAATAACTTCTATTTCCTTATCACTTTCATCATCATATTCATCTTCAATTTCGCCTACTATTTCTTCAACTAAATCCTCTATAGTAACTATACCTACAGTTCCACCATATTCATCTAAAACTACAGCTATATGGTTTCTAGTTTTCTTCATTTCTCTAAAGAGTTCGGTGATTTTCTTAAACTCAAAAGTATAAAATGGATCTCTCATATAGTTTTTAACACTGAACTCTGAATTATCCCGATCTACTAAAATTAAATCTTTAACATTTAATATACCTACAATATCATCAATAGTTTCATTATAAACAGGAATTCTTGAAAACTGTTCTGTTTTTATAACTTTAATTATTTCTTCATAGGATACTTCTGTATCTACTGCTATAATATTAACTCTTTGGACCATTACATCCTTAACTAGAAGATCTCCAAATTCAAAAACATTAAATATCATTTCTTTTTCCTCAACCTCTAGTACCCCTTCTTCTTCACTTACACCTACCATGGTCTTAAGTTCTTCTTGAGTTATAAAAGGTTGACTTCTATCTACATCTCCACCCAAAAGTTTTATAAATAATGCAGAAATCTGACTAAATATCCATACAAAAGGTTTTAATATAATTACAATAAAACTTATAGGCTTTATTACTCTAAGAGCCACTGCTTCTGATTTCTGCTTTGCCAAAGATTTCGGAGTAATTTCTCCAAATATTAAAACCAATACAGTCATTATACCAGTTGCAATAGCAACTCCGGATTCTCCTACAATCTTATAAGCAACAGAAGTTGCTAGAGCTGACGCACCTATATTTACAACATTGTTTCCAATTAAAATACTACCTAAAAGTCTATTAGGATCTTCTGTTAGCCTTTGTATAAGTTTTGCCCCTCTTATACTCTCTTCAACTAAATGCCTTATTGTTATTTTACTTAAGGACATCAACGCAGTCTCAGCTGCTGAAAAGAAAGCTGAAAGAAATAACAAAAATACAAGAACCACTAACTCCCAAGTAAAGCTAGAGTCCAAAAACACCACACTCCTATACTTATAAAAAATTCCAGTTTATTTTATTATATCATATATATAGATTTATTATTAAAGCTTAATTATTAAAAAACAAAATAAACCTCTGTAAATATTTTATATTTACAGAGGTTTGGTATCCCCAGTAGGAATCGAACCTACATTTGTCCCTTAGGAGGGGACTGTTCTATCCATTGAACTATGAGGACTCAGTATTCTTCCTAATGATATTATTTTAATATTTAAAGAATGTACTGTCAACATTATTCTTTTAACCACTCTAACTATAATACTATAAGGCTTTCTATTCTATCTTATAAAAGTTTACTTAAAAACCCTTCAAAAACAATTCCTTCTCTTGAATCAGAATTTAATCTTATAGTTTCTTTTATTACCATCTCAATAAATTTACATCCATTATTTATACTCTCTAAAAGAGGTTCCCCCCTTAAGATACTTCCAATCAGTACACTTGTAAAAGCATCTCCAGTTCCAGGAAACGACTTTGGTATATATTTTCTAGGCATTACAAATATGCTACCTGCTATTTTATCATAACCCACTACATAAATTGTTCCTTCATTAATTACTGCACTGGTTATTATTACTTGGGAAGGACCCAAGTCACTTAACTCTTTGCACCATAAAACAACCTCTTCTATATTCATATCACCTTTTACTCTCTTATCAAGTAGGAAGGCCGCTTCTGTAATATTAGGAGTTATGATGTCCGCAGCTTTTATAAGGTCTTTCATTTTTGAAATCATTTCATTATTCATGCCCTTATATAGCGATCCATTATCCCCTAACACTGGATCTATAACCACTATAGTATCCTTTGTTTTAAACTCATTAATAAAATCATGAACAAGAATTCCTTGCTCCAAGGACGATAAATATCCACTATATATACAATCAAATTTAATAGATAGGCTTTTCCAATGATTCATATACTTAGGTATAAACTTTGTTAAATCACATATAGCTGGAACTCCAAAGCCTCCAGTATGACTAGATAATACAGCAGTAGGAATAGGACAAACTTGAGTACCCATTACAGAAAGTATAGGTATTATTGAAGTTAATGCTGCTCTTCCATACCCACAAAGATCATTTATTACTGCTACCTTTTTAACTATAGTTGACATATTATATCTCCTTTTTGCACCTTGTGATTATTTATAGATAAACAAGTTTATAATTTATTTGTGAACCTTACACCACTAAAGTGGCGTGATTCTTAGATAATGTCTTCTAATCAATCAGTTCACTTTTTGAAAATTATAACATATATTTTAAAATTAAAGATAAATGTAATTAAATTTTAAGTAATACTTTCCTTGAATTATAAATAATAACTTCCTACCTTTTAATTAAAAACTCCAGTATAATCATTAAAAAAGTAATAAAATTGTGATAAAATTAATTATAAAACATAAAAAGTGAGGAAACCATGATCAAGATATATAATAGAAAAACAAAGCAATATGAAGTAGAGCAAGTAGCAGGCTTAAGTTACCTTAAGTGGTGCTATGAATCACCAATAGGTAAGAGTATTACGGAACTTCTTATAAAGAAAAAACTTTTTTCAAAACTTTATGGCTCATTCTGTGACTCATCCACAAGCAAAAAGAAGATAAGACCCTTTATTGAAGAGTTTAATATAGATATGTCTTTAGCAAATATGAAATTGGAGGAGTTTAGAAATTTTAATGACTTCTTCGCTAGAACATTGAATGCTTTTGCAAGACCAATAGCACAAGATAGAGATATACTTATTTCTCCTGGAGATGGAAGGCTTTCTGCTTTTGAAAATATAGATTTAGATAAACTTGTTCAAATCAAAGGACTCACGTATTCCTTAAAAGAGTTAATATGTGATGATAAGGTTGCTAAAGAATATGACGGTGGAGTATGTCTGATACTTAGACTATGTCCCACTGACTATCATCGTTTCCATTTTGTCGATGATGGTATATGCGGAGAAACAAAAAATATAAAAGGCAAATATTACTCAGTAAATCCTATTGCACTTGAAAGAGTACCTAAGCTTTTCTGCCAAAACAAAAGAGAATGGTGTATATTCAAGTCTGAAAACTTTGGAGATATAATACACATAGAAGTAGGTGCTACCTGTGTCGGTACCATAATACAGAGTTATACTCCAAATGTAAAAGTTAAGAAAGGCTATGAAAAGGGGTACTTTAAATTTGGTGGGTCTACAACAATACTTTTCTTTAAAAAAGATACTGTAAAAATTGATGAAGAGATAGTTCATCAAACTTCTCTTGGATATGAAACTAAAGTACTTATGGGAGAAGCAATAGGTAATAAATTTAAGTAGTCAAAATAAAATTTAAAATGTATTAAGCCTATTACTATTAGCTAGATTTCATCTTATGAAATCTAGCTAATAAACTTACGTTAGGAAATATCACTAATAATAATATACTGACCTTACTTTATCATCCTGGTTTAACTTTTTATCTTCTTTTAGTACCACAAAAAGGGCAATACACATAGTTATCATCTAAACTTTTCCCACAGTTATTACATGTAACACTTACTTGATAACCATTGTTATTATATTGATTAATATCCCAATAAGTTATAGCCCCCTCTTGTCCACTCTCTTCTTTAATAGCCTTTTCTATCTTTATATCATAAATCATTCCACACTTCTTACAAAAAGCAAAATATTTAGTATTCCACTTAATAATAGGAATGAAAAAAAGATGAAAGAAGGAATACTCCTTATATAGTTCTAACCCTTCACAATTACAGCCTTTACATTGAATTTGTTTTAAAGGTTTTATTTTTTTCTGCTTTCTATCTATACCAAATATCCCTATAAAAAACATCGTCTTTCTCCCTCTCTATAAATCTTAGTATAATTATAAAAAACTTCTACAAATAAAGCTATGCTTAAGTAGAAGTTTTCTTCATTACATATATTTACGAGTTATTATTTTCTTTAATTTATCTTTAAACTCTTTTCTGTCACCGTTAAATAAAACTATCCATATATTCATTTCTCTTGCCCTATCAAGCACTGATGATTTTATAGGAGGTTTTGTAGCTACTAAAATCTTTATTACACTTTCTCCACCTAATTGATTTCCATACACATTAAGTTCATTTAATGCTACTTCATCATACTTTGCACTATCTTTACATGATATACAAATAAGTACTGAATCCTTTACTGCCACTACATCTAATTCATTCCTAACTCTTCTTTTATCATCATTCCACAGAAACAGTACCCCACTTTTCACATCATCTACAGCTTCAATTTCTTCAACTACCCTCTTAGTAAATACTTCAAGCCATGACCCACTTTTAAAAATAAAGCTCTTCATATATAAATTTAAAAAACGAATTTTTATAAAATTATCTTCTTTCCAATATTTTATTTGATCATAATTACTAAGCATATTTAAAATTTTATAATAAATATCGGTTTCTTGCTTATTAAGGCAACTCATATTTATTTTTATCATAGATGGGTTGCTTTGATCATGTATAAAAATTCTATTATCATAAATTCTGTACTTATACTTTTCCCAAAGAGAAATATTTTTAGCAATCATATTAGTAAACTCTTCTACTGCCTTCTTGCTACATTCCTCCGTAGAATCAACTACTATTGCACCACCTATACTCTCTATCACATCATCTACATCTAAGTTCAGAAAATCATCTTGCATTACTTCAATATTCTTATCATTAAATGTTATCAATTTTTCTTGTTCAATATCTAAATATATTACTTTAATCCCATTCTTACGAGCAAAGTATTCAATGATCAAGCATATAAACTTCTTTCCACCTGTTAAATTAATAATTGTATTTTTATTACTGTAACTTTTTATTATATCTTCAACTTTAGAAAAATCATTATGATTTATTTTCTTCGGAATAAATGTTGTAAAAGGAAATTTATTAAGATAATATTCACTTAACTTCTCTACTTGATCTTCTATATTACAATTTTCTAAATATATAAAAATAACCTCTTTAGGCTTATACTTTGCTGTAGCAAGAATACTTCCCTCATTATGATCATCTAGTATATTTATTAATACATCACAACTCATAATACCATCCTTATTGTATTTTTTATTATCTTTCCCTGATAATTAAAGGTTAATCCATTATTTTCATAAATACACAAATTATAATCTGTAAATATTATATAAATAAAGTTTGGTAAAATAGATTTTTCAATTATGTAAATAATAACTTTATACTTTAATGTAAAGGAGGGTTAATTATAATATGGCAACTGCTACTAATATTATGACCTTTAGAGATGAACAAGGAAACAAAATAGACTATGAAATTTTAGATCAAGTATTAATCAATAAAACAGAATATGTATTAATGTCACCTGTTAAAGACTCTTCTCAAGTAGAGATTTACAAAATCAATTTTGATAAAAATTGGAATGAGTCACTGGAAGTAATAGAAGGTGAAAAAGAAATTAATATGGTAAAGCAACTTTCTAAGGTAAAATTCTAGATTTAATCAATTTATAGCATCATAAAAAACTAGTATAAAAAAGTTTATATACTAGTTTTTTTGTTTCATTATAACTATCATAAATAAATTTTTACTTAACTTCTATTATTATTATAAATCTACCATTGAAAACAATATAACATCTAATCCTATATTAATCATCTATTATATAAGTATCTTAATTTATAACCTAAGAAATATATACTATAAATTGAAAAATGTTTATCTGTATTTGATAAAGAAATGGAGAAACTATAAACGTACTGAATACGATCAGTATAATTTATATATTTGAAAAGGAGAAATAACTATGGATAAACAATACTTACAAGAAACAAAGCAGTTAAATGCTCAATCAAGAGCAGGTCAAGGAACAAGCAGTACTTCAAATGCTGGTATGACTAGTTCTCAAGCTACAATAGCAGAAACAAAACAGTTAAATGCTCAATCAGCAGCAAATAAAGGAACAAGTGCTACTTCAAATGCTGGTATGACTAGTAGTACTAATGCTGCTGACTTACAAGAAGCTAAACAATTAAATGCTCAATCAAGAACTACTGGAATGCAATAATGGCCATACTTCCAACTGAAGGAAGTTAGATAGTTATGTATCAGTAGAAAGAAAAGATGTATTTTAAACAAATCTAAATTTACTTTTATTATCTGAAAACCCCTTAACATGTAAGGGGTTTTCCTTTTATCAAACATATATTTACCTTATGTTTCTTTAATTGAATTGCTATTTAAGGGCTTTGAAAATGTTCTAAATTGGTTATAGAGGAGGTTCATTTTATGACAGCGAACGCAAGAATAAGGGATAATAAAAAAGATAAACTTTCTGCAGGACCTTCTACTACAGATTCTTTAGGTACATCCACTTCATCTAACCTAACTATAGAATCTGCTGGTTCACTAGATAACCCTCATGAAATGCTTCCTGATTCTAATCCTAACACAAAAAATAAATATAACGTCCCTTAGTATATACTATTACTCAATTTATCTATTAAATTATTAAAAAAATAAATCCTTATAATCATTAACGTTATAAGGATTTATTTTAGTATACTTACCTATAATGAAAAACCTTTTTAGTCTGCTGAATTTGTTATTGTAACTACCATATTTATTTCTGAACCACTATTCTCAGCTTCAGTAAACATATGTTGTAAACTATTGAAAATCTCTTCTTTTGAACCTGTAATATGTGTATTCATAGAATTTACACTGTAATTTACATTACTATTATCTAGTGCATGAATTGCATTATTAATAGTACCTGATGCATTTGTAGTTTTTAATGGGTATACAGCAACTTCTGCAGTTATCATTTTAAATTCCTCCTTACACTATTAATTATTATATTCAATAGTAGTATGAGAATATAAAAGATGAATATACCCTAGTATTCTAAATTACAAATAAATACATTTACTGATTCACTTATATTTTTATATATACTTTTTCAATTGTACTCTTGATAATACCACCTTCTATATTTTAATGGATTTCTTGGATTTAGTATTATTTCTTTAAAATTAATGAAATAATCTTATATATTAATATTACTTACTTATTTATTGCAATGCGTTTATTCATATAACTGATATATATCTATATATTTACACATAAAAAATTAGATATTTAGGTGACTATTTTCTGCAATGCAATAATTTAATTAAATAACTAAAATTAATTAATTAATTATTAAAACTGATTGGCTTTAGTCAAACTTCACTTCGTGAAATAATAGCAAATAAAAAAGCTGCATTTTATATGCAACTTCATTTTTTTTCATTATTTTTAATTAAAAAACTATCTAAATACTGTCTTATATGATTTTGTAAATCTTTATACATAAACCTGTTATTCTTTAATAGTTCTGATTGTTTTTCATTAATTCTAAATGTAATGTTTACTCTAAATGCATCTTCTTGTTTTTTTCTCCCTCTCATATGTTACTCCTACCCTATATTCATTTATCTTTAGTTCCATTTTACCATTATTTATGTTTAAGGTAATGAAGAGATTTTTTAATTAGCAAAATAAGTATTAATATAAGATTTTATTAAACTTATATACATTCAGAAGAATTCATCCTGACGTAAATAATATAATAGTATATTTTATATTCAAATACGCAAAATACCTCCATGGTAAAAAGGTTTATAATATATGGACTTTCAGGTCTTTGTGTAGAAGTTTTATGGACTGGTTTTTTTTCTGTGATGAGAGGAGATATAAAACTTACAGGCTGGACATATATCTGGATGTTTCCTATATATGGTCTTGCTATTTTTCTTGAACCAATACATGATAGGATAAGACACCTTTCATTTATTCTAAGAGGAGGTGTTTATACTATTCTAATATTTGTGGTAGAACTTGCAAGTGGACTACTACTTAAGAAAATTCTAGGTGTCTGTCCTTGGAACTATGTAAATGAACCTCTATCAGTTTACGGTATAATTACACTAAGTTATACTCCAGTATGGTTTACTTTAAGCCTTCTATTTGAAAAGATGCACGATACTTTAATACTGATTGAACGCAGAATTAAGGAATACTAAAATTCAATATAAGCTTATATATCTGAATTACAAATTCAGTACGAAGTTGCGTATATATAGCTTTATCTAAATTTTACTTTATGCAACGATAACAATCGAGTAGGAGGTAGATGATTATTTCATCTACCAACCTCTTATAGGCTAGTGATTCCTAGCAAGCCCACAGTGGACTTTAACACCAATTTATTGCCCATACCGGGTACACATAGAAGTGACAGTGGAAGCTTCATTTCCACTGCCATGTTTGTTATTAATTATTTAATTGCCTTTATAAGCTCTAATATATGTTCTCTGGATATGTTCCTGTCAATCTTCACCACTTTACCATTCTTTGTATAAACAAGTGTTGGTGCTTTCGTGGTCCCAAGTCTTGCTGCGAGGGTTGAATTTTTATATACATCTATTTTTTGAACCTTTACAGTTTGGTTCATTTCCTTTTCAAGCTCTTCTATAACTATCAGGTAATTCCTGCAGATTTCATCTAATGGTGACCACAGATATATGAGACCTATCTTTTCTTTTTGCATTATTTCATTTTCAAACACTTCTGATTCAGCGATATATTTTTCAGCTCCTACTCCTGCTATAGCTCCATCGCCTACTGCTGTAGCAACCTGCTTAAGCAATTTGTCTCTAACATCTCCAACAGCAAATACACCCTCAATATTTGTTTCCATCTTTTCATTTGCCATTATATATCCCTCTGGAGTAAGATTAATCTGTCCCCTAAATATTTCAGTATTAGGAACATAGCCTATGAACAGAAAGCATCCATCTACTTCTATTGGCTCAAGTTCACCAGACTTAACATTCTTTAAAACTACTGTATTTAATCTTTCATCTCCTTCGAAGGAATCTACTACAGTATTCCACTTAAACTCCATCTTTGGATTTTTCAATGCCTGCTCCTGTGCGATTTTATTTGCATCCATTATTCCCTTGTCGTGAATCACAGAGACAATAACCTTCTTTGCAAACTTTGTAAGGAATATTCCTTCCTCAATAGCTGCATCTCCACTGCCTATAACCATAACTGTCTTATTCGTGTAGTATGCAGCATCACAAGTGGCACAGAAAGAAATTCCTCTATCGTACAGAAAGCTTTCTTCATTTTCAGCCCTTGTAAGTCTTGGCTTTCCTCCAGTGGAGATTATAACCGACTTTGCGTGATATATTACTCTAAAGGTTTCAACTAGTTTGTCTTTTCCCTCAAGCTGAACACCCTTAACATCAGTCAGCTTAAAATTCACTCCAAAGTTTTTAGCCTGCTTATGAAATAAATTCATAAGCTCTGTACCTGTTATCCCTTCTGGGAATCCTGGATAGTTTGCTATTTCATTTGTATAGGTAGCAAGTCCACCTATTAGAGATTTTTCTATTAACAATGTCTTTAGCCTTGCCCTGCTACAGTATATTGCAGATGTCAGCCCTGATGCTCCACCACCTATTATTACCACGTCATAATATTCATGTTTCTTTTCCAATTAAATCACCTTTATTCCCTTATTGATTTTAAGATGTAGCAATTTAAGAAAAACCAGGTTCTAAAGCTTAAGCTTACTTTGAAAACCTGGTTCATCATCTATAACTATATAAAGTATTTAACTAAAAGCTTACTGCCAATCCATGCACCCAAGAATATGAATATCCAGTATACCCAACCGTGCAGGGACATAGATGCAACTCCGCTGAATAATGCTCCGATGTTACATCCAAAGGCAATTCTTGCACCATATCCCATGAGTAACCCGCCAAGAACTGCAGCCACTACCTGCTTCCAGGATTTTATCTTCTTAATCTTAAACTGTGAGGCCAATAGTGTAGCTAAAAATGCTCCTGCTATTATTCCTATATTCGATACAGAATGTAAATCATCGATAAATCTACCACTTATAGCTACTGCATGAGCCTTCTGCTGAAAATAGAACCATTTTTCAGGATGACCGCCAAGTGCCTGATATAACCATGCCCCCCAATAGGAGAATGGCGTAGTTACTCCCCATGCCTTGGCTGTTGAAGAAAACATAGCTATATTTATAAGACCTAATAATACAGCACCTGTAGTATACGTCCACGGCTCTTTTAATAACTTTTTATAATAAACACTATTTTTAATATCCACTATTCCCCCCCCTGTTTAATCTATAAGGAAATCATTACTTTGTTTTTTCTATATATACTTCCCACTGTCCATCGTCAACTTCTTCAATATCTACATTATGCCCTTCTTTTCTTGCCCATTCCGGTATATTTTTCATTGCACAGCTGTGGTCAATATCCACTATAAGCACATCTCCAACCTTTAAAGCTCCAAGTTTCTTCTGAGTCTTAATAAGCGGCACTGGACATGCCTCTCCTAAACAATCCAATCTATGTTCTGGCATAATAAAACCTCCTAATTATTTCGATATAAATAAACTTTACTAATTTTCAATTTTGAATTTAGCTATTCATTTGATTTTCTGTTTCCAAACCAGTCAGCAAAAATATATATAGCTAGTAAAAGACCAAACTGTATAATTAGTGCTGGCACCCATCCTATAACTTCAGGAAGAAATATACCCTTCTTGGGCATGAATGTATTATTCCACCAACCAAAATTCTTAGCTCCCCATAGTGATCCTATTATGAAAAACACCAGTGCGAGCATCTGCATAAGGAATCCTTCCCCTACTCTCATAAGAGTTCCTGAAGCACATCCTCCTGCAATTACCATCCCTATACCAAACATTGTTGCTCCAACTATTGTGTGGATACCAACCGGAGAAATATTACCTGGTACAGCAACATTTTTAAGTACAGAACTATACTGGATAGCCGCAAAGCCTACTGAAGCAACTGCAATAGCTATTACTACTCCCTTTGTCAACGAAGTACTTCCTGTTAAAACAGGATCTCTTAACGAAGCGGTGAAACAGAACCTTGATCTTTGAAGAGTAAATCCCAATGCAACCCCAAACGTCCACATCAACGCTGCTTTTGGCGAGCTGTTTGCAATGAAGTATCCAGCACCCACAATACAGATGAACAATGCAATTCCGAATGGAATTTGACTAACTCTTTTCTTCTTTACTCTTTTTGGGATTGAGGTTTTAATCTCTGTCATTTGATTGGTCTCCTTTCCATTTAATGTAGTTACATATATTTAATTTAGTTTGTTATTAACATATTATTAAATCTCAACTACAGTACCGTCCTCAAAAACCTTAGCTCTAAATAGAGTTCCACTTCCTCCATTAGCCATCATTGATTTAGACTTAGCTATAATTGAAAAGTATTTCTTTCCATTTTCATATCTAATTTGTGGGTCATATGCATATGCAATATCCGGATTGTTACCGTATTTTTTAATGGCATATTGGATAGCTTTTTCAACAGTAAATTCTTTTTTCTTTTGCTCTTCTTCTGCTTTTTTATCAGCTTCTATTTTAGCTAATTCATCATTCATTCTTTTTACTATTTCAGCTAATTTGCCTCTTTGTTCATCACTTAAATGCTTGCCATTAAGTTCTTGTGATAGAGCTTTGGCTTCATCATACTTTTTATCATTAACCAATATATTTAGCTTTTCTATACTTTGATTTATTTCAGCTATAGTCTGTTGAGCATCTTTTATGTCAGCTTTAAGTTTATCAATATCATCTTTTATAGAAAGATTCATATACTTCTCATTTATACCTTCTACTAGTTTTTTAGACTCATCAAGATTGTTGTTATCATAAGCTTTTTTAGCCTTTAAGTATCCATCAATAATATCTTTTAATTCCTTAGCTTCTTTATTATTACTGTCTTCATCTAACGCTAATTGAAATGATGCTACTGCTTTATCGTACTCTTTATTAGATAGTTCTAATTTCCCTTGCTCTATAGCCTTATCAGCAAGTCTACTTGAACAACCAGTAAAAATAACTATACAAAATATAAGTATTGATAAATATTTTTTCACTTGTAATTCCTCCATCCATTACTCTTTTACACAATTTGCAATGATTTTAAATATTCTATCAACACTTTATATTATGAAACATATCCTCACAAACATGACTCAATAAATTATTCTTTCTGGTCTTTGTCTTATGCTCTACTGGTATAATGATTATTTATGCTACTGCAATAAGTAAAAACCTATACACGCTTAGATAAATGTACTTTTATTCGTATTTAAATAAGGCATTTTCCACTTCACAATCTACAACTTCTTCTTTTGAATTAAAGGTGATCCTATTATTAAACTTAAAATACCGAACAGATATACAAAATTAATTTGCATAATATTAACAATAAGTAAGGAGATTGAGTAAATTTTATGTTGTTGGTTATATGTTGGTTATATCAAGTCATATTAATTAATAGGAATAGTTTGATAAATTGAAATCTAAACATGGAGGTAGCAATGAAATTAAATATTATTTTTAATTTACTTACTATGAGTTCTGCAATTGCAGCACTTTTTTTAGAAAGTAATGAACAAGTCAAGATAATTGCTATAATAATTGCTATAATATCAGGGTTAACTTCTTTGATCATTTCTATTGAAAATCATCAACAAACTGAATATTTTAAAGGAATGTCAGAGAGTATTATAAAATGTATGTCTCCAAAGTCTGAAATGATTGAGTTTATACGACAAACAGTAATTCCGGTAATAACTGGAAAGGAATCAACTGGCAGGTCAATATGGCTTAGGAATGGAGATTTTGTATTTTTGTATGAAAATGAAAAAAACAGAACAGATATTGATTTTGCGGTTTTTATAGAATCTGGTGATATAATGAGGTTATATGTAACTCCGGATAAAATATTAAAAAAGAAAATTAATGAAACATTTATGTCCAAATGGACTAAGGATGAAAGTATTGAAACTGACTGGAATATAATTATTTCAAAAATTGCTTCTTACTGTGCGGCAGCATTAGGTGCCTTAGAATATTCACAATATTACGACCACTTAGCGTTTGATATTAATTATCATGAAAAAATACTCGGAATAATTTTCTATGATGAAAATGATAGTATAATTTTCAAGTTAGAACTATGTAACGAAGATGAACTCAGAGCATTTTTAAAGATTAAACCCATTGATAGATTTTTCTATATACTAGATATTTTAAATGCAGCAATAAAGGATGGTATAAAGTGGGGACAAAAATAGCTTAAAAATAATTTATAGTATTAGTATAAAGTTATAGTCAGAACGCACCAGTGACTTACAAGGGTGTTACTGAAAGTAATAAACCGTACACATATTTTGTACGGTTTATTATTTGTAGAATTTATCATTAAAGACAAGTCATATTAACATCCTCACCCCAAAACTATATAACTTACATTTTTTAGGTAGGCACTTTTTAAGGCACTTTTATATTTTTACAAATAAAAAGAGTTCCAGTAAAATTACTGAAACCCTTCATGTTACTATGGTGCGGCGGAGAGGATTCGAACCCCCGACCAACTGGTTCGTAGCCAGCTACTCTATCCAACTGAGCTACCGCCGCATATATTAATTTAACATATCTATCTTAACATAAATATATATATAAATCAATAAAAAGAATGGAAGGATGTCCAATCGCATAAACATCTCTTCTATATTATATGCATAAATCTATATTAATGCACTTATTAATAGCGTTATATTTAAAATACTTACTATTATTCCTATAATCCAAAGTACTATGTTTTGTAACTTGCTATTCTTATATTGTCCCATAACTTTTTCTGATGATGTTAGATATATCTGAGTAAATATAGTAATTGGCAGCTGAATACTAAGCAGCATTTGTGAATATACCAATCCTTTAAACGGGTTTGATATAAAGAAGATTATAGCCATTGCTAAAAGTATAGTTATTAACACACCAATCTTTGTATGTCTATCACTTATATCATAAGGTTCTCCAAATAATCCTGCAAAGATTGATCCTCCAGCCATTCCAGCAGTAACACTGGATGATATACCTGAGAATAGTAAAGCTATAGCAAAAACTACCGCTGCTGCATTTCCAAGAAGAGGCTTAAGCATAATTTGAGCTTGTTCTAATTCTGTAACAATAATGCCCTTTGAAAAAAAAGATACAGCCACAAGAATCATAGCACTATTTATAGCCCATCCTATTAACATTGAAAATAATGTATCTAAAAATTCATATTTAAGCTGCTTCTCCATAACAGACTTATCTTTAAGGTTCCATTGTCTGCTCTGAATAATCTCTGAATGAAGAAATAAGTTATGAGGCATTACTACAGCTCCAAGTACACTCATAATTATAGGAAGAGACCCATCTGGGAACGAAGGTGTTACCCATCCATTTATAGCTTCTCCCCAACTAACATTTACTAAATACACTTCAAATATAAATGCTAATCCTATTAAAGAAACGAATCCTATAACTAGTTTTTCTATCTTTCTATATGAATTTGAAAATAACATCCATAATACCACTGCTGCTGACATTATGGCACCTATTCTTAGAGGTATTGCAAACAAAAGCCTTAGTGCTATAGAAGCCCCTAATATCTCTGCCATAGCAGTACCTACTGAAGCTAATAGAGCTGAACCTATAATTGTATTTCTTAATTTTGATTTAATGTGTTTAGTTGTGGCTTCTGGTATACATAGTCCTGTAACTATTCCTAAATGTGCTGCATTATGCTGTAAAACTATAAGCATTATAGTTGACAATGTCACCATCCATAAAAGCTTATACCCGTAAGATGAACCTGCCGCTATATTTGATGCCCAGTTACCAGGATCAATGAATCCTACTGTGACAATCAAGCCTGGACCTATATACTTAAAAAAATCATGAGCTGTTAATTTAGGTGTATGATTTTCTTTACTTAACCAATTTTTATATTTCATTTAAATCCCCCCTGATTGAATTTATAATATTATTAAATTAATATAATCTAAAATCTCTATTTTAAGCAGGTATTTTGTTATGCGTCGTATAAATATATATATTATAAATATTATTTAAAATAATGAATTTATGTATAAAACTTATTAACTTTATTAGTAAAGGAGATGTATAATGAAAGACTTTATCATTTTAACAGACTCTGGATGTGATTTATCTCTTCAAATGGTGAAAGAACTTAATATTTCATACATAGGATTAGTTTGTAATTTTGAAGGAAAAGAATATATAGAAGATTGCGGCCAATCACTAGACTATAAAATATTTTACGATGCTATTAGGAATGGAGCTCTTCCTACAACTTCACAAGTTAATACCTTTAGGTTTTACGAGGAATTTGAAAAACATGTTAAAGAAGGAAAAGGCGTTCTCTATATAGCATTTTCATCAGCTTTAAGCGGAACGTATAACAGTTCCTTGGTAGCTAGAAATGATATATTAGAAAATTATCCGAATGCTGATATATCAATTATTGATACTAAAGCCGCTTCTACAGGTGTAGGACTTTTAGTTTATTATGCTGCAAAAATGAAAGCAGAAGGTAAATCAAAGGATGAAATAGTTAGTTGGATTGAAGAAAACAAACTCAATATATGTCACCTTCTTACAGTAAATGATCTTAATCATTTAAAGAGGGGTGGAAGAATTTCTCCAACTACTGCTGCACTGGGAGGTCTCCTTAATATTAAGCCAGTATTATATGTTAATAATGAAGGACAGCTTAAAAACTTTACAAAAGCTAAAGGAAGTAAGGGAGCTTTAAGGATCCTCTTTCAGAAGTTTGAAGATCATGTAATCAACCCTGAAAATCATGTTATTTTTATATCTCATGCTGATAACGCTAAAGGAGCTGAAACCTTAGCTAACATGATAAGAGAAAAATATCCTGTTAAAGATATTATTATAAATTATATAGGATCAGTTGTAGGTAGCCATACTGGTACAGGCTCTATAATATTTATATTTTATGGAACAAACAGGGAACCTTAAAATGAAATTAAACAAGCATAAAACCTATTTAACTTTAGTTAGATTTAGCTTTGTGAAATGACAGCAAATAAAGATATACTATATAAATTACTTTTATCATCTTCTAAGGTATAATACTATCAATTAATAAGATAAATCAAATATAGGAATTCAGCTGTTTACAGGCTGAATTCCCCAATAAAGATTTAACATTTAAATATTAAATTTAGCTTTACTACCTTCTCTAGCAGCGGTTATTTCAAGTCTTACATCTATCCTCTCTCTAAGTTCTGGTACATGAGATATTATTCCCACTAACCTTCCTCCAGTTTGAAGATCTGTTAAACACTGAATAGCATTATCCAACGATTCAGGATCTAGAGTACCAAAACCCTCATCAACAAACATTGTATCTAGAATCACTCCACCAGCATAGGACTGAATCACATCAGCTAATCCTAATGCTAGAGATAAAGAAGCCTTAAAACCTTCCCCTCCGGAGAGTGTCTTAACATGGCGGGCTTTTCCTGTATAATTATCAAAAACTTCAAGTTCTAATCCTTCTTGTTTTCTACCTTTTCCCTTTTCTTCTTTTCTTCTAAGTATAAATCTACCGCCAGCCATCTTATATAATCTTGTGTTAGCTGCCTCAATAATTTCATCAAAATATGCTGCTAAAACATATCTTTCAAAGGTTATTCTTTCACTATTATCACCATTAGCTATTTTAGCAAGTTCAGCTATTACACTATACTTCTTTTCCTTTTCTTCCACATCATTATTTAAAGATTCTATTTTAACTAACAACTTTTTATTGTGCTCTATTCTCGAAAAAACAATTTTTTCCCTATCACTAAGTTCCTTTTCTTTTTCTTTTGTTTGTTGAAGACAGCTATTAAATTGTTCAATATCAATAACTTCTAATCCTTCTGTTTCTTTAGCTGAAGCTTTATACCTATCTTTTAATGATTTAAGATTCTCATAATATAGTTTTATTTCAGTATCATACTTTAAAATTTCTTTCTCGCCTATATAAGAGCTGCTGTAATGATCATAATCCATAAAACCAGAAGATTTTAGTTTTTCATTGAATCTTTCCATAGCTTTATCACGTTCAATTACTGCCTCATTTAAGTTCTGTTCTCTAACATTTAAATCTGCTTCTATTGCCGCCTTAGATGAAGAAGCTGTAGTAAAGTCCTCTTGAGCTCTCTTATATGATTCATTTATCACCTGAAGACTTTTTTCTATTTGGTATATTTTTTCTTTTAATAACGGTATAGAACGTATATCTTCAGGAATCTCTTTTTCTATATTAATTAAAAGATTTTCTTCTACCTTAACCTTACCGAATAAATCTGTATATTCTTCTTCAAGTTTCTCCTGATCATTAATAAGTTTATTGATTTCATCATTAAGTTTACCTAGGTTCTCTTCCAACGTAGCCTTTTCCCTACACTTTTTTAAAATAACATCTAGTTCTTTTTTAAGCTTATTTTCCTCTTCTCTTAATACTATACCTTTTTGCTTAATGTACATTAACTTATCATTAACATTAAGATCGAGAAAATCTTTACTCAGCAGATGATAAAGTTTTTCTTCCTGTTCCTTTGCCTTCTTATAAATTTCCTCGATTGTAGCATAAAGAGTAGAAAGACTTATTAACTTATCATGATATTGTTGATTTAAGGTATCAAATATATCCTTTTGTATTTTTAATTCTTGCTCTGTAGGAATTCCCTCTATCATCACCGCAATCATAGGATGTTGTTTAGAACCACAAACAGGGCACATCATTCCTTCTTCAAGATCTTTTGCTAAAAGTCCTGCCTGCCCCTTTTTAAAAGCATCATCCATAAGCTCATATTTGGACTTTTCTTCTTTATATTTTCTTTCTAAAGATAAAAATACATCTTTTTCCCTTTTATGATTTATTGAACTATTATTATAATCACTATAATAATTAAATAGACTTATCATCTCATTAATAATATTACTTTGTCTTTCAATGCATGCTTCTATTTCCACCTTTAGAATTTCTGCTTTTTGAGATTCTTTGAAATTTCTATCTAATTCTTCAACTGCTTTTCTTGTATCATTTAAGTTATTCTTTATTAAAATCTTCTTTACTTCTTTTTGTTTAAGCTGATTTTTTAAACCAATAATAGACTTATTCTTATCCTCATAGTCCTTAACTTTTGGTTCGAAGCTTTTTAATATAGATATCTCTTCTAGAAGCTTATTTCTTATGGGCTCCTTAGACACTTCATCCTCAAGAAGTTTCTTTGCTCGCTCTAGAATTTCACCAGCTTTAAATAGTGAAGCTTTCCCTTCTTCAAGCTGTCTTTCTCTTTCCCTTTTATTTAATATCTTCTCATTAAAATTGTCTTCTATTAACTTTACCTCAAGTGCCTTTCTTGAGAGTGCTAAAGCTTTTTCCCTTTTTATAAATTCATCTTCCCTAATTTTTTCTATATTTAACATACTTCCAAGCTTAATCTTATCCTGAAGTTTTCTATTAACTTGTTCACCTTCTAATATCCTCTTGTGAAGTATTTCTTGTTCTGCTTTAACCTTTTCTAATTGATCCTTTATTTTAAAAAGCCTCATTTCATCATATCCTATGAAATTACTTGTTTGTTCTATGATAGCTGTTATATTAATATTTTCAGCATTTATACTGTGAAAAAGAATCTCATCCTCCCCACACTCTATATGCTTTATATGAGTATTCCTTTGAGTAATAATATCTGAAATTTTTCCATAAATCTTTTTTCTCTGAGAATCTAGTTGATTTTGTATTTCTAAAAAATCCTGTGTACCAAATATTTTTCTGAATATAGCTTCTCGCTCAACACTCTCTGCTTCCAACAACTTTCTAAATTCCCCCTGAGGAAGCATAACTATTTGTTTAAATTGTTGTTTATTTATACCAAGTATTTCAATAATCTTTTCATCAACGTTATTAACCTTAGTTATTACATTTCCTAATGGAAGTATCAACTCAGCTTCTGCAGTTTTTAATGTGTATCCATCTCCTCTTGCCTTTTTTCTCATTTGTTGAGGAACCCTCTTTATCTTGTAGAACTTTCCTCGAAGTTCAAATTTCAATTCAACAAAGGTAATCTGATCATCAGAAGCAAAATCACTTCTTAAACTGTCCTTATCTCTACTACTGCCGGATGCTTCTCCGTATAATGCAAAACTTATAGCATCAAATATTGTTGTTTTCCCTGCACCTGTAGGACCAGTTACTAAAAATATGTTTCTATCACCTAGAGCATTAAAGTCTATAACTTCAACTCCAGCATAAGGTCCAAAGGCTGCCATTGTAAGCTCTACTGGTCTCATCTCTACCTCCCCTCTCTTTCTACATCCTCTATAACATCCCTTATAAAATCAAGCTTTTCTTCAGTAATCTCATTAGGTGAAATAGCTTTATAGAATTCTTTGAAAAGATCAATTTTACTCTTGGTTTTATATCCATTCCCAGCTGAGGTTTTACTTTCCTCCTTTTTCCTAGAATTTTCTCTATTTAGCCCCATTATATTAGGATAAACTGCTCTAAGTTTTGATATAGGATCTATAAGTTCTCCCTCATCTGTCAATATAGCAAAAATATAATCTTCTACATTAGCCCCATTATAAACTTCTTGCTTTATAAGTTCATTTAAAGGCCCTCTTATAACTCTCATATCTCTTATTGGATAGAACTCTTTAATCTCTACATCCACTGCTCCTTTTTCATCTACATTTACTATTGTTACACCTTTTCTTTGACGTATCTCAGAAAAAGAATACTTTAGCAGTGAACCTGAATATCTTATCCTATCTGATCCTACTTTCTGAGGACCATGAAGATGACCTAAAGCTGTATATGTAAAGCCTTCAAATAACTTTCCACTTATTAAATCTGTTCCTCCTATTGTTAGTGGCCTTTCTGAATCTGACACCTCAAGACCAGCTCTCTTTTTATATTCCTGTCCAATGTCATCTATAGCCACTTCCTCCTCATCACCCATAAAAGAAACATAACCATGAGCTACAATTACATTTCTATCTCCATAATTCATCTTACTTTTTACTTCTTCTAAGAGCTTTCTCATAGCATCATCATGAGTCCGTATATTACAATCCTGATACATCTCTCTTAATTCAGCAGGATCAGCATAAGGAATTAGAAAGAAATTCACCTTTCCGTAGTCATCCTCCAGTATAACTTTTTTAAACTCCTTGCTTAACGCTCCTTGTATGTGTAGCCCATTCCTAGTTAAAATACTAGATGCAAAGGATAACCTTTCAGCACTATCATGATTACCTGCTATAGTTAATATAGGAGTTTTAAGATCTAAAAGTACTTTGGTAAAAATTATATCTAAAAGCTCAACTGCCTCTACTGACGGCACCGATCTATCGTAAATATCTCCAGCTATGATTAAAGCATCTGGTTTTTCTTCCTGTATTAGTTCTACAAGCTGCTCTAATATAAACTTTTGATCTTCAATCATACTAATTTCATTAACTATTTTTCCTATATGCCAATCTCCCGTGTGAATAAACTTCAATAAAAATCACCTCCAACAACGTATACTTACTATTTCTACATCTAATTTAATTCCCCTTCAAAGAATCTATAAGCTTTATTGTAATCTTAACAATACAATGTTTCTTTATAAATACACAAGAATAAATACTATAATTTTTATCTTAATTATTAACTTATCTATCTATATATTAAAAAATCTCTCTTATAAATGAAAATAAACCTATGGCATAAATCCATAAGTTACTTACTTTCTGTCATTTAACAAAGTACAATCTGACTCAAATTTACTAGGTTTGATATCTACTCAGATTTATTAGCATATTATAAAAAATTCCCTAGCAGGGACTCTTAATAGAGTTATCTATAAATTGCAAACTTTATAATTTCCTATAAAGTAAAAAAGACACTATGAGTGGTATTTCATATTGTCTTCGCTATTTGCTGTCATTTCATAAAGTGACTTCTTACTAAAAATGAATAGGTTCAATACCTATTCATTTTTATTTAACCATATAATTTTAAAATGCTCTTTGCAACTTCAAGCATAGGTAATTTCTTATCCATACTATCCTTTTGGATTTTTCTATAAGCCTCATTTTCCTCAAGATTATATGCTTTCATAAGAAGCATTTTTGCCTTATCTATAATTAATTTCTGTTGTATACTTCTTCCGTTAGATTCTTTGCTAGTCTTACTAGCCTTTCTACTTTCAGTGATCTGTTGAAAAACTTGGTTTACTAAATTTAAGAACCCACTTGGCTTTATAGGTTTTTGCATACATACTATGCCCATTTTTTCTGTCCAGTTTGAGATTAAATTGTATTGTGCTGAACTACATAATAGTATCACTTTGCTTATTGCTTCACCACTTAATATTTTTGCCACTTCTGCTCCATTTGTATCTGTTAATTCATAATTAATTATAACTAATTCCGGTCTTGTTAGCCTACATTTTCTTATAAGCATACTTCCGGAAGTGCAGATGCCATCTACATTAAAACCCCTCTGAAGAAGAAGACTCTTAATTTGTCCGCCTGCTTTTAATGTACTTGAACCTAATAAAATTCTATAATTATTCAGCATGCACTTCCCCCCAAAGTATTATTATAGTTAAATAAGTTCTTAATTCACAATTTTAGAAATTGTATTGAAATTAACTACTCTATTCTGAGATTCATCAAGGATAAATATTTTTAGTTTTAAAATTTACTTAAATATTGTTCAACTTCCCACTGATGAACCCTAGTTCTATATTCATCCCACTCAAGAGTCTTAGCTTCTATATAAACATGAGAAGCATGCTCTCCTAATGTAGCTTTTACAAATTTATCTTTCTTTAATTCTTCAATAGCGTCATATAGGTTAGCTGGCAAACTTTCTACTCCAGCTGCATCTCTTTCTTCTTCAGTCATAGCAAATATATTTCCCTCAATACTTGGAGGAGGAGTTGCACCTCTCTTTATACCATCAAGTCCTGCTGCTAGACATATTGCTAATGTAATGTATGGGTTACATGATGGATCAGGATTTCTTAACTCTACTCTTGTAGATTCGCCTCTAGCCATAGGTATTCTTATAAGAGGGCTTCTATTCTTAGCTGACCACGCTACGTGAACAGGAGCTTCATATCCTGGTACTAATCTCTTATATGAATTTACTAGTGGATTTGTTATAGCGGCCATACCTTTTACATGCTCTAATACACCAGCAATAAAACTGTACGCAATTGAACTTAGTCCTAATTCATCTGATGGATCATGGAATGCATTTTCTCCATCCCTTGACAGTGACATATTAACATGCATTCCCGAACCACTTATTCCAAATATAGGTTTAGGCATAAATGTAGCATGCAAGCCATGAGCTTGAGCTATAGTCTTTACTACAGACTTAAATGTCATAATATTGTCCGCTGCCTTTAAAGCATCATCATACTTAAAGTCTATTTCATGTTGACCTGCTGCGACTTCATGATGTGAGGCTTCTATTTCAAATCCCATTTTTTCAAGAGCTATACACATATCTCTTCTTGCTTCTTCACCTAAGTCTATATGTCCTAGGTCAAAGTATCCTGCATTGTCATGAGTTATAGTTGTCGGATTTCCTTCACCATCAGTGTGGAATAAAAAGAATTCACACTCTGGTCCAACATTAAAAGTGTACCCCATATCTTTGGCTTCTTTTAGAACTTTTCTAAGAATATATCTTGGATCGCCTTCAAATGGTTTTCCATCTGCTGTATAAACATCACAAATAATTCTTGCAATATTTCCGTCTGGAGTTGACCATGGAAGAATCTCAAATGTATCTACATCTGGAGCTAAATACATATCTGATTCTTCAATTCTTACAAATCCTTCTATAGATGAACCATCAAAAAAACATTCATTATTCAATGCCTTCTCAATTTGTCTTGATGTTATGGCAACATTTTTCATTGTACCGAATATATCTGTGAATTGTAGTCTTATAAATCTAACATCATTTTCTTCTACCAGTCTTATAATATCTTCCTTTGAGTATGTCATAATAAGTACCTCCTTTTATTTTAGGTATATACCATTGTTGGATAATATATGTATTAACCAAATCCCTATTTCATTGTAGCATATCTTAAAATAAAAAAATAAGGCATTCTATAAAGGAGTTATAACTCCTTTATAGAACACCATCGTTCCAAACAATTATTTAAATAGTTAACTTATATTAATTATATTATTCGTTACGTGTCTCTTTGTCAACTATAAATGTAAAAAAATTATGATTTTTATATAGTTTTGGCAAGTTTATTTTACATTTTATATACTATATAGCATAACTAGATATTATATTAAGTATTACTTCTACAGATTTGTTCATAGACTCAATTGGTATATATTCATACTTTCCATGGAAGTTCTCCCCACCAGCAAATATATTTGGTGTAGGAAGTCCCATAAACGAAAGTCTCGCACCATCTGTACCGCCCCTAATAGGTTTAACCTTAGGTTTTACTCCCGCTGTTTTCATTGCTCTTATAGCAGTTTCAACCATATGCATAACCGGTTCTATCTTTTCCTTCATATTCTTATATTGTTCTTTTATTGTTATGTCAACAGTTCCTTCACCATACTTTTTATTTAGAACATCTTGAATTTCCTTAAATTTGCCTTTTCTTTTACTAAAATTATCTTCGAAAAAGTCTCTTATAATGAAAGACATAAATGTCTCTTCTACACTACCCTTAATATCAGTTAGATGAAAGAAACCTTCATAATTCTCTGTCTTTTCTGGTACCTCATCTGAAGGAAGCATGCTTAAAAATTCATTTGCTACTAACATTGAATTAATCATCTTATTCTTTGCATATCCAGGATGAACATTTCTTCCACTAATTTTAACTTTTGCACCTGCAGCGTTAAAATTTTCGTATTCTAACTCACCTATAGCTCCTCCGTCTATAGTGTATGCAAAGTCAGCACCAAAGTATTTTACATCAAAGTGATTTGCACCCTCACCAATTTCCTCATCTGGAGTAAAAGCTACTCTTACCTTACCATGCTTAATCTCTGGATGTCTCTTAAGGTACTCAATAGCAGTTATGATTTCTGCTATTCCTGCCTTATCATCTGCACCTAAAAGAGTAGTTCCATCCGTGGTTATCAAAGTATTTCCCTTATATTGCAAAACTTCTGGAAATTGTTTTGGTGAAAGTATAACATTTAAATTTTTATTTAACACTATATCTCCACCCTGATAATTATGAAATATTTGAGGATTAACATTTTCTCCGCTCATGTCTGGTGAAGTATCCATATGAGCTATAAATCCTATAACTGGAGTCTTTTTATCTAAATTAGATGGTAATGTTGCATAAACATATCCATATTCACTTACAACAACCTCTTGAAGTCCTATTTTGTTAAGTTCCTCTTCTAGAATATTTGCTAAAGCAAGTTGGCCTTTAGTACTTGGAGTGATACCTGTAGTTTCATCTGATTGAGTGTTTACTTTGATGTATCTTAAAAACCGTTCTACTAATGCAGTCATAAAAATTCTCCTTTTCTTAAAATTCTCTAAAATCTTCTACAGCTTCATTATGATCTTTTATAATCTTAATTACAAATATCATGTAAATAGTTGCACCAAGAATATATATTTTATAAAAATGAGGTACTGATAATGCTAAAGAACTTCTTATCACATCTACTATAGTTGGAAGAGTAAGAGCATATATTGAAAGTTTATAGGTATTTGAAAACTTCAATTTAACTTTCATAAATGCACTTATTAATAAAGCAAAGACTCCTACTATTAAACCAGAAAACATATGGCCTAAGAACATACCTACTATTAAGAATAATACAATAAAGATAGATACCCACTTAAGTGCATTAATCAAACTTATAGCACTACTCTTATTAAACTCAAGATTACCTAAATCACTATATTTTATCTCCTGGTTTTCGCGAAACTGTTGACTTATAATCATCTTGTCTTTAAAAATAAACATTACATTTCCTTTATTATTAGTATCATATGCTTTTAAAGAAGTATTATCAAATTCACTTGCTTTTTTTGTAGTATCTATAAAAATAAAATTTCCTTCATCACTAAAGATATAAGGACTCTTTGATATATATAATTCTCCATTCTTTAAGTAAAAATCAATATTATTTTTTTGAAGTTCCTGAGAAGCTTTATTTAATTCATAATTATAATCATATATTGGTCTTATGCTTTTTATAGTACCTAAAAGTAAAGACATAAAAAGAAGGTATAAAATAGCTCTTCCTACAGACTCTTTGTTAAAATTAATGTAATATTTTACGTCTATGATAGCCTTTATAAACTGCCTAAAAAAATTATTGTCTTTTTTCATAATAATCCCCCTTATCAATTTACATTATATAGAAATTATACTATATCAAATAAACAAAAAGAATAGCCTCCTTAAATAGCTATTCTTCCAAGTTTCTTGTTTGTTCTAAGATAATATTCTTTATTGCTATAAAGAGATATATAAATCCTATAAATATGTAAATATGGTTAATAAAAGGTATTGATATATCAATAATTCTTATAGTACAACTTATCAATATTGGCAACGTTATTGAATAAATACTAAGCTTATATAAATCTTTATATCTTATTCCTGCCTTTAAAACTGAATTTATAAGAGCTCCTAAAAGAGAAACATAAAAAGCTAAAAACATATTTGCAATAAACAATAGTATAGGAGTAACAATTATAATAAGAATAGTACCTGTTTTAAATATAGATATGTATTTTATTAGGTCGCTCTTATCAAAATCTATACTTTGTAAAATATCAAAACTAGCTTCATCTACATTATAATTGTTCTTCTTATAATAGACTCTATCCTTTAGGACCAATATCATACTCTCATGCTCACTTAAAACACTTTCTGTTGTATTTCCTGTTGTATCAATTAATATATATTTATTATTTCTTTGAAGTATTAAAGGCTGATTTCCATCTATGTGTAAGGTGCCACTTATAAAACTAAATTCTGGAAAATCTTTAGTTATATTATTATATATAATATCTAAAAACTTATAATAATCATATGCTGGCCGGATATAACTTATGGCTCCTAATAATAGTGTTATAGCCAACAGATATTTTAATGAATTTCTTAATGATAACTTATAAAAAAGTATATAACTTTTAGGTTTAACTATACTTTTATATATCTTTATAAAAAAGGATATATTCTTCATGAAATCACTCCTTCAATATATTTTGACCATGAGACTAAATAATTTATACTCTTTATGTTTATACTGGAATTAAATTGTCAATAATTCAAATGTAAGGTTTGAAAGGAGGGGTATTCATGAAGAAAAACCTTCAAGGAAAGTGGAGCATCATGCAATCAACTTCTAATAACAAAAAAAGATTGTTTTTGTATTTAACTCTTATAATGTTATCATTATGTACTACTTTTTATTTAATTTATTCTTATAACAAGTTATTTGAAGATTTTAAGATAGCCTTTGAAAATAAAAATTATTCAAAAGCTAATGCTGTATTAATTAATAATGGAACATTTAATCCATTAAAGAAATTCTTACTTAATAAAAAGTTAAATACTTATTTTTCTTCCTGTGCTGAAGATTTGTATACTGATTACCAAGAGAATGAACTTTCTGAGTTTGCTACTCTTTCTATATTAAATGAGATTGAAAGGTATAACATAATTAATGATAAAATAACAAAAATTAAAAATAATATACCTTCAATTAAGGATTCTAATAGTGCTTACATGCAAGGTTTGCAATTATTCAATGAAGAGGAATATGAAGGTGCTTTTTCTACTTTCCAAAAGGTAATTCCCTTTGACAAAAACTACCTAACAGCACAAGAATATGAAGCAGATTCATTAAAACGTATAAAGGACAAACTTTTGCAAGAGGCTAATGACCTTGTCTCAGAAAATTATTTTACTAAAGCAATATCCTTACTAGAAGAAAACATAAAGTACTATGAAGCTGATACAGATATATTAAATAAAATAGATGAATATAAAAAAGATAGGGATGACTTTCTATCAAAAAAATCAAATACTAACGAAGAAAGTAATAAAAAGGTGAACACTTCATCTTCTAATAGCCAAAACAGTGGCAATAAATCTAATGACGATAAAACTTCAAAAGATATTAATTCAACAGCTACATCTGTTGCAGCCATGGTAATAAATAAAAATACTATAAACACTTTAGATTTAGTTAGCCAAACGCCTTATCTTCTATACGTAAATATAGCAGAACAGAAGACATATGTCTTTAAAGGAAAAAAGAATGACTGGAATCTAGAAAAGACCTTACTCTGTTCTACTGGTATAAAAAATAATGAAACACCTAAGGGGGTTTTTACTGTAAAACAAAAAGGAGATTGGTTCTTTTCTAATGAATATAACGAGGGCGGTAAGTATTGGATACAATTTTTAGATAATTATCTATTTCACTCACTACCTTTTGATAAAACTAAAACAAAAGTAGTTGATACAACCATAGGTCAACCTGCATCTCATGGTTGCATAAGATTAAAGGTTAATGATTCAAAATGGCTTTATGATAATATACCAATTGCATCTAAAGTTATAATAAATTGACATATTAATTGCATTTATTTCCCCCTATTTATCATGAATAAAGCCCCTGCAAATATCAGCAGGAGCTTTATTCATGTATTTTAATTGCTATCAGTTCACGAAGTGAAATTTATCTTATTCCTTTTTTTCTATACAATGATTATATACTCTTCTATTTTCTAAAGACCATAACCTCTCGGAGAATTCACCTTTAGGCGTTTCCATAGTCACTCTCTTCATATCATACATTCTTGCATCTATTATATCTAAATAATGAAGCATTTCTGCCTCTGGAATCATAGGTTTCACTGGACTTCCGTACTCTGGTTCATAATGATGAGATAATATCATATGCTGAAGAAGTATTATAATTTGTCTATCAGCCTTAAACTCTTCGCCAACTACTTCTACATCTTTAACTCCTTGAGTTATGTGTCCAAGTAAAGTTCCCTCAATGGTGTAGTCACTTACTATTCCTAATTCATTAGAGTCCATTTCTTTTATTTTTGCAAGATCATGAAGGATAACCCCTGCATAAAGTAAATCTTTATTTAAGAACGTATATATTGATGATAATTTTTCTGCCATATTAAGCATAGTCATGATATGATAGAGCAATCCCCCTCTTATAGAGTGATGATGCTTTTTAGCAGCTGGATAGTACATAAGCTTTTCTTTACTACTTTCAAATAAATATGCAACAATATTTCTTATGTCTTCGTTTTGCATGTTATCTATAAACTTATTAATTTCTCCAAACATATATTGACTTTCAAATGGTGCTGTCTGCACATAATCTTCTATTTTTACATTATCTGAAGGTTCTACATTTCTAAGTTTCTCTATCTTAAATTGTAGCGCTCCCTGCCATGACACTACAGTTCCTCTTGTCTTAATTATTTTATTATCTTTAAAAGCATTTTCTGTTTCACCTGTAACTTCCCATAACTTTGCTGATATTTCTCCTGTACTATCTCCAAGGAGAAAATCAAGATATTTTTTACCATTTGCATTAGCAGTTTTACACTCTACAGATTTTATCAGAAAAAAGCCTTCTATTTTTTCTCCAGCTACAAAATCATTAATCTTCTTTATTTGAATGCTCACTATTACTTCTTCCTTTCATTTATAATCTATATTAATTATACCGTGCTTTTTAATCATATAAACACTTACTATAGAAAATTAAATAATTATTATGGTTATACTTATTTTTATATTATTTGTTATATACACATACTTTTTAATTATGAATTTAGCTATATATAGATAATATAGACGTTAATTGGTAAAATATATGTGTAACATTTTATATTAAATTACTGTTATTAAATACAAAGCTTGGAGGTGTAAAATGAACATTCCTTTAGAGGTCAATGAAATAATTACTGAGCTTTATAAAAATGGATATACTGCTTTTATGGTTGGTGGATGTGTTAGAGATTCTCTTTTAGGATTAACTCCAAAGGACTATGATATAACTACAAGTGCCCTTCCTGAAAAAATCATTGAACTTTTTCCCAAAACAGTACCAACAGGATTAAAACATGGCACAATTACTGTCATAATAAACAATATACCTTTTGAAGTTACAACCCATAGAATTGATGGAGAATATAAAGATAATAGAAGACCAGAGGATGTAGAGTTTGTTTGCAATGTAAAAGAAGATTTAGCAAGAAGGGATTTTACCATAAATGCTATGGCTTATAACAATAAGGATGGACTGATAGATTACTTTGGTGGCAAAAAGGACTTAAAACTTAAGGTTATAAAATGTGTTGGTGATCCTAATAGAAGATTTAATGAAGATGCTTTAAGAATGTTAAGAGCTATTCGTTTTTCCTGTCAATTAAATTTTAACATAGATAAAGAAACTCTTAAATCCATAAAGATAAATCACAAGCTTATAGAAAATATAAGTGCTGAAAGAATAAAGGATGAATTGTGCAAAATTTTACTTTCAAATTTTCCTTCAAAAGGATTTAGGTTGCTAGAAAATAGCGGCATTCTTAAGGTTATACTTCCTGAACTTCAAGCCTGTGTAGGCTTTGATCAAAAAACGCCCTACCATAATAAAGATATCTTTGAGCATACTCTAAGTGTCATTGATAAAACCCCTCCAAAACTTCACTTAAGATTAGCTGCACTTTTTCATGATATCGCAAAGCCTTTGTGCTTTTTTACAGATGAAAAAGATGTAGGACACTTTTATGGTCATAACAATAAAGGAGAAGACTTATCAAAAGTTATACTTAAAAGACTTAAGTTTGATAATGAAACTATAATTAAGGTAACTAAGTTAATTAAGGAACATATGAATATTTTAGACGTTCCTAAAGATGCAGCCTTAAAAAGAATGATAAATAGAGTAGGAAAGGATTTAATTTTTGATCTTTTTACAATTCAAAGAGCAGATATATTATCCTCTGCACCACCTTTCAAATGTTTAGAAAAAGTAGACTTTATGGAGGAAAAAATAGATGATATATTGAATTCAAACACTCCCTTAAGTTCAAAAGAACTAGCTGTTGATGGTAATGATATAATGAGGGAACTTAACTTAAAACCTGGGAAAAACCTTGGTGCAATTCTAAGTCACCTCCTTGATAAGGTATTAGAAGACTCCTCTTTGAATAATAAAGAAACTTTAATCGATTTAGCAAAACAATATCACACTACTATGAAAGGATAGATTTAAAAATGATATTAGATGCATTCAATGGAGTGCTCATTTTAATATTTCTTATAGGTGTAGGTTTTATCCTTGGAAAATTAAAATGGTTTGATGAAAATTCAAACACTCTACTTACAAGGCTTGTAGTATATATTTCTCTTCCTACATTTATGCTTTCAAATTTAACTACAAGTTTTACTAAAGAACAACTTATTCAATGGTCGAATGGTTTTTTAATAGTTATAATATCTATACTATTAACTTATTCTATAGGCTTTATAATAACAAAGATTTTTAAGGTTTCACCAGAGAGAAAAGGGGTTTTTCGTTCATTATTTGGATTATCAAATACAATCTTTGTTGGTCTTCCAGTTAACATAGCTATATTTGGAGAAAAGGCTCTTCCTTTTATATTAATATATTATGTAGTAAATACTTTATCCTTCTGGTCTATTGCAACTTATGATATAAGATGCGATTGTAAAGATGTAAAAGGAAGCATTTTATCTTTAGATAATATAAAAAACATCTTTTCCCCTCCACTTATAGCTTTTATATTTTCAGTAGTTTTAATTATGCTTGAATTAAGTCTTCCTAAATTTATTATTGATGGCTGCAAGTACCTAGGTAGTCTAACTACCCCTCTCTCTACATTATTTATCGGTTCCATACTCTCTACTATGAATTTTAAGGAACTTGCACTAAATAAGGATTCCTTACTTATAATTATAGGAAGATTTATACTATCACCACTAATTACTTATGCTTTTTTAACGCTTACTAATTTTCCAATACTTATGAAGCAAGTTTTTGTAGTGATGTCTGCAATGCCTGTTATGAATACATCAGCTATAGTAGCAAGGAGATATGGTGGTGATTACAAATTTGCTACTGCCATGAATGCAGTAACACTTATTGTAAGTTTTATATTTATACCTATTTATATTTTCTTATTTCAATATGTTTTCAAATAGCTAATTACCTCCATAAAATAGGACATGCTGTTCTAAGGCAAACAACCTAATCTTGCTAAACTTTTGCCTTTTAACAAAGATGCTTGTAGAATATAATTAATATAACCATAATATAAGTTCATAAAGGAGGACTAGGATGAAAAAAAGACTTGCAGCAGTATATGAACAAGACTTTGCTATTATTAGTGGTATTTTATTTTCTTTAAAATGGATTATACTTGCATCATTCGTTGCTATACCAATGGGGCTACTTGGGGCTTTCTTTTTAAATTCATTAGATTATGTAACTGATTATAGAACAACCAATTCTAATATAATATTTTTTCTCCCACTAGGAGGAGCCCTTATAAGTTTCCTATATGTTAAATTAGGCAAAAACAGCAGGAAAGGAACGAACTTGATTCTTGAGCAAATAGAGTATGGGGATGAAAAAGAAGAAAAGATTCCTTCAAGGCTAGCACCATTAACTCTCATCAGTACTATTACCACTCACCTTTTAGGAGGTTCTGTTGGTAGAGAAGGTACTGCGGTTCAAATGGGTGGTAGTGTTGCCGATACTATATCAAGATTACTAAAATTAAATAAATCTGATAGAAAAACCTTACTTCTATGTGGTATAAGTTCAGGCTTCGGAGCCGTATTTGGTACCCCTTTAGCAGGAACTATATTTGCTATGGAGGTAATTTCAATAGGAAAAATGCACTCCTATGCAATCTTTCCTTGTTTCGTGTCAGCATTCTTAGCAGAACAAGTAACTAATGCAATAGGTGTAGCACATACTCATTACGAAATGACTAATATACCTGAAATGAGTTTATTCTTAGTTATAAAAATTATTGCAGCATCTATAGTCTTTGGATTATGTAGTATACTTTTTAGCAAAATGATTCACTTTTTTAGGTACATATTTGATAAGATTACATCCAATGCACCTCTGAAAAGCTTCATAGGTGGAATAATAGTAATTGCTTTAGTTTACATATTTAACACTAGAGATTATCTTGGACTTGGAATCCCTATCATTAAAAAAGCCTTAGAAGAACCACTTGAATGGTGGACATTCTTCTTAAAATTATTATTCACTACAATAACTTTAGGAGCAGGTTTTCAAGGTGGAGAGGTTACACCATTATTCTTTATTGGAGCGACTCTCGGCAATGCCCTAGGACAATTATTAAATGTTTCTCCTTTATTCATTGCTAGTCTTGGTTTTGTTGCTGTATTTTCAGGAGCAACCAATACTCCATTAGCATGCTTTATTATGGGCATTGAGCTTTTTCACGGTAAGGGAGTAATATTTTTATTTATAGCTTGCATAGTTAGCTACCTATTCTCAGGACACCATGGCATATATGGCTCACAACATATACATAAACCTAAGTATCCTTGGGTTAAGGTATCAAAGTATGCAACAATCTCAAATATAAGAAAAAAACAGATTTGTTAAAGAGAACCCAGCATTTTTAAAATCAAAATGCTGGGTTAATTTTTTACTACTGAGCATGCTGGATTCACGATCAACTTTATTCCATTAATATTTAACTTCTGAGTCGAGGTAAAATAAATATAAGTATTCTTCTTTGACTCTCTTTCCTGTTATTTTTTCTAGTGTATCAGCATAATACCTCATCTGTACTTCATATCTATCCTTTATTTTATTCTCTTCCCCTCTTTCAACATAATCAGTTTTATAATCCAATAAAACTATTCCATCCTCCTCTTCAAAGAAGCAATCTATAACCCCTTGAAGCCTTATTACTTCTTCATCATAAACCTCTGTTGGCAAATCTTTTTCTATCATAGACGCAGGAATTGTTGTGAAAAAAGGTAACTCTCTATAAACAGTCCCTTTCTCCTTATGACACTTAAGCATCCTCTTTCCTATATTACTTTTAAAGAACTTAAATATCTTATTAGGTCTTATAACTTTAACCTGGTCCTCTGTTAATAAGTCATTGTGGATCATGTTAGTAATCTGATCTTCTATAGCTTTTATATTATCTACAAAGTCTAAATTAAGATGCTGCATTACAAAATGAATTACTGTACCTCTCTCCGCTGGAGATAACCCCTTTTCTTCTTGAAGAAACAAAGGTTTCTTTAGAGTATCAACCTTATATATGTGAAGTGTTTCTCCCTCACCTTCATTATAAGCAGTACGTTTTAAATCAGAAACAGATATGTTAGCAGGTAAGATGGTGGATCTTTCATAAGTATATTTAAAATCTAGTCTTTTTAGTATCGCTTCTCTTATTGATACCTGCTCATTATGGACAAATGATTTCCTTTTTTCTTCACATTCATCCACATTCTCTGCCTCTTTATCCACAATTAAGTCTGATTTTGTCCATACTTTTATCTTCCATGTGGATAATTCATCTTTTAATATCTTTATATCTCCTCCACCAAGTTCTCTTAAAGGTTCTCCATCTCTATGCTTTGAAAGTGCTATTCCAATCCAATCTAAATAACTTCTTCCCTTTAAAACCTCTGAAGGAGGGATTATCTTATCATCTAAGGAAGCTGCTGAACACCATCTTCTTGATGCTCTTTCAATGTCTGCAGTAGCACCTGTAATTATTAGTTTTTCCTTAGCTCTTGTAAGTGCCACATAAAGTACTCTCATTTCCTCTGAAAGAGCCTCTAGATTAAATCGCTTCTTTATGGCATGCTTAGGGAATGAAGTATAACTTATTCTTCTATCTACATCAACAAAATCTGGTCCAAAACCCAACTCATCATGGAAAAGTACTACATTATTTAAGTCTCTTAAATTAAATTGCTTCCCACAACCAGAAAGAAATACTACTGGAAATTCAAGTCCTTTGCTTTTATGGATACTCATTATTCTAACGACATCCTCATTCTCTCCAAGGATTTTTGCACTTCCCATATCTCCAGAGGATTTTTTAAGCTTGTTTATGAAATTAATAAAATTAAATACTCCTTTAAAACTTGTTTGTTCAAATTGTTTTGCTCTCTGGAATAGTATTCTTAAATTTGCTTGTCTCTGAACACCATTCGGCATAGCAGCAGTATAACCGTAATAAGAAGTATCCATAAATAAATACCATATAAACTCATCAATGGGCATATAAAGAGACTTCTCTCTCCACTTATTTAATGCTTCTAAAAAATAGCTGCATTTATCTCTTAACTCTTCATTTATTCCTTTAATTATAGTACCTTGTGCAATTTCAATTATAGTTTCATAAAAATATTTATCCTTATCTACTATTCTTAAATTGCTAAGTTCTTCTCCAGTAAAAGAAAATATAGGTGAACGAAGCACTGCTAAAATATGAATATCCTGCATTGGATTATCAACAATATGAAGAAGAGACATAATTGTTCTTATCTCTATAGTTTCAAAATATCCTGTACCTGTATCAGCATAAACAGGAACTCTACTCTGTCCAAGCTCCTCCACAAAGACTTCTGACCAATTCTTAGTGGCTCTTAATAGAATTACTATATCCTTATATTTAATCTCTCTATATCTTTCTATAGTTTTATCCCACACCATAAAACTTGAGCCATCTTCAGGATTCACTAGCTCCTTTATCCTCTTAGCTACAATTCTAGCTTCTATCTGTACAGCATCTAAATCTTCTTCTTCATCACTTCTTTGACTTACTTGATTTTCCTCATCCTGTTGATTTTCTTCAATCTGAACAGCTTCATCATGCTCTTCTTCACCAGCTTTATTTAATATGTGAAGCTCTATGTCTCCTGCTACCTTTATATTTTCTATTGATATATCTATTGATGAATATACATTTTCATCTGTAAGTTCCTTATAGTCTGCACCAAGGTTTAAAGCTTCCTTTTCATCATACTGAAGTTCTCCTACCGTTTCAGACATAAGAGCTTTAAAGATATAGTTTACTCCTTCAATAACTTCTCTTCTACTTCTAAAGTTTTTATAAAGCATAATTTTTCTATTTTGCTTTCCTTCTTCCTTAAAATAAGTATTATATTTTTCAAGAAAGAGTTCTGGTTTTGCATGTCTAAAACGATATATGCTTTGCTTAACATCTCCAACCATGAATACATTAGGATTATCTAAAGATTTTCTTGAAACCATACCTATTATGGCCTCTTGAATATTATTAGTATCCTGATACTCATCTACTAGTATCTCTTCAAATTTTTCTCTAAAACCTTCTGCCACTTTAGAAGGAATTATATTACCCTCTTCATCTTGGTAAGTTAAAATCTTCAGACACAAATGTTCTAAATCATTAAAGTCTAATATCCCTCTATCCTTCTTCTTTTCTTTATATCTCTCACCAAACTCTATAACTAACTCAGTTAAGGTTTTTATAAGAGAATAGATTTTTTCAAAGTCTTTAACTGCTTCTACTGGAGGTATTGCAAATACATCATCCTTAAGCTTTCCTATCTTTTTCTTTACATCGTCCCTTATATCCTTAACTTTCTTTTGAGCTTCCTCATCCTCTACTTGATTTTTTCTCACCGTTTTTAGTTTTGAAAAGCTTATAGTGCTCATCATGTTGTAGACAACACTTAATCCTTGCTCTAAACTATCTCTGAACTTTTCAACCTGTAATATATCATCATCAAAATTAATTATATAAGGTTTTAATCCTCCTACATTTTCACATACAGTTCTTGCACTGTATAAAAGCTTTTCTAATCCTTGAAGTTCCACATCAAGGCTATCCAAAAGCACTTTTGCCCATATACTATTACTTAATTCTTCAACAGAACTTATTTTTAATTCTTCTACTTTTTCTAAGAACCATTTTTCAGGCCATGGCCCGCTCATAGAAAAATCATATAAATCTAATACAAGCTGCTGAAGTCTTAAGTCATCCTTTCCCTGTCCGTAGGCATCCACTAAATTTCTAAAAGTATTATCTTCACTATCATATCTATCTTCAAATAGTTCAGCTACTACTTCACTTTTAATAAGAGTACATTCTGTTGCATCACCAATCCTAAAATTAGGATCTAAATCTATGTGATGAAAATTATTCTTTATAACATCAAGACAGAAAGAATGCATTGTAGTAATATTTGATCTACTTAATAGAGTAAGCTGTCTCTGAAGTATCTTTGAGTTTGGAATCTTCTCAAGAGCCTTTGCAATGGCATCTCCAATCCTCTCTCTCATTTCAGAGGCGGCAGCTGATGTAAAAGTAACAACTAATAGTTTATCTATATCTATAGGCTTTTTTTCATCTGTTATTATCCTAATTATCCTCTCAACAAGTACAGCTGTTTTTCCTGATCCTGCTGCTGCAGCTATAAGAAGGTTGCTCCCCCTTGTATTTATGGCACTAAGTTGTTCTTTAGTCCATTTTGTATTCCCCATTATTCCTCACCTCCTATTTTCATTCCTACAACATTACAAATATCCTCCCATAATTCTTCATCTTTTTTCTTTCTTACATGTTTATATTTATTATCTATTAAACTAGCATCAAATTGGCATATTGGAGAATAATTACAAAATGTACAGTAAGTGAAACTTCCATCCTTTGAAGGTTCAATCTTTATACTTCCACTTAGCATTTCCTCACAAATTTCTATCATCTTTTGATTTACATATTCTCTTAAAACATTAAACTGTTCTTCTGTAACGACTGCACTTTGCTTAGTAAAATCCCCATCTTTTTTGAATGAAGCGGGAATTATAAGTGAATAAGTTTCCATTGTGTTATCCATAGCCTTAACTAACTTTATATCTTTCAGTAGAAGACCATCCATCTTAAGCTTCTTAAGTATTCTTTCCTTAATGTCCTCATCACCTAAATCCTTTGATGACCTTATTATAGGATCATCAATTTTAAAATATAAAATAGCACCAGGAAGTACCTGCTTCTCAAGGAAGTACTTTGAGTTTTTAATTAATGCATCTAAATAAACCAACAGTTGAACTTGTAACCCATAATAAAGCTGATTTAAATCAAACTCCTTGTTTCCTGACTTATAATCTATAATTCTTATATAAGTTTGGCCTTCAATTTCTACGGTATCTACTCTATCTATTCTTCCCGTAAGATAAATATCATCTCCAGAAGGAAGTGTAAGCTTTATGGGTTCACTATCTTTATAGTTTCCGAACTCAAATTCATTTCTAAAAATATCAAAATTACTTCTCTTCATATGTTCTGAAATTATTGTTACAGATTTTGTTAATATTTTCTTAAACCTATCTGTGAAATATTTATATCTCTTTGAACTATTAAGTATAGAAGCAGAATTCTTTCCAACCTCTTTGTCTACCAAATTTGAAATTATGTTTCTACACTGCTCTGTAGAAACCTCATTCCATCTCAGATCATTATCTTTTACATATTTTGTAAATTGGTCTAATATTTCATGCATTAAATTTCCTAAATCTGGTGGGGTAAATTCATATACCTTTCTATCCTTTGCTTTTAAACCATATTGAACATAATATGCAAATGCACATTGAGCATATTTTTCTATTCTGGACACATTAAACATTAATCTTCCTGCATCATTAGAATAGAGCTTTTTTATCTTAGTTTTTGAAACATTATTCTCCTGATTGGTATAAGTTAATCCCTTAACCATTCTTTCAGTCTTTTCTTTCCACTGCTCCTTATCCCTATACCATGAATAAACCTCAAACCAATATTTCTCAAAACCTTTATTTTCAAAATCTTTTCTTAATACCGTTGTAAGCTCATTAAACGTTGGTATAGGAGCAACTATCTTTTCATATTCATCCCTATTAATCTTATATAAATCACTTTCCTCTTTAATTTTAGGAAAAATCTTCTTAAGTCTAGGGATGATTATAGAAGATCTTAAAGATTTCCCTTCAAAATCAGCAAGAGGATAGCTTATCATAAGATACCTACTTGATATAGTTAATACAGTATACACAAGAAACTGCTCCTCAAAAGCTTTTGTCTTTGTATCTGCTGCAAGTTCCATACCCACTTCTTTTAAAAGTTCTCTATCTCTATCTGATAATATTCCTTCATCCTTATTTGAAGCTGGAAGTACTCCATCATTAGCACCTACAATATATAATGCTTTAACATCTCTACCTCTTATTCTAGCTACATCTCCAATATTCACCTGATCTAAAGCTACAGGAATGAGTCCCATCTCATGTTTTTGAAAACCAACATTTATTATTTTTATATAACTACTAAAATCAACATTTTCCTTCCCCATAACTTCTACAGCTTGATCAAGAACCTGCATAACAATATCTATTACTTGTGAGTATTCTTTAGCTCTATCCTGTATACCTTTATTCTCAAAATCCTCTGACCACTTTTCTACCTTTGAAATAACCCCAATATTATTTAAGAAATCATATAACTTAATTGAAATATCTCTTACGCTATTTTTACCCTTAATTTCTTTATAAAACTCCTGTAGTGGAAACCTTACTTCATCCTTTATATCATTTATTAAAGCGAGCTTCTGTTTATCCTCAGTGGAAAGTTCCTCTTCCTTCTTAAAGCCATTAGACACAGGATAATCCCACCATTCCCCCGTCCACTTACTTCCCTTTATTCCATTTGAAAGCACATAGTTTTCAAGAATATCTATGTAGTGTTTTTCAATAGGTGTAAGTCCTGTCTTTAAGTATTTAAATACACTTTCATAACTCCAATTTTTTGTGAATATATCAAATATAGAGTTAATTAGTACTATGAGAGGATTACTCACCACATCTCTTTTTTTATCGATAAAGTAAGGAATATTATACTGAGAGAATATTACTGAAGTTATCTTTTCATAGTCTTCAATATTTCTACATACTACAGAAATATCCTTATACCTGTAGTTTTTATCTCTTACAAGAGCAACAATATCCTTAGCTATAGTTTCTACTTCATCATAGTTATTACTTGCCTTATAAATTCTTATATCTCCATTTTCTCTTTGATAAACTTTAAATGGATAGGAAAAAAAGTGCCTTTCAATGTGGTTTAACTCATCGCTTTTTTTAAATCTCCATCCTACTTCCTTATTGATATTTACATACCCATCATAAGATATCCGATTTTCCTGAGCTAGCTTCATAAGCTTACTTTCAGTATTCTTAGTTACATTAAATATATCAGTCTCTCCTCGCTCTTCTTCTCTATCATCCATGGTAAGCGCAAAATTTACTCTCTTAACTTTCTTCATAAGCTTTATAAGAACCTCATACTGCTGTGGAGTAAATGTAGTAAATTCATCTACCCAAACTTCTGCTCCATCATAAATATTGCAATTATCTAACTTTTTAGAAAGCATGGTTAACTCATCATCGGGATCTATATAGTTTTTATTAATTGCTTCATTAAATTTATTAAAAATTAAGGTTAAATCATGAAGTTTCATCTTTAAATCTTCATCTTCTGCACTTAACTCTTTAATAGTGTTATTAAGTATTTCTTGGGTAACGTTATACTTCTTAAATTCTGTAATTGTTTTAGATATTACATCTATAAAACCTTGCTGCCTTGAAGCTCTAAAGAATATGGTCATATCATTACCCAAGTCCTCTAATATCTTATAAAGAAGCATATCCTTTCCGGCCTCATTCATTCTTCTATGACTTAATCCACCACATTCACTGAAGACCCTATGTGCCATTCTTTTAAAACTTAAAACCTCAGCTTTAAGTACACTCTTCTCTCCAATCATTTTTAGAAGTCTATTTTCTGTCTGGAAAGTAAACTGCTCTGGTACTAAAAGTATCAGCTTACTTAAGGCATTATTTTCTATTCTCTTTTTTATCTGATTAATACAGTAATGACTTTTTCCACTACCAGCTCTACCATATATAAATTTAATCCCCATAATATCTCTCCTAAATAAATATTTATACAAATACGCCCACTATTTTTCCCCTAACTTTCATACTATAATTTTACAAAACATATGTTCACCTATAATTATAACCTAAATGCTACTTTTATTTACACTTAAATAAACGGGTAAATATACAAAAAAACTGCCTTATCTCATATATTAATGAGGGCAGTTTTTTAAGTTTATTATATAGTTTTCCTTATTTCTTCTCCAATTTCCTCTAATATCTTATCAATTAATTCATTAATTTCCTTATCTTCTTCTTCACTTCTACCAGTTTCTAATACTGTTAACGGAATAGCTGCGCAACAATTTCTAATCATAGAGTAAACTTTAGTATTAACATTATAACTTAATAAATCGGCATAAGTTAAACCTTCCTTATCAAAGGATACCATAAATTCTCTAAACCCATTGCTTATTTTAATATCTATTCCTAATTTTCTTACTGCTTTTAATTGTGGATTCAATACTCTCATTTAGAGCTCCCCTTCCCCTAGTTTAAATTCTATCATGTAAATCATATACTCTATTATACCTTATTGAAAGTAATTTTCAATTACATTTATAAAGAAAAGTGCAACAATAAGTTACACTTCATTTTCTACCAATTTATAATCTTCTCTTAAAATTCCCATTATCAATACATCATGATATTGTCCTCGACAAAAGTACTTCTTTCTCTTGGTTCCTTCGATAATAAACCTGCATCTTTCATAACATCTTATAGCTCTTTCATTATAGGATACAACTTCAAGTTCTATCCTTTGAGCATTTCTATACATAAAAAGATAATCTAAAAGTATATTTATAGAATCCTGCCCATATCCCCTATTCCAATATACGCTTCCTATAGTTATACCTATAGAATAAACGTTACTTGTATCCTCAGATTCTTTATATGTTATATAACCTACTAACGTTCCCTTTTCATTAATTATGCTTAAGGTTTTTCTATTAATATTCATAAGTTGATCAAAATGCTGCATTACATACTCAGTAGAAGGATATATTATATGTCCACCGTCATACCTTCTTACCTCTTTATCTGAGCAAATACTACAAAAAATATTTACATCTCTTTTTTCTACAGATCTTAAATATACTTTATCTCCTTTTAGCACTAAATCCCCCCCCTTTTTTTTATCTATAAATGAACACCCTCTTACATTTATTATATTATTTTACAAAATATGCTTCAACCAGTATAATTACATAAGCATTTTAGAACTTATAATAATAAGAAATCTTGAGTTATTCAAAACTAATACTTAGTTATAAATTCTGGCCCCCCTATACACACTCTCTTTATGATTAATACTCCATCATTCATAGTCTTAACGCTCCACTTTACAAGAGATATCTTTCCACTTTCAATTTCAATAGTACTTATTGAATATGGTTGAACGCAGCACCCATCATTAAAATATGGATTTTCTGAAGGGTTAGGAAACCTAGTATTATGAGTATGACCTGTAATTATAGGTTGATTATTTTCTCCTGCCCATTTCTGTATTTTCCTATCTATTACATCTCTTTTTGTATGACTTTTAGCAGGACTAGTGTTATTCTTAAAGCCAAAATTAACTTCAAGGAAACTCCATACATATCTCACTAAATACTTAGCGATTATACTTAAATTATAATTTATGCAATCAAGTTGATGACCATGTACTACAAAGAAACTTTGTTTTTTAGTAATACCACTACTATTACTGCTTGTATATTCAAGTACAAGTCCTTCATATATGGTTAAATCATTATAGAGCTTGTAAAGACAAGTCTCACCTTCCATCTTAAGTTCCCGCTTACAAATTTTTTCTCTAAAACGTGCCTTCTTTTTCACTTCATCATGATTGCCCCATATCATATAAAATCTATTATTCTCTTTAAATTTTAAAAGTATATTAAATACATCTATATATGTTTCATATATATCTTTCAAATGTTTTATTTCCCAAAGTTCATCACTATCTCCTATTTCTATATAAGTAAAACCATTGTTATAATAATAGTTTAATGCTGTTATATATATATTAGCATTAGGAAGAAAATTATCTTTAAAACTTCCATCCCCTCTATGACAATCACTTATGAAAACTATCTTTGAATTGTCATTAATGTTGATAATAGGAGATTTACTCATTATCTTATTTAAAATGTTTTTCTTTCCCATAAATTCACCCATAATAATCTCTGATTTACTATTATATGCACAATGGCTTATAGGCGTTAAATGTTAATTTAATTAATTGAAAATAGAATTTAATAGGATTGAACTTGCTTAACTTTAGTCACATTTCACTTTATGAAGTTGCAACAAATAAAAAAAACCTAGTGATATCACTAGGTTTTTTGGCGGAGAAAGAGGGATTTGAACCCTCGCGCCGGTTACCCGACCTACGCCCTTAGCAGGGGCGCCTCTTCGGCCACTTGAGTATTTCTCCATATGTCCTACAAAAAGTTTTTTTTAAATGTTAATGGCGGAGAGAGTGGGATTCGAACCCACGGTACGGTCACCCGTACGCCGGTTTTCAAGACCGGTGCCTTAAACCAACTCGACCATCTCTCCGTGTCAAACACAATACTTATTATATCAGCGAATAAAATTTATGTCAACATCCTGAATTAAAAAATTTTTTCCATATTTGTAAACATACTATATTAATTAAAAAATAGCCTCCTCTTCTTTTAATAATGAATCAAGATTCATCATTAAATCATCTATTTCTCTTAATATCCTTTTATCACAAAAAGCTGCTGCTTTTAATATGTTTGTTATATCATTCTCCATATTCTTAGGAACTTTTTTAGCTTTTTCTTTTATTACTTTTAGAATCTTCTTTTCACCTGGATGTAGCATTTCATTTATTGCAAATATAATATCGAAGTAACTTGCTAATAATGCTGCTACCCTGTGATTTATACTAACTAAATCATTTCTCTTAATAGCTTTCTCAATTTGATAATAATATGCTGGCATCTTTGACTTTAATAGAGGGTAATTCTTTTTTATAATATTTATTTTTAATTGCTGTGGATATATTATGTTATATTTTTCTTGAAGCTTTTTTAAGACTCCACTTTTATCATATAGTATAAGAGAGTTAATAAAATTACTGCAAAAACAAGTCGTATATCCTACATCTGCTTGATAATTTATTAAGTTTTTTTCTAAAATAGTGTCTATCCACTCTAGTCTTCTATATATAAGCTCTACTTGAATGTTATCCATTAATACACCATCATCTTCTGTTTCCCAAAATTCATTGTTAAGTTCCATGTATGAGCAATATTTATCAGTTATGTTTTTTCTCTTTTCTAAAGAAATATCTTTTGAACAATATACATATATATCATAGTCTGAATCCTTATCATTAGTATTTGTTGCATGAGACCCAGCTAGCATTATTCCTTCTACTTCTTCTAATTTTGAAAATTCTTTCACCATATCTTTTATAAGTAAGCTCAACTCCATAAAAACCCCCTAAATTTATATGAAATGCTATTTATAAAAATATTATTACATTAAATAACTATTTTATAAATATATAATTAACATTTTTATAGAAATGAACATGTTCCCCCGTATATAATTGTAATATTTTCATACATGAAAAACACCTAGTGATATCACTAGGTGTTTTTGGCGGAGAAAGAGGGATTTGAACCCTCGCGCCGGTTACCCGACCTACGCCCTTAGCAGGGGCGCCTCTTCGGCCACTTGAGTATTTCTCCATATATCCTATAAAAAGTTTTTTAAATAAAAAAATGGCGGAGAGAGTGGGATTCGAACCCACGGTACGGTCACCCGTACGCCGGTTTTCAAGACCGGTGCCTTAAACCAACTCGACCATCTCTCCGTGCTTACAGATGATATTATATCAAGCTATGTCACTTGTGTCAACACTTAAAATCAAATTTTTTAATAATTTTAAAAAAACATGTCGAATACTACATTCTTAGTATATTTAAATATCTACACTTTATTCTCTTTCTATATATAATATAAAAAGATCCACTCCATGGATTGTGTTCTAAGTTATCCACGTTATCCACAACTTCACAATTTTATAACTGATCTATATAGTAAAATAAAACTGCTGACGTAATATCAGCAGTCTTTTAAAGATTATTTTACTATATCTACTCCCATGTATGGTCTTAATGCTTCTGGTATAACTACACTTCCATCTGCTTGTTGGAAGTTTTCAAGAATAGCTGCTACAGTTCTTCCTATAGCTACTCCTGATCCATTTAATGTGTGTACGAATTGTGGCTTATCTTTAGGATTATCTTTATATTTAATATTAGCTCTTCTTGCTTGGAATTCTTCAAAATTTGAACAGCTTGAAATCTCAACATATCTGTTATAACTTGGCATCCAAACTTCAATATCAAACTTAAGAGCTGCAGTAAATCCTAAATCTCCTTTACATATTCTAACTATTCTATATGGTATTCCTAAGCCTTGTAGTACTGATTCTGCATCCTTAACAAGGTTATCTAGTTCTTGATATGATTGTTCTGGTTTACAGAACTTAACTAATTCAACTTTATTGAATTGATGTTGTCTTATAAGACCTCTTGTATCTCTTCCAGCTGAACCTGCTTCTGCTCTAAAACATGCACTGTATGCTACATGCTTTATTGGAAGTTCATCTCCCTTTAATATTTCATCTCTATACATATTAGTTACAGGGACCTCTGCAGTTGGTATTAAGAAGTATCCATTATTCTCAACCTTGAAAGCATCTTCTTCAAACTTTGGAAGCTGTCCTGTTCCTGTCATACTATCTCTATTAACCATAAATGGTACAAAAAGTTCTGTATATCCATTTTCCCCAGTATGCTTATCAAGGAAGTAATTTATTATCGCTCTTTCAAGTCTAGCTCCTAACCCCTTATACATAGTAAATCTTGACCCTGTTATCTTTCCTGCTCTTTCAAAATCTAAAAGATTAAGATCTGCCCCTATGTCCCAGTGTGCCTTTGGATCAAAATCAAACTTTGTTGGCTCTCCCCATCTTTTTATTTCAACATTATCTTCATCTGTATCTCCATCTGGAACTGCAGGATTTGGAATATTAGGGATTCTAAGCATGATATAATTTATTTTTTCATCTATTTCAGATACCTTGGCATCATCTTCTTTTATCTTGTCTCCAAGAGTTCTCATCTCTTCCATTATAGGAGTTACATCTTCTCCAGCCTTCTTTCTCTTTGGTATTTCAGCTGAAACTTGATTTCTCTTACTCTTTAAAGCTTCAACCTCGACAAGTATACTTCTTCTTTCCTCATCTAAAGCTATTACTTCATCAATTACAGATACATTAAAATCTTCTCCTCTATTTAATAAAGCAGCCTTTATTTCTTCTGTGTTAGTTCTTATTCTTTTTAAATCTAGCATTTGACTATCTCCTTTCATAGTAACTATTTGTTATACAAATATTAAATTTTCTAGTTTAACTCATAAAAATTAAATGTTAAATTTATTCTATAGTAATTTTACTTTAAAAATAAACTATTTTTAGCAAAACAAAAAAGCCCTTCTTCCCCATAGGGACGAAAGACTCCGCGTTGCCACCCTAATTGATAGTAAAAACTATCCTCTTAATTATAATATAACGGTAAATCCGTACTACTCATCGTAGTCCCTCAGAGGTGGATTCACAATGTACAAGTATCGGTTCACACCAACCACCGACTCTCTGAAATCTTAAACACTACTACTAACCTCTTCGTCAGTTTAAATATAGAATTTTAATATATTATATATATTTATTTTCCCATTGTCAATAATTCAAATTAATTCCTGCAAATTAAAAACAAGCTAATTATAAATAACTACTGCAATTCAATATTATATACTAACTTTCCTTAGGAATATTTTTAGTACATATTATATCTACTCCTGTATTTAATATATTCTTGCATATAATATCTCCTATCTTAGTAGGTACACCTACATAAACCCTGCTTAATATCTTTGAAATCTCAAGCCAGAGTTGTTTATCTACAGGTTTACTACTCTTAACAGAAACTACATTAAACTTGCTTGAACCTTTAATCCTAATAACAGTTGTAAAAATATCCTCACTCTTCAAAGTGATTCCTCCTCTGAAGTTCTTATATTTTTATGACAGTAACATAATAAATAACCTTAAAATTTTTAAAAGTTATTATAGATAACTTTACTTCCTTAAATTTATTATAGCTTAGCTTATATAAAAATAATTTTACTACATATCATTAAATTCTTTAATTCTGGATGCTAAAACCTTAGAGTTTTTAGAATCCCCAACAATCTCTGTAGGTTTCTTATCCATTTCCCTTGCTAGAATATCTATTATCTTACTTATGCAATATGCACCATGACAATTACCGAATGTGGCTCCCGTTCTTCTCTTTACTCCTTCAACAGTTCTTGCTCCTAGAGGCCTTCTTATAGCATCTACAATTTCCCCCTCAGAAACTTTATTACATAAACATATAATTTTTCCATATCTCTTATCCAAAGAAATTGCTTCATTTCTCTGTTCCTTTGTCATATCCCTAAATCTATAAAAATCTCTTCTTTTATCTATAAAATTCTTCTTAAGAGTAGAACTTAAATTACTAACAACAGTTTCACACAGCATTTTGCCTAAAGAAGGAGCAATAGTTATCTCTGCATAATGTTTTCCTGTAACCTTTATATAACCTTTTGTACTATTACTATCATCTATAAACATCAAATCTTTACTATAGTTATCATAAAATATACTATTTACGTCATCCTTTGTCACTTCTGGAATAAGATTTGATGCCTCCTCAAGCAACTCCTTAAAACCTAAGGACTTATTAGTATTGATACCAATAAGTGTTCCTCCTGAAAGGGTTGGAACTTGATTTATTAGATTATCCTCGCCTTTAACCTTCATAACGACATTTGAAAGTCTACATTTAAATTTCTCATCTAAAAGAAGATACTGTATTCTATTATGATCATTCTTAATTGTACTTCTACTTAAATCTATAGTGTAATTATCTCCAGGTATTGTGTTAATAACAACTCTACAAGTAAATTTATTTTTATTTGTAGTAACCTTAAAACCCTTAGTAATCTTTTGAATATCTTGCACAATCTCCTCTAACCTAAAAATAACACCGTTATCAAAAGCAACTTCAGCATATGCTATAGCTAAGTCATAAGGACATATTACTGCTGTATTACCTGAGTATAATGCCTTCTTTACATTAATTTTTAAATGAGGTTCTATATCATAAACTGCTTTATCATCTATTAAATATATATTTTCTATACCTCTTTTTTTTGCTCTATTATACATATCCTCAAGTATCTTAACGCCTTCTTCATCCTGCACTATCTTAAGTGATCCTACTCTTTTAAAAGGAACATTAAATTTCTTTGTTATATCAAATAGCATAGAATTACCTATATGTTCAAGTTTACTCATAAGATCATCTTTAGTTTCAGAACCATCAAATACAATAGCTGTATTTACTAAGGATATATCATCAGCAATATCATAATCTTTTTCAATAACAGCAATATTTAAGTTATATTTTGATAATTCATAAGCAGCAGCACATCCTATAATACCACCACCTAATATCAAAACATCATAATCCATTTTAACCTCCTAATAGTAATGCATAATAAATAATTTAATAAAATTATATCATATTTTACCTAATAAAAAGATAGTAAAAACCTCACTATTCTCTAGCAATAAAAGAATAGTGAGATTCTTGTCTTGTTAAAAATAATAAGAATATTATTTATTACTTAAATTACCAAGCATTTCTCCTAATTGTTTTATATACTCCCCATAGGTAGACCAATCTCCAGACTTTTGAGCTTCAATAGCTTTATCATAAAGATCTTTTGCTTTCTTTATATCTTCATTATTCTCAATCTTTATCTGTGAAGATTCATTAATAGGTAAATTTCCACCCTCTACCTGAGGTGAATATTTAAATAACTTTTCTAATGCCTTTTCTACTGTTTCTGCTCCTACAATTCTTTCACCATCTGAAATTATTATCTTCTTAACTTCTGGCATAGATTTCTCAACATCTGCTTTTAAATAAATTGTTTCAAGGTAAAATAAGGAGTCATTTATAGGTATTATAACTGTATCTCCATATTCAACTTTAGATCCTTTTCCCTGCCATAAGCTTATCTCTTTTGATATCTCTGAGTCAGATAAAATTTTATTTTTTAATAAGTATGGGCTTAATATAGTCTTCTGTGGAGGGAACTTATACATTACTAGTTTTCCATAGTTTTGTCCATCCATTCTTCCTCCGAGCAAAGCTACCATATTTTGTTTTCCTTTCATATTAAAATACTCAAAAAGAATCATCTCTATATTTTTTTCTTCTGGCAGCCTTGTCATTAAGTAAAGAGACTCATTTGTTCCCTCTTTACCCTCTACATTCACAATATTAGATGAAACTTCCCAAAGATCCTCTTGAGTAAAAAATACTATTGGATTAGTCATATGATATTTTCCTAAAACATCACACTGTACTTTAAATAAATCTTGAGGGTACTTAAAGTGATCCTTTAGCTTTTTAGGCATTTGATCTGAATTTTTAAATAAGCCCTTAAATATCTTAGAGTAACTTAATGCTATAGGATCTTGTTCATCTACTATATAAAAATCAGTATTTCCATTATAAGCATCAACTGTAACCTTAATAGAATTTCTAACATAATTTATGCTATTATATGGTTGTGAATACGGATATTTATCAGAAGTAGTATAGGCATCTATTATCCAAAATAATCTTCCATCATTTGTAACTAAATATGGGTCACTATCGTAACTTAAAAATGGTGCTATTTTTTTTACTCTTTCTATTATATTTTTATTAATAAGAATTTTACTATCTGAGTTCACATCTCCTGATAACAATATTCTTATATTGCCTTCATAAATAGAATAAAGTAACCTATTAAACCAACTTATCTTTATTCCTGCTGAGCCATTGTATTTTATAGTTTGGTTTTCTCCTCCCTTTGGATAATCAAGTTCTTCAACTTTCGTATTTACTATAGCATAATCATTAGAACCTTCACCAAAATATATTCTTGGATTATCTAAGCTAATATCTGTTAAATTCTCTGTAGGTATATCTTTCATAACAAAATCAGGTTGTCCATCTAATGTTACAGAATTAACCTTACTCATAGCTACGCCATATCCATGCGTATACCTTAAATGTTTATTTTGCCAAGTAGTTATATTACTATTATCTAATTCTCTTGGTGCTATAAATACTTGCGTATAATTATTATTAAAGTAATATCTGTCTGTATCTGCATCTAAAAATTCATAATAATTCTTTATTACTTGAACCTGATTATAGAAATTAAGTACTGGACTTATAGAATTTACTTTAAGATTTGATATTATATCTTTATTATTATTAAGCTGATTATTATCTAAACTATTTTTAGGTTCAAAATTATTTTCTTTAATGTTGTCAATATTAAAAGCCTTTCTTGTTGCTTCTATATTATTACTAATATAATTTTTTTCAAATTCCATCTCATTTGATTTTACTATAAATTGTTGAACAAATATTGCCAATATAGGTTCTAAAATTATAAGGCCTATTATAATACTTACTACTGTAGCTACATGTTTAAATCTTCCTTTAAATATACTTATGAATACTATAACGGATGAAATTAAACTAACTACTGTAATTATTTTATAAAATAAAAGTGTTATCTTAACATCTGTATATCCTGCTCCAAAAACAATTCCACTTGAGCTATATAATAGATAATAAGATTTTAATATATACCCTCCAGCAATCATAATCATTAAAATAGATGACACTATTGCTAGTTGAGTTCCTGCAAAACTTTTAAGTGTTTGTCCTCTTGAAACACGCCAGTTATCTATACTTATAACGTTATTTTTCAACCTTACTAAAACAAAAGTTATTAAAGTTATTATACCTATAATAACTAAAATAGATATTAATACATTATAAATTGATTGGATTAATGGGAGCTTAAATACATAAAAAGATATATCTTTATTAAAGACAGGATCATTTACCCGAAATGGTTCAGAGTTAGTGAATTGAAGTATTCTATACCAATAAGTAGATGCAATCATAAATGACATGAAAATAGAAATTATAAGTGTACTTACAACTATAATCCTATTAATTGACTTTCTTCTATTTTGTTCTATAAACACTGTAAATTTTTTTGTAATGTTTTTGCTATAAAGATATATTGTAGCGAAACAAATCGCAAATATTGGAATTATAAGTTTTAAGGTTGCAACTAGTCTGGTAAAGTAAACACTAAGGTATCTCATTTCACTAAACCACTGAATATTTACTATAAGATTAGAAGATAAAAATATAATCATTAAGAAACAAAATAATGCTGCTATAATGAACCAGAACTTTTTTATCACTTTAACACCTTCTTTAAATAATTAATAATAACTTAATGTAATATTTATATTAAAAGCTATTCTGATATCAAATATTGTTTTTTCTTAAGTTCCTTAAGTATATTACTCATATCTTCTTCTGATTCTGTGGATATAGTGTGAATATGAACTCCCCCAGTTAGAACCGAAAGTGGTTGTGCATTAATTTCCTTAAACTTTTTCATAAACTTATTTAATTCATTAAGATTTCTTATCATCAGCATTGCTCTTATTTCACCATAAAGAGGATGTTCTACTATTACATCTTCTATTATGCCTCCATAACTTACAATCATTTTCAACTCATTTTCTACTTCATCTATACCATGATTTACGGCTATTATTTTTTTGATCTTGTTAGTAATATTTTTTTTCATAATATATCCATCTGGCGTTGCAATTATATTATGTCCTTCTGCTCTTAAAATTGCTATATCCTTAACTATTATTTGCCTTGTTACCGCAAATTCACTAGCTAAGTTAGTACCTTTTTGAGGTTCAGAAGTTTTTTTAAGACTCTTTAATATAGCTTCTCTTCTTAAGTTTGATTGCCCCATAACATCCCTCCTGTTTTATTTTTTAATCTAATTTTTATCATCACTATACTTTAAAATCTTTAACATTTTATTATCTATAGGTACATTTGTATGATGTTTTTCAATAACATCTAAAAAATCTTTAGAGTAATTATATTTTTTTAATATATTAACTCCCTTTTGTGCATGATTATAATAAGCATCAATCACTTTTATATTATTATACTTTCTTATTCTTCCCTTTGTTGATTTATCTAATAATACCATTATAGATTTCTCAATAGTATTTAAAGATCCTTCACTCTTTCCTATATCATGAAGCAAAGCTACTTTTGCAAACTTATCTTGATCTATACTTTCCTTATCTACACTTACTTCTAACATAGCTAAAGCATCCTTTGATACCCTTATAGAATGATGTTTATCACTTTTTCTTAATTTATTAAAAATTTTTTTTTCTTCTTCATTTAAATATTTATTTATGAAATTTTTATCTATTTTTTTAAAATGGCAACTTATTGCCCACCAAAATTGCTTTATTCTATAAAAAGACATATTTTTTCCCCTTTATTGTAAATAGTTTTCTACTCAAAACATATCAATTATAGTACTTCCTATTAATAATTATAATATACTGATTTATTTAATGTATAGAGAAAAATAAATCATCTTATTATAAAACAAAAAAGCTATGAACTTTCGTTCATAGCTTTTATTTGGTGGAGATAAAGAGATTCGAACTCTTGACCCCCTGCGTGCAAGGCAGGTGCTCTCCCAACTGAGCTATACCCCCAAATGGTGGACCTTCAGGGACTCGAACCCCGGACCAACCGGTTATGAGCCGGTTGCTCTAACCAACTGAGCTAAAGATCCATATACTAACCTGGCAACCTCCTACTCTCCCACACAGTCGCCCGTGCAGTACCATCGGCCTCTTAGAGCTTAACCATCGTGTTCGGTATGGGAACGAGTGTATCCTCTAAAAGCATCATCACCAGATATCAAACTTACATTTCGTATTATACTGTATTGACACAATATTGTCAATATTTTTTTGAAAGATTATTGTTCTTTCAAAATTGCACATAAGTTTTAGCCTTTTTATTGGTCAAGCCCTCGACCTATTAGTATCAGTCAGCTCAACATGTTACCATGCTTACACCTCTGACCTATCAACC
>NZ_BOPZ01000017.1 GCF_018332455.1 Clostridium polyendosporum
TTGCAGTTGGCAGACCGCAATTTTATTATATCAAAAGGAGTTTTTATATTGTGTCCCATAGCTAAAAGCTTCACTGAACCCCTGGTCTAACCAGGGGTTTTCTAATACAAAAAAGCAAGACGATATAATACGTCTTGCTTAAAGATACACAACTTGAACCGTTAACGAATTTTAATGAAGGTTTAACCTCGTTCTTTTAAAGAATGCTCTATAATTAAATCTAATAACTTAGAAAAACTTACACCTATACCTGCAGCACTTTTAGGGAAAAGACTATTTTTGGTCATTCCAGGAAGCGTATTAACCTCAAGAATATAAGGAATACCCTTACTTATTATCATATCAACCCTTGCATAAACACTACACTTTAGTGCTTCATAAGTATTAAGAGCCATCACTTCTACTTCCTTATGAAGGTTTTCTTCCAGTTCTACGATGAACTCATCAGCTCCTCCATCAGAGTATTTTGATGTAAAATCAAAGAAATCTGATTTCGGTTTAATTGCTAGTACAGGTAGCATTTTCCCATCTAAGATTGGACAAGTAATTTCATCTCCTTTTATATATTCTTCTATCATAACTTCCTTGTCCCATTTTAGCCCCTCTTCTACAGCAGCTTTTACTTCTTCTTTTCTATGAATAATAAATGTTGCAACAGAGGAACCACCACTATTAGGTTTTATAACCACAGGGTATCCCATATCTTCAATCTTCTTATAATCTATATCTTCAATCTTTTTCACAGTAAACCACTGTGCTGTTCTTATTCCTGAAGCCTTTAAAACCTTCTTAGTCATATCCTTATCCATGCACACAGCACTACTTAAGGTATCACAACCTGAATAAGGAATACCTAATGTTTGAAGAATAGCTTGTACCGTTCCATCTTCTCCAAACTTACCATGCAAAGCAAGTAAAGCAAAATCTATTCCCTGTACTTTTTCTACAATATCTTCCTTCTTATCAATCACTACAGGAATAACTTCATACTTTTCTTTATCTAAAAAAGCAATTACGGATTGTCCACTTTGTAATGATACTTCTCTTTCAGAAGATATTCCACCCATTACTACCCCGATCTTCATAATAATTACCTCCAGAATTTTATGTTATTAAATATATTTACCTATTAATTTTATTGATAAAAATACAAAAAAATAAACGAGACTTTTTAATATAAGTCTCGTTTATCATTATACCACTATATTTTACTTTATTAAAGTTGAAACACTCTTTTCGACCAGACAAAAACCGGCTTTAATTTTATTGTAATTAAAATAATTAACTTTTTCACAATATATCATAAGTTCTAACAAATATCATAAATATCAGAAAACTCTATGTTTATCCTTTCAATATTTGCTTCTTGCTTTTCATTAAAATTTTGATTTACATTGTCTATCTTCATTTCAATAAAAGGCATGTTTATTATAAACTCACTTCCTTTATTTATCTCACTTTTTACTGTTATTTTCCCGCCATGAAGTTCAACCAAAGATTTTACAAGAGATAATCCAATCCCACTACCCTCTTGCTCTCTAGTAAGGGATTTATCTACTTGTCTAAATCTTTCAAAGATTATATCTAACTTATCCTTAGGAATACCTCTTCCTGTATCCTTTACCGAAATAAATACTTCCGTTTCATTTGCATCGATAAATACAGTAATACTTCCTCCATTATCAGTAAACTTTATAGCATTAGATAATAGATTCAATATTATTCTTTCTACTTTATCCGGGTCACAGTAAATATAAAGTTCTTCTACTAATGTATCAAAAATTACTTCTATTCCCTTATTTTCAGCATAAGTAACAACAGATATAGTTATATCTTCTATAATGCCTACTATATCATGCATTCCATAGTTTAGTTTAAAATATCCAGAATCTATTTTGGTTATATCTATAAGATTGTTTATAAGTCTTAGCAGTCTATAACAATTTTGCTTCATTACTATACTATACTTATCATAAGGCATATTGATTATGTGAGTGTTAGGTTTATATATATCTAAAACCTGTAAAGCAGAAAATATTACGTTAATTGGTGTTCTTAATTCATGAGAAATGTTAGCAAAAAATTCTGTTTTGAGTTGGTCATATTGAAGAGCTTCCAGCAATCTCTTTGTACTTATTTCATGCTCATGCTGTAGCTTAATTATCTTTCTTTTTTCCGTAACATCTCTAGCCAAACATAATATCTTTGCAAGTTTTCCACCTTCAATTAAAGGAGAGTAATTTACTTCAAGATATCTTTGTTCTCCACAATGATTGAAGGAAATTTCATGTCCTATAACTGTTAATCCCTGTTCTAAATAATTTAATATGTCTTGCTCTTCACTAAAGTCAAATCCATTAAAAACGTTGCTTGCATTTTTCTGCAATAATAATTCTTTTGACTTGCCAAGTAATTCACACATTGATGGATTCACATCTAAAATGTTAAGGCTGTTAACTTCCATTAAATATATCATATCTGGACACATATTAAAAATATCCTTATATGTCTTCTCTGTCTTTTCAAGCTTTTTCACTGCATTCTTTCTCACAGTAATATCTCTTGCACTTATTATAGCACCGCCAGTTTTCTCTTTTTCTTCTATTGGATCTATTACATATTCAACATAAATAAAATTGTTTTTATTTTGTTGAATTTTACATTCATTAGTTACAGTCTTTCTTTCTTTTATACATTGTTGAATATCATTCAATACCTTTTCTACATCATCATCATGAACATTATGAATCCAAGGAACTTTTTGATAGTAGTCATTAGATCCTCCAAATAACTTTGTATATGACGGAGAACAGTATTCTATCCTTCCCTCTTTATCTACCTTACAGATTAAGTCATGAACACTATCAGTTATCTGCCTAAACTTCCTTTCGCTTTTTTGAAGCTTTATGGCAATACTTTTATTTTCTGTTTCATCTATCATAAGGACAACATATTGTTTTTTTTCCTCATTAAAAATCCCCATAACAAAAACATTAAAATAATATTTTTTCTTATCAATTCCTGTTAATGCTATGTTATCATTCCACAGCTTATTTCTATCTACTGTTACCATAATTCTAGGAATCATTTTAGCAATATCCAATTCTACTATAAGCTCATTTATCTTTTTCCCTATAATTCCTTTATAATTAAAGCATTTTTCTATTAGTGCTACTAATGATGGGTTAGCATACTCAACTTTTCCATTTTCATCTATTATAAATATGGCATTAGGAGTCTTTTCAGTAACACTATAATGCTTTAATAGCTTATTTTCTAATTTTTTAGTTTCTTCAAACACACTAAAAACAAGATTATACTTTTCTATAAATACAATCACTATCCCCACTAAAGGAAGTATTCTATAAATAATATAGAAGCAATCTGCTGCAAAAATCAAAGAACCGCTTTCACCAAAGGAATAAAAACAATAAATATATCTTAAAATCTTAAATACATAACTTAATATTACGGTAAATAAAAATATATCTTCTTTCTTTTCTAACAACTGTTTCAATACTAAAATAGCGATAAAACAAATTGAGATATTAATACAACCTAAAAGAATTTTTCGCCAAATCTCTTGATTATATATAAAGTTAACTAAAATTTTCACATCTAAATAACGAATTAGGATTCCTAGTATAAAAGTAAAAACTGTAATTAAGCAAAGTTTTTTATAATTAATCTCCTTTACTTCTTTACTTTTGTAGCAACCATATATAATGACCATGCTAACTATAGAGTAGGATACGTTTATTGTATTGTTTAAATAAGGGAATATTTGAACATTTGTATTAGAAAACAGAGATATCATATCTCCCAGTTTCAAGCCTGAAAGTACTATATAGTCTAAGGTTATAAACAAAACGTACTGTTCTTTTGACAATATAAAATAAATTAGACAAACTAAAGAAAGTACAAGGGTTAATATAAATTGAGTTGTAATTGAACTCAAAAAATATGTGTACGTAAGCTGTAATTCCTTACCTCCAATAAAAGTCAACAATACTAAAAAAAATACTATTATGCATATGCTTATATGGGCAATTCTGTTTTCTAATTTACTTATGTTCATACTGCATATCCCCTTCTGCTTATATTATATGTTCTACTTTGTGCCCTAGAGCTATATATCTAGTTAATATAAATTTTTATATACATTTCTTCAATGTTTTGATGTTTAATTTTTAAAAATAATAATCCTTAATAAAAACTTTAATTTTTTCTTTAACCAAGGATAAGCAACTTTAATCCTTAGATAACTAAATTATGAAATTCTCTATCTATAGACATATCAGGTAATCCTTTACACTGCAAGTTAATATAGTACCCACTATAATTATACTATTTCTCTCCACTTTTCCTCTACTTTTTTTACACTTTTTTTACATTTTATTTATCGCAATTATCGATATTTTTTTCATAATTTACAACATATTATAATATTTATCTCCATTCTCTTAGAATGGAGATAAATGTAACTTATTGTTATGCAGCTATTGTTCGAAACAATCTTGTTAACTCGAGTAACCTTGCTCCGTTGGGAGTATTAACCGAGAAGTCCGCTCTTCTAAAGCAGGCATGATTTACTGAATTTCATATATATCAGAAAACTCTATGCTTATCCGCTCAATCCTTGCCCCTTCTTTTTCACTTAAACTTCCAGTTACTTCTCCTTCTACTTTCTCCATAAAAGGTATGGTTACTATAAACTCACTCCCTTTATTTTCCTCACTGTATACTACTATTTGTCCATTATGAAGTTCAACTAGAGATTTCACAAGAGATAATCCGATTCCACTTCCTTCATGATCCCTTGTAAGTGATTTATCTACCTGCCTAAATCTCTCAAAGATTATATCTAGCTTGTCCTTAGGAATTCCTCTACCTGTATCTCTTACTGAAATCACTACTTCATTCTCACTTGCCTTCATAAATACATTAATTCTTCCTTTACTTTCCGTAAACTTTACAGCATTGGCCAATAAATTTAATACTATTCTCTCTATTTTATCAGCATCACAGTACATATAGAGTTCCTCTACTAATGTATCAAAAACCACTTTTACTTCCTTATTTTCAGCATAAGTAACAACAGATGTAGTTATATCTTCTACAATCTTTACTATGTCATACTTTCCGTAATTTAGTTTAAAGTAACCTGAATCTATTTTCGTTATATCAATAAGATTGTTTATAAGTCTTAATAGCCTATAGCAATTTTGCCTCATAACTCCACTATACTTCTCGTAAGGCATATTTATTATATGAGCACTTGATTTATATATATCTAAAACCTGCAAAGCAGAAAATATCACATTGATTGGTGTCCTTAACTCATGGGAAATGTTAGCAAAAAACTCCGTTTTAAGCTGATCATACTGAAGGGCTTCAACTAATCTTTTTCTATTTCTTTCATGTTCCTCTCTTAACTCTATTATCTTCTTTTTTTCCGTCACGTCTCTAGCTAAGCATAATATCTTTGTAAGTCTTCCCTCTTCACTAAAACGGGAATAATTTACTTCTAAATACCGCTGTTCCCCGCAATGATTAAAACAAACCTCATGTCCTCTAACTACTAATCCATCTTCTAAAGAATTTATTATGCTTTGTTGTTCATCCAAATTAAATCTATTAAAAATAGTTCTCGCATTTTTCTGTAATAATATTTCCTTTGGCTTGTCAAGTAATTCACACATTGATGGATTAACATCTAAAATGTTAAAGTTATTAACGTCTATCAAGTATATCATATCTGGACACATATTAAAGATATCCCTATATCTCTTTTCTGTCTTTTCAAGCTTTTCCATTGCGTTTTTCTTTATAGTTATGTTTCTTGCACTTATTATAGCACCCTTAATTTTTTGTTTTTCTTCCACAGGATTTATTACATACTCTACATCAATAAAGCTATCCTTGTTATGTTTCATTTTACATTCATTAGTTACAGTTTTGTTTTCTTTAACAGACTGCTCAATATCCTTTACAACCTTTTCCGCATCCTCAATATGAATATTATGAACCCATGGAAGCTTTTCATAATCTTCATGAGATCCACCAAACAACTTTGTATATGAAGGAGAGCAATACTCTATTCTTCCTTCTTTATCTACTTTACATATTAAATCATGAACACTGTCAGTTATCTCTCTAAACTTTCTTTCACTCTTTTGAAGTTGTAAAGCAATATTTTTATTTTCAGTTTCATCTATCATAAGGACTACATATTGTTTTTTTCCCTCATCGAAAATCCCCATAACAAAAATATTAAAATAATACTTCCTGTTATCATTGCCTGTTAAAACTATTCTATCATTCCACATTCCTTTGTTATCTACCGTTACCATAACTCTAGTAACCATTGTCATAATATCTGGCTCTAGTTTAAAGTCGTTTATCTTCTTCCCTAAAATATTACCATAATTGAAGCATTCTTTTACCAGCTTTATTAATGATTGATTAACATATTCAATTTTTTCACTTTCATCAATTATAAATATAGGATTAGGAGTTTTTTCGGTAACACTATAATACTTTAAAAGCTTATTTTCTAATTTTTTGGTTTCCTCAAACATCCTATAAACAAGGTTATATTTTTCTATAAACACAATGACTATACCCACTAATGGAAGTACCCTATAAATAATATAAAAACAATCTGCAGCAAAAATCATAAATCCATTTTCACCAAAAGAATAAACCAAATAAATATTTCTTAAAATCTTAAATACATAACTTAATATTACGGTAAACAAAAATATATCTTCTTTCTTTTCTAACAATGACTTTAATACTAAAATAGCTATAAAAGAAATTAAGATATTAAAAAAACTTAAAAGAATCTTTCGCAAAAGCTCTTGATTATATATAAAATAAATTAAAATCTTTACATCTAAATAACGAATGAACAGTCCCAGTATAAAAGTAAAAATTGTAATTAAACAAAGTTTTTTATAGTTAATTTCTTTTACTTGTTTACTTTTGTAGCACCCATATACAATAATTATACTAAATAAAGTGTATGCTATGTTTACTGTATTATTTAAATAAGGAGATATCTCAACATTAGTATTAGTAAACAGTGAAATAGCATCTCCCAGTTTAAATCCTGAAAGTACTATATAGTCTAAGGTTATAAACAAAACGTATTGTTCTTTTGACAATATAAAATAAATTAAACAAACTAATGATAGTACCAGTGTTAATATAAACTGAGGCGTAATTGAACTCAAAAAATATGTATAAGAAAGCTTTAATTCCTTATATCCAATAAGTTCTAAAAGTGCTAAAAATAATACCATTATATAGATGCATATATGAGTAACTTTTTTTTGCAATTTACTTATGTCCATACCACGTATCCCCTTGTGCTTATATTACATAATCTAATATTGTAACCTTGAACTGTATCAATGTAATTTTTCATATATATTTTTTTCTCCAATCCCCTAATATTTATTTTTAAAAAATAAACAAAAATATTCCGCTGAATTTAAAATCTTCAGCGAAATATCAATAGTATATAAATATCTAGCTATTTAGCTACTAAAAATTATCTTTTGGAATGTTACTATAATAGTTAATTATATTTCCGTCATATTCTCTTTCCATTAGACTTGATGTTAGGAGAAAATCTGCTGTAGCTTGGTTCATTGCTACTGGAATATCGTATAGCACCGCAATTCTTAGAAGTGCTTTCACATCTGGATCATGAGGTTGTGAAGTTAAAGGATCCCAGAAGAATATCATAAAATTAACTTCCCCATCCACTATCCCTGCACCAATCTGCTGATCTCCGCCTAAAGGTCCACTCTTGAAAGCTTTTACAGGAAAGCCAGTGTGTTTTGTAATTAGATTTGCCGTAGTGCCTGTACCACAAAGAAAGTGTTTACTAAGAAATTCACTATTTTTCTTCACCCAGCTTACCAATTCTACTTTTTTATTATCATGTGCTATTAAGGCAATATGCTTTTGTTTTCCTATCTTAATATTATTCATAAACATCTCCATCTAATTCTATAAATTATATAAACATATTAATTACTAATACTCCGATTAATCCCATAACAGAAATTATTGTTTCCATCATTGACCATGAAGCTATAGTTTCTCCTATGGTTAGATTAAAGTATTCCTTGAATATCCAGAACCCTGGATCGTTTACATGTGAGAAAATTAGACTTCCTGCGCCAGTTGCTAACACCATAAGTGCTGGATTTGCACCACTTGTGGCTATCATTGGAAGTACAATTCCTGCAGTTGTCATTGCTGCAACAGTAGCTGATCCAAGTGCTAAGCGTAGTATAGCAGCAATTAACCACGCTAGTACTAATGGTGATATATTAGTGCCTGCCATCATAGTAGCTATATACTTACCTACCCCACTGTCTATAAGTACTTGCTTTAAAGCTCCACCACCACCAATGATTAGGAGAATCATTGCAACACTGCTTATTGAGCTAGAAACAATTTTCATAATATCTTCCATTTTCTTTCCTCTAGCTAAACCTAGAGTATACATAGATACTAATACTGAAATTAACATAGCCATAACAGGATCTCCAATGAAATGTACTAACGCTCTAGCATAAGTTCCATTGGCAAGAGTCATTTCTCCTATAGCAGAAGCACCCATTAATACAATTGGAATTAGAGCAGTGAACATGCAGGTACCAAAGCTTGGCATCTCCTCTTCTTTAAATATTCTAGGGTTAAATAATCCCTTTGGCGGTTCTTTTTCAAATCTCTTTAAGAGTTTAGAAAATAATGGTCCTGCTATAATAACAGTAGGTATGGCGATCATTATGCCGTATAATAAAACCGTGCTTACATTTGCCCCATAAATTACAGCTATAGCTGTTGGACCTGGATGTGGAGGTAAGAATCCATGTGTTACAGATAATGCTGCTGCCATCGGTACACCTACGTATAATAATGGCAATTCTGCTGATGCACAAACTGTAAATACTATTGGAATTAATAGTACGAAACCAACTTCATAGAACATTGCAATACCAACTACAAAACCAGTTATAAGTAGTGCCCATTGAACATTTTTCTTACCAAACTTATCTATCAAAGTTGTAGAAATTCTTTGAGCGGCACCACTTTCGGCTATAAGATTTCCGATCATGGCACCAAATCCAACTACCAACGCCATATGGCCTAAAGTTCCTCCAACACCACCTTCAACAGACTTAACAACTTTGTCTAATGGCATTCCTTCTGCAACAGCAACAAACAAAGAAACTAAAACTAAAGATATGAAACCGTTTATTTTAAAACCAATCATTAACAGAAGTAATATTGCTACTCCAATAGCTACTATTATTAAAGGCATAATTGTATCCTCCTCATTAAATTACTTTTTTATTAATACCCTTTTATGTTTTAGTGGGAGATATAGAGTATTTCTACTCCATATCTCATTGCTAGTCGTATAACTTTAAATTCAAGGTAGAAATCTATTGAATAGATTACTCCATATATCCGCCCTTCATTGGAGATACTGCTAACTTCGTATAAATTCCTAGAGCACCTTTTGTGTACTTTGGTGCTGGCTTAACCCATCTAGTTTTTCTTTCTTTTAGAATTTCTTCAATTTCTTCTTGAGATTTTTCAACTCCATTTACACCAATTATATCTAATGTTCTTGCATAAATATCTACCTTTATTAAATCACCATCTTCTACTAACGCTATTGGTCCGCCTTCACAAGCTTCAGGTGAAACGTGTCCGATTGCTGGTCCTCTAGTAGCTCCTGAAAATCTACCATCTGTAATTAAAGCTATTGACTCTACTAAGGTAGGATCCGAGGCGATTGCTTCAGTAGTATAGAACATTTCTGGCATTCCTGAACCCTTTGGTCCCTCATATCTTATAAACACCGCATCTCCTGGGTTTACTGCTCTAGTAATTACAGCCTTGTATGCATCTTCTTCACAGTTAAATGTTCTTGCTTTAAGTACAACTTGCATTAACTTTTCAGAAACTGCTGAATGCTTTACAACCGCACCTTCTGGAGCAAGATTTCCCTTAAGTATTGCAATTGCTCCTTGCTTCTTAATTGGGTTCTCTTTTGTCTTTATGATATCTTCTTTCTTTACTCCAACAGCTTTTAAATATTCGTTACATCTGTGGTAGTAACCATTCTCTTTAAGTTCCTCTAAGTTTTCACCTAAAGTTTTTCCTGTTACTGTCATAACATCTAAGTGTAAGAATTCTTTAATTTCTTCCATTATTGCCGGAACCCCACCAGCATACCAGAAGTAATTGCCTGGATAGAATCCACTTGGTCTTATATTTAAAATGAAAGGAATCTTTCTGTGTATCTCATCAAAAAGGCTTGGCTCAATTTCAAAACCTATTTCATGTGCTATAGCAGGAATATGAAGTAAGCTGTTACTTGATCCTGCTATAGCTGCATGCACCATAATAGCATTTTCAAAAGTCTTCATTGTTAATATATCAGAAGGTTTTAAATTATTGACTGCAATATTTAGTGCATGTCTCCCAGCATTCTTTGCTGCTTCCTTTAACTCTTTTGAAGTAGAAGGCATTAATGCTGTTCCTGGTAAAGCTAATCCTAAAGCTTCAGCCATTACTTGCATTGTAGACGCCGTTCCCATGAAAGAACAAGCTCCACAGCTTGGACACGCATTATGCTTATAATATACATATTGCTCTTCAGTTATTTCTCCTCTTTCCTTCATCGCACTGTACTTCCCTATTTGCTCTAAGGTTAACATATCAGGACCAGCATTCATTATTCCCCCTGGAATAACTACTGATGGCATATTCATTCTTGCAATAGCCATTAAATGAGCTGGCATTGACTTATCACAACTAGCTATAAATATACCTGCATCGAAAGGAGTTGCTTCTGTTTGAATTTCTATCATATTAGCAATCATATCTCTTGATGCTAAGGAATAGTTCATTCCATCATGCCCCTGAGCCTCTCCATCACACATATCTGTAACAAAATACTTTGCAGGACGTCCTCCTTCTTTGAAAACTTCTTGAAAAGCTTCCTCCACTAAAACATCAAGATGAGCACTTCCTGGATGACTATGACCAAATGAACTTTGAATTACTATCTGAGGTTTTGATAAATCCTCAACCTTCCATCCAGAGCCTATTCTTAAAGAATCTATCTCTGGTGCTTTTTGTCTAATTTCTTGACTTCTTAACATTCTCTTCACCCCTTAATCATTCTTGTACTACAAGCACATAAGCTATAACGCTATATTCCTTTAATATCAAGTATATTTTCGGTATTTTCACTTTAATATTAATCAAGTTGTATTACAACCTCTAACTATATATTAATATGTAAACGATAATATGTCAATACTTTTTTCACTTCATAAAATTAGGTTTCATAATGCAAAACACCACTGTAATCTAATATCACAGTGGTGTTTTAAAGTTAAAATTAACTAATCATTATTTAAGCTTTTCAAATCCCTAATTGTTCTTTCTATATGCCTTCTTATAAATATAGCTGCAAGTTCTGAGTTTCTATTTTTTAAGGCATCTAATATCAGTTTGTGTTCTCTTATACCTCCTAAAGGTCCTAAGCTCTTATAAAGACTTTTTTGATGATATGATAATAAATCCATTAATATTTCATATACCTTTACCACTTATGGATAATAATTAATCTATCTTTGAACACTACCTGATGTATTTCCATTTAACAACTCAGTAATTTCTGCTTCTGTAGAAAGATTAAAGTCTCCAGATATGGTATGTTTAAGTACTGATGCTGCAACTCCAAACTCTAATGCTTCTTTGCAGTCTTCCCCTTTTATAAGCTTGTAAAGTAAACCTGAAGCAAAGGCGTCTCCACCGCCAACTCTATCTTCTATGTGAAAAGTATATTTTTTTGATTCATGTAATTCATTTCCGTCATAAATTATTGCTGATAGTCCATTCTTAGATGCAGAATAGTTTTCTCTAAGAGTAGTTGTAATATATTTTATATTGAACTTTTTTCTCATCCGTGAAAAAATCTTTATAAACCTTTCTTTATCTAAATCCTTGCTAGTAAAGTCTTCTATACCAGTTGTAGCAACTTCTTCTACACTAGATAACCAACCTATACATACATCTACACCTTGGATTAATGGAATCATCACTTTTTCAAATTCTTTCTTGCTCCAAAGTCCTTTTCTATAATTTAAGTCCACACTTATAGGTATTTTTAATGCTTTAGCTACTTCTACTGCTTTTTGTATAAATCTTATACAATTTTCTCCCAAGGCCGGAGTTATACCTGAAAAGTGAAACCACTCAACATCCTTAAATATCTCTATAAAGTCGAAATCATCTACATTTATCTTAGTAATTGAAGATGCTGCTCTATCATATACAACCTTTGATGGTCTAACTGAAGTTCCTTTTTCTAAAAAATATATACCTACTCTTTTTCCACCTCTAGCAATATAATCAGTTTTTACACCATATCTTCTTATATAATTCACTGCACTATCACCTAAAGGATTATCTGGTAACTTAGTTACAAAATAAGAATCTAACCCAAAGTTTGCAAGAGCAACAGCTACATTTGCTTCCGCTCCCCCATAAATAGCATCAAAGCTTTCTGATTGAACAAATCTCTTTTTATCTGGAGTTGAAAGTCTAAGTAATATCTCTCCTAAGGTTACAACTTTTTTCGCCATAACTTCCTCCTATTCCTAGCTCTAACAGCTTTTAATCTTACTTCTTGACTTTTTAACATTTTCTTCGCACTTAAACACTCTTGTATTACAAATTTACAAACATAAATGCTATACTTCTTTAATATTAAGTGTATTTCAGGTATTTTTACTGTGATATTAATTAAGTTGTATTACAACTTCTGAATATATATTAATATGTAAACGTTGATAAGTCAACATTTTTTTCACAATGCAAAAATCTATTTCACAATACAAAACACCACTGTGATATTAAATCACAGTGGTGTTTTTAACATTAACTAATCATTGTTTAAGCTTTTCAAATCTCTAATTGTTCTTTCTATATGCCTTCTTATAAATATAGCTGTAAGTTCTGAGTCTCTATTTTTTAAGGCATCTAATATCTGCTTGTGTTCTCGTATACCTCCTAAAGGTCCTAAACTCTTATAAAGGCTTTTTTGATGATATGATAATAAATCCCTTAATATTTCATATACCTTTACCACTAGTGGATTACCACTTCCTTGTGCTATTTTTATATGAAAATCAAGATCTTTAGCAGTAAACTTATCCATGTCATCCTTGAAATTAATCATTTCATGATAACATTCTTCAAGCTCTATAATAATTGAATCATCGCATCTTATAGCGCAAAATCTAGCACTTTCTACTTCAATCATCAATCTAAATTCCAATATATCCAAATAATCAGTTATATCTAATGTAATCATAGGCAGAAGGCTATTTAAATAAACAGGTGCACTTAATTCATTTACAAAAGTTCCTTCTCCCTGTCTTTTACTTAAAATACTTAAAGCTACCATTTTTTCTATAGCTTCTCTTACTGATACTCTACTTACCCCTAACTCTTTAACTAGCTGAGGCTCAGACATAATCTTCGTACCTTTAGTCCACTCTCCACTAATTATCTTATCTTTTATTTCATTGAAAACCTTATCACTTGTTCTACCAGTATCCATAATATACTCCTTTAACTCACATAATCAGTACTATTTAATTATAATATATTTTTAACTACATTATAATTAAATAGTTAGGTATTATGGATAATAATTAATCTATCTTTGAACACTACCAGATGTATTTCCATTTAACAACTCAGTGATTTCTCCTTCTGTAGAAAAGTTAAAGTCTCCAGATATAGTATGCTTATACACAGATGCTGCAACTCCGAACTCTAATGCTTCTTTGCAGTCTTCCCCTTTTATAAGCTTGTAAAGTAAACCTGAAGCAAAGGCGTCTCCACCACCAACTCTATCTTCTATGTGAAAAGTATATTTTTTTGATTCATATAATTCATTTCCATCATAAATTATTGCTGATAGTCCATTCTTAGATGCAGAATAGTTTTCTCTAAGAGTAGTTGCAATATACTTTATATTAAACTGCTCTCTCATCCTTGAGAAAATCTTTGTAAACCTTTCTCTATCTAAATCCTTGTTAGCAAAATCTTCTATACCAGTTGTAGCAACTTCTTCTACACTAGATAACCATCCTATACATACATCTACACCTTGAATTAATGGAATCATTACTTTTTCAAATTCTTCCTTGCTCCAAAGTCCTTTTCTATAATTCAAATCCACGCTTATAGGTATTTGTAATGCTTTAGCTACTTCTACTGCTTTTTGTATAAAGCTTATACACTTTTCTCCTAAAGCTGGAGTTATTCCTGAAAAATGAAACCACTTAGCATCTTTAAATATCTCTATAAAGTCAACATCATCTATGTTTATATCAGTTATTGAAGATGCTGCTCTATCATATACAACCTTCGATGGTCTAACTGAAGTTCCTTTTTCTAAAAAATATATACCTACTCTTTTTCCACCTCTAACAATATAATCAGTTTTTACACCATATCTTCTTATATAGTTCACTGCACTATCGCCTAAAGGATTATCTGGTAATTTAGTTACAAAATGAGAATCTAACCCAAAGTTTGCAAGAGCAACAGCTACATTTGCTTCTCCCCCTCCATAAGTGGCATCGAAGCTTTCTGCTTGAACAAATCTCTTTTTATCTGGCGTTGAAAGTCTAAGTAATAGCTCTCCTAAGGTTACAACTTTATTAGCCATAAATTCCTCCTATTTAGCAGCTCTAACAGCCTTTACTTTTTCAACAAAAGCCTTTGCAGTTTCAGTAACTAATTCATAATTTCCAGTTTTTGCACCTTCGATTAATTTTCCGCCTACTCCTACTGCTATACATCCATTGTTAATCCATTCATGTACATTTTCTAAGCTAACTCCTCCAGTAGGCATTATTGGTGCTTGTGGTAATGGTGCTTTTATATCTTTTACTATGCTTGGTCCATAAGCACTTCCTGGGAATAACTTTACTACATCAACTCCTGCTTCCATAGCTTTTATTACTTCTGTAATTGTCATGCAACCAGCCATGTATGGTATTTGGTATCTATTACATAGTTTTGCAGTTTCTAAGTCAAAGCCAGGGCTTACTATGTAAGCTGCGCCTGCTAAAATTGCTATTCTTGCAGTTTCACTATCAAGTACAGTACCAGCACCTACTACTAGTTCTTCTTCATCAAACTTTTCTTTTAATGAGCTTATTACTTTATCTGCGTTTGGTACTGTGAAAGTAACTTCTATAGCACTTATTCCACCTTCTAAGCAAGCCTTAGAAATCTTTTCTGCCATATCATCATTTTCTGCTCTAACTACTGCTACTACTCCTACGTCAGTTATCTTTTTTAATGTTTCTATTTTTTTAATCATAATTATATCCCCCTAATAATAATAAGTTTTCGTGTTATCCTTTTCTAATTTTATTATACAGAACGTAGTTTCATATATCAAAACCGAAAAAAACTTATCTGTTGTGTTTTTCTGTAAATATCTTAAAAAATCGATGTATATCTTATGATTTGCTTATTTTATTATACAAAACTTTGTTTCATATTATGAAACAAAAAAATTCATGAAAATAGCCTCGACATGCAATGCTTTTTCATGAATTATAAGTTCAGTTATGAAGTTGTGTATCTATAGCTTTAGTCAAATTTCATGACAATATATAAAGGAACCTGGTTAGATTCCTTTATAACCAAGTTCCTTTGATATTTTATTAGCATATTCTTTTAAAAGTTGTGCATATGCTTCAATTTTATCCTCTGTGAAGCTTATTATAGGACCTGATACACTTATTGCTCCGCATACTTCTTCCTTATAATTAAATACAGACGTACCTATGCATCTTACACCTAATTCATTTTCCTGTTCATCAACAGCATATCCTCTTTCTCTCACTAATTTAAGATGTTCCTTAAACTCGTTTAAATCCGTAATAGTATATTGAGTTAACTGCTTTATTTCACTAGTATTCCATATTTCTTCTACTTCTTCATCACTCATATGTGAAAGCATAGATTTTCCAACAGCAGTACAGCAAACAGCTGCTCTCCTCCCAATTCTAGAATGCATTCTTATGGTATTTTCTGATTCTACCTTAGATACATAAACTATTTCATTACCTTCTCTTACAACAAGGTGAACAACCTCATTAGTCTTTTCCATTAATTCATGTAGAAATGGCCTAGAAACTGTTACCACATTTAATTTCTCTACCTTTTTACTTCCTAATTCAAAAAGTTTTAGTGTAAGTTTATATTTATTAGTTGTGCTGCTTTGCTCAACATAGCCTTTATAAATTAGTGTTGCTAACAATCTATGTATAGTACTCTTATGCAGACCTACTTTTTCACTTATTTCTGTTATTCCCAGCCCATCTTCATATTCAGATAAAACTTCTAATATTGAAAGAGATCTATCTACTGATTGAACGACTTCTTGCATTATACGACATCCCTTCTCCCTTATAAATTACTATAATATATTATAGTTAATACACACCGTTTTAAAAAGACATTTTTAAAAGAATTATTAAATTGGAGTCAGATTTCACTTTGTGAAATAACAACAAATTACATATAAAAAAAGTATGTTTGTTTTCCAACATACTTTTTATCAACAAATCCTAAGTCTTAGATACATTATCATAATATTTGCAGTAATCTCTTACAGTGCAGTTTCCACACTTAGGAGCTCTTGCAGAACAACATCTTCTTCCATGAAATATTAGAAGATGATGAGCAAGAGACCATTCTTCTTTAGGAAGTTCTTTCTGAAGCTGCATCTCTACATCATAAACATTTTCTGAATTTGCAAGTCCAATTCTATTAGCTACCCTAAATACATGTGTGTCTACTGCTATAGAAGGTACACCAAAAGCATTGGATAATACTACATTAGCAGTCTTTCTTCCTGCACCAGCAAGTGATGTTATACCTTCCATAGTATTTGGTACTTCTCCATTATATTTATCCTTTAACTGTCTACACATCATCATTAGATTCTTTGCTTTATTTCTATAAAGTCCTATACTTTTAATTCTTTCTTCTAACTCCTCCTGAGTAAGTTTTAAGAAATCATCTACTGTTGGATATTCCTTAAAAAGACTTTCAGTAACTTCATTTACTTTCTTATCAGTGGTTTGAGCTGAAAGTATTGTAGCCACTAAAAGCTGAAATGGAGTTTTATAATTTAACTCACATTTTGCATCAGGATAGTGCTCTTTTAAAAGTTCTAATATCTCTTTATTGTTTTCCTTCATATTTATCACCTTTGTTAAATACACAGGTTCAATTTGAAAAACATTAAAACATAGATATCTTTAATTTTATTTGTTCTCACTTCACAAAGTAAATCCTTAATAAAAGCTAAGCAACTTCAATGTCACTCAATTTCATTCATATATTGAACTTGTGTATATTTATTATTAACGATAATATCCTCTGTACTCCTCTGGAAGAAGCTTTGCTACTGACTTCATCATATAATTTAAAACTCTATCTTCATATTGATTTTTATCTTCTTCCTTATTTTTATTAGGAAAAGTTATTGGTTCACCAATATTTATTCTTACCTCTGTATTATGCCATGTCTCTTTTGCCATATCTCCTTCCTTATTTACAGGAAGAAGCTTATCAGTTCCACTCATACCAATAGGAACTATTGGTGCTTTAGTAAGTTTTGCAATTAGAAGTATTCCTTTTTTGGCTTCTATCATAGAACCAGTTCTACTTCTTGTACCTTCTGGAAAGATGACAAGATTGCTGCCTTCTTTAACAGCCTTAACAATCCTAGTTAAAGCTTCCTTATCTGCAGAATTAGGTTTTATTGTAATTGTCTTTACAACCATTGTACCTATATTAGTAACAGGATCATTTGAAAGCTTAACTCCTGCAACAAAATATGGATCATATTCCTTAAGTACTTTATCTAATACTAACCCATCAGAATTGCTTAAATGATTACATATAAATATTTTTGCCCCTTGTGCCTTTTTTATATTCTCCATTCCTTCAACTTTAATATCTGCATACTTATTCAAGTAGTAATTTACCATCTTATTAGCAGCAAATCTAAACCAGCTTTCTGGAAGATGATTTAATATCTTAGCTGTCAAAACATTCATTTAAATCTCCCTCACATTCCTTTTTATATATGCACACAAGTTCATAATTAAATATAGACTTTAGAAAAACCATAAAAAGCCTACGCTATCCACAAATTCAATTATATTACAATTTCTTAAACTTTAAAAGTCTCTCTTGATATCCTTTAACATATGGAGAACTTATAACTTCCTTAGAAATATCTTTATTTTCATATAAAGCTTTTCTAATTAAAGCATTTCTCTGGAGAACATTTTTCCCTCTCCATCCACAAGAAGTTTTTTTCAAACTTTCCTTAAATCCCCCATTGTTTATAGTGATTATCTTATCATAATCACTATCATTCATAAATTCTAAAGGATAAAACTCATTGAGTACAGACAACTGAACCTTATTATTGAAAGGACATCCTTTTTGGCAACTATCACATCCGAAAACTCTGCCATCTAAAAGTTTTATCCAGTTATCGTCTATTTCCTTCTTTTGCGTAATATAAGATAAACATATATTTGAATTTATTTTTGCTTTATTAATTGATTTTGTAGGACATTCATTAAAACATATTTCACAACTTTTACATTCTTTAAACTCTAAGATATCATGAAATTGTCTTTTAGTTGAAGAAGGAATCTGCATATCAGTTATTATTTCTCCTAAGAATACATATGAACCATATTTTTCTGTAATTAACATATTATTTTTCCCTATAAAACCTAGACCACAAAGATATGCAATATATCTCTCTGGGAGAGTATTGCTATCTACAAAACTTATAGCTTTTCCACCAAGACTTTCAATATAATCACATATTTTATTTAAATATTTCTTAACTAAAACATGATAATCCTGTCCTCTTGTATAAACTGAAAAACCATTATCTACATAATCTACTCCATGAAGATAAGGGAAAGCTATAGAAATAATAGTCTTTCCCTCATCCATATAGTGTTTAGGATTTATTCTTTTTTCGATTTCCTCTTCTTCAAACTCATTTTCAAGGCCTGTTGCTTTTCTATTTTCATAAAAACTCCTTAGTTCATGAAAAACTCTACATTCCGTAAAACCAACTAAATCTAAGCCCAATTTATTACAAAAACTCATTATATTTTCTCTTAAATCCATTGTTTTCAACCTTCTATATTATCATGTTGTTATATATTGTTTTCTTAGATCCTGACTCATCTTCTATCTCTACTATTATTGCTATTTCTCTTTCTTTGATAATATTTTTTGCACGTATTCCAACTGCAGTTGCACCTGCTGGAACATCTTCAAGAACTACAGAGTTAGCACCTATCTTAGCACCATCACCTATATTTATAGGCCCAAGTACTTTTGCTCCACATCCTATTGTAACATTGTTTCCTACAGTAGGATGCCTTTTCCCCTTATCCTTTCCTGTTCCTCCTAAAGTAACACCATGATATATGGTGACGTTATCCCCTATTTCAGCAGTTTCTCCAATTACTACGCCCATTCCATGGTCTATAAATAGTCCCTTTCCTATTTGGGCACCCGGGTGTATTTCAATACCTGTTATAAATCTTGATAGTTGGGATATAAATCTAGCTATAAAGAATCTTCTTTTAGTAAAAAACCAATGAGCTATTCTATGAGATATAATAGCATGAACATTGGGATAAAGTAAAAGAACTTCTAACCAATTTCTTGCAGCAGGGTCATTTTGAAGTATATTATTTATATCATATTTTAAATTCTTAAACACTATCATCACACCTTTTATTATTCAATTAATCCCGTTGAGAGATACTTTTCTCCTCCATCTGGTGATATTGCTAAGATCTTCTTACCCTTACCGAATTCCTTAGCTAACTTTAATGCAGCCTTAATTGCCGCACCAGATGATATTCCTACTAATATGCCTTCATTTGCTACAAAATCCTTTGCTACTGTAAAGGCCTCCTCATCCCTAACTTTAACTATCCTATCAACAACATTCTTGTCATATATATCAGGTATAAAACCTGCACCTATTCCCTGAATTTTATGTGGTCCTGGAATACCACCTGAAAGTACTGGAGATCTTTGTGGTTCAACTGCAACTACAATAATATCCTTTTTAAACTCCTTAAGTTTCCTTCCTACACCTGAAATTGTTCCACCACTACCAACACTAGCAACAAATATATCTAAATCAGGTATATCCCTTAATATTTCTTCTGCAGTAGTTTCATAATGTTTATCTGAATTAGCAAAGTTAATAAACTGTTGTGGCATAAAATATCCATGTTCTTTAACAAGTTCTTCAGCCTTATCAATGGCTCCTTTCATTCCTTTCATACCTTCTGTTAACACTAATTCTGCTCCGTAAGCCTTTATCATATCTCTTCTTTCTTTACTCATATCTTCAGGCATTGTTATAATAACTTTATATCCCTTAAGTCTTCCTATCATAGCTAATCCAATACCTGTATTTCCACTTGTTGGTTCTACAATAGTATCGCCTTCTTTTAAAATTCCCATCTTTTCTGCTTTTTCAATCATACCAAGAGCTGCTCTGTCCTTTACACTACCGCCTGGATTATATTTTTCAAGTTTTACATAAACCTCTGACATAGAATCATCTACAAGTTTATTAACTTTTATTGTAGGAGTATTACCTACTAAATCTAACGCATTATTAAATAACATAATATTAATCCTCCATTTTCGTATATTTTGTATACCTTAACCAAATTCAATCTTATAAATACACAACTTCATAACTAAATTTATGAATTGTAAAAAGATTGAAGTTACTTATCTTTAGAACATCTTAATATAGTATGATACTAAAAATAGTATATAATTTTTGATAAAATAAAAAACTCCATCTCCTCCTAGAGACGAAGCTAACTCCGCGGTTCCACTCTAATTAGATATGAAATCTCCCTTATCTATCAAGCACAATACATGCTCCATTACTGTAACGGGTACTCCCGGGTAACCATACTAAGGATACGCAAGTTCAATCTTTAATGAATTTAAAAAACTCTAAATTCATTAAAGAACTTATGCAGCCATAAATTCCGGCACCTGCTCCAAAGGGCACTTCATATAAATTCCTGTAGAAACTTCTCACCCTAGTTTCCTCTCTGTAACATTCCCTTATATTACTTTTCTTTTTCAACGCATTTAATTCTTACCATTTTGATATGATTTATATTAACTATATTATATTATATTCCTCTAAAAAGTCAACTAACAAATTTTGAGATAGAAATTATAATCTAATTATAATTTAAAACAAAAGGAATTTAGCAGCAACTAAATTCCTAAGGCTTAATTATGAAATGTCCATATTTATACTGCTTTTTTATATTTTTTCTTCCATGATGGAAGCAAATATTCATCGATTATATCGTGTATCAATACTATTCCAACTAACTTATCTTCATCATCTACCACAGGTATTGAAAGCAAATCATATTTAGTAGCGAGTTCGATAGCGTTATCAATAGACATATCGTATTTTATTTTAATAATTGAAGTATTCATTATATCCTTAAGTTTAGCTGAAGAATTATGCATTATCAAATCTCTCAGTGAAACTACACCTTGAAGTTTTTCTTCTTCATCTGTTATATATACATAATACATGACTTCTTCATCTGGCTGAATTTCTCTAATAAGATCAATGGTCTCTCCTACTGTAACATCTATATTAAATGATATAAAATCTTTATTCATTATACTTCCAACTGTTTCATCTTCATATCCTAGGAGTTCTTTAACTTCTTCAGCATCTTCGCTCTCAAGGGTTATAAGAATTTTTTCTCTCTCCTCATCATCTAGCTCATCTAAAAGATCTGCTATTTCATCATTAGGCATATTCTCCAAAATTTCTGCTGCTTTACTTTCACTAAGATCTCTAATTATTGCACCCTTAAATTCCGGTTCAATTTCCTCTAAGGTATCAGCAACTAAATCCTCATCTAAAGTTTCAAATATCTGCCTTCTCTGTTTATCATCTAATTCTTCTAAAATATCTGCAAGATCTGCTGGATGAAGAGTAGAAAGCTTTTTATATGGAACAGATATCTTAAGATTATCATTTACCATCTCTAGTGTTTCAACGTCATCCCACATAAGAACTGTATCCTTAGCTTCCTTTCTAAGCACCTTAAAGCATATCTTAGCTAAATTTTCTATTCCCATTCTTCTATATCTTGCTAAATCCCCAGTTTCTACTGCAACAACTCTATATTCACCAGCTATCTCAGCAATTCTTAAATCGTTAACTCTTACAACCTTCTTATCATTTATATCAACAATCTTTTTATCCATTAAATGTTGATAAAGAAGATACGTATACTTTCTTGGAATTATTTCCTTACTGCCTCTTGTCTGAATTCTTATCTTATTATTGTCGTTAACATATATAACTATATTTCTAAATTCATAATCAAAGATAATTCCATCTGTTTTAACTTTGTAACCTATAATTCTTGGATATCCATCTTCAGTAGTTACATAAACATCTTTTAATATACCTAAAACCTCATCGAATTCATCGTAAATCTTTTTATTTAAAATGGAGCTATAAAGAAACATAGATAACTTTTTCATCTTACTACTCCTCCTCTTTCACCTTAAAGAGAAGTAATAGTTTTTATGGTGTTATTCAACTAGCAATATATTTTAAACTATATCAAATTCAAAATATACTGATGTCCCCCTCTTTAAAGGTTCAATATTCAATTTTAACTTGGACCTACTCTGAGGGCCACCCTCCATTTAATTTCACCACCTTAAGCCGAAAATATAATTATTATTATTTCATACACCTTGGCGTATAAAAAAACTTACATAAGTTGCCTACAAAATTAATTTAGAATAAATCTCTATAAAAATATAAAAAGGACCCTAAGGCCCCTAAAATTCAACAAAGAATAGATTCAATCGTTGAGTTTTAGCACTACAGGGCTTAAGACATATGTATGTCCAGCTGCATTAAGTAATACCTTGAGCCGATAATACCTGTTGACCCATTGGCATCTCTCGATGTTTCCGGGCAGCAGCGTGTATCCATGTAGGAGCCTCACCTAACAATTCATTATTTCATTTTCCTAATATATATTATATTACTTTATTATGAAAATGCAACCATATTTCCTCTAATTTTTAAAATATTTTTGTTTATCTCTTAATACGACCCAAAACTTCTATATTCCTCTCATTTTCTTTAATTTTTTGCTCATTACCAATATTTACAACCAAAAAAAATCTTCATTATTTAGTTACTTTTATTTTTTAATTTGTTGTGCTAATATTGTTTATACTAAAGATAAACAAATTGATAATTGTCAAGTAATAAAGGAGTTTTACAATGAACTTAACAAAAGAATTTTTACCTGTTTCAAAAGAAGATTTAAATAAAAGAAATATAGATCAACTTGATTTTATAATAGTAAGTGGAGATGCTTATGTAGACCATCCGTCCTTTGGAACTGCCATCATAGGAAGAACACTTGAGGCTAGTGGATTTAATGTAGGTATCATTGCTCAACCTAACTGGAACAATGCTGAAGATTTTAAAAGACTTGGTAAACCTAAATATGCTTTTCTTGTTAACTCTGGAAACATTGATTCTATGGTTAACCATTATACTGCTGCAAAGAAAAAAAGAAGAGATGACCTATATTCTCCTGGTGGAGAAGGAGGCCATAGACCTGATAGAGCAGTTATAGTTTACTGTAACAGGATACGAGAAGCTTTTAAAGATGTTCCTATAATAATAGGAGGTATTGAAGCCAGTCTTAGAAGATTTGCTCATTACGACTATTGGGATAATAAAGTAAGAAGAAGTATTCTATTAGATTCCAAAGCAGATCTTCTGATTTATGGTATGGGTGAAAAGACAGTAACACAGTTAGCAAACCTTCTTCAGTATGGTATGGATATCAATAAAGTAACAGATGTTAGAGGAACCTGCTATGTTACAAAAAATCTAGAAGACTTAAAGAATTATATAGAAGTTCCTGCTTTTCAAGAAGTAAATACTGACAAAATTACTTATGCTGAAAGCTATAAACTTGAACATTATGAACAAGATCCAATAAGAGGAAAAACTTTGGTACAAAAACACGGTGATAGATACTTAGTACAAAATCCTCCGCAGGTTCCTTTAACACAAGAAGAAATGGACTTTACATATAACCTTCCTTATACAAGAACTTATCATCCTATATACGAAGCTAAGGGTGGTATACCTGCTATTAATGAGGTGAAATTCTCTATAACAAGTCATAGAGGATGCTATGGTTCTTGTTCCTTCTGTGCATTAACCTTCCATCAAGGTCGAATGATTCAAAACAGAAGTGGAGAGTCTATAGTAGATGAAGCAAAACTACTTACTACTTTAGATGACTTTAAGGGATATATTCACGACATCGGAGGACCAACTGCTAACTTTAGACATAAGTCCTGTAAGCTTCAAGAAGAACATGGAACCTGTAAGCATAAACAGTGTATGTTTCCAAATCCATGTAAAAACCTAATTGTTGATCATAAAGAGTATTTAGGAGTACTTAGAAGAGTAAGAGCTCTACCTGGCATTAAAAAAGTATTTATACGTTCAGGTATACGATACGATTACCTAATACATGATAAAAATACAGAATTCTTCACGGAGCTTTGTAAGCATCATATAAGTGGCCAATTAAAAGTAGCACCTGAACATGTAAGTGAAAAGGTATTAGCTCAAATGGGTAAACCAACAAAAGAGGTTTACGATAGATTTAGTCAAAAATATTTTGATGTAAATAAAAAAATCGGTAAAAAGCAATTTTTAGTTCCGTACCTCATGAGTTCTCATCCAGGTAGTGATTTACACGCTGCTATAGAACTTGCACAATATATTAAGGAAATGGGCTATACACCAGAACAAGTTCAGGACTTCTATCCAACACCAGGTAGTCTTTCAACTACAATTTATTATACTGGTATAAATCCATTGACTGGAGAGAAGGTATATACACCAAAAACACAAGAGGAAAAGAATATGCAAAGGGCACTACTACAATTTGCTCTTCCTCAAAACTATTCTTTAGTTAAGAAGGCTTTAATGCAAGCTGGAAGAGAGGATCTTATAGGTAAAGGACCTAAATGCCTTATAGACTGGACTCCTCCAAAAGGTCAAAAAAATAGTCATTCTTTTAAAAACAAAAAAACTACTCCCAAAAATACTACAGTTTTAAAATCAAGTAAAAACAATAAATTTAAAAAATCTGAAAGATAAAAAAATAAAATTTAATAGGCATCGAGCCTATTAAATTTGAGGAAATTTCATTTTGTGAAATTGCAGTATATAAGCATGAGGAAGGATTTCTTTCTCATGCTTTATCTTTTTAAAATATTAATAGAATATGTGGTAATTAATAAAATTGCTAATTCACTAAATAGAGCATAAGGAAATAAATAAATTCCACATAAATGACTCAGGTTCTCAAAGATAGCTATTATAATACAAATGGCTAAAAATATAAGGCCTTTTTTGTTTACAAAAGAATTATCTAATTGAAATATTAATACAAATAATATAAATGTAAGTATTGAAATAAAAGTTAATCCAAATACCAATTCCTTTGAAATACTCATCACATATCCATAACTTGAGGAAATTTGAATTATACCTTTAAGAAAATACATAGCAGCTGCATATCCAGCTAACAATACTCCAAGAAGTATAAAACTTAAGTTAAAGTTAACCTTATCATTTCTCCAGAATATATAAAAAGCTACAATCAAAGCCATTGGAAGATAAATAACATGAAGGAAAATTAAAGGCTTAAGTAAAAACAAATACTTTTGTGCTTGTATTAGAGACATTAAGATAAGTGTAAAACTTCTTAATAACTCTAAAATTAATATTAAGGTCATTATCATTCTTATTTTTCTAGGTGAATATTTTTTGTTTTTGCTTAATAAATTTAAGCATAAAAAAATTATAAGTAACAATATCATGAAGTAAAGAAAAACTTTTGGCATACCTTCCCCATTCTCACAGTATTGTTACTTATAATTATTATTAAAATTATTGTTTTATTCCTAAAACCTCAATTCCACCTTTAACACATTCAATATGAAGTGGGAAATCTGGTCCTCTTTCCCCATCTATATCTGTTGCTATATCCTCTAGAGTTTCAATCATAAGTTCTTTAGTTTTATAATATATAACCTTAGAACTATCTTGATGCTCGCCTCTTAATACCTTTATAAAGAGAGGTATTAAATCTTTTATTGATACTGCCTTAAATACTATAACATCAAGATAACCATCTGTTACATTAGCGTTTGTAGCAAGCTTAAAGTTACCTGCTGTTTGGCCATTAAATACTAACATTAAATACATATGACCATCATATTCAAATTCTTTTGATGTAATCTTAACCTTAAGTTTTCTAAAATTCGGAAGCTGCTCTATTCCTTTTAAATAGTATGCAAGCTTTCCAATAGTATTTTTAAGATTTGCATCAGTTTTTTGTGATACATCTGTAAATAATCCAGTACTAGCAACATTTACAAAATATTTTTGATTTATTCTTCCTATATCCACTTGTTTAGGTTCACTTTCTAGTATTTGCACACAAGCTTTGCCTACATCATGTGGAATTCCAATAAACCTTGCAAAATCATTCGCTGTTCCCACAGGTAGTATTCCAATGGGAAGATTAATATTTCTTTCCTTCATAGCATTTACCACTGAATCTACAGTACCATCTCCACCTGCTATAAGTATGTAATAATATTTATCATCTATACAATCTAAAGCTTCCCCAACATCTGATTCCTTATCTATTCTGTAGGGTACAATTGAGTAACCATATTCTTGATGTATCTTTATAACATTATCCAGCTGCTCTAATATCACATTTTCACCCGAAAATGGATTATATATAAACTTAACTTTTTTCATAGTACCCCTCCAATTTTCTTGCTAAGCTAAAATACTGGAAAATACTGCAATAAATCTTTTACATTATATCAAAATTCTTAATGGATGTCGAGGTTGTCCAAACAGTCTAATTAAATTATTTAGTTCATGCCCATTTATTATTATTTGTAAATACTAATTAATTATATATAAAAAATTATTATATATACATATAACATTCCCCTATATTTATATAATATTTCATACTTTAATTAAATAATTATGGTAATTTGTAAATTTACCTCTTATACTTTTTTTTAAAATGCGATATAATTATTTATTGAGGTGGAATTATATTTATTATATTTGGGAGTGATTATATGAAAAAAAGTACATTACCAAACTTTTTTACCTTCAGTAACCTGTCCTTTGGACTATTATCGATATTAGCAACTTATAATAGTAATTATTTTTTATCTGGCTTATTTATAATAATAGCAGGAGTTATTGACAGATACGATGGTAGAATTGCACGCTTATTAAATGTTTCAAGTGAATTAGGAAAAGAGTTAGATTCATTAGCGGATTTAGTTTCCTTTGGTGTTGCACCTTCAATATTAATTTATATTCTATATAGCTTTGAAAGTCTTGGTCCAAAAGGACTTTTAGGTTATGCTTTAGTTTTACTTTTCCCAATATGCGGAGCATTCAGACTTGCAAGATATAACACATCACAGTTTGATGGAGTTTTTACTGGCATACCTATCACAATAGCTGGAAGTTTCTTGGCTTTATTTGCATTAATAACTGCAAATAAAACAGCACCTATAGTGTTACCAGTTATATTGATGATAGCATTTTCTTACTTAATGATTTCTAAATTTCAACTAAAGAAGTTTTAAAAAGAGCCTAATCACCATTAGGCTCTTTTCCTTTATCATCATCATTATGATTGTCATCATTCTCTTTGCATTTATCATCTTTACATTTATCATCGTTAATATTCTTCTTATTATCATTTTTAGAATTTTTCTTAATATCTTTCCCTTTCTTTTTGTTTCTACCTTTAGGAAAAATGTTTTTAAAATTTTTAAAATTGTCTCCTAGTCCTCCTAGCCCTCCTAGTCCTCCTAGTTGGCCTGTTGTAAAAAAAGGATGATCTTCAGGTAACAACTGACTTAATACTGCTAACAATAAAATTGATTCTCCAAAAGATTCCCCAAAACATTCCTCTGAAGTTTTTTGTGCTATAACATTAGCCTTAAGTCTTATGTAGTCTAAATAGCAACATTCAATATTTTCTATTGTGTCGAGTAATACATCTATAATATCACCAAGCTGATTAGCTCTTTTTATTGCATTTCTAACATCCTTTTTCCTTGCTAATGCTATGCCATTAAGTTCTCCAGCACTACCTATAAGAGTTCTATATGCTGTAACATATTTTACCAATAAATCTGAAATATTGTTTACTTCTATAAAATATCCATCAAATAGCTGCTTATAGTCTTTCATTAAACCACCTAAACCTATGTTATCATAACATTTATATTATCTTTTTTATTATTTAATTACTTATATTGTTCGCTATAAAAAGACAAAAAAATGAAATTACAAATAAAGATAAACAACTTCAATCCTCAACAAACTTCAGGAAAATAATACGAAAAGGGCATCAAGCCCTTTTCGCGTTACTTTCTTACCATTTCAGCAATAAATTCTTCATCTATCTCATTAAATAGTCTATTATAAGTACTATTATCTAATTTCCTTACAGTAACTTCATCTAAGAAATTCTCTATAAAATTAAACTCAGCATTGTCTTTCATAATAACAGGAAAGATATACTCTTCAGGATATGAGAAATACATTACCGCCCCTCCTCCTTACTCTACTTCACATTCACAATAAGGTTCAAAATATGCCCTTGGGAATTTGCATAATGGACAATATTCAGGAGCTTCAAATCCTTCATGAATATATCCGCAGTTCATACATCTCCACATACTTTCCTTATCACTCTTAAAAACTGTTCCCGCTTCAACCTTCTCATAAATTGCTTTAAATCTCTCACTGTGACTTTCTTCAACTTCTCTTAGTTCCTTATAAAAATCTGCAATTTCATCGAAGCCTTCATCCTTTGCTGTATCTTCAAATTCCTTATATAGTTTCTTTGCTTCTTCTGTTTCTCCCATAACTGCATCCATTAAATTATCAGCAGTAGATTTAGTCATACATAAGTATCTACGAAAAACCTCTCTAGCATGAGCATATTCATTGCTAGCAGTTTCATCAAAAATATACGCTATCCATTGATAACCTTGTTCTCTTGCCTTTTCCCCATAAAAATTATATTTATTTCTTGCTCTAGATTCACCAGCAAAGGTTTTTAATAGATTTTTCTCTGTTTTACTACCTTTTATATTCATTTTAGTCTCCCAAGATTACTCTCAACATTATAGTATTCATACCATCTAAATTTTGTTACGATGTTTACTTACTCTTAATTTTTAATAAAAAAATTGCCAAGGCGACTATGGAGCTGTCGATTTTTTTACGCATCCGCTTTTCCGAACACATGTGAGGAAAAATTAGCAGGCGAACTATATTTTATTTTTTACTCTTTAGGTGTTGTAATTAAACTGGACGTCCTAAATTACATTTCAAGTTATCCGCAATTCTTGAATCTTATAATTTCCTATAAAGAGTAAAAAAAAGACGACCATCGCCGTCTTTTTTACTTTGTTGATATCTTCTTTCCATCATCACATATTATACTTAATTCTGAACCTTCTTTATTCTTTGTTAATAATACTACCTTATAGCCCCAAAGTTCATACATATGCTTTAAAGTTTCCTTAGCATAAATCATGTCCAGTTCCCTTCCGTCAAATACATGTTCTAAGGTTAATGTGTAGTCTTTTGTATTCATATCTACAACTCTTATATATGGTATACTTCCCATTCCACAGCTAGAAGCTAAAGTATCTCTTATCTTCTTCCATCCACCCTCATCAGATACCTCATCAACAACATAGTCAAATCCCTTTTTGCCATATTGGAACAGGTTAAGTTCCGCACAGAGTTCTTCAGTTAAGTATCTTCTCAAGAATGAATTATCTCTTTCAATAGCTCTAACTTCAAAAATCTTTTCTCTACCATACCTTTTTTCAATATCTTCTAAAAGCTTAAAGCCAATATAATAAGGATTTAATCCTCCTAAAACTGGAGCAACTACATCATTATGTCGCTTTAAGAACTCTATATGAAGCTCTTGTGGTAAGTCTAGCTTCTTTAATATATTGTAATGCCAGTAGCTAGCCCATCCTTCATTCATTATCTTTGTTTCAATCTGAGGAATGAAATAGAGGGTTTCTTTCCTTACAATTTTCAGTATTGTCTTTTCCCAATCTTGAAGCTTTCCATAATCAATTATAAATTGAATCACATCATCTTCTGGGCTTAAAGGAATTTTAGAAATATCAGGCGGTTCTATCACTACATTTTCATCTAATATTCCTCGGTCATCTAATTTTTTTGAATAATCTTGAATTAACCTTTTTTGTTGTTCTGCTTGAGAAATTTTCTTTTCCCCTATTACTCTAGAAATCTGGAATCTTATTGCATGTGCTGCATCTAAAATTCTTTCAACTCTCTCATATCCAATGCTTGGATCATTAATGCATCTTCTTATAGTATCTGCATTAAGCTTAAACGTCTCAAGAGTTTGATTAGCATCTGTACCGCACTTAAAAAGTCTATTATTTTTAAAGAAATCATTATGTCCATAAACATGAGCCATAGTTAATATCTGGAGTAAGAGGGTATTGTCCTTCATGAGGTAACCAAGGCAGGGGTTGGAATTTATAACCATTTCATAAGGCAATCCTGTAAGATTTAGTGAATATAGTGTTTTACTTTTCTCATAGGATTTACCAAAACTCCAGTGAGGATACCTAGAAGGCATTCCCACATAGGCTTCATAACCCAACATCTCATTGTATCCTATAACTTCAAACTCTTGTGGGTAATAATCAAGCCCTACTGAATTAACTACCTCTTCTATCCTATCATTCCACTTTTCTAACTCCCTAACGGTATAATCCATCATGCTTCCTCCTCTAGTTCCTTTGACAGCATTAACTTAAGAGCATGCCATAGGTCCTTCTTTTCTTTAACAATTACAGAAGCAAAATTCTTTTTCTTTATTTCCTTTAAGAATCTAACATACATAGTGGTTGAATAAGTAGAAGGAAGAAGTTCTGCATAACCAAGAAGATTACTTATATCACAGAGCTCATTAACTGCCTTTATTGCTCTTTCATTATCTTCACTCCAGTTATCTCCATCAGAAGCATAAAACGGATAAATGTTCCATACACTTGGAGGATATTTTGTTTTTATAAGTTCCAAGGTCTTGTAAAGTCCAGAAGAGATATACGTTCCCCCAGACTCAGCCTTATGAAAGAACTCATACTCACTTACAATTTTTGCCGTAGTAGTATGGGATATAAACTCAAAAGCTATATTATTATATTTTCTTTTTATAAATCTTGAAAGTACAAAGAAGAATGACCGAGCAAGAAATTTCTTTGAGTTGTCCATAGAACCTGAAACGTCCATTATAAATATCATAACAGCATTACTTTCTTTTTTAGGCTTCATCTTAACTTTATAATATCTTAAATCTTCTTCTCTGAATGGGAATCTTTCAAGAACTGTATTAGAACCAAGTTCTTTCAAGGCCCTTCTCTTCCCTTGCTTTCTTGCAATCTTAGACATAACTGTTCTTTTTTTAGCAAGCCTTGGATTTATACCATATCTTTGATATCCCCTTTTTCTTCCACTACTTTCTACAATGATTTCCGAGTACTTCTTTCTATCAAGGTTCGGAAGATCAAGATCTTCTACAATGTAATCAAGAAGTTCTTCAAGAGTGATTTCAGTTTCATATACATCTTCACCTTCTTGATTACCTGCAGAACCTGTGCCTGATCCACTTTGCTCTCCAGCACTGCCGAGCTTATCGCCTCTTTTTTCTCCTCCAGCACCAGATGCTACTCCCTTATTATTTTTTCCATATATAAATTGATATTCCTTTATTCCTCTTATTGGAATCTTAAACTTTTTATTTTTACTTTCTCCTATAATACTTTCCTCTGATAATATATCTCCAAGATTTTCTTTTATTGATTTTTCTACAAGCTGCCTATGTCTTCTTCTGTCCTCAATAGATCTATCATGCTCAAGAGGATTTTCACCATGATCTCTAAAAATAGCCATAGTTATCAGTCCTTCCACAAGTTGTTTGCAGCATATTTTAATATAACGTCGCAACAGTGAGAACAATACCCATTTTTCTTCATTTCCTCTACCATGACGCTATATTTTTCATCCTGCTCCTTATCTCTAACTCTTGATTTAGTTATAATTCTTGATAAGTCTTTGACAGAAGCAGTTAGCTTCTTTTCTATAGCTTCCTTTAGTGGTTCATAGGAAGTATAATCTATCTTTCCACCATTTCTAACTACATAGAACATATAGGATGTAACATCTGATCTAAACCCTTTAGATGAACTTTCAGAAATTCCTATCTGCTCTTCAATACTTCTCATAAAGCTTTCATCAGGATTAAGCTCTTCTCCAGTAGAAGTATCTTTAAGCTTAGCCTTATTAACATAAGCCTCTGCATTATCTAGATAGTTGTTAAATAAGCTTTCAGCTTGCTCTCTGAAAGAATGAATAAATGCCTTGGTAATTTCCTTTTCAAGGATTTTATTATATTCCTTTCTGATAGTATCCTGAATAAAACCAAGATACTTTTTCTTATCTTCTTGAGAGATGTCTAAATCCTTTACGGACTTGATCATACTTTCCATTATACTTAGAGCATTTATGCAGTGGAAATCTGAGTTGGAAAGAGCATTATCTATGGCTTTTACAATAAATCTAGTAGATATACCCTTCATACCTTCAGTTGGACCTGCTTCTTCTCTTAATTCCATCATGTCGATCTTCTTAGTACTTCCCTTCTCCACAATATCTTCTCCGTTATAAATCTTAAGTTTTGTCATTGGATCAACCTTTGATGAAGGAGAAAGTCTTGAAAGTATAGCTAGCATTGCAGCTACTTCTATAGTATGTGGAGCTATATGGGCTTTGAAATTACTCTTTCTTAATATCTTTTCATATATCTTCTTTTCTTCATTTAACTCTAAGCAGTACGGAACTTCAATCTTAACAATTCTGTCTAGTATAGCTTCATTCGTATGATCTGACTTGAACTTATGCCACTCTGCTTCATTGGAGTGTGCAATTATAAGTCCATCAAAATAAATCATTGACCCCTTACCTGGAGATGGTATAGATTTTTCTTGTGTAGCGGTAATTATTGTATGAAGGTATTCAACATCATTCTTAAATACTTCTATAAACTCAACTAAACCTCTGTTACCTACGTTAAAGGCTCCATTTAGTGAGAATATTCTCGGATCATCTTCTGGATACATATCCATTTTAGAAATATCTATTGAACCAGTTAAAATAGAAGTATCCTGATTATTTGGGTCAACTGGTGGAACAACACCTATTCCTTTTCTTGATCTTATAGAGAAATTTTTTGTCTCTACAGGAAAATCCTCATATCTTCCCTCAAATTCATTCATTAGCCTGTAACGACATACTGGGCAAAGATCACCTTCGATCTGCACTCCGAGCATATCTTCAAACTGTTTTCTTAAATGCTTTGGAATAAGATGTAGAGGTTCTTCATGCATTGGACATCCTTTTATAGTATATATTGGATCAGATTCTTCTAAAGCTTTCTTTAATGTTTCTACTAGTGATGATTTTCCAGCTCCTACAGGTCCAACTAAATAAAGAACCTGTCTTGCTTCTTCTCCCTTCATCGAAGCAGAATAGAAATAATTAACAAGCTTCATTAACACCTTATCAATTCCAAAGAAGTCATTCCTAAAGAAGTTATACCTCTTTATAATGTCATTTCCGTAGATTTTTTTAATTCTTGGATTTTCCTCTGGTTTTAATGATTCACTACCCTTACTTACTATCATTTCATAAATTCTTTTATGAGATAGTTTTGCGATGTCTGGATTATTCTTTATTATTTCAAGATATTCTATAAACGTCCCTTCAAACTTTTCTTTATTATGCCTTTCTCTATCACTCTCAATAAATTGTTTAAAATTCATACATCCTCCCTCCTTTTGTAAAAATATATTCAACAAGATACTCAATCTATGACAAATAAAAGAATGAATATCTATTAAAAATAACGTTTTTTTTTATTTCCAATAACAAATACCTAATTTTTTCACAAAAATAAAGTTGACCAGGCATCGAACCTGCTCAACTTTAACCACATTTCACCTAATAAAATAACAAAAAATAAAATTGAATAAGCTCAATGCCTATTCAATTTCAGCTAAATTTTATTTTATAAAATAATAATAAATAAAGAAATTACCTCTTAAACCTTATCTAGTTACATGATCGTTAATTAAGTTTAATATAAATTCGCCATATCTTTGAAGTTTTTTCTCTCCAACTCCTCTTATTGATAAAAGTTCTTCTCTGCTTCTAGGCTTAAAATTTGCAATTTCTATAAGGGAAGCATCAGAAAAAATAATATACGGCTTTACCCCATCTTTTTCTGCCATATTCTTTCTTAAGATTCTCAATTTTTTAAATAGAATCTCATCTTCTACTACCTCTATTGCACTATTTTTTAATCTTAAAATTGCCTTTTCCTTTCCCTTAAGTATCTTAATAGATTTTTCATTGAGTTTAAGCATAGAATATGTCCCTTGCTTTAAGTTCACATATCCTTCCTCAATCATAGAACTTATTATATCTTTTATAAACCTTGAACTATAATCCTTCATAATTCCATAAGTAGAAAGCTCATTAAGCTTATTTTCTATAATTTTTGCACCAGAATAACCTCTTAAAATATCTATTAAAACTGATATACCAAATCGTTCTCTAGTTCTATATACACAGGATAAAATTTTCTGAGCTTCTATGGTTATATCTCTAAGCTCGTCATTACTTAAACAATTACTACAATTATTGCAATAATCCCTAGCATCATTATCTCCAAAATAACTTAGTATAAAATTTCTATAACACCGCTTTGTTTCACAGAAATCTACTATAGCTTGAAGCTTTCTTATCTCTATTTCTCTCCTACTAATAGATGATGAGGTATTTATTATATACTCCTGCCTTGGTATGTCTTCTCTTGAATAAAGGAGATGACACCAGCAGTTTTCTCCGTCCCTTCCGCCTCTTCCTATTTCCTGATAATAGCTTTCTAAATTCTTTGGAATAGAAAAATGTATAATAAATCTTACATTAGATTTATCTATGCCCATACCAAAAGCATTAGTAGCAACCATAACATAGAATCTTTCAAAAAGAAAATCATCCTGAAACTTCTCTTTTTCCTGATCCCTAAGACCTCCATGATACTTCCCTATACTAAATCCCCTTTCTCTCAGATATTCATATAAGCTATCTACTTCCTTTCTTGTAGCACAGTATATAATACCTGATTGTTCAGGATTGTCTCTTAAGAAATCCTTTATAAACTCCAGTTTATCTACTTCTTTATGTATATTTATTAAAAGATTATCTCTATTAAAGCCACCTAAATAAGTAAAAGGATTAGTGAGTCCTAAAAGAGCTACTGAATCACCCCTTACCTGTTGAGTAGCTGTAGCTGTAAAGGCAGTAACCACTGGCCTTCTTTTTAAGGATTCCACAAAGGAAAAAATAAATCTATAGCTAGGTCTAAAATCATGTCCCCATTGAGATACACAGTGTGCTTCATCTATTGCAACTTGTGCAATATCTAAAGTTTTTAGAAGCCTTACACAGTATTCTGATTCAAGTCTCTCTGGCGCGATATAAATAAGCTTATATCTTCCTATAACTCCACCATCTATAATTTCTCTTATTGCATCCATTTTCAGAGTACTATTTATGTACGCTGCAGGAATACCTATAGAATTTATACTATCTACTTGATCCTTCATAAGAGAAATTAAAGGAGATATTACTATTGTTACACCCTGCATAAGCACTGCTGGAACTTGATAACAAATAGACTTACCACCTCCTGTTGGCAGTACACCAAACACATCTCTTCCCTTTAATATGTTTTCAATTATTACGTATTGGCCTTCTCTAAAGCTGCTATATCCAAAATATCTTTTTAACACCTTAAGTGCTCTTTCCATATATACTCTCCTTACATAGAAAGTTTATATAGATAAACAACTTCATAACTTAATTTATAATTCAGAAAAAAGTACTGCATGTTAGGGCTATTTGCTATTATTTCACAAAATGAAATCTAGCTAAAAATTAGTAAATTCCATACCTATTAACTTTTATTTTTCCTGAATTGGTTAAGTTTTTAAGTCACTTATCTTAATGAATTAATTCTTATTTGCTGCGATTTCACTTTGTGAAATCTCTCTAAAAGTGAATAGGTTTGATACATATTCACTTTTATTTTACATCACTATTTAGTAAATGTAAGTTTCTAGATACGAGACATCATTATTAAAAATATTGCCTAAATAATCTAAACTTATAAATAAAATTATCTTTGTCCATATTATACTTTTTAACGAAATTCTTTGCTATATAAATGCATAAATTAATAACCAATTTACAGCTAACTATGGCTTGAAGTTGTGTATCTACAGCTTGAGTGAGATTTCACTTCGTGAAATGACAGCTTATCCACAATTCTTGAATTTTATAACTGGTCTAAAGAGTAAAAAAAAGCAGACTCAAAGCCTGCAATAATAAATTATAAAATTAACTTTTTAGTATAATATTTAATCTTACTTCTCTGATAAAATGCCAGCATTTTTATAAAGCTCATAAAAATGATTTGTTGGCCCTACTCCCTTACCTAGTTTAAAACCATGCTCAATAGCAATCGTTATATAATTTTTTGCTTCTTTAATAGCTTGTGCTATAGGCATTCCTTTTGCAAGGTTTGCTGCGATAGTTGAAGAGAGAGTACATCCGGTGCCATGGGTATGGTTATTTTTAATTTTCTCTCCCTCATAAACTAAAACCACTTGTCCATCATATAAAAGATCGGTAGAGGTATCTTTTAAGTGGCCGCCCTTCACCAATACGTACTTTGAGCCAAACTTCTTCAATTCTTTAGCTGCTTTCTCCATCTCCTTTAAAGAGGTTATTTCTCTCCCTAAAATCTCTTCTGCTTCTGGTAGGTTAGGAGTTATCAATGTTGTCAACGGAAAAAGCTCCTCTATAAGAGCTTCCTTTGCATCCTCAGATAAAAGTTTAAAACCGCTTTTGGAAATCATAACTGGATCCAATACTACTGGTGGAAGTTCTTTTACCTTCCTTAAGGCTGCTGAAATTGCTTTTATTGATTCAACTTTAGAAACCATCCCTATTTTTACAGCATGAACTTCAATATCCTCAAAAATAACTTCAATTTGTTTAGATATCATTTCAGGATTTACATCCTGAATTCCAAAAACCCCTTGAGTATTTTGTGCTGTTATTGCTGTTATTACACTCATGCCATAAACCCCATTAGCAGAAAACGCCTTAAGGTCTGCTTGAATTCCAGCTCCGCCACAACTGTCTGATCCTGCAATAGTTAGTGCATGAAACATAATCTATACCTCCTTATGTATTGATAGTAAATAAAAAGTGTAGCCTAGGCTACACTAATACATTCGTTCTATTAATGCTTCCCTACGCTGGGTCTAACCAGATCAGGTGTTAAGAGTCAGAGAATACCGTTCTCAATCTCAGCTGGCAAATACCAACTCCCCTAGCACATTTTTAATTTTATAAAAAAACTTTAACATATTAATGAAAATTTATCAATAAATATAGCTAAACAATTTCATAACTCAATTTATAATTAATGATATACACATTCATATTAACTTAAGGATTTTAGGAAAATTATTAATTTCGGAGACTTTCCCTTAAAACTTGTTAAAGGTTGAAGTTGTTTATCTTTAGTATGAATACTATTCTCTTAAACTTCAGAATTATTATTAAAAACTTTATCTCTTAGCTTTAATCCTGTTTTTGTGACTGCAAGTCCGCCCATTGCAGTTTCTCTTAATTCACTAGGAAGGCTCTTTCCAACTTTAAACATAGCTTCTACAGTATCATCAAAAGGAATTTTAGAATTTATCCCTGCCATAACTATATCTACTGTTGTAAGAGCACTGACAGCTCCTGCAAAGTTTCTCTTTGCGCAAGGAACTTCTACAAGCCCAGCAATAGGATCACAAACAAGTCCCAATATATTTTTAATTACAATTGCCGCTGCATCAAGGCTCATCTCGGGAGTGCCCCCCATCATTTCCACTACAGCAGCTGCTCCCATAGCTGCAGCAGACCCACATTCTGCCTGACACCCACCTTCAGCTCCAGATACTGTTGCATTTTGAGAAATCATCATACCTACTGATGAAGCAGCTAATAACCCAAGTATAAGGTCATCGTCTTCTAGACCTAATTTTTCTCCTGCTGTAAGTATAACTGCTGGTAAGATACCACAAGAACCCGCTGTAGGACAAGCCACTATTTTTCCCATAGATGCATTAACTTCAGCACATGAAAGTGCTCTCGCCATAGCCTTCACCATAACCTCACCAGTTAGTGAATTACCTTGGTTTAAATAGTTATTAAGCTTATATCCATCTCCACCTATTAATCCACTCACAGAATACACTTTTTCTTCACATGCTTCTGTAGCAGAATTCTTCATAACATTTAAGTGTCTTCTCATTTTTTCAATAACATCTTGTTGTGAGCATTCATTATACTCTATTTCAAGGTTGATAGCATAATCACTTAATTTCCAGTTCTTTTCACTACACAACTTAAGTAATTCTTCACCATTTCTTGCTATCATGTTATATCCCTTCCTTTACTGGATTTATAGTCGTAACCTTTGAAATAGCTTCTATTTTTTTTATAGTTTCAACTATCTCTTCAATAATAGCACTATCTACCCCAAAAACCATTGTTGCTTCCTTACCCTTTTGAGTTCTAAAAACGCTCATAAATGCAATATTAATATTATTATCATAAAGTATTGCTGTTACTTTAGATATAACCCCAGGAATATCTCTATGAGATATTATTACTGTTGGATATTCACCAGTGAAATAAACTTCTTGATTATTTACCTCTGTTATTAAAATACTTCCGCCGCCAATAGAAGATCCAATTATCTCACATTCATTGTCAGCTCCACTATTAATAAGGAACTTCACTGTATTGGGATGTCTTTCTCCTAAATCAGCTTCTTTAAACTCATATTTAATTCCTAAATTATTTGCAATTTCAAGTGAATTTCTTAACCTTAGATCACTTGGTTCCATACCAAGTATACCAGCAACTAAAGCTCTATCAGTACCGTGTCCCTTGTAAGTTTTTGCAAAAGAGCCATGTAAAAAAAATTTTACTTCTTTTATATCTTCCCCAGCTATAGCCCTCGCTACTTTCCCTAATCTTGCTGCACCTGCAGTATGGGAACTAGAGGGTCCAATCATTATAGGTCCAATCACATCAAATACTCCATATTTTTTCATATGTTTTCCTTCATCCTTTATATAAAATGTTACTCACTTTTCTCTTAATAATACTTTATTATAACATCTTTTTATGATTATTACCGCGAAAATTTTAACGATAAAATTATTTTTCATATCTATAATATTGATAATTAATTTTTAACATTATAGATAAACAACTTAACATTAATTTTCTCTCAAATTTTATATGTTAATTCATAAACTATAAATATTAATATTTATAAAAACAACTGCCACCTATAAATTCTCTTAAAATTGAGTTTTCAGGAACCCTATTACTTTCTATTTCTTTAAAAAACTTCAAAAATGAAATAAGTCGTAATGATTCATAATAAACAGGACTATCAGATTGTATCTTTAAAAGCTCCTCTATGACATATTTTTTCAAAACAGAAAGTTCATATACTAAAACTGAGTTAAACATAACATCAGCCTGCTCTTGATAGATAAAAATATTTTTTTCTTCTCCTCTTTTAATTGCTGGCCACATTAAAAGAGTTACTTCTCCTCCATATCCTCTTGAAAGATAGTCTCTTACTATTCGTCTCACTTTTCTAACATCAGTTGTTGCTATTCTATTATGATTATCTATATTAAGTTGTGTTAAAGCACTAATATATACTTTAAACTTATTATGATCCGGTATAGAAGATGTAAGCATATCATTAAGTCCATGAATTCCTTCAATGAGTAAAATTCCATTTTGAGGAAGATTTATCTCATGTCCTATCCACTCTCTGTTACCAGTTATAAAATTATAACTTGGAAGTTCTACCTTATGCCCTTCTAATAAGAGATTTAAATGTTTATTAAAAAGCTCCAAATCCAGTGCATGTATAGATTCAAAATCAGGATTCCCATCCTCATCCAGTGGTGTACAATCTCTATTTATAAAGTAATCATCGAGAGAAATAGAAATAGGTATTAATCCATTTACCCTAAGTTGAATAGCTAATCTTTTTGAAAAGGTAGTCTTCCCTGAAGAAGAGGGTCCCGCTATTAAAACTATTTTAACCTCTTTTCTATCATGTATCATATCTGCAATGTAGGCTATTTTCTTTTCATGCAGAGCTTCTGATACCATAATTAAGTCGTTAAGTTCCTCGCTTTCTACTTTATCATTTAAAGAACCTACATCAGCTACATCTAAAATATTAAGCCACTGCTCAGTCTCATTGAATATTTTCTCAAGTTTTTTCTGTTCAATAAAAGCAGGTAATTCTGTTGGGTTAGTTTCTTCTGGAAACCTCAAAAGTAACCCTGGTTCATGATACATTAAGTCAAAGTACTTTAAAACACCTGTTGAGTAAGCTAAAGATCCATAAAAATAATCATACCTACCATCAAGTTCATAAAGTTTTATCTCATCATTCTTTACATATTTTAATAATTTTACCTTATCTAACATCCCATAAGAGCCGAAAATATTAATAGCAGTTTCTCTTTTTATAGAGATCTTCTTTATTGGAATATCTTTTTTTATTATTTCATTCATTCTTTCCTTTATTTTTAATACATCTTCTGTATCTAACGCCTTTTCTTTATGAATTTCTCCAAAAATACCTTTACTTAAGGAATGCTCTATAGTTATTTTGGAATTAGGAAATAAATCAAATACAGCTTTGATAAGTACAAATTGAAGAGTTTTTGCATAGGCTCTATTAGCTATTTTGTCATCAATTCTAACCACATCAAAATACCCTTCCTCCTCAATAGGTGCTGTAAGCTCAAATAGTTTATTATTGAGCTTTCCTAAAATTACAGGTAATTTTTCATCCTCATAATTGTTCTTAATTAGAGTATAAAACTCTACACCTCTTTCAACTTCTACAATTTTTCCAATGCTTAAAGTGATCTTTAATCTTGTCATAACATCATCCCCTTAACAATCTACACATAACTATCCATAAAAAATTCCACAACCGTTAAATACACTAACTTATTTAAGTCTACTATTATTATACAATTTACTCTTTAAAAAAATTATAACCTCTGAATAATTTGAACCAACCTTACAAACTATATTTAAAGAGAGGTGGTTAAATGTTTATTGTACTGATAAGAACAATAATTCTTTACTTCCTTGTAGTGCTTGTTATAAGACTCATGGGAAAAAGACAAATAGGTCAACTTCAACCATATGAATTTGTAATAACTATAATGATTTCAGATTTAGCTGCTCTTCCTATGCAAGATACAAGGCTTCCTTTAATATTAGGCATTATACCAATCATAACTTTATTAATGGTTAAAACTATACTTTCAGAAATCCAACTTAAAAGCACCATAGCAAGAAAGATTATTGATGGTACACCATCAATTTTAATTAAAGAAGGAAGAATTAATTTTTCAGCATTAAATACCCAAAGGGTAAACATAGATGATTTAATGGAAGAGCTTAGATTAAATGGATACTTTAATATTGATGAAATTCAATATGCAATTCTAGAAAATAACGGACAAATATCTATTATACCAAAGAAAAAAGTATCCCCTGTTACTAAAGAAGATTTAGGAGTTAAAGTAAAAGAAGAAACCTTACCAATAGTACTTTTACATAATGGAAAAGTAAATAAGAAAGCACTTATAACACTTAATAAGAATGAGGAATGGTTTTTTTCCCAGCTTAAGGAACACCACATTAAAAATCAAGAAGATTTACTTATAGCTATGCTAGATTCTAACGGTAAATTCTTCTATCAAACTAAAAAATCTTTACAGGATTTTGGAGATGAAAATCTATGAAAAATACTATTATTTCTCTTTTAATTTTTTTGATACTTTTTGGATTTATATTCCGCTCTCACAACACTCTTTTAACCATCTGCGGAAGTATTTCCGAGAAATGCGAGACTCTTGAGGACCTAATAAAAGATGACAATTGGAATAAAAGCTATGAACTCGCAGTAGAACTTAAGGATCAAATAGAAGAGAGCTTTGAATATATCTCTGTTTATATGAATCACCAAGATTTAGATATCCTAACTAATGAAATCTTAAGACTTTCTCAATATACTAAATACAAGAATAAATCTGAAGCTTTAGCAAGCATTCATGTAATAAAATATTCAAATAAGTCAATACAATCGCTTCAAACTCCAACTATACAAAATATTTTTTAATTTAAATATATAATATTATCCTTTAGATAAAACCAACCTTTATGTAATATATTGTAATACATTTAATTTTGTTGTAAAAATTGATATAATTATAAATATAACCAAACTCAGTTACTTGTAAATATCAGAAATTGTTGTATAAATTCACATAATGATACAATTTATTCCATTTTATCTTTGTGCAAATATTATAAAAGTTTTCTAAATTTATATTATTTATGTAGAAAATATACAAATAATATTATATAATATATTAGACGGGTAAGTCCCAGTGGGACACTAATAATCCCGTTACTATAAAATATTTTCTTTAAAATAGGAAGATAATAATAGGTAAGATATTATTTTATCTAAAAATCCTATATGAAAATAAAGATTTTGAGGAGGTAACGTATGTTAGTTTCAGCTAAAGAAATGTTAAACAAAGCTAAAGAAGGAAAGTATGCTGTTGGTCAATTTAACATCAACAACTTAGAATGGACAAAAGCAATTTTATTAACTGCTCAAGAAAATAATTCACCAGTAATCTTAGGTGTATCTGAAGGTGCTGGAAAATATATGGGTGGTTACAAAACTATCGTTGGAATGGTTAATGGTTTACTTGAAGAATTAAACATCACTGTTCCTGTTGCATTACACTTAGATCATGGTAGCTACGAAGGCGCTTTAAAAGTAATCGAAGCTGGATTCTCTTCAGTTATGTTCGATGGTTCTCATTACGCTATCGAAGAAAACATTGAAAAGACAAAAGAAATGATCAAAATTGCTGGAGAAAAAGGTATTTCTGTAGAAGCAGAAGTTGGTTCAATCGGCGGAGAAGAAGATGGTGTTGTAGGTACAGGTGAAATCGCTGATCCAGCTGAATGTAAAGCAATCGCAGGTTTAGGCGTTACAATGTTAGCTGCTGGTATTGGTAACATTCATGGTAAGTACCCAGCAAACTGGAAAGGACTAGACTTTACTGCTTTAGCTGCTATCAAAGACGCTACAGGTGAAGTTCCACTAGTTTTACACGGTGGTACAGGTATTCCTGCAGAAATGATTAAAGAAGCTATTTCTTTAGGTGTTGCAAAAATCAACGTTAATACTGAACTTCAATTAGCATTCCAAGAAGCTACTCGTAAGTATATCGAAGCTGGTAAAGATTTATCAGGCAAAGGTTTTGACCCACGTAAATTATTAGCTCCAGGATTCGAAGCAATCAAAGCTGGAGTTAAAGAAAAGATGGAGTTATTTGGTTCAGTAAATAAAGCTTAATATATAATAAAAAAATCGCGACATATGCCGCGATTTTTTTTATTTTAACCGAATACAAAGAGACAACATATTTACAACTCTTTTACCATTCTATATAGATTTTTATCCTCAAGCTTCATTACTTGCTCTATCGTAAAACCTTCAGAAATATAATACTTTATAACCTTTTCGTCCTTGGTAGTTAGAGAAAGTTTATCAAACCCTATAAGATATGCTTCTTCTTCTGCTTTTTCAAACAAAGCCCGTCCTATGCCCTTACCTCTAAATTCATCAAAAACAGCAATATTTGAAATATACAGTTCTTCTCTTTCAGCTTCCTCTAGATTGTAAGATAACTCTTTATATTCAATAAACCTTTTTCTAAAATCTTTATGTTGATATTTAAGAAGTATTTTATCTGTATTTTTACTTAACCTCCTCAATTCCACATAAGGTATAAGAAGTATCATTCCTACAACCCTATCATTTAACTCTGCAACCATTACAAGCTTGGAACTGTATCGGTTATCTTCATCCTCTAGCAATTCTAAAATTCTTTCTAAAATTTGTTCCTTTTTACCCTTTCCCCAAATTACCTGTGGAAAAGGCTCCGTTGAGTAAATAAGCTCTGCAATCATACCAAAATCATTACTCTTTGTTTTCCTGACCTTTACCTTCATAAAAACTCCCCATTATTTTCATTTGGGTTTCTACACTTAATTATATGATGATTAAAATTTATTAGTTCAAATAATTTTCCTAAAATTCTTAATTCAATTATGAACTTGTATAGCCTGAATTATAAGTTCAGTTATAAAGCTGTGTATCTATAGCTTAAGCCAGATTTTACTTTGTGAAATCACATAAAATGAAATCTAACTAAACTAAGCAGGCATTAGGCCTGCTTAATTCTAGTACTATTTCTCAATATAATTAATTACATGCTTTATAACCATATTGATGCTTCCATCACCATTTCTTTGAATCTCAAACCTTGTTGGATCATGATATACATCTTCATTTAAATAAAGATCTATATCCTTATCAATCTTAAGTCTTATCCTTTTAAGCTTCTTTTCTACCCACTGCTTATCAACAGCAATCTCCTCATCCAATCCATGTGAAGCTACAAACTGTGTAAAATTTTCTTTTGCTTGTGGCTCTTCTTTAAAAAGTTCATGTGAAAGCTCTTCAATATTAATTGTATCTGCTTCTTTCAACTTACTTTTAATAGAAGTTCTTATCTTTTCTGCCTTATCAGCATCTTCATACACATTGTTTCTTGTCCATGTTTCTGCAGCCTTTAAAAAGGTTTTAGTCATATCCCTTTCATTAGTTACTATGCTACATCCAAGAAAATTGTTTATAAAGTAGTTTGCACCGTACTCATCCTCATCTTTTGACTTCTTTTGTTTATCTATAACCATCAAGTTAATATCTTGCTCTGGTCTTAGGGGCTTTATAAAAGCACACTTTTGTATTCTTTGACTACTTACAGGCAGCCCTGCCCCATGAGGAACGATGTCAATTCCTATTTTCTCTCCAATAAAATCGATTTTATGAGTAAAGTTTTTTACATAATCCATCTTTAATATACCAAGCATTGGCCCTTGATCCGTTGATAATGAAACTACAATTAAATCACAGGAAGGTATGTTTCCATTTCCCTTCATTACGGCAAACATTTGTCTTGCCAACTCTTGAGATACAATAACTATATCTGTATTAATTCCATTTAAATACTCCTGAGTAACTTCCTTAACTATATTTCTCTCAGGGTTAAAAACAGCATACTTTAGCTCTTCATCTCGGAATGATCTTTCTATATGTCTGTGAAGAAATTTATATATTTCTTCAGTAAGTTCCAACTTATACCCATTTAATATGGGTTCATCTCCATTATTATCCAAAATGTGAATTACAGCTTCTACAATATTTATGTCGCTAACATATTCCATTTGCTCACCATCCTAAGTTAGTTCTTTTTTACCGCCTTTGGGTTAAATAAACGGCAAGTATCTATAAATTCATCATTTGGTACAAATAAAACCTGTGCTCTTTGATTTCCTTCAGTAACTAGTGCAGCATACACCTTGCTATTATTTCCCTTTGGTACTGCATTTATTATTTTTTCAGGCTTATTTGTAAAATCCTTATATTCATTACTTTCAAGAGGTGTAAACAGAGAAACTTCTTTCATATTAAAAGTTATTTTTGGCTTTCTTGATTTTGCTTCAAATAATGAATCTATATCCACTTCTCCATTGGTTATACTATATTCATACTCAACATATAGAAATCTCTTAGCATAAAATATTATACCTGAAGATACCAAGAAAATTAAGCCTGGTATAACTCCTCCTAATGTCATACATAATAGTGTAAAAATTAAACATACTATCATGCCACCATTAGCTAACTTATAGAGACCTAAGTCTTCCGTTGTTACAAACTGCTCTTTGAATTGATCCATTGCCACTTCCCCCTTGATACTTTTATTTTCATGTAATATATTATATCATAAAAGTATATCGTTTTCTTTAAACGTGACTTATACATTAAAATTCTACAAATCCTCCAAAATAAGTATGCTAGAAATATTTATTTTGTCTAAAAATAAACGACTTCGCTCCTTACTAAAATTGAACAAGTATCAAACCTATTCAATTTTGGTTAGAAATAATTTTTATAATTACAAGAAAGAGGTGCCCAATGCAAGAATTAGAAACAAGGATTATTGATATTGATGTAGATACTATACGCAAAAAGTTAATTGAAATGAATGCCGTTAAGGTAAAGGAAGAACACCAAGTTAATAATATTTATGATTATCCAGATAGAAAATTATTGAATCAAAAAGGATATGCTAGAGTTAGAGAGGTTTTTGATTCTCTTAATAATAAAAATGTTTATTTCATGACTACAAAAAAAATGCTTTCTCAAGAAAAATTTAAAGTTATGGAGGAAAATGAAGTTATTGTTGATAACGGAGAAGCTGCAAAAAATATTTTTAAATCTTTAGGGCTTACCTTAGTTGAATCCATAAAAAAATATAGAGAAAGCTATAAATACAAAAATACCTTAATTGAAATTGATATAAATGATGAAAGTTTTTGTCCTTTTCCTTACATTGAACTTGAAACATCTTCTGAGGAAGAACTGGAAGAAATTGTACTACTTTTAGGCTATACTATGGAAGATACTACTTCTAAAACTATTTATGAGCTTTTAAAAGATAAAGGCATAAGAAAAGAAGGTCCAAAAGGATTATAATTAATACTTTAAGTGCTTGCTAGAAAACTGAGCAGGCTCGATGCCTGTTCAGTTTTTTTATAAAAAATTTTAAATTATCTAATATTTGTAATAAATAACAATATATTTTATGGTATAATATTCTACAAATGTAATCTAAAGTATATTTGTAGAAAACTAATATTATTCTCTATAACGATAATTTTTGACGTATTATATCAATTTTTTATTATGACAAAGCCATATATCCCCTGCTTATACATGTTGCATTATACGTCATATATTGATATATTATTATATATACAACAGGTGTATATACACCTGTAAAAGGTAGGTGTAATGACATAATGGATTTAGTAAATGAAATAAAAAGATTAAAAAAAGAAAAGAATGCAATAATATTAGCTCACTATTATCAAAGACCAGAAATTCAAGAAATAGCAGATGATATAGGTGATTCCTATTATCTAAGTAAGGTTGCAAAGGACTGTCCTGAGCAAACAATAGTTTTCTGTGGAGTAAAGTTTATGGCAGAAAGTGCAAAAATCCTATCTCCTCACAAAACTGTTCTTTTACCAGCATATGATGCAGGTTGCCCTATGGCTGATATGGCCGCTGCTGAAGATGTCGTAAAATTAAAAGAAAAACATCCAAATGCTAAAGTGGTTGCATATATAAATTCTACAACAGAAGTTAAAGCAGTAACTGATGTATGTTGTACTTCGTCTAATGCTGTTAATATTATAACAAACTTGGACACAGATGAGATTATTTTCCTACCAGATAAGAATCTAGGATCCTTTATTCAAGAAAAAATTCCTAACAAAAAGATGATTCTTTGGAATGGCTTCTGTATTACTCATAAGAGATTACAACCAGATGAAATAATCAAAGCAAAAGAATCTATAGAAAATGTTATAACTCTTGCTCACCCTGAGTGTGAGAAGGAAGTTAGAGATCTTGCTGATTTCGTTGGAAGTACACTTGAAATATTAAACTACGCAACAGCTAGTGATAACAAAAACTTCTTAATACTTACAGAAGAAGGAATAATGCATCAACTTAAGAAACAAAATCCTGATAAAAAGTTCTACACACCAAGAGGCGGAATGATGTGTGTAAACATGAAGAAAACACATCTTAAAGATGTATATGAAGCACTTTTAAATAATCAACATGAAATAACTATTGATGAAGACATTAGACTTAAAGCTTACGGAAGTTTAATGGAAATGCATAGATTAGCAAAATAAAATAATTGGGGAAAAAATAATATTGAGATTTACCTAAGCGGCTTATGTTTTACTTAGGCCGCTCTTATTTTTTGGGGGGTAATATGATGAATATCCATACTGATGTTTTAATTGTGGGTACTGGGGCTGCAGGTCTTTATTGTGCATTAAATCTTAGAAAAGATTTAAACATAACTTTATTATCAAAATCCTCTGCTAATGAATGCAATAGTTTCTTAGCACAAGGAGGTATTTCTGTTGCTCGAGGCGAAAAAGATTTCCCATCATTTATTGATGATACCTTAAAGGCTGGTAATCATAAAAATGATAAAAAAGCTGTAAAAGTTCTAGCCAGTGAATCTATGGATGCAATTGACAACTTAGTATCACTAGGAGTACCCTTCGACAGCGATTTAGAAGGAAATCTACGTTATACTAGAGAAGGTGCACATTCTATTAACAGAATTGTACATTGTGAAGATAGAACCGGTGAAAAAGTTCATTCTTACCTTTTAAAAGAAGCTTTAAAGAGAGATAATATAACTATGTTAGAGGATTCTTTTTTAGTAGATTTAATTACTAAAAATAATAAATGTATTGGAGGGATTGCCTTCAGTAAAAATAGTCCTACTAATATTTTTGCAAAATCAGTAGTTATCGCTACTGGCGGTATAGGTGGTCTTTTTAATAACTCTACAAACTTTCAATCAATCTCAGGAGATGGAATAGCTATTGCTCTCAGAAGAGGTATAGATGTAGTTAATATGAATTATATCCAATTTCATCCTACATCTCTTTATGATGGCTCCTCTATGAATAGAAAATTTCTTATATCAGAAGCTGTAAGAGGAGAAGGCGCTAAACTATTAAATGTTAATGGTGAAAAATTCGTAGATGAACTACTCCCTAGAGATAAAGTAACAGCAGCAATTTTTAAAGAAGAAATGAAAACTAGTTCAAACTTTGTATATTTAGACACTACTTTTATGAAAAAAGATTTTCTCGTAAAAAGATTTCCAATGATTTATAATGAGTGTTTTAAAAGAGGTATAGATATTTCCAATGAGCCAATACCTGTAACCCCAGCACAACATTATTTCATGGGAGGCATAAACGTAGATCTTAATTCTAAAACTTCAATGGAAAATCTTTATGCATGTGGTGAAGCAAGTTGTACTGGCGTACATGGTTCAAACAGATTAGCAAGTAACTCTCTGCTTGAGGGATTAGTATTTTCAAAAAGAGCCGCCACTCATATAAATAATAATATAAAACCATATAGTATATGTTTTTATGACTCAACACCTTCTATTGAAGGTGATAAAGACTATTATAAAAAACTTTTCAAAAATATTTTAATACGAGCAATTTGTGACGTGAGAGGAGATATTGTAAATGAATTGGTTGCTTTATGATGATATATTAAAGAATGCTATTAAGGAAGATGCTCCTTTTGGAGATGTAACCACCTCCTCTATTGTAGATGAATCAAATATGTCCCAGGTTGAACTTCTTTGTAAAGAAGATGGTATTATTGCAGGACTTCAAGTATTTAAAAGGGTCTTTCAACTTATTGATGATGTTGATATTGAATTCTTTGTAAATGATGGAGATGAAATAAAAAAAGGTCAGCTTCTAGCAATTATTAAAGGAAAAACTCATGTATTACTTACAGGAGAAAGAACAGCACTAAATCTTCTACAAAGAATGAGTGGTATTGCGACACTTACAAGTAAATTTGTAAATGAGCTAAAAGGTACTAGTACCAAGCTATTAGATACAAGAAAAACAACACCTAACTTAAGAGTTTTTGAAAAATATGCTGTAAAAGTTGGTGGAGGCACAAATCATAGATTTGGCTTAAGTGATGGAGTTATGTTGAAGGATAATCATATCGCTGCAGCTGGTGGTATAAAGAATGCGGTGGAACTAGTACGAAAAAATGCTCCTTTTGTTAGAAAAATTGAAGTTGAGACAGAAACTCTTGAACAAGTTCAAGAAGCTTTAGACGCTGCTGCCCATATTATAATGCTTGATAACATGGATATTGAAACCATGAAAAAAGCAGTAAAATTAATTAGCGGAAAGGCAGAAACAGAAGCTTCTGGTAATGTTTCATTAGATAATATTAAAGAAGTAGCTACATCTGGAGTAGATTTTATTTCAACAGGTGCTATTACTCACTCTTTTAAGGTTTTAGATTTAAGCCTAAAAAATCTTAAAAACATATAACTTAAAAAAATCGCCAAGGCGACTGTGGAGTTATCGATTTTTTTACGCATCTGCCTTTCCGAACACATGTGAGGAAAAATTGGCAGGCGAACTATATTTTATTTTCTACTCTTTAGGTGTCGTAATTAACCTGGCAATCCTAAATTACATTTTTAAGCTATCCACAATTCTTGAATTTTATAAATTTCTAAAGAGTAAAGAAAGCAGTTTGAATGCAGCCATGATTGGCTTTGTTCAAACTGCTTTTTAATTTGCTGTAATATATATAAAATATTTATTTAGCAATTAACACAATATATATATAGATACAAAACTTCATAACTAAATTAATTAAAGATTGAAGTTATTTATCTTTACATATAAAGGTAGGTGAAAGATATGGATTTAGTTAAAGAAATACAGAAACTAAAAAAAGAAAAGAATGCAATAATACTAGCTCATTATTATCAAAGACCAGAAATTCAAGAAATAGCTGATTTTGTAGGTGATTCCTATTATCTTAGTAAAATAGGGAAAGATTGTGATGAACAAACTATTGTTTTCTGTGGAGTAAAATTTATGGCAGAAAGTGCAAAAATTCTCTCTCCTCAAAAAACTGTTCTTTTACCCGCTTATGATGCTGGCTGTCCTATGGCAGATATGGCTGTTAGCGAAGATGTCTTAAAATTAAAAAAAGAACATCCCAATGCAAAAATAGTTTGCTATATAAATTCTACTACTGAAGTTAAAGCAGTTAGTGATGTATGTTGTACTTCTTCTAATGCTGTTAAAATAATACAAAATATTGATGCAGATGAAATTATCTTCTTACCAGATAAAAATCTTGGTTCCTATATCCAAGAGCAAGTTCCAGAGAAAAAAATGATACTTTGGAGTGGTTACTGTATTACTCATAGGAGAATAAGTCTAGAAGAAATCAAAAAGGCAAAGGATTCTATAGAAGATTTAATTATTCTTGCCCACCCTGAATGTGAGAAAGAAGTTAGAGATATTGCTGATTTTGTTGGCAGTACTCTTGAGATAATAAATTATGCAACTTCTAGTGAAAAGACTAACTTTTTAATCGGCACAGAAGAAGGAATACTTCATGAGCTGAAAAAGAGAAATCCTAACAAAAAGTTTTACACACCTAGGGGAGGAATTATGTGTGTAAATATGAAGAAGACAGTGTTAATAGACGTTTATAATGCACTTCTAAAGAACCAACATGAAATACATGTAAATGAAGATATTCGAGTTAAAGCTTATGAAAGTCTTATGAAGATGCACATTTTAGGTAGGTAAATATCTTGACCATTTATACTGACGTTTTAATAATTGGAACAGGTATTGCTGGTCTTTATTGTGCATTAAATCTTAGAAAAGACTTAAATATTACTTTGATATCAAAATCCTCTGCTCAAGAATGTAATAGTTATTTAGCACAAGGAGGTATTTCTGTTGCTAAAGGAAAAGAAGACCTCCCCTTATTCGTCGAGGATACTTTAAAGGCTGGTGATTATAAGAATAACAAATTAGCTGTTGAAGTTTTAGTTAATGAATCTATAGGGGCAATCGACGGTTTAATAAAGTTTAATGTGCCCTTTGACAGAGATGATGAAGGCAATCTTCTTTATACTAAAGAAGGTGCTCACTGTACCAATAGAATTGTACACTGTAAAGACAGAACTGGTGAAGAAATCCACTCTGCCCTTTTCAAAGAAATCCTAAAAAGAAATAACATAACTGTATTAGAAAACACTTTTTTTATAGATTTTATTACTAAAGAAAACAGCTGCCTTGGAATCACTGCTATTAAAGATAACAATGCTTTAAACATTCTTGCTAAAGCAGTAGTGCTCTGTACAGGAGGGATAGGTGGTATTTTTATTAATTCTACTAATTATAAATCAATCTCAGGAGATGGAATAGCTATTGCTCTTAGAAGAGGAGTAAAAATTAAAAACTTAAATTATATTCAATTTCATCCTACTTCTCTTTATGATAATTCATCATCTGCACGAAAATTTCTTATCTCAGAAGCAGTAAGAGGAGAAGGTGGAAAACTATTAAATATTTTTGGTGAAAGATTTGTAGATGAGCTTCTTCCAAGAGATAAAGTGACAGCCGCAATTTTTAATGAACTGAAAAATACTGATTCAAAATTTGTTTATTTAGATGTTACTTTTATAGATAAAAATTTCTTGATAAAAAGGTTTCCTACAATTTATAATGAATGTTTAAAAAGAGGAATAGATATCTCTAAAGACCTTATACCTGTAACTCCAGCTCAACATTATCTAATGGGTGGTATAGAGGTAGACCTTAACTCTAAAACTTCAATGAAAAATCTTTATGCATGTGGTGAGGCTAGCTGTACTGGAGTACATGGTGCTAACAGATTAGCAAGCAACTCTCTGCTGGAAGGCCTAGTTTTCGCTAAGAGAGCTGCTATTGATATAAATAAAAATATTGAGTATAATTCTATTCAATCTACTGAATTTATCTTTGCTCCAGAAGGTAACATAAACTTTTACCAGGAGTTCTATAAAAGTATTTTAGTTCAAGAAATATGTAAAATTAGAGGAGATATTATTGATGAATTAGTTCCTATTAGAATAATCTATTAAAAATGCAACTAAGTGGCTACGCTACGCTTTTTAAGTTGTAAAAATTTATACTTTCTTAAACAATAAAAAATCTCCTAGGGAGGACTATTTATAGAGTTATCCATAGATTACAAATTTTATAACTGACCTATAGAGCAAAAAATAAAATTGAATAGGCATGGAGCCTATTCAATTTTAGCCAAACTTCATTTTGTGAAATAGCAGAAATAAATTATTTATAACTTTATTAAACTTTTACTTTATTAAATCCTATACAAACTACCTTTATATTCTTATTAAAAGGAAAAAACTCATTTTACATAGACTTTTTTAATTATAGCTACTCCGTTCAGAAAGGAATCAAAATATATGTAAAAAAATTAAACAAAAAAGAATAAATGTGAATTCTTATAAAAATAGCTTAATTATTAAAGGTATGGTAATCACAGAAAATAATGTAGAAAAAGACACCATAAGGGCAGAGTACTCTTTTTCCTTGTTAAAATTCTCTGCAAAAATTGATATTGTTGCACCTGTTGGCATAGCTTGCATCAAAATAAAAGTTTTCATAACTATAGATCTTTCATTAAACAAAGTTGATACGAAATACAATGTTATAGGTACTACTAAAAGCTTTATAAAAACTCCATAGTAAATGCTTATATCCTTAAATGCCCTTCTAAAATTAGCTGTTGCAAGTAGACTGCCTATAATTAGCATAGAAATAGGAGTTGCCATGCCACCTACCATCCTCATGGTATTTGATAGAACAACAGGTATTTTTATAGGAGACAGCATTACTAAGAAGCCAATGAATACTGATATTATTCCTGGATTTATTAACCCCTTTGTTATCCCCTTTAAATTCCTAGCTTCAGTAAATAGCATTATACCATACGTCCATGCAAAGATATTAAAAAACATGTTAAATATTGCGGCGTAGATGATTCCTTCTTGTCCAAAAACACTCTCTACTAAAGGAAAGCCCATAAAACCACAATTTGAAAATACAATAGCAAACTGTAAAATATTCTTTTTTCTATCTTCTGTTTTTGATAAGAGGATTCTTGCAAATACTGGGGTGACTATAAATATAGCTAATCCATATATAAAAGACTTTATTAAATTGTTGAACATCGAAGAATTAAACGTAATGTTAAAAGAGCAGATAACTAATAAAGGAATACATATATCTAGTAATAAATTAGACAGCCCCTTCGTTAAAGCTTCATTAATTATATTTCTCTTTCTACCATAAAAACCTATTAACATGATTATAAATAATGATATTACTTGATTTATTATTATACTTAAATCCATCAGTTCCCCCCTCCCTTCTATATTCCATTCTATTGCTTCTTCATATTAAAATCAAATCTAACAGTTCAGTTATAAAGTTGTAGTTGTGTATCTATAAAGCTGAGCATACTCAATGTCTGCTCAGCTTTAGTATTATAGGATTATGCTAGTTGGTCTTTTTCAATATTTTCTATTGAATCTTTAAATTGTGGCAAGTACTCCTTATGTGCTACTAACATTTCATTTAATAATGTTTTTGCAATCTTACCACTAGGAACTAATGGATTGATTGTGTTTACAATCTACTAAATTTATTCTAAAAAAGATAAAAGCCCATTTTACATGGGCTTTGTCTGTTAGATATCTTTTAACTTTTTAAGGTATAAACTACATTTAACAATTTTTTATTTATAACGAGTTTTTATAGCTTTATATACTTTACTTATTATATTTCTTTTCAATCTCTTCTACTTGACTTAATCTTGCCTTATGCCTTCCGCCCATAAATTCTGCATTAAGCCATGTATCTACAATCATTAAAGCAAGCCCTTCACCAACAACTCTTTCACCTATACAAATAATATTTGCGTTATTATGTTCCTTTGTAGCTTGAGCCGTAAAGCAGTCACCTACAACTGCCGCCCTTACTCCCGGAACCTTATTCGCAGCGATAGATATTCCTACGCCTGTACCACAACAAAGTATTCCACTTTCACATTCTCCAGATTTAATTCAACTTTAGACTTTAAACTCCCATAAGCTCCTATTAATCCGCTAAAAGCACTATTAATTACAGTATTACTCTGTTCTTTCTCATTCTTATTTAATTCAGTGTTAATATTTTCATTTTCTTGCTGATAAAATAAAATTTGTTCCTGCATGTTCTTAATATATCTAGATACTATATTTCTTGAAATATCAAATCCAATCTCGTTAAGTCTCTTAGTCATCTCTCTTTCTGATATATGTGGTGAACTTTCTAAGACTCTTTTCATTTCGCTTTCTAATATCTCTTTTCTTCTCTCTCTTGAATCACCTATATTTAATGAATCTCTTAACTTAATTACCTCACCTCTCGTTATTCCTAATATTTTAGAAATTTCTTCATCTGTTAGAGGATTTTTTCTATCTTCCTTTTTTATTAACTCTAGTATATCCTTCATGCCACTCATCCTTCCATAGTAAATAGTATAGCAAATCTTATACCAACTACTGGCATATTTTGTTATAAGCTTTATATATGTGCACTATATGAGTTCCTTAAACCTTTAGCATATTTTGTTGTAAAGTTCATATGCATAAATTGTATAAATTGTTAATTAAATGGAATATTTTGTTTTATACTGCAATTCTCTAATACTTTTTTCTATATCTTCATAAAAAGTATTAGAAGGTACATATTTTCCCTGTTAAAGTAGAAAATATTCTACTTTAGAATTCTATCACACTTTGTAAACATTTTCTCATACAAATTACATTTTCCATAAACTTCTAAATAATAGGGTAGGTGTGTACTTTTACTAGTTTTTAGTATCCTTTTCTTTTACTATGATTTCACTTAATGAAATCAAATAAAGCTGAACAGGCTTAGTACCTGTTCAGCTTTATTTATTGAATATTATTTAAATACCTAAATGCACCTAATTATTTATTTTCAAAATATCTTTTCAATAATCCCTTGAATGCCATACCATGTCTTGCTTCATCTTTACACATTTCATGAACTGTGTCATGAATAGCATCTAAGTTAAGTTGTTTAGCTAATGTAGCCAATTCCTTCTTACCTGTACATGCACCATACTCAGCATCAACTCTTAATTGAAGATTCTTCTTAGTATCAGCGTTAACAACTTCTCCTAATAACTCTGCAAACTTAGCTGCATGCTCTGCTTCTTCAAAAGCAATTCTCTTATAAGCTTCAGCAATCTCTGGGTATCCTTCTCTATCAGCTTGTCTGCTCATAGCAAGGTACATACCTACTTCTGTACACTCTCCTGTAAAGTTAGCTCTTAAACCTTCTATAATTCTTGGATCAACACCATTTGCAACTCCTATTTTATGTTCATCAGCCCAGACCATTTCATCTTTTTGTTCAATAAACTTCTCTGCCCCTACACCACATATTGGACATTTTTCTGGAGCTGTTTCTCCTTCATATACATAACCACATACTGAACATACAAATTTTTTCATAATTATATCCTCCTAAAAAATCTATTTATTTTTATTTATTTTTAATTATTTTTAATTATTATTATCTATGTAGTATCTTTATTATATAATAATAATTATTATTTGTAAAGAACTTTTTATATTATTTTTCCAATTGTTTGTATTAAAAGTAAATACCTTTATTCTTTAACGAACTTTAGACAGATTTCATTTTATGAAATGTCAATAAATAGACTCTACATTCAATGCATTTTGCTGAATATATAATTTAGCATATATAAGTCAATATTGAATTAAGAATTAAACTTATATATACCTAGAGACATTATACGTTTAGCAATATACTTTCTATCTTTTGGGCACACTAATAAAAATATGTTCAAAGGAGATGTAATATGATTTTAAATATAACATTAGGTTTTGTAATTCCTTGGATATTTGGAATTATACTCTACTTTAAGGACAAAAAAACACTATTAGTAGTTGCACCTTTTCATGGATTAATTTCTTATACAGTCAATGAATTTGGATATCACTTTAATTTTTGGAGGCTTATACCGGTACATATTCATGATGACTACACGTCTTTATCAACCAATATAGGTTTATATCCGATACTGGGAAGTTACTTAATCTACTACATCCAAAAGAAAAAAAATAATCCTCTTATATATATTTTCATTTTTACGTTTATAACTACAGTGATGGAGTACGTTGGATTTTTAACTGGATTGGTTACCTATGGTAATGGATGGAATGTCGGCTGGACATTTCTATCTTATCTACTACCCTATACTGTAGCCTACTTGTATTATAAAAAATTAAGAAAACTTGGCGTCTTTAGATAGGATACTGTTATAGAAAAGGAGCGCCATGTTTTTCGCTTAAAATCCTCATTGTAAACAAAATTACTTTTAAGTAAAAAACAATGTCGCTCCGTATATATTTACTTTAATACTAGCTTTCCATTACATTCATCTACATTAATAAATACAGGTCTTTCATAAGGTGTGTCATTAGGTGAATGTATTGCCAGCATTAAATTTCCCTCAAATGTTTTAAAAATCATTCCATGACAACCATGTCTGCATAATAAATGCTCTTTATCCTGTTTCCATGGTCCTAATATAGTTCCACTTTCCGAGTATGCAGTACCTATTGCATAACCATCTGTACCTCCACTAGACCAAAGCATCAACAACTGCCCACTTTGTGTCTTATGAATGAATGGTCCATGTATTATATAGCACTTTTTATCCTCTCCAAACGCTTGACTCCAAGCTGCATCTGAAGCTTGGAAAAGTAAATATGGTTCACTAACTGCAGTGCGTAATTCTTTTGATAATTTAATGGCATACATTTTACCATCAGAACTCTGCAGCCATTCATGACAAAAAATAATCCATGGCTCTTCTTCTTCATCAACATATAAAGTACCATCTAAGCATTCCCAATCACTTGGAGTTACCACCCCATCACTGTGTAGTATAAAAGGTCCTTTAGGACTATCAGAAGCAAGTACTTGTATTCCTTTACAAATCTGATCTACCTTTAAGTTAACAAGCATATAATACTTTCCATTATAAAAATGTACCTCTGGTGCACAAAAACTGTGATCTCCCAAAAATTTATCATCATCAGTAACTACATTATAAGGCCCATTCCAATTTTCTAAGTTTTCACTACTATAAGCACCAACTCCTGCTGCTTCTACGCAACAACTGTCCCCTATTGTTCCGTATAAATAATACGTCCCTTCTGTTATAACAGGAAGAACGAAAGGGTTACGAATTTTAATATTGTTATTTCTCATAACTCCTACACCCCTCTTACTATTTAGTTCATATATATGTTTACATAGATAATTAATTCCTTTATATAAATTTTACACAATATTCATTAATTATACTGTAAAAATTTGTAACTAAATATCATAAAATTTTAATTTATATCATTACTAGAAGTTGACTTAACGGGCAAAGATAATATATAATAGCATATAAATGTAATACTATATCAAGCTGTGAATAGGAATATTAGTATTAAAGGTAGCCTTAAGAGAGCTGTGGGTTGGTGTAACACAGTGGTACACAAATACGAACTCGCCTAGGAGCTTATCTGATGAAAATCAGATACGGATTTATCCGTTAGAATAATAAGTGAGGTTAACGGTGCCCCTTAATTTTAGGTGAGGTTCCATTAGCCTAATAAGAGTGGTACCGCGGAAGCATCCTTTCGTCTCTTTACGAGATGAAGGGATTTTTTTATTTTTACATAAAATTACACTAAATTAACATTACGGATAAATGGCTAACCTGTTATTATGCAATTTATATTAATGTTAATTAACATAGAGGAGGAGAAAAATGGGTAATTACAACACTGCCATAGATAGAAAATGGCAAGAAAAATGGGAAGAAACTAATCTTTATAAGTTTGATCCTGAAAAGTTAGATAAAAAACTTTATGTATTAGAAATGTTCTCATATCCATCAGGAAGCCAACTTCATGCAGGTCACTGGTTTAACTACGGACCTGTTGATTCTTGGGCAAGATTTAAAAGGATGAATGGTTATAATGTATTCCAACCAATGGGCTTTGATGCTTTTGGATTACCAGCTGAAAACTATGCAATCAAAACAGGAATACACCCACACGATTCAACTCTTAAAAACATAGAAACTATGGAAAAACAATTAAGAGCTATGGGAGCTATGTTCAACTGGGAAAACGAAGTTATAACTTGTCTTCCTGATTACTACAAGTGGACTCAATGGGTATTCTTAAAACTATACGAAAAAGGTTTAGCATATAGAAAGAAGGCTCCAGTAAACTGGTGTCCATCATGTAACACTGTTTTAGCGAACGAACAAGTTATCGAAGGTGCTTGTGAAAGATGCAGTACTGAAGTTACAAAGAAAGACCTAACTCAATGGTTCTTTAAGATAACAGGCTATGCTGATGAACTTCTTGAAAAACTTGATACTTTAGACTGGCCAGAAAAGACAGTATCTATGCAAAAGCACTGGATAGGTAAATCAACTGGAGCTCAAGTTACCTTCAAGGTTAAGGATTCAGACGTACAATTTGATGTATTTACAACAAGAGTAGATACTTTATATGGAGTAACTTATGTTGTATTAGCTCCTGAAAACCCATTAGTTGATAAATTAACTACTGCTGAAAATAAGAATGCAGTTGAAAGTTATAAGGAAGAAACAAAGAAACAATCAGATATAGAAAGACAGTCTATCACTAGAGAAAAAACTGGTGTATTCACTGGTTCATACGCTATAAACCCAATCAACGGAAGAGAAGTTCCAGTATGGATTGGAGATTACGTTCTTGCAACTTATGGAACAGGTGCAGTAATGGCAGTACCTGCTCATGATGAAAGGGACTTTGCCTTTGCTGAAAAATACAATCTTCCAATAGAAAGAGTAATCAAGGCAAAGAATGATGAAAGCGATGTTTTACCATTTACTGAGTATGGAATAATGGTGAACAGCGGTGAATTTGACGGCATTACAAGTGAAGAAGGAAGAGTTAAAGTTGTAGAAAAACTTGCTTCAATTGGTCTTGGAGAACAAAAGGTTAACTTTAGATTAAGAGATTGGCTAGTATCAAGACAAAGATACTGGGGTGCCCCAATTCCAATGATCTATTGTGAAAAGTGTGGAACTGTTCCAGTACCTGAAAAAGATCTTCCAGTACAGCTTCCATACGATGTAGAATTTGCTCCAGACGGTAAGTCACCACTAGCCAAGAGTGAGGATTTTGTAAATACAACTTGTCCTTGCTGTGGAGCTCCTGCTAAGAGAGAAGTAGATACTCTTGATACATTTGTATGTTCATCTTTCTACTATTTAAGATATCCAGATAATAAGAATACAGAAGCTCCATTTTCACCTGAACTTATAAACAAAATGCTTCCAGTTGACAAGTATGTAGGTGGACCTGAGCACGCATGTATGCATCTACTTTACGCTAGATTCATAACTAAAGCATTAAGAGATATGGGATATTTAAACTTCGATGAACCATTTACATCCTTAACTCACCAAGGCTTAATCCTTGGACCAGATGGACTAAAAATGAGTAAGTCAAAGGGGAACACTATATCTCCAGATGAATACATTTCACAATATGGCTCAGACGTATTTAGAATGTACTTAATGTTCGGTTTTGGATACACTGAAGGTGGAGCTTGGAGTGATGATGCAATTAAGTCTGTAAACAGATTTGCAGAAAGAATTGAAAGAGTTCTAGAAGCTGCTAGAGAAGCTATTACTAAAGGTGAAGATAATAAAACTTCATTAGACAAACAAGAAAAAGAACTTAACTACTGGAGACATAATACAATTAAAGCTGTTACTGATGACACAGAAAAAATGCATTTTAACACTGCCATTGCTAGAATGATGGAATACTTAAATGCGCTTTCAAAGTATGTTCAAGAACCAATAATGAACCATACTTTCCTAAAAGAAGCTGTGGATGATTACTTAAGATTGCTTGCACCATTTGCACCACACTTTTCAGAGGAACAATGGAACCTACTTGGCAACGGCTACTCCATCTTCAATGAAAAATGGCCAGTATTTGATCCAAAGGCTTTAGTTAAAGATGAAGTAGAAATAGCAGTACAAGTAAACGGAAAAATTAAAGCTAAAATAACAATTCCATCAGACTTAAATGATGAAGGAATTCAAAAGGCTGCTCTTGAAGATGAAACAATTAAATCATTAACTGAAGGAAAAAATATAGCTAAGGTTATAGTTATTAAAGGAAGACTTGTAAATATAGTAGTTAAGTAATCTAATTACAGATAAACTTTACAAGTTATAAAATAATCTGTGCAAACCTCATTAAATAGATAATTCTTAAAGATATCTAAATGAGGTCGCACAGATTATTCTTTATATTACTCCATAATTATACTCTTATTTAAATCATGTATAGCTTCTATAAATCTTATTGTTCCAGTTTTAGATCTCATAACTATAGAATGAGAAGTAGCGATATTATCTTTACTAAATGCAACCCCTTCTAAAAATGGACAATCTGTAATGCCTGTAGCAGCAAAATAAACATCTTCATTTTTAACAAGATCATCTATTGTAAAAATCTTTGAAACATCATTTATACCCATGCTAGCACATCTTTTAATTTCTTCATCTGTATGAGGCACTAACTGAGCTTGCATCTCTCCCCCCAGACATTTTATTCCTGCGGCTGCTATAACGCCTTCTGGTGCTCCACCGATTCCCATAAACAAATCTATTCCAGTATTTTCAAATCCACATGCTAGGACTGCTGTCACATCTCCTTCACTGAACACCTTAACTCTAGCCCCTAATTCTCTTGCATCATCTATTATATTTTGATGTCTATCCCTGTCTTGAGTTATAACTGTCAATTCTCTTATATCCTTATTTAAAGCTTTTGCTACATTTATCATATTTTCCTTTGGTGATTTGTTTATGTCTATAGCTCCTTTTGCTTTGGATCCTACTGCAATTTTCTTCATATACATATCTGGTGCATGAAGTAAGCTTCCTTTTGGTCCCATAGCAACTACTGCTATAGCATCAGATAATCCTTTTGCTATTAAAATAGTACCTTCGACAGGATCTACCGCTATATCCATTTCTGGCATATAGTCTTCCCACATACCAACCTTTTGTCCTATATAAAGCATAGGGGCTTCATCTAACTCACCTTCTCCTATAACTACAGTACCCTTAATTGGCATAAACTCAAATGCTTTTCCCATTCCATCAACCGCTGCTTGATCTGCTGCAATTTTATCTCCTCTACCTATTAATCTTGCAGATTTAAGGGCAGCAGCTTCAGTAACTCTAACTAATCCCATAGATACATCTAAATTTAACACACGAACACCTCCAATTTTTCAATTTAAATTAAATTTAAGTTGAAAAATATAAACATTTTTCTGTTCTATTTTATTATTTTTAACGTTAAAACAGCTCACAATTTTGTTATTATACTAGAATGACTTAACAGTTTCAACTATATTTTTTACATACCATACAAATTTTAATGTCAACCACACATTCTTATGATGAACTAGAATATTTATATAAATACAATTTATTTACTTTAAATATAGTCAGTTAATGCATAACTAAAAAGGGGTTATCCTAAAGAAGTATTTCATACTTTTTTGGACAATCCCATTTCTTATCTAATTAAATGTTTCTACCAATTCTATAATACTTTACTAAACTCATCTAATATGCTTTTAGTCTCATCACTATCAATAGGAGAAAAATAATCTATGTACGGAGAATCATTAAATCTCTCAAATAAATCCTTAGCCATCTCCATCCAATTTTCAGGAATGTACACCCAAATTATATCTTCTATGCTGCAGCTTAAAAGAAAATGTTCCATCCCCCAAAATGCATACTCTTTAATCTCATGAAGCTTATTAAAAGCAATATAGTCACTTACAACATCTAGGGAAACTTTATATTGATATATATCAACAAAGAAAAAGTCAAAGTTTTCTCTTTCTGCCTTAAAGGCATCTCCCTCTACTATTGTTAACTTTTTATTAGGGCCAAAATTTCTTTTATATAATTCTATAACTTCAGGATTTATTTCATAAACTATAATCTCATCAACAGAGTCTTTCTTTAAAACTTCCTGAACGAAATATCCTAATCCTAGACCTACTACTCCTACCTTTTTTTCAGCTCTTTTTATAGCCTCAAAACATCCCTGAACTTCATGAGGAGATATTCTCATCCAAAGCTTTTCCCCTTCTCTTAGCTCAGCTACTTGAATTTCTACCTCATCATTTGCTTTATAAAGATATCCATCATGAAATTTCTTTATTACTTTATCTATATAAAAGTTACCTAGTCTTTCTTCTTTAATTTTTAAACAATATTCCTGTACCTTCTCCGTATAATACTGCTTGTCAAATGGTTGCATTTCTATTTCCTCGCTTTACTAATATGGTAATTCGTTATTATCATAATGTGAAAGTTCAAATCTTTCAAGATATTTCTCTTCAAGAGTATTCTTGAGATCTACATAAGAAGCATAGTTAAATTCAGTTATTTCATCCCCAAGCTGATGCAACGCATCTTTTGAAGCAAGTCTTGATGCAAGTTCCTTCCAAAATACCTTTTCATTATAGCTGCCTACAAAATCTTCTTTAAACTCTATTTCCTTTATAGTTGTGGAAGCTATTTGTTCAACTCCCTGCAGCAAATCTCCATCAATCTCAAACTTAAAATCGTTACTAAAAGATAATATATATTTCAAGAAGTTATTATAGTCACTATCTTCTATTATTTTTGATTGCTCTATCATATATGCACCTAAAAGACAAATTTCTACTAAGTACCTATACTGTCTCTTTGTTAAGTTAATCTTCATAATTATCCCACCTAACTCTATACATTACAATTAATTTTACCATAATTTTCAATTGTTTAAAATATAAATTATATACAACGTTTTCTTGTAATATATTAATAAAATAATATAAAATAGTTGCAAAAGCTTATATGTGGGTATATAATTAATAAAAATGAATTTTATTTGAAAATAAATATCAGGTAGGTGGTTTTATGTTAAAGGTTACTATAAGCACTGAAGCTTATAATGAATTCAAAGCATTTTTAGATGAAAATAATATAGATAATTACAGCATTAGAATAAATCTTGCTGGTTATGGCTGTAGCGGTGCTGCATTCAATATTACTGTTGATGAAGCAACAGATAATGATGTAGTTGAAAAGATTAACGACATAACTTTCGTTATGGAAAAATCTCTTATAGATGAATTCGGTGGATTTATAATCCTTTCCACTGAAGAAAATGATGGCAGAGGATTATCTCTTAAACCTGTTATTGCAGCTGAAGGCGGCTGTGGTACTTGTGGAGGATGCCATTAATATCTTTTAACCTATATCCATGTTCATAACTTATTTGAGAATTATTTTCTTTTTTAGAGTAACGTTTATCGTTACTCTTTTTTTATGTCTCTATATACAAATTTTCACATTTTAATAATTATTATTGATAAAAATGATTATTATTAATAAAAATGATTAATAATATTACTATTGCTATCAAACTAAAGCTCAATAGTCACTGAACTTGCTTAGCTTTAGCCAGATTTCACTTTGTGAAATAGTAGCAAATAAATACTTTTTAAGGAGGCTAATTCATGGCTGCTGTAAAAATGAGTGAAGCTGCATATAAAGAATTCAAGCAGTTTTTACAAGACAATAAAGTAGAAACCTATAATATTAGAGTTACTTTAGCAGGTATTGGCTGAGGAGGCCCAGTATTTAATATTGTTCTGGATGAACAAAAAAAGAATGATGTAGTAACTAAGATAAATGAAATGACCTTTTATGTGGACCAACAACTTATAAATGACTATGAAGGATTTGTTATTCTTTCTACAGAAGAGAATAATGGAAAAGGCATGGCACTTAAGCCTTCAATTGACTTGGGCGGTGGTGGATGTTCAACTTGCTCAAGCTGCGATTAATAAAGCTTAGTAGACATCAAGGCTGCTAAAGATACACAACTTCAAACCTTATACAATTCATGAAAAAGCATTGCCTGTGATAGCTATTTTCATAAATAATAAATTTAGTTATGAAGTTGTGTATCTATATGACAGCAAATAAGAAAATTGCCAAAGCGACTGTGGAGTTGTCGATTTTTTTACGCATCTGCCTTTCCGAACACATGTGAGGAAAAACTGACAGTCGAACTATATTTTATTTTTTACTCTTTAGGCGTCATAATTAAACTGGTTGTCCTAAATTACATTTTCAAGTTATCCACAATTCTTGAATTTTATAATTTGCTAAAGAGTAAAAAAGTCCACTACGTGGATTGTGTTATAAATTATCCGCAATTTAATGATTTTATAATTTCCTACAAAGTAAAAAGATAGATGGTTATCTCAGGTTAACCATCTATCTTTTATCTTTTTTGTATTATAAAAAATGCGATTTTATTATCTAGCCCAATCATGGATAACATCTCTCATAGCCTGTAAGCCATAATCATAACCATAGTTTTCTTTTTCTTTTCTAGTTAATCTCTTAATCTCTCCGAATGGATTTTTAAGACTTAAGTTCTCTTGTCCAGTTAAAACCCATAATATTTTTTGATTTATAGGTCTGATTTTAAGCTCCTCTTCTCCAACACCATCAGTAAAATAAATAAGAATATGATTTCTCATGTTATTTTCTCTCATATACTTAAATACTGGTGAAAAAGAAGTGGACCCATTCTTCTGAAGCCTTTTCTTTATATCCATTGGTGACTTTAACTCGTAGACTCTTCTTATCTCATTATCACATTCTACTACTGTTATATTAGCCATATTACTCTTAGAAATTCCTAATATTTCTATCATTATTTTATTTACTTCATCATCACTCATAGAAGCACTTATATCAATAGCTACAACAATTTCAGGAATTATACTTGGCAACTTACCTCTTAAATCCAATCGTTCTGGTTGTCTTCTATCTTTCCTAGTAATAGTTTTTTTATATCCTCTTCTTACAGAAGGTATAAGTTTTTTTAAATATTCATTCCATTGAACCTCTGGCTTTTCGTTAAAAGCAAAAATAATATTCTCTAAATTTTTTGGTGCCTTCCCCTTATAAGCATTTAACGCTGTCTTTTTCTTTATCTCCTTAAGGTTATCTAAACTAAGTTCTCCGCTATTCCATGAATCATGAGCACTTTCCAAAGCTATTTCTTTTATTATAGACAAGTTATTATCCTTTGTAGTAGTATCATTCTTTATAATTTTATTTATAGCCTTTTGTATTTCCTCTGCGTAATATTCCATAGTCATATCTTCTCTTAAATCTAAATTATACTCAACATTTACCGTGTACAATTTTTTACACCAAGCTGGAAGGTTCTTTATAAACTGATTTACTGAAATATCCATAGCAATACTTAAAGCAAGTCTTGAATACTTATTTATCAGTATCCTTTCTCTTTCGTAGTGTCCAAGCATTATATGGTATATTTCATGCTTAAAAAGGGCCTGCATTTCCTTTAACTCACACTGAAGAAAAAGCACTGGATTAAAGAGCATTTGAAAGTTTCCCATTTCTGGCTTAGTTGCAATAGGCCAACTTATATCTAGCTTTATTTCTCTTTTAACTTGTACCATAAATTGACCAAAAAAGTTATCTTCTTTTTCTAGCATTATTATTATAATGTATTCTAAAAGCTCCCAGAATTCCCGCTTAAACTTTTCCGTAACCTGTGAAGGACTTTCCCATTGAACTGCTTCCCTTAAAAGTTCTCTTCTTCTACCATCAAAGTTCATTCTAAACCTCACTTCTTATCCCTAGGCATATATATCAAAGAAAGCATTCAAGAAGTTTTCACAGTCCAGCATTTCCTCATAAATGCTCTTTGAGTAATCACTTTTGATCTCTTTCATGATACCAAGCCTTAAGTCCTTTGGATAAACTGTTAAAAGCTCAGAGAATACCCTAATTTTCTTAGTCCTATCTTCACTAACCTCAAGATATGCTAAGCAATTTTTTGAAATAATATATAATCTTGAATGACTTTCCTTCTTAAGCTTTTCTTTTATATCAAAAGAAAGTATGTCATCTTTAAAGATATCTACTGCCTTAAGTAAAGGCTCCCTTATATTCTTAATAAAACTTATAAAATCCTGTGAAATATTTACTCCCACATTTCCTTTTACTACATTATAAAATATATTAAATGGAATACTATCTTTGCTATTTAAATAAACATTATAAGCTTTTGAAATTCTCTCCCAGCTTCTTGGTGTTGCTTTTATAGTCTCTTGAGAGCTTGGGGTATGAAGATATTCTGGAAAAGTTGATATAAACTCTACAATGTGTTCATGAATATTCCCCTTGGTCATAGACCATTTAACCCATTCCTTTACATCTGAATCCATATCAATCCAAACAAATCTATCTTCTTGAGCAGGATCCATGTCAACTACTTGGTAATCACTATTTTGGAATCCATCATACTTATTTGAAGGATTCATAGCAGCTACCACATAAACCCTTTGTGAAAGAATATAACCATTTATTTCTCTATTAAGAATTAGATTCATAAGCTCCTGCTGAACTGCATGCTCGCATCTATTAAGCTCATCAATAAAAAGAAGTATATTATTTTCTCTACCCATTAAAGCTTCATCTATTTCTATAAGTTTAGAGTGAGTAGCATATACTGTAGCCTTTCTTTTAATGATCCTTTCTCCCTCAAGTACTTCCCTCTCCTCGACAGTTGGAAGTCCTCCTATTTCTCCTTCTTTTAATAAGTTAGCATCTATTGTAACTAAATAATATCCGTTTTTTTCACTCAGTTCCTTAATTAATGAAGTTTTACCGATACCACTTTCTCCTATTATAAGAGGAACTTCTCCAGAAAGCAGCACTAACTCTACTGTTTTTAATACATCACTAAAATTCACCTTACTCTTCACTTCCTTCTTGTGTGTACACAAATCATTTGTATTTATATAGAAAGCTTATAATCCACCAAGAATTTCTTAGCCTTCTTACTTCCGTATTCTTTTATAAAAGCAATCTTATTCATATCTAAAATTTCAAGTTCGAGGTAATTTTTTATATATTTCTCGTCAATCTCTTCCTGTGAAACTTTGTCCATCAAAACTTCAACTACCATATCAATTTCAATACTTTCATAAACATATTTCACTACATTTATATTATCACCTATAAAAAGTTTAATTTCTTCAAAATCAAAGTTTGATAAATAATTAATGGCCTCTTCATTTTGTCTTACTGCTGCTCTTTTAGCTTCAATAGTTGGATTTTCAATAAATCTTATAGCTCCCCAATAACTTTCTATTGCTCTAAGCTGAACTTGTTCTGATGGATTCTTTATATACTTAATAGCATCATAATCTTTTGATACTGCTAAAAACTGAAGTTCCTCTGAAGGATTTTCTACAAATTGAATTGCCCATCCTTTTGTTTTTACTGCTTCTTCAATCACTCTAGAAGTTTTTTTCTGCACAAGCTTTAGGGAATTCCATATACTCTTAACAGCCATTACTGCAATATCTTCTGCAGGATTTTCTATATATTCAATTGTTAATGGATTACTCTTAATGGCTTCATACTGAACTTCATAGCATGGATTCTGTATATATTGAATAGCAAAACCATTTTTTCTTACTGCTGCCAATTGAATCTCTAAACTTGGATCTTGTAAATGTCTTATATATAAAGGATTATCTAACACCATCTTGTACTCTTTGTTATTCATACTTAAAACCTCACAATTTAATTAATATTTATAACATTTTATATCATTTAATAATAACTATCAATATTTATATAATATAATATTGAGTTCACATTAAAATATTTACTCTTATCTTAATAACGTCATCATGGAAAATTATCCTTTTCAAACACCTATAGCATATAAAATGTATATCTATATTATTATATATTTACTTCTTACTACTACATTGTCATAAATAATAGTAGATAGAAAATAATTACTCCCATAACTAATTACAACTAAAAACAGCTTGAATTAAGTAAAATAAAGTGAATAGGCATAGAACCCTTTCACTGTTGTCAGATTTCACTAAGTAAAATGACAACAAATAATAACTTAATAACAAGCTGCTTTCTATAATTTAAAATACTAGTCCTTATATTTATCTATTTCCTTCCTTGTCAAAGAAAGTAAATTATTAAATTCCCAGATGTCGCCCTCTTCTATAAGCTTATTTAACAACATATGATATCTTGATGCTTCTACTGTTTTTCCAAGGGAAATAAGAGTCAAGATATTATTAGTTATGTTTGAAATAACCTCAGACTTAACTTCAAAGAGCTTTTGAGCATCCTTAATCTCATCTTTTATTTCTAACATCTCCTCATCGAGATTGAACGCTGCATCTGCTGCATTTTTAAGTTTCTCCTTTATTTCTCTAGGTATCTGATGCTTATACTTATAATTTAAGGAATGTTCCGTAGTCGCCCAGAAGTTCATTGCCAGAGTTCTTATTTGAAATTCTGCTAAAATCTCCTTTTGCCCTTCAGCCATATTAACAGGATATTTTATTATTATATGATAACTTCTATAACCACTTGGTTTTACATGAGTTACGTAGTCCTTCTCATATAAAATTTGCATATCCCTGCGCTGTCTTAAAAGTTCTGCAACCTTTTGTATATCATCAACGAATTGGCACATTATCCTTAGTCCAGCAATATCCTCCATCTCATATTGTAATCTATCAAGAGGAATATTAAACTTATTTGCCTTCTCTAAAATACTTGATACCTCTTTAACTCTTCCTGTTACAAACTCTACTGGAGAATATTCATTTTTTCTTCTATATTCTTTTCTTATACTTTTTAATTTGACCTTTAGTTCTTCAACAGCCTGTTCATAAGGCGTTAAGAATTGTTTCCAGTTTTTTATAGCCATAATATCACCTTTTTAAAAAATAACTCCCAGATAATTATACCAAAAACTTTTAAGTAAAGACATTTTAATATTATTAAAAGTACAATTTATAATGAAAATTTACAAAAAATATTTATCCATACTTAATATTTACTGTTTTTAATAAGAAAAGTCACAAATATATTATAATAAACAATTAAATATTATAAAGCAAAAAACGCAGCTTAATGCTGCGTTCTTTTAGATAAATAGATTTACATTTGCATCCTCTGCTTCACCAAGATAATAACCTACTCCACCATAGTTTACTCCATCAATTAATTCTTCCTTTTTAATTCCCATAACATCCATTGACATTGTGCAAGCAACTATGTTTACACCATTGTCTATAGCTGCCTTTATTAAATCCTCTAGAGATTGTATATTCTTATTCTCCATCACGGCTCTGATCATCTTAGCACCCATACCAGCCATGTTCATCTTTGAAAGTGATAACTTCTTACTTCCTCTTGGCATCATACATCCAAAGGCCTTTTCTACAATATTCTTCTTAACAGGCACTTTTTCTTCCTTTCTGAGTATATTAAGTCCCCAGAAAGTAAAGAACATTGTAACCTTTTTGCCCATAGAAGCTGCTCCATTTGCAATTATGAAAGATGCTATAGCCTTATCTAGATCTCCAGAGAATACAATAATGGTCTTTCCGTCTTTATCTTCTTTTTCAACTACATCTGCGGCTTCTGAATTGGTTGCTGCTGCTTCATTCTTTGTTTCCATTCCTTTTTTAATTGAAGCATGAATTATTCCACTGTCCTTCTTAAGATCTACTAATTCATTATTAGTTCTCTTTGCCCAAGCCTTTATATCTTCATAAAACCCTGGATCTGATGCTTTGACCTTTAAAATTTCTCCATCCTTTAACCCATCTATAGAAGTTTTAACTTTCATAAGAGGTCCTGGACAGCTAAGTCCACATGCGTCAAGTTCAACAGTTTTTCCTTCTGATTTTAAGGTTGACTCACTTCCCTTATTCATTTTATTTTCCTGCCTTCCACTATTATCATTATTATTATCATCATCATTACTTTCTACTTTTTCAGCTTCATAGTTTCCTTGAGAATAACTTTTGTATCCACCGGTTAGGTTTTTAACCTTAAAACCATTTTGTGAAAGTATTCTTGAAGCAATATATCCTCTTACTCCTACAGCACAGTAAGTAAAAATTTCCTTATTCTTATCAAGCTCATTCATTCTCTCCCTAAGCTCATTTACAGGAATATTTACTGCACCTTCTATTTCACCAGCTTCAACCTCAATATCATCTCTAACATCTAAAAGAATTGCCTTCTTTTTATCAAAATCCTTAAGACTATCTATTGAATATATCTCTGCTATTCCTCTAAGGTCATTTTGAGCTACAAAGCCAACCATATTTGCAGGTGATTTTGCTGAAAGAAATGGTGGTGCATAAGCAAGTTCAAGTTCTGTTAAGTCATCCACACTTCCTCCAAATTTAATCGCAGTAGCAATTACATCTATAAATTTATCAACACCTTCATATCCAACAGCCTGTGCTCCAAGTACCTTTCCATCTAAATCATAGATTAGTTTAATTGAAAGTTGCTTAGCTCCTGGATAGTAGCTAGCATGTGACATTGGATGAATATAGGCAGTCTTATATTCCTTACCCATCTTTTGTAATGTCCTTTCATTATTGCCTGTAGCTGCAGCTGCCATTGAGAATACTTTTAGTATTGAAGTTCCCATAGTTCCTTTATATTCTGCATCTAATCCGCAGATGTTATCTGCTGCAATTCTTCCTTGTCTATTAGCTGGTCCTGCAAGTGGAATAAATGCATCTGATTTATTAACATAGTCCTTAACCATAATAGCATCACCAATAGCATATACACCTTCTGCATTGGTTCTCATATGATCATCTACAATAATATGACCTCTTGCTCCAAGCTTAATTCCTGAATACTTTATAAAAGAAGTATCTGGTGTTACTCCTATGGCTAAGATAACCATATCAGCCTCGATTTTATCTCCATTTTTTAGTTCTACTTCTATTCCATCTTCTTTATCATGGAATTCCTTAACTCCATTATTTAATATCAATGAAACACCATTATCGTTTAGTTCCTTTTCAGCTATAGCTGCCATTTCATAATCCAAAGGTGATAAAATATGTGGTGCTGCTTCAACTAAAGTAACATCAACTTTTCTTTCTATTAAGTTTTCTGCCATTTCAATGCCTATAAATCCGCCACCTATAACTACAGCTTTTTTAACTTCTTTTGAATCAACCATAGCCTTAATTTTATCTGTATCAGGTACATTTCTTAAAGTGTATATCCTTTCACTATCTACTCCAGGAATACTAGGTGTTATTGGTTTTGCACCTGGAGAAAGTACTAGATAATCATAACTTTCTTCATATTCACCCTTATCCTCTGAAATTACTGTAACCTTTTTACTAGCACTATCAATAGATATAACCTCACTAGTAACTCTTATATCTAAATTAAATCTTGCATTCATAGATTCAGGAGTCTGTACAAGAAGATTTTCTCTATCTTTAATACTTCCTCCTATATGATACGGAAGACCACAGTTCGCAAAAGAAATGTACTTTCCTCTTTCAAACATTATTATTTCAGCAGTTTCATCTAATCTTCTAAGTCTGGCTGCAGTAGAAGCTCCACCTGCTACACCACCAACTATTAATATTTTCTTACTCATAACCTTAACCTCCAAAGTGTTATTTTGATATTACACATATATAAAATCTATTATAGATACACAACTTCACAACTAGATTTTTTAAGGAGTGAAGTTGTATATCTTTAGTAGGATCAATGCCTACTAAACTCTATTTAAGTTCTAAAAGCGTTTTCACCACTTGAGCAACCTTCTCATTACAAACCCTGTAAGTTATTTCAAGACCACATCTTTCCCCTTGAATTATGCCTGCTGCTCTTAACTTTTGTAGGTGCTGAGAAACAGTAGACTGAGGCATACCCAAGCAGTTCTGCATGTGTGTTACATTACATCCACCACTTTCTAAAAGCCCCCTTACAATACATAACCTAACAGGATGAGCTAAAATTTTTAGTATCTCTGATATATCCTCAAGTTCTTTATAGTTCATATCCATAATATACCCACCTCAACATCTAATAATTTAATTAATATATCATCTATAAAAACCATTTATACTTACTACTATTTTTTCTAAAAAATATATTTCTTACTACAAATATTAAATAAAATTGAATAAATATCAAACTTATTCAATTTTAGTGAAATTTCACTTTTTGAAATGACAGCAAACAAAAAATATAACTAAACCATTAAATCATACGTCTTCCTATACAAATAGAAAGTGCTCTTTTATTTGACTTTGTTAAAAATTAAATTAATTTATTTGCAGTATGACTTTATGTAAATGCATTTAAGATAGATAAGTTTTTGTCAATCTCTATATTTGTATATTAAGATATATGAATATAGTTGTCAATATGTTACTGATTTTTAAAGACAAAAATCGAGTGGTAATAAGTACCACTCGATCAAAACATTCATTATAAAATTCTTACTGGGTCAAAATTTATAAAATCACAGGAAGTCATTATATATTCTACACCTTCCCATTGATGATTTAATACTCTGCCTAAGGAATGACCATGAAGATGACCATAAACCACCTTATTTACTTCATATTCCTCAAAAATATCAGTGAAGGCTGACTTCTCAAACTTTTCATTAGTAGGTGGATAATGAATCATACAAATTACCTTATCATATCCTGCTTTTTTTGCTTTATCTAAAGAAAGTTTAAGTCTAATCTGCTCTCTAGAGTAAATTTTATCGTCATGAGAAGTAAATTTATCTCCGCCAGGACACGTCCATCCTCTTGTTCCACATATAGCCCAATCTTCGTAAGTAAAAAAATTGTTTTGAATAAAATGCATATCATCATACATTGAATTTAACTTTGATATACTTCCCCACCAATAATCGTGGTTTCCCTTTACAATTATCTTTCTTCCAGGAAGAGCATGAATCCAATCTAAATCCTCTTTACTTTCATCAGTCTTCATTGACCAAGAGATATCACCTGCAATTAAAACGGTATCCTCTTGTTTTACTTTGTTTAACCAATTTTCCTTAACCTTTTCATCATGCTTATACCAATGCTCTCCAAATATATCCATAGGTTTATCAACATTTAAAGCAAGATGAAGATCTGAAATAGCATACAGTGCCATACAAATTCACCTTTCGTCCATAGTTTATCATAGACAGTGATTCTACTCTAAAACTATCTTATTGTAATTCTTCTTTCCTCTCTTTACAAGCACCGCTCCATCCTTAAAATCTTCTTCAATAATAGTTCTTCTAAAGTCAGTAACTTTTTCACCATTAATTGAAAGACCACCTTGTTGTATAAGTCTCTTACCTTCTGCCTTTGAAGGAACTATACCTGTTTCAGCAAGCACGTCAAGTAAAGCCGTTCCTAATTTATCACTACCTATAGAAGCTGTTGGAACATTTGTCATATCTGATCCTGCACCAAATAACGCTTCAGCTGCTGACTGTGCCTTCAACGCTTCTTCTTCACTATGGACAAGCTTTGTAACCTCAAAAGCAAGAACCTTTTTAGCTTCATTTATTGCCGCGCCTTCAAGGCTTCCTAGTTTTCTAACTTCCTCCATTGGAAGGAATGTTAGAAGTGCAAGACACTTTTCAACGTCAGCGTCATTAACATTTCTCCAATATTGATAGAAATCAAATGGGGATGTCTTTTCTGGGTCAAGCCATAAAGCTCCATTTTCAGTCTTACCCATCTTCTTTCCTTCACTGTTAGTTAATAGAGTGCATGTCATTGCAAATGATTCACCTTGGGACTTTCTTCTTATAAGTTCTACCCCAGCGATCATATTTGACCACTGATCATCTCCACCAAGCTGCATCTTACATCCATATTTTCTGTTTAACTCATAAAAATCATAACCTTGCATAAGCATATAATTAAACTCTAAGAAGGAAAGTCCCTTTTCAAGTCTTTGCTTAAAGCACTCAGCAGTAAGCATTCTGTTTACTGAGAAATGCATTCCTACTTCTCTTAAGAATTCAACATAGTTAAGTTCTAATAACCAGTTAGCATTATTCTCTAAAATAGCCTTACCATCAGTAAAGTCTATAAACTTTTCCATTTGCTTCTTTATACAAGCTACATTATGTTCAATCTGCTCTTTTGTAAGCATCTTTCTCATATCAGTTTTTCCACTTGGGTCACCAATCATAGCTGTTCCGCCACCTAAAAGCGCTATTGGCCTATGACCTGCCTTTTGCATGTGGGCCATGAACATCATTGCTATAAAGTGTCCTACATGTAAACTGTCTGCTGTTGGATCAAAGCCTATATAAAAAGTTATCTTTTCCTTTTCAAGTAACTCTCTTGTTTCTTGCTCATGGGTGAACTGTTTTATGTATCCACGATCCATTAACTCGTCAAGTACATTGATCATTTGCTTATCCCTCCAAAATTAAATTATATGTTAACTTTTGCTTAAAGAAATACAAATTCATAACTAATTAACATTTTGAAAAAAGCATTGAAGGATGGACTATTTTTCAAAATTCATGTAAGAATTGAACTTGTATATCTTTAGATACACTAATTCATTACAAACTAAACTTGTGCATCTTAGCCAATTTCACATAAATATAGTATATAAGTAATTTTTTCAATTATCAACCTTATATATATTGTTAACCTTAATCATAAAGTACATGCTAAGTAGATCTAAATAGATTACTATTATTATTGAAATTTTAAAGATAAAATTGAAAAATAAAAATGATATTTCACTTAGTTAAATGATATCAAATAAATTTGACCAAGCATGGGACTTGCTCATCTTTAATAAAATTTCACTTAATGAAATAAAAGCAATAAAAGGAATCCAGCTATTGCCGAATTCCCCCATAAACTTATACTATTTTATGCAACTTAATTAAGCTTACTCTTCATTGCAATATACTTTTAGTATTATAGATAAACAACTTCATAACTCAATTGATTAAAGATTTAGGCTGTTTATCTTTAGTACTTTCTATAACCAATATATATCAAATTTAAATTACTTTCAAATCAAATATTAAAACTACGCTGTATATTTTTTAATAAGGTCTGGCATCTCATTGTCATCGTTTACGTTAATGTATACGTTAATACCAAATCGATCTACAATATCATCTAGCTTAAAAAACAAACGGGCTACTTCCTCCGCATTTCCATCCACAATATTAGAAAGTCCATCAATATAAATATTTTCTATGTCATAATCTTCAGAAATTATACCACACAAAAAACCATATAGTCCTTCATAATCTCTTAATAAAAAGTCTTGTGTAGAAATAAATCTGATTTTCTTATCCAACTGAAGCATTGGCCTGTTGTCATCATCAATGTATACAGAATTACCCTTCTCAGTCAACACATTAGTATTTGCAAGATTTATTAAGTTCTTAGTCTTTCCTGAACCTCTCTTATTACAGAATACTTGAATCATGAGAATCACCCCTTATATTTATTTAATTGAGAATACTGATAATTAAATTATACAATTTTGTCAATACTTTTATAACCACTTTATTCCACAAATTGTAAAAATAATTTTTTATTAAATTTTACTTATCATTAAAGTATGCACTTAATAAAGTCGAGCCGTACAAATCGAAACGACCTTATTATCTTAGGTAAACTTTCCTCATTGAAAATATTAACCAACAAGTCCACACTTCTAAAGAGGGGATAATTTACTGTCCTTCATCTAAAAATCTACTTACTCCGGGAAAAATAACCTTAAAAGCATCTTCCGCTCTTGAGTTGACAAATAAAACTTTTCCCTTATGTTTAAAAGCCTTTTTCATTTTATAAAAACCACCGCTGCTCTTCAAAAACCTCTTTTTATCATCTAAGGTTACAACTTTTTCATATAACCACATATTTCTTCTACCATATCCAAAGTTCTCTCGCCCTTTTCTATTACTCTTAATTAACTGTCCTGGACTGATTATAGATATACTATTATTAGTTATAAAGATCTCTATAACTTTAGTAAAATCAGAATAATCTCTATAAAGCACAGCATTCTTAACTGCCTCCATTACTGCTTCTACAGGATACACACTTGGCAAAAGATTCTTTAAAAAAGTTTCAGCTTCATCAATCATCTTTAAAACATTACCTTGAATTATTTTTATTTCATTCATACCATTTTTAAATTTATTAGTTATTCTTATCATGTTATGAGGAATATATACACTATTTATATCAGAAAATACCAACAGGCCGCCCAAAGTACATTTCATATTTCCTGTTTCTTTCTCCACAAAAGCAATAGAACTAGTTTCAAGAAGAAAATTTTTATTCTCTTCAGTAAGAGTTACTCCCTTTGAGTCAAAATATCTTTTTACAAGTTCTATATTTAAAGCACTAATATGACTCCTCATTATCCCGCATGCTTCAATACTTAAACTAAGATTTTCTTCAAAAGATGCTACAAGCTCCTGCTTTCTCATAATATCTGTAGTTGAACCTCTTCTAATATAGAAAGCACCATTTTCTCTTATCTGATAAGGTTTCTGCTGACCATCATATATAGTTATAGATGCAATATCCTTTCCATCTATATCAAACCAATCTACAGATATGGGAATTGGAGGATCACATCTTGATGATATAATCTGTTGTATTTGCTCTTCTGTAAACTTATTTATACTATCAATACCTACGAATTCCTTACTTTTATCCTCTACTCCTACTAAAATGTATCCTCTTCCCCCTTTTGAGTTAGCTATTGCACATATGTCCTTTGCAAGCTCCTTTTTTCCTGTTTCATAATAAAGCTCCAGCTTTTGCTTAAAATCCAGCTTAGTACCTTCTTCTCTTTTTAGCAAAATCATAAGCTTTTTTCTATCCATTCTTCCTCTTTTCCCTTCTGATACTAATAAAGATAAGAAATACACTTGAGTCATTACTAAAAACATAGTATCTTTAGTATATTCTATTCAGAAATATACCAAACTTACCTTAAAGTTACATAAAATATGAAATTTTTAATATTATTTTCACTCATCATCACAATTTAAGTCTAAGATTTAAAACTATATGATACTTAAATTTTATATTATTAAAACAAGCACCTTAATAGGCTATTTATAAAAGTGTAGCACATATTTTAATGTAAAGTCTAAATTTTAAGTTATTTACCTTAAAATTTGAGGTAAATAAATAACAGCCCAAAAATTGGACTGTTATTAAACAAAAGCTATTATCTTCTTTAACTCTACTTCTAATAAGTATCTTTATTAGTAGATGGTCCCTCTATATCCACATTCACATTTACCACTAGATCTGTAATTGCTAATGGATCACCTTTAACTACAGTATTAGGATATTTAATCTCAAGCATTCTTCCTATTTGGAATACATCTAACTCTTTAGACTTATACTGTTCAAAAACCATTCCTAGGTATTTCTTAATATTTTCTTCTTCATTTTTCTTTAAGAACTTAAGCACTTCTTCATTTACTAAAAATCTCTTTTGTGCTTCTGCAATATTACATCTAACAAATAAATCTTTATGTAACTTAATTCTTTCACCATCATACTTTAAATCAGTTTTAGTTTTACTTCTTACTATTTCAAGAGTGATAAATGAATCAGAGTTTTGAGGGTTATTTATCTCAAGAGTTCCACTTCTTACTTTATCATTAAGAAAATTATAACTTTGTGCTTCATCTACATCAATTTTTGCTGCTAATTTATCATTACTAAGAACAGCTCCTCCTCTTAACTCAACCCTTTTATCTTTTACGTCTTTTACCATTTCTAAAGCACCTATCACTATAACATTAGCACCACTAGTTCTAAGGGTTAAGTAGTCATTAAGACTAGTATCTATAGTTCTTGGTGTAGTATTAGTTTTTGCAACTAAATCACTTATATATACACCTAAGTACTCTTCATCACCTTCTACTGTTTTTAAGAGATTTTCAACATCACCAAAGTATACAAATACATCAGGTCTCTTAATAACAGAGTTCTCTCGATCTAAGAAGTCTATATATCTTTCAACACCGTCTCTTGCAGCCTTTTCAGAAAAAATATAAGCTCTACATTGAGTCAAACTTATTCTTGAACTTGATGATAAATTAGCATTTCTAATAGCCTCAAAAACAGTCTTGCCTTTACCTTTATATATAATCCTTCTACCTTTCTCAGAGCTTTCATTAGCACTTCTATAAGGCTTTGCGCAGTCTAAATATATTACGGTATCTCCACCTTCACCACTATCAAAAATTATTGAAGTTGCAAAAGCAAGTCTATTAATATCCTCATAACTAAAACAACCTGAAAAAACTGTTAAACTTATAATCATTAAAATTAATGAAAAAAATCTATTTATTTTCTTCATTCAAATCATCCTCATTAATTATTTTATCTGAAATGTTATCTAAATTCCCTCTTAATACAATATCCTTAAAGCTGTAATTCTTCTTTGTACCCAACGGGAAAAGATAATTATAATCACAACTCTTAAGACCAGAAAGATGTGTAAGAAATACTAAACATCCTATAAAAAAGCCTGGTAACCCATAAAATGAAGCAAACAATACTATTATTACAGACCAAATGGCCACTGCTCCATAAACCTTAGGAACAAGAAAATAGGAAACTGTGCTTACTGCTATAACTAAAATTGTTACTCTTGATGTAATTCCTGCACCTGCTGCTGCATCTCCTAAAATCAAAGCAGCTACTATACTCATTGCTGTACCAATAGGCTGAGGTAACCTCAGTCCTGCTTCTTTTACAATTTGGAAAAAAATCATCATAATTATAACCTCTACAGAGGCTGGAAATGGCACACCTGCTCTAGCAACAGCGAGCCTATACACAAATAAAGATGGAATTAACTGAAAGTGATACGTTGTTACAGCAACATATATACCAGGCAGAAAAGTTGCTAAGAAAAAAGCAACCCATCTCAACATTCTCGTAAAATTTGTAAAATACTTATTTAAGTAATAATCATCTGGTGCATGAAAATTTTCCAAGAAGAAATATGGGGCTGTAATAGCAAAGGGAGTTCCATCAACTAATATTGCGATTCTTCCTTCCATCATTTTAGCTACTACTTCATCTGGTTTTTCAGTATAACCTATGGTATCAAAAAGAGTTTTTTTAGCTTTTAATTTATCTTCTACATAGTTTGTATCTAATATAAACTCATAATTCAGATTTTTTACCGTATCTCTTATACTATCAACAAGATTTTGCGGTGCTATACCTTTTATGTAACCTAAACAAACTACAGTATTAGATTTTTTTCCTGCAAAAATCGGTTCAAATTTTAGATCCGGATTTTTAACTCTCCTTCTTATAAGTGCTATATTATCCACGAAAGTTTCTGTAAATCCTTCTCTTGGCCCCTTAATAACGGCTTCTGTAATAGGTGTTGCTACACCTCTTCTAACAAATCCTTTAGCTTCGCAGAATATTATTTTGTCACTCTCTTCAAAAATGATTATCACATCACCTGAAAGAATATGCAGCACTGCATCATCAGCATTTTTAGCAAAACCTACTATATTTATATCTAATATATTATTTGCAACTTCCTCGACAGACTTTATGCAGTCCCGGGCTCTTCTTAACGGAGCTACAATATATTCACTTACAAATACAGTACCTATAAGATTATCAATAAATATAAGTGTTGCCTTTCCTAATGCAGTGTCCACTTCTCTCTTTTTAACATCAAAACTATCCTTTAGCTTTTCTGAAATATAATCTAATATAGTTTTCATAATCATCACCTAAAAATATTATCTTCACAAAGGATGTTTAATATTCATTTTTTTGAGAATAATAAATCTTGATATATAACTTAAAATGAGGTGGGATTTTGGAAAAACTAACTTCAAAGCATTTATCACTTTTAGTATTTGTAGTATCTGTGGTTTCCTTGAGAACCTACCCTTCTCTATTTGTGCGTCAAGGGGGAAGGGATACTTGGATTTTTACAATTGTAGCATCTGTACTTTTCTTCATATACGTTTTATACCTAATTAACGTATGCGAAAAAACTAGCACCTTAGATTTTAATAAAATAGTGATAACTTCTCTAGGAAAAGCTTATGGAAATCTTTATTTAGGAATTTTTGTAGTAACCTTATTATTAACAGCCATAAGAAGTGCTGCAGTAGAAGCAAATGCTATACACGTTAGCCTTTTTGTAGAGACTCCAATATGGTTTGCTCTATTATTTTTTATACCTGCAGCTGGATATGCTGCAAGCAAAGATTTTGATTCTCTTATTGTTATAACAATTGTATCTACAACATTTGTACTTTTAAGTGGAGTAATTCTATCTCTGCTTCTTATCAAAACTAAGCGTATTAACTATTTGCTTCCAATACTTAGAGATGTTCTTGATGTAAAATATATATATTCTACTATTGAACAATTAGGAGCCTACAGCTCTTTTGCGATTGTACTACCTCTACTAGCACAAGTACAACATAAAGAAAAACTTAAAAGACATATCCTTATAGCAGTTATACTCGCAATAATAGTTGCAGTTTCTACTATGATAGGTGGAATATCAACCTTTGGTCACATGAGATTTAAAAACATACTGTACCCAAGATTTATTCAGTCTCAACAAATGCCTTATAAGGGATTTATTGAAAACGGTCAACTGTTTGCAATATTCAACTTAGTCAATACTTGGTTTTTAAAGTATTTGATCTCAATTTATTGTGCACTGTTAGTTTTTAAGGATAGATTAAGAGGTATAAATAAATCATTAATCATAGCCATACTGTCAGTGGTAATATATATAGGAGCTTATTTTGCAGCCAAAAATACCTTTGTATTATTTAGGCTATTACGAATATATCATTATATTTCTTTAGTCGTTTTCTTCATTGTTCCTATAATAATTTTTACAATTTATAGATTAAAAACTTCTTTAAATAAATGTAAATAAAGCTCAGTGGGCATCGAACCTATTAAAATTGAGTTAAATTTCACTTTGTAAAGTGGTAGCAAATAAAGTAAAATATACTTCGAGTCTATTAAATTTTAGTTATATCTTTCATTCAAATTATGGATATAAAAAACAAGTAATCCTTATCAACAAGTTTTTAAATTTTTATTGAAAATTTTAAGATTTATGCTATAATTTACTTGTAGGAAATATCAGCGGATAATTTTCTTGTAATTTAACTTCCTTTAAAATTCCAGGAAGAGCCAAATTATCAAGTAAAATTACCCCCATGAATTTTAAAGGAGGTCCATTAAGATGGAAGATAAGAAAATCGTTTGTAAAGATTGCGGTAAGGAATTTGTTTTCACAGTTGGAGAACAAGAATTCTACAAAGAAAAAGGATTCGAAAATGATCCTGTAAGATGCCCTGAGTGCAGAAAAGCAAGAAAAGCTCAAAAGATGAATAGAGACAGAAGATAGTTCTTCTTTAAATATTTGAGTATATACCCTAGCTCTTTAGCTAGGGTTTTTTTAATTTTAATAATATTCTTAATTGTAAAATGTAAAGAGGTTGGCACTGCCCCCCTCTAAATTACACTTTTCTTTGCTTTAAGAACTACAGCACTTAACGGAAGTGCTATTATAATTCCTGTAGTAACTTGAATTATGTTTCCAACGATGTCCTTTGCAGCTATAGCTAGTCCCCCAATGAAACTTCCAGTAAGACCATCCGCTGACAAACCAGCTGCAATTATAGCACCAGCTAAGAAATAACCTACAACCATAAACACTCCTGCTGTTATAAAGCTTAGTATATATACAGAAGCTGTTCTTTTTTTATATTTTTCAAGTATTGCACCAGTTATATATGCCATTACAGCTTTTATAACAAAAGTAAATGGTGCCCAAATATAATAAGCTCCTGCAATGTCAACTAAAGCCATACCAATTCCTGCTGCTATTGCACCCCTCTTTTTTCCAAGTAATACAGCTGAAATAAACACCATACAATCACCGATATGTACAAAACCACCTACAGTAGGTATCTTTATAATGTTTCCAGCTAAAAATACCATTGCAATCATTAATGCTGTTAATATAAGATTAATTAATCCATCATTAGTCCTTTTGTTCATAAACTAATCCCCCTTATTCATAATTTCTTCACATTTTATAATAAATCCTTCTATAATTTTTGACAAATGTACCGATACAATCTAACAAAAAATTATTTACATATAAATATTTATTAATACTATAGATAGACAACTTACCAACTAAATACTTAGGAATTAAGTTTTGAAGTCTTTTATTTTTCGGTTATAAAAAATAGAATTATTTAAGGATATTTCATACATAATAATAGTGATGAATACTCCTTATGTACTTCCTTTAAAGAAGTGCAGATGTTATTCACCCCATTAAAATTTTACGGAGGTGATATAGTGGGATTTTTGAGATGGATAGCAGGTATAATTGTATTCTTTTGGCTAATAGGATTAATCTTCAGCATCGGTGGCTATTTCATAAACATACTTCTTGTAGTAGCAGCTATAGTCTTCTTGATAGATATTTTTTCACGAAAAGCCCGATAGATATCTTTTATTAAACATATATATATAAGTGCATATTTTTATATATCATATTACTCAGTCCAGTTGACATTTTAAGTAAATAGTCATATGATATAATTAAGTATTATGCCCTATGGATTATTCCATGGGGATTTTTCGCTTTAATAAAGGAGTGACTATTTAATGGAAGATAAAAAGAAAGTTATATTTAGTGGTATTCAACCGTCAGGAGACTTAACACTTGGAAATTATTTAGGAGCTATAAAAAACTGGATTAAGCTTCAAGATCAATATGATTGTTTCTTCTGCGTAGTAGATTTACACGCAATTACTGTAAAACAGGTTCCTGCTGATTTAAGAAGAAGAACTCTTGAAGTACTTGCAATATATATTGCATCAGGTATTGATTGTGACAAAAATACTTTATTTATACAATCTCACGTTCCAGCTCATAGTGAAGCATCTTGGCTTTTAACTTGCTCAACTTATATGGGAGAGCTAAGCAGAATGACTCAATTCAAGGATAAATCACAAAAAATGGGTGATTCCATAAGCGCAGGTCTTCTCAACTATCCTACGCTAATGGCAGCAGATATTTTATTATACAATACAAATCTTGTACCAGTAGGAAAGGATCAAAAACAGCATCTTGAGCTTGCAAGAGACTTAGCACAAAGATTTAATAACGCTTATAGTCCTACCTTTGTAGTGCCAGAACCTTATATTGCAGATACTGGTGCAAAGATAATGGATCTTCAGGAACCAACTAAAAAAATGTCAAAATCCAGTGATAATCCTAATAGCTTTATTTTAATAATGGATTCACCTGAAGTAATAAGAAAAAAAATAAGCAGAGCAGTAACAGATAGCATTGGTGTAGTAAACTATACTAATGACCAACCTGGAGTAAAAAATCTTATAGACATAATATGTGCAATTAAGGGCTGTGCTCCAGAAGATGTAGTAAAATCATATCAAGGCAAAGGATATGCTGACTTTAAGAAAGATGTAGCTGAAATTATTATAGAAGAATTAACACCAGTTCAAGCAAAAGTAAAAGAACTCTTAGGTAACAAGAATTACCTTGAAGATATATACAAAAAAGGTGCTGAAAAAGCAAGCTATGTTGCATTAAAGACATTAAGAAAAATGCAAAAGAAGATAGGATTAATTCCTAGATAAAATTAAACAGGAATCCAGCCTGTTCAATTTCAATCAATTTCACTTCATGGGATGACAGCATTAACACTAAAAGGACATCGAGTTCTTTCAATATTAGCCAGATTTCACTTTGTGAAGTGGCAAGATATAAGAAAATGAGGCTAAATTTAGCCTCATTTTTTACGTATTAACAAAAGTTGGGGAATTATAACTTTATTTAACATTAGTTATTTATTAACGAATGTTTTAGTAGTATAATTTTAATATTGAATTTTAATTTAGGGGGAGTGCTAACATGAAAGAAATACAAGAGCATTCTAATAAAAGTGAAAATAAGAACAAAAACAAAAAGGTTAAAATTGTTCTATTCTCCATCTCATGCATTATTTTATTCATTTTAGGATTTGGTGGGGTTTATGTATTTAATACATTAAACAAGGTTAATAGAACACAAATATCTACAAGTGATAACGACTTAGGTATCGACAGTTCTGTTGCTGAACGATTTAAAGATAAAGAAAATGACATCATAAATATAGCCTTCTTTGGAATTGATAAGAGAGAAGATGGTGAAAGGGGAAACTCTGACTCTACAATGATTCTTACCATTGATAAAATCACAAAAAAAATTAAGATGACCTCTATAATGAAAGACTCTTATGTAACCATAGACGGTCACGATAAAGACAAGCTAACTAATGCATTTGCATTAGGAGGACCACAACTTGCAATAAAAACACTAAATCAAAACTACGGATTAAATATAAAAGACTTTGTTGCTGTTAACTTCGGAGAATTAGCCAAGATTATAGATGAACTTGGTGGTATTGATATCAATATTAAATCATATGAAATAAAGGAGTTAAATAGTTATATCGATGATGTTAATTCAGTAACTAATCAATCTGCAGGTCATATTTCAAAACGAGGGCTTCATACACTCTCCGGAATACAAGCTGTTGCTTATTCTAGAATAAGGTATTCAGGAAATGGTGACATTGAAAGAACTGAAAGGCAGAGAACAGTTTTAAATGCTATTTTAGATAAGATAAAAAATGCAGGCATTACTAAATACCCATCAATGGTTAATTCCTTGCTTCCATACGTTGAAACAAGCTTAAGCTCTGTTAGCCTAACAAAAATCGGTACCGATGCCTTAAGTGCTGGAGTTACAACTATAACAGAAGAGAGATTCCCTACTACTGGATACTATAACGCAACTACCGCAAATGATGCATCCTATTTAATAAAGTTTGATGAAGATGTTACTAAAAGTCAAATACAAAACTATATATTTGAAGATATAAAACCAACTGCAAAAACTTCTAAATCTAATTAAAAATAATTAAGGGCCAAACTGGTTCTGCTGTTGCATTAATACAATAACAGCCTATTGACTCTTATAAAAAGGCAGTCATATGAATTGAAAATACAATTCACTAACTGCCTTTTTCTTATACATTACTTATTATGAATATTATTCCATTAAATTTATATAGACTAATTCCATATTAAACGAAAGCAAAATTTTCAATTTTGCGAGTACTAGCCTGTTTTAAAATATTCAATAAAATACTCATCATAAGCTTCAAGTAAATTAGAACGGATTATTCGAGTTAGCATAAGCATTGAGTACTTTACTTTAGTATTTCTAGCTTTACAGCTTAGATAAATTAACATATAAGTTATTAATGCTGAGAATATTTGAATTCTTATCGCATTTTCGTTGTATCCTATAAATTTCTTTATTCTAAGATTTTGTTTTATCCATTTAAAGAAAACTTCTATTTCCCAACGGTTCTTGTAGATTGCAATTATATCTTCTTTCGATAAATTGAAAATATTAGTTATAAATGTTACTGGC
>NZ_BOPZ01000018.1 GCF_018332455.1 Clostridium polyendosporum
GTAACAGATAAATCGCGTGTGGCAGATCGTACAGACGCCATTTAGGCGTGGCTAGTAATAAAGGGCTACGCCCGTTAATGAAAAACCTCCGGCTAGGCCGGAGGATATTTATTACTCTTTAGACCAGTTATAAAATTGAAGAATTGTAGATAACTTGAAAATGGAATTTAGACGGCCAGTTTAATTACGACACCTAAAGAGTAAAAAATAAAATTAAGAATTTTAAAAAAATATTAAGTGCTCAGACTTTTGCTTAAAATTCGTTAATAATTGAAGGTGTTTATCTTTAATAAGTTCTATATCTAATCAATTTTATTTATATATGTAACCACTTTATAATTTTATAATATTCTAATAGTATGAGTATTATTTAAATTGGAGGAACTATGCAGAATAAAACACCATTTAGCACCTTTGGAACAGACTTGAATGAATTTATAACTGGTGTAGACTTTCAGGTGCTAGCAAGAACAGTAGATTTCGTATACTTAAGATCTTCAGGTTCTGGAACAGGTCGGTTTAGAGTAGATCAAAAGTTTTTTGAGTATGCAGTTGCGTGTAGAAGGTTTGGAATTCCCGTAGGTGCATATCATTATGCGCTTCCTTCTGAAGATATTACTACAGCAGATAGTCAATGTGATGATTTTATAAACATACTTAGACAAGTGTTCGGGGATTATGGTGATTTGTTCCCAGTAGTAGATGTAGAAGCACCACTAGATAACACAATATCAGTACCTGCAATGGTAAACTGGATAGATAGGTTTAGAAAAAGATTTGAACAGAAGACAAGAAGAAGGCTTATGCTTTATACAGGGTTATTCTTTATAAATCTTTATGGAGATTTTTATATTCCCGGAAGAGGATTCCCTCTTAGTGATATGCCTCTTTGGATAGCTATGTATCAAGAGATTGCAGGTAATCCGCCAGTACCACCAGATGTTGGAGGATGGACGAGATGGAGAGTTTGGCAGTTTACAGAGGAGGGAAATATTGCAGGTGTAAATCGTCCTGTTGATTTAAATTGGGGACCAGATAGTATAGACTTTTTAGCACCGCCATCAGATGTTGCTGGTCTATATGCTAGAGTAGATAATAAAAATATCTATGTATCATGGAACAAGAATCCGAACAAAGATTTATTAGGATATAATATATTTGTAAACAGTAATTATGCAGGAACTCTTGGAAAAAATGATATTTATTTTGTTATTCCAAGGTCTAGGTTCTACCTTCCTAAGGGCAAACCAATTGAAATAGGTATAGAAGCATTTGATTTTGATGGTGATTTTTCAAAAAATAGAACTAAATATACTATTAGGACAACTTAAGATGAAGATATGTTGAGCGGTAAGTCTATATATACAAGTTGGTAGTAAAGATAGATAATTTTAATCCTTTATGAACTTGTATATGTGAATTATAAATTTAGTTATGAAGTTGTATATCTTAATTTGAGCTAGATTTCACTTCGTAAAATGACAGTAGATTAATTCAGTTAAGAAGTTGTTTACCTATAGATAATTTATATATAAATAATAAAAGGTGGCATTCAAGCCACCTTTTATTGCTATCATTTTACTAGATAGAATTTGAATATATTCTATGTTTATTTGAATTTAGTTGGTAACTTATATTATTTATTACTAGAAAAAATAATAAGCTTTGAAAGATTATTTATATTAGATATATTTTGTAGTATAATAGTTTTTACATGGGTTCAGAGAGGAGAAAGATGTATGAGCAAAGGATGGAAAATGAGTAACAGCTTTAAGTGGGCAGTGATTGGCACCACAGCGGTAGTTGTTATTGGAGTTGCAGGATTTTCTGTTTATGCTGCTACAATAAAAAATGAAGTAGCAAAGTGGGAAAATAAAATATATCCAGGGGTAAAGGTAGATGGCGTTGATTTATCAGGCAAAACTAAGGAAGAGGCCATTGAAATACTAAATAGAAACTTTTCAAATACTATAAAAGATAAAAAGCTGTTAGTTAAGGCTCTTGACAAAAAGTTTGAACTTGATTATTCAAAAATTGACCCTCAATGTAATGTAGAAGAAGCAGTTGATGAGGCTTTAAAAGAAGGAAAAAATTTAGGTTTATTTAAGAAAAATAGCATTATTAATAATGGTGCTAACAAGGATTTATCGTTAAATTTTAAATATGATGAAGAGAAGCTTAAAAGCTTTGAACAAGATATAGAAAGTAATGTAAATAAGGATTTTAAAAATGCCTCTATAAGAATAAATAGTGGTCAAGTAAGTATTCAACCGGAAGAGATTGGCTATAAGATTAACGTAGAAGAGCTGGATAAATTAATTAAGGACAAGATTTCTGGTAAAATTGTTGAAAATGCTGAGATAGACGTTAATGTTGAAAAAATTCAGCCAACGGTAACTAAGGATGCTTTATCTAAAATAAATGGAAATATTTCATCTTTTTCTACAGATTTTTCACGTAACTCAACTGCACAGAGAGCAACTAATGTAACTCTTGCAACAAACTTTCTTAACGGTAAACTTCTTATGCCAGGAGAGACATTTAGTTATAATCAAACAGTAGGAGAGAGAACTGCAGCAAGAGGATTCCAGGATGCATCCATATTCGTAGGAGATAAGGTGGAACAAGGTATTGGTGGAGGTATATGCCAAGTTTCAACAACTTTATATAGAGCAGTTATGAGGGCTGGGATAAAGTCTACTGAAAGAATCAATCACTCTATGCCAACGAGCTATTCTCCTTTAGGACTTGATGCTACTGTTGTATGGGGAGCACTAGATTATAAGTTTAAGAATTCATATGATTTTCCAATTTATATTGAAGCATATACAAGTAATCAAAATGTAATAATAAATTTATATGGAAATGTAGAAGGTATGGGTGGAAAAACCTATGAACTATATGCTGAAACATTAGAACAATACCAACCAAACATAACAAAGGTAAATGATTCTAATCTTGCAGACGGTCAAACTCAATGGGATAAGCAACCTGTCACAGGATATAAGGTAAAGTCATATCTAGTAACATATCAAAATGGAAAAGAAATAAATAGAGAAAATATAGCTACGGATACATACAGAAAAGTTGATGGAGTAATGAAGGTAGGAATTAAGAAGACACAGACGCAAGCTCAATCACAGACAAAGGTTACACAACCACAGGTTAAACAATCACAGGTTAAACAATCTCAAACTCAATCACAACCACAGGCTGCGCAGTCGCAATCAAAACCTACTGAAGCATCACCGCAATCACAACCTTCAGTAAATCAACAAAATCAGCAAAAACAACAAACTGAACAAACTCAACAGAAACAATCAGAGCAGAAAAATTAATATGTGGATATACAACTTCATAAGTAAAATTATAATTCATGAAAAAGCAGCTTCTAAGGCTGCTTTTTTGCTTAATAGTAGAATTATATGTATCTCAGCCGTAAAGAAGTAGATTTGAGAGAAATCATTTTTGTTGAATAGCTTAGCTTTATTTTATAAAAATATGTTTTAAATGTATTATTCTTTGAGTATGTGCAATAATTAGTAAATATGGATATACAACTTCATAATTGAATTAAGAATTTAAGTTGTGTATCTTTAAAAACACATATGCATGGGAGTAATAAGTAATATTATGAGAGAAAGAGAGATCTTAATAAAGATCATAAATAATCTTAATAAAGTAATTATAGGTAAAGAGAAGGAGATATTTAATATTTTAAAAGGAATACTTTCTAATGGTCATATACTAATTGAAGATATTCCAGGTGTAGGGAAGACTACTATGGTAAAAGCATTAGCAAAAACCATAGATCTATCTTATAGTAGAATACAATTTACTCCAGATTTACTTCCTTCAGATATAACGGGTGTATCTATTTATAACCAGAAATCTATGGAATTTGAATTTAAAAAGGGGCCTATATTTTCTAATATTGTTCTTGCTGATGAAATTAACAGAACTTCACCTAAAACGCAATCAGCTCTGCTTGAAGTTATGGAAGAAAATCAAATATCAGAGGGAGGTAGAACTTATAAGTTGGCATTTCCTTTCATGGTATTTGCTACCAAAAATCCTATAGATTATGAAGGAACATATAGTCTTCCTGAGGCACAGCTAGATAGATTTCTTATAAGAATAGAGCTTGGATATCCATCAGAAGAGGATGAAGTTAAAATTTTAGAGATTTATAATAAGGAAAATCCTTTACATAATTTAGAGAGTGTAGTAACAAGAGAAGATATAATTTATATTCAGAATGAGGTAAGAAAAGTAAAGGTGTTAAGTAAGATTAATGAATATATTGTTAAAATAGCAGCTAAAACTAGAAATAATAAATATGTAACTCTTGGAGTTAGTACAAGAGCTATACTTGCTCTTCAAAGAGTAGCTCAAGCTAGTGCCCTTATAGAAGGTAGAAAATATGTAACTCCTGAAGACATTAAAGAAAATGCTTCTTTAGTTTTAAGTCATAGAATACTATTATCTCCATTAGGAAAGGCGGAAGGTTATAGGGGAAGTGAGTTAATAGAAGAGATACTAAAGACAGTAGATGTACCGAAGGTGGACTTAAATGATTAAGATAAATTTAAGATATGTACTATTTTTATCGATTTCTTTTATTTTTGTTTATGCGCTGGGAGAATTTTTGGCTTATATGATATTTTATATGTTATTAGTTCCATTTATATTAAGTTTTATTACAATTATTGTACTAAGATTTAGTGTTAAGATTACACATGATAATGTTAGCAGATATTATAGTTGTGGAGAAAAAGAAATTTTTAGTACCTATATTACAAGTAAAATTCCTTTTCTTTTTACTTACTGTAATATTAGAAACGAAGCAATTCATTATATTAATAGGGAATATGTGGGTGATGCAATAACTTTATTTTTAAATAGTAATAAAATAATTTCTAATGAAGTAAAGTTTTTAAACAGAGGAAAATATGATTTTGGCAAGTATGAGATTTCTTTTAATGACATGTTTGGAATTTTTCAAGTTACATTAAAACTAGATACAGGTTTTTATGTAAAGGTTTATCCTAGGTTGTATGATATAAATTTTATATTTTTTAATAGAAATGATATTACAAATAATATGCTATCTATAAAAAATAACATCTGTGATTTATATTCAATAAGAGATATGAGAAAGTATACGAAAGGTGATGATTTAAGGTTTATTAGCTGGAAGGTCAGTGCAAAACTTAATGAACTTTACGTAAAGAACTTTGATAGGATATATGTACAAGGGTTTAGTATATTTTTGGATATGAATAAAGATGTTTTTAGTGCAGATTCAAAAGGAGTAAATGAGGAAAGTCTTATAGATTTTTGTGTTTCGCTCAGTTATATGCTTATGAAAAAAAATGTTAAACTATATGTTTACATAAATAATAAAAAATCAGAAATTTTTAAAATAAATAATAGTGATCAATATAATAATCTCCTTAAGTACTTTTTAGAAAATAAAAGTGAGGGTATAACATCTATTATTAACTATATAAATTGCCAAATATTCAAACTTTCAATGAGCTTATCTTTGGGAATCATAACTTATACTCTTTCTAATTTCATAGAGCATTATGTAGTAGAAATTAGTGAAAAGATGTATTCTATAATAATATTTTATATAGATAATGATATAGGGAATGAAGGAATTTCAAGGTTAAATAAACTTGGTATTAGCTGTATAGAAATACCTAAAGGTTCTGAAGAAAATGAAGTGATGAAGCCCTAAGGAATTAATAAAAGGCAGGTGAATTAGGTGTTATGGTTTAAAGAAAATAAGAGAAATATTTTTATAGTGCTTTTAAATATTATGCTTGCAGTAATTATACTTAGGGATTGTCTTCTTATTAATAGTGTTAATTACATTTATATAATATATTATTTATTTATTGGAGTATTTATTTATTGGATATACGATTATAAAATAAAATCTCTGGAAAAAAGAATTCTTTTGACAATGGTGTTAATATCGGCACTTTTAGTTTATGTCATTATATTTAGAGATAAGGTGATATCGTTCATAACAGTAGATATAGTAAATAATATAGAAAAAATTGATCTGCTCCTTATAAATAGAAAAACAACAGAATTTTATATGTATAAATCAGTTATAACTCTTTTTATACCTCTTATAGTAATATTGTCATTGTGGTTTGTAAGAAGAGGACTTGGTAATATTTTAATTATTGCTATTCTATTTATTTTAATATTTTATTGGTGTCTCGGATATCATGATGAGATAAAGAAGAACCTTAATAAATATATTTTTGTAAGTTTGATAACTTATGGAGTGAATTATTTAAATGTTTATATAAAAAGAGCAGCGAAATTTTCAATAAAAAATAATTTAAAACTACGCAATATATTTATAGCTATTTTTATTATGGTAGGTTGCATATCTTTAGTAATTCCTGTACTTCCACAAGGAAAGCCGAGTAAATATACTAAAAGATTAAAATCTAGTATAGGAAAAGTAATAGGTGAAGGTACAGCACAAGAGAGTAATAAGGATAAGTATGGATATTCTTTAGGAAAGTCAGGATATTCTGATTCATCCAAAAAGTTAGGGGGAACAATTTCTGTTGATAATAAAGAGGTTTTTAGAGTTGAATATAATGGGCGTATTAAGAACCCTTCATTTTATCTAAAGGGAAGTATAAAAGATAATTATACTGGTAAGGCATGGTTTAATACATTTAAGATAATTGAAAAAGGGGATAGTTTTGTACCTTATTATAATGGCGAATTCGCTTCATGGGCAGGAGAAGAAGAAAGTATAGTAATATATCCAGATAATATTAACACATCAATTTTTTTTACTCCTAACTATCCTAAGATGATTACAAATTACACTAACTCTCAGGAGGAAATATATTTAGATAGGGCTAATGGAATATTTTATGCACATAAGAGTAACAAATTCCCTTATGAGGTTAACTTTTATAACTATGAACTTATAAGTAAAGATTTTAATCAGATGAGTTTTTCTAAAGATGCTTATATAATAAATATAGGGGATTTATCTAAGTATCTCCAATTACCTGATACAATTACTGAAAGAACTGTAAATTTAGTTTATGATATTGTACAAGGTGCATCAACTAATTATGATAAGGCTAAGAGAATAAGAGATTATCTTATAAAAAATTATACATACAGTCTTCAAGTTTCAGAAGTTCCAGAACAAGCAGACTTTGTAGATCATTTTTTGTTTGAAGAGAAAAAAGGATACTGTGTTTATTTTGCAAGTGCAATGACTATTATGTGTAGAATTGCAGGTATACCATCAAAGTATGTAGAAGGTTTTAAAATGAGTACCAGAAAAGCATTTGATGATAAGTATTTAGTTACTAATGAGGATGCTCATGCTTGGACAGAAATCTATTTATTTTCAAACAAAGATGATAAAATTATACAAAGTGGAGCTATCTTAGTACAGATGGATGCCTCCACAACTCCTAATGAATTAAAAAACAAAAAAAATGAGGAGAATAAATTAGAAAATCTTATCGAACAGGAGAAGACTAATATTGCTTATGAGCCTAAAGCTAGTATGGAAAAAAGCATAGTAGAAAAGTTTTATGAAAAAGTTGTTAAACAAATTACATTTATAAAGTGGAAAGAAGTCAATAGTACTATTGCAATAATATTAATCTTATACTTATGTGCAAGAATTTATTGTGTTAGGAATACTAGAATAAGGGTGTTAGGTAATAGAAGCAATATTCCATTATATATATATACTCAAAAGAGACTAGAGAAAATCGGCATATATAAGAATTCAACGGAAACAGATATAGAGTTTGGTAAAAAAATAAATGACGTAGAGCTTTCAAATAAAGTATGCTTTTTAATTGAAGTTATTTATGGTGAGTTTTACGGAGGAATAAGAGATACGGAGTTTAATAAACAAGAATTCTATGAATTTATTGAAGGATACATAAAAATGTCACAGCGAACCATTAGATACTACTTGAAAAAGTATATAATATAATTAATAAAGTTGAGCATGCATCGAACCTGATAAAGATACACAACTTCAATCTTTAACGAATATGAACTTAGTTATATATAAATTTTGTTAAAAACAAAAACTATTATACAAATAATCAATTAAATAGTGTAGGAGAGATGATAATGAAATATAAGCTTGTATGTGTAGATATGGATGGAACTCTTTTGAATAAAAGAAGAAAAATATCAGAAGAAACAAAAAGAGTGTTGCAAAAGGCCCATGACCTTGGGGTGCATATAGTTATTACTACAGGAAGGGTATTTAATAATGCTGCTTATTATTCTAATTTAATAGGGGTTAAATCACCGGTTATTGCCGCTAACGGAGCTATAATAAGAGAAAAGGATAAGGACGAGATTATTTATAAAAAAGATTTAGATAGAAACATATGTTTAGAAATATTTAAAATAGCAAAGAAGCATAATGTAACACCACATTATCATACTATGGAAAATATTTTTGTAGGCAATAGGATACACAAATTCTTTGTGAATTTGCTTATCGCAAAACCTCTTCCGAAAGAACATGAAGTAGCTGTAACCTATATAGGTTCAATGAATCAATGGGAAGAGATATTTAAAACCCATGGAGGAGATATAGTTAAGTGTATAATTGTTCATCAGAGTGTTAGCAGACTTAAGAAAGTTAGAGAAGAGTTAGAAAAAATTAAAAATGTTGAGGTAGTAAGTTCTAATAAGTATAATATAGAAGTTATTGCTAAAGGAGTTTCAAAGGGTGGAGCAGTTGAAGCTTTAGCAAAATATTATGGGTTAAAAAGAGAAGAAGTAATATGCATTGGTGATAACGAAAATGATCTGAGTATGATTAAGTATGCGGGCTTAGGGGTGGCTATGGGAAATTCTATTGACATTGTTAAAAAGAATGCGGATTATATAACTGACTCTAATGATAAGGATGGAGTGGCAAAGGTTATTAAAAAATTTATTTTGAATGAAGGCTAATTTTAAAATAAAATAGTAGTTTTGACGAGAAATTGAAATTATTATATTATAAATAAGATGATAAAAAATAATTATCATATTTTATTTATAATACCTTTCGGAGGGAAGAGTCGTGAATCTTAATATAGTATTATATCAACCAGAAATTCCTCAAAATACAGGAAATATTGCAAGAACATGTGTCTTAACTAATTCAAAACTTCACCTTATAAAGCCATTAGGTTTTAGCTTAGATGAGAAACAATTAAAAAGGGCTGGGCTTGATTATTGGCAATACCTTGATCTTGAAATTCATGAAAGTTATGAAGCTTTTATAGAAAAATATAGAGATGCAAGAATATTTTTAGCCTCAACACATGCTTCAAAGTTTTATGATGAAGTAGAGTATAAAGAGGGCGATTTTATAATGTTTGGTAGGGAATCCTCAGGAGTTCCAGAATATGTGCATAACGAAATTGATGGTATTAGAATTCCAATGATTAATACTTCCACAAGATCACTAAATATCTCTAATACAGCAGCAATAGTAGCATATGAGGCACTAAGACAGATTGGATTTCCTAATATGAAATAAAAGGGGTAGAGTGCAATGTCAAAGATTAAGATAATAACAGATAGCACAGCGGATATTCCTATAGAGTTGCTTAGAAAGCATGGAGTAGAAGTATTACCTTTACTTATCAATTTTGGAGAGGAAAGTTACCTCGATGGTGTAGAAATAGACCTTAAAACCATGCTTAAGAAAATAAAAGAAGAGAACACTCTTCCAACTACTTCTCAGGTTACACCAAATAGGTTTTATGACTGTTATAAAAAGTACCTTGATGAGGGTTATAAAATTATTTCTATTCATATTTCATCAGAACTGAGTGGAACATATAGCGCTGCGTGTATAGCAAGGGATATGTTTGAAACAAAAGATATTATAGTTATAGATTCAAGAAATGTAACTTCAGGTCTTGGGATACTTGTATTAAAAGCTATAGCTTTAAGGGATAAGGGTTTTTCTATAGAAGAGATAGAAAAGAAAATTGTTGAAACTATCCCTCATATTAATAATGCTATAGGTTTTGAGAGTTTAGATAATTTAGTTAGGGGAGGAAGGTTATCTAAAACTGCTGGAATGATAGGAAGTGTCCTTGGAATAAAGTTGATAATAGCAATTAAGGATGGAAAAGTGGCTCTAGTAGAAAAAGTAAGAGGAAGCAAGAAAGTAGTAAGATCTATCATTAAAGTTTTTGAAGGACATAGTAGAAAAGAAGGAGAACCTGTTGTACTTGTTCATATAGAAAATCAGGATATTTATGAGCCTTTAAAACAATATTTTAAGGAAAATAATATAGAATATATTGATGCAGAAGTAGGATGTACAGTAGGTATTCATTCAGGTCCAAAAGCTTGTGGAATATTCTTTGTAGAAAACTTCTAAGTAAAAAGACAGATGCAAGTGTAATGCTTTGCCAATCTGTCTTTTTTTATTTTAGTATTTAATAATAGTCGTTTAGAAAAAGTAAAATTGAATACTCATCAAGCCTATTAAAGATACACAACTTCAATCCTTAATTAATTCAGGAAAACAGCCTAGACATGCAATGCTTTTTGCTGAATTATAAATTATGAAGTTGTTTATCTATTTTAACTAGATTTCACAAAGTGAAATGGCAGCATATAAAGCATTAGGTATAGAAAATATATAAGTAGATATTCTAAATATAGAGAGTGTAAAAGTTCAGAGCAGAGCTAAAACTTATTAAATTAAAAGTTATAAAGTTGTTTACCTATAAAATGAGTTGATAAAATTTTTTATAGTTGAAAATGTTTTATTAGCAAATATTAATATATAAAATCTTGGGAGGGATTGTTTGATGAATAAAAAGAGACTAGTAGCTACTCTAGCTTCTATGGCTATTATAGCAACTTCATTGGGAGGCTGTAAAGGTGAACAAGAAAGTACTTCAGGTGGAAAAACAAACAAGTCAAAAGTTAAAATAGGAATGGTGACAGACTAAGGTGGACTTGGAGATAAGTCATTCAATGATGCGGCTTATGAGGGCCTTAAAAAGGTTGAGAAAGATTTAGGCGTGAAGGTAACTGTTCTTGAATCTAAACAAGAAGAAGATTATGAACCAAATTTAAAAAAATTAGCAAAGGATAGCGACTTAACCTTTGCTATAGGATTTTTAATGAAAGATTCTTTAACAAAAATCTCTAAAGATATGGGAGAAAAAAATTTCGCAATTATTGATGCTGTTGTTGATTCATCAAATGTGAAATCAATTGTATTTAAGGAAGATGAAGGCTCATTTTTAATGGGAATTATAGCTGGTAAAATGACAAAAACAAATAAGGTTGGATTTATTGGTGGTGTGGATGGATCAACAGTTCAAAAATTTGAATCTGGATATAATGCTGGTGTTAAGGCTGTAAATCCAGCTGCTGCAGAAGGATTAATTAGTAGAAAAACAGTTAAGTATGTTGGAAGTTTTAGTGATCCAAAAAAGGGATATGAGCTGGCTAAGGTGTTATATAACGATGGTTGTGACGTTATATATCATGCTTCTGGCTCCTCAGGACTAGGATTATTAAAAGCTGCTAAAGAATCGAAAAAATGGGCTATAGGAGTTGATCAAGATCAAGCTGTAACAGCACCAGACTATAAGGAGGCTATACTTTCATCAATGGTTAAAAAAGTTGATGCTGCTGCTTATGAGGCTTCAAAAGAAGTAATTGAAGGTAAGTTTAGAGGTGGTAAGGCAAATATATTAGTAATAGGTCTTAAGGGTGATGGTGTTGGAATGGCTCCTACAACTAAAAATAATACTCCACAGGATGTTATTGATTTAGCTGATAAATATAAAAATGCTATAGTAGATGGAAAGTTTAAGGTTCCATCTAAGTTAGAAGAAGTTAGAGAATTCACAGTTCCAGCAATGTGAATCATTAATTTTCAGCCAGATTTCGTTTCAGGAAATGGCAGCAAAAAAACTAGATGATTTCTCATCTAGTTTTTTTACAGTTTGCTGAAAAACCCCCTGTTTAAAAAACAGAGGGGTTTTCTAGCAAACTTGTGGATAAATTTTAAAAGAGAGCTTTTCTATTAATTTGAATAAAATTTTATATAAATCTATAGAAGATAGTCTCATTGCTATCTTCTTCATATTCTGACTCTTTAGGAAACTATAAAATTGAAGAATTGTGGGTAACTTGAAATTGTAATTTAGGACGGCCAGTTTAATTACGACATATAAAGAGTAAAAAATAAAATATAGTTCGCCTGCCAATTTTTCCTCACATGTGTTCGGAAAGGCAGATACGTAAAAAAATCGACAGCTCCACAGTCGCCTTGGCGATTTTTTTATACCTGTTCACTTTTAATTTATAGAAATTTATATTAATAATAGAATAAACGTAAATTAACCATGGAATGGTGGCGTTTGCACAACAATAAATCACTGGGTTAAATTTTTTATGCTTGTTTATTCAGAAAATTTAAAATAAAATTATAATATGGTATAAGCTTAAGATTAAAATATAAAGAGGGATTGATTATGGGAATGGAATTAACATTTAATTTAACTCAGGAACAGAGACTTGTATTAACACAGCAAATGCAATTATCAATAAAGTTATTACAGATGTCTAATATTGATTTGGTTAGTTATATTGAAAAGGAATACATGGAGAATCCAGTACTTGAAAGTCAGCCTAATGTTGGTGATGGTGAAGTAAAGCTTCAAGATAGATATGACTATAAAGAGATGATAAAGTACTTTGAATCTGATAATTATGGTTCTCAGAGTTATGGAAACTATGATGAAGAAGAAGTTTCTCCTTTTACATTCATATCTTCAAAAAAAACATTAAAAGACTATTTACATGAACAGGTTTTAGAATTAAATGAAGATGAATACATAAATTGTATTTGTGACTATATAATAGAAAATCTAGACTCAAGAGGATACCTAGATATTTCTCTTCAGGATTTATGTAGAGAATTAAATATATCAACAGAAATGGGACAAAAAGCTTTAGAGATTATTCAGAAATTTGAACCTTATGGAATAGGGGCTAGGGATTTAAACGAATGCTTAATTATACAGCTAAATGTAAAAGGAATTTTAAATGAACATTTGCAGATGATTGTAGATGAACATCTAGGAGATTTGGCTGAAAATAAGTATGTAAATATTGCAAAAAAGTTAAATATAACACCACAAAAGGCACAGGAATATGGAGATATAATAAAATCTTTAGAACCAAAACCTTCAAGAGGTTTCTATACTGGAGATGAGGTTAAGTTTATTATTCCTGATGCTGAAATAAGGAAAATAGATGGTCAGTATTTTATTATAATGAATGAAGGTGTACTTCCTAAGCTTTCTATTAATCCTTTATATAAGCAAATAATAAATGAGGGTGCAGATAAGTGTGCTCAAAGTTATGTTAAAGAAAAAATGGGAAGTGCCTTATTTTTAATAAAGAGTATAGAACAGCGGAAAAATACAATATATAGAGTTCTAGAAAAAATACTAGACAAGCAATTAGAATATTTTGATAAAGGTGAGTCCTATTTAAAACCAATGACTTTGAAGGAAATTGCAGAAGAGCTCGACGTTCATGAATCTACTGTAAGTAGAGCCATTAGAGAAAAATATATTCTTACATCAAGAGGAACAGTAAAAATAAAAGATTTATTTACAATGGGTATACAAAGTAATGAAAATGATGAAGATATAGCAGTTATAAATATTAAGAAAACCATTAAGCAATTAATTGATAGTGAAGATAAGAAAAAACCTTTTTCAGATCAAGTCATATGTGATGAACTTAATAAATTAAAAATGAATATTTCAAGACGAACAGTCGCAAAATATAGAGAGGAGATGGGAATAAAGTCTTCAAGCAAAAGAAAAAGATTTTAATCCTTACTTTTCCGTAAGCCATATTTAAGCTAAGTGGGTGAAATTCTCCCATTCTTAAGGGTGGGAGTTTCATAGCCCTTGCCGATAGTTCATGCTAAGCTGCCGTAATGGCTTGCTTAGCTTTTTTTTAATTAAAATATTTTTTAATCTATCTTTTAAAATTTAGGTGTGTCGCATATAATAATGATGTGGGACATGAAAGTTTCAGGTGGGACGTTGGAAGACCAAAGGGGTGTTTATCTTGCAGAAAATATTAAAGTTACAAAAGACAATAGTTCCCGAACTAGTAGAAGTTTTGGAAAAAAGATATAACATATTAAGAGCTATATATTATAATCAACCAATCGGAAGAAGAATATTAGCCAATATGCTGAGCCTTGGCGAAAGAATTATCAGAACTGAGATAAACTTCTTGAAGTCCCAAGGACTAATAGAGATTAATACTCCGGGAATGACAGTAACACAAGAAGGCGAAGAACTACTAGAGAATCTTAATGATTTTATTCATGAACTTAAAGGTTTGTCAGATATTGAAGAAACCATAAGAGAAGCATTAGGACTTAAAAAAGTTATAGTGGTTCCAGGAGATATGGAAAATGACCATACTATATTAAAAGAAATTGGTAAGGCAGCAGCTAATTATGCTAAAACCATTATTAAAAATGGAGATATAATAGCAGTAACAGGTGGTAGTACAATAAAAGAAGTTGTTGATAGTTTTCCTAAAATAAGTAACGTACATGATGTCATGGTTGTGCCAGCAAGAGGTGGCATGGGCAAAAAAGTTGAAACTCAGGCAAATACTTTAGCAGCCAGATTAGCTGGAAAACTTAATGGTAGTTATAAGCTATTACATGTTCCTGAAAATCTTAGTGAAGAAATTTTAGAAACACTTATTCAACAAAAACAGATTAAAGAAGTTATTGATACTATACATAAAGCAAATATTTTAATTTATGGTATAGGACGAGCCGACAAAATGGGTACTAAAAGAGGTTTATCTGATGAACAATTAAGTAGGTTGATGGAAAGTGGAGCCATTGGGGAGGCTTTTGGATGCTATTTTAATAAAGAGTCTAAAGTTGTATGTTTAAGCCCAACTTTAGGTATAAATATAAATGATGTGAATAAAATTTCTATTCATATAGCTGTTGCAGGAGGAAAGAATAAGGTAGAAGCTATTCTTGCAACAGAATTAAATAAAGAATACGGTGTTCTTATAACTGATGAAGGTGCTGCTGAAAAAATAATTGAAATTATAAATAAGGATGCATAAAACTTCTCTTAAAGAACAAAATTAAGTTAGTACAGATATAAAAAAAATTATAAAACACTTTGTGAAGTGGTAGCAAATATCTTCGATATGTAATGATTTTTCATGAATTATGCATTTAGTTATGAAGTTGTATATCCGTAGAATGTTAATTTGTATAAATATGTAAAAGACAAATTATAATATATATTTATGTTTGTTTGTAGTATTATAGAATATATTCAATAAATTAGGATAAAAGTTTGGCGCTTTAGGATGAAAAAGGTAAATACGGAATTTAGATTGTGCAATTATTGGAGTAAATTATATTGGTATTATTGCTATTTATTCCGTGTTTAATAATTTTTTTACAATTTTTTTAAAATTACTATTTAAAAATCTCTCTAGATAACTTATAATATAGTTGTGGGACGAAAAAATATATACTGGGACAATAAGTGACCAGTTGTATCGACAATATATTTATTATTACGTAAGTATTAAAAGTTATAATACTTTGCGATTTAAACATGATATAAAATATTTTTTATAAATATTTTACAATAAATTTTATACAAAAGGTTTTAGGAGGTATTCGTAATGACAAGAGTAGCTATTAATGGTTTTGGAAGAATAGGAAGATTAGCATTAAGATTAATGATCGACAACCCAGAATTCCAAGTGGTTGCAATAAACGATTTAACAGATGCTAAGACTTTAGCACACTTATTCAAATATGACTCAGCTCAAGGAAGATTCAATGGTGAAATAGAAGTTAAAGAAGGCGCTTTCGTAGTTAATGGAAAAGAAATAAAAGTAACTGCTGAAAGAAATCCAGCTGACTTACCATGGGGAGAATTAGAAGTAGACGTAGTATTAGAATGTACTGGTTTCTTCACTGCAAAAGAAAAAGCAGAAAGCCACATCAAAGCTGGTGCAAAGAAAGTTGTTATATCAGCACCTGCAACTGGCGACTTAAAGACAGTTGTATTCAACGTAAACCAAGACGTATTAGATGGAACAGAAACAGTTATTTCTGGTGCATCATGTACAACAAACTGCTTAGCTCCAATGGCTAAAGTATTAAACGACAAGTTTGGTATAACAAAAGGATTCATGACTACAATCCATGCTTATACAAATGACCAAAATACTTTAGACGCTCCACACGGAAAAGGAGATTTAAGAAGAGGAAGAGCTGCTGCTGCAAACATCGTTCCAAATTCAACTGGTGCAGCTAAAGCTATCGGTTTAGTTATACCAGGATTAGCTGGTAAATTAGACGGAGGAGCTCAAAGAGTTCCAGTTATAACTGGTTCATTAACTGAATTAGTAGTAACTTTAGATAAGAAAGCTACTAAAGATGAAATCAACGCTGCAATGAAAGCTGCTGCTAATGATTCATTCGGATACACTGAAGAAGAATTAGTATCTTCAGACGTAATCGGAATCAACTTTGGTTCATTATTCGATGCTACTCAAACTAAGGTTATGGAAGTAAATGGTGAGCAATTAGTTAAAGTTGCTTCATGGTACGACAATGAAATGTCATACACTTCACAATTAATCAGAACTTTAAAATATTTTGTAGAAATCGCAAAATAATTTTATAAGTAAATAATTAAAGATTGAAGATGTAAACATAGTATATAGGTCTGGTTTTGTAGTTAAGGCTATGAGGCCAGACCTTTTTAAACAAAATAAATCTAAGAGGTGAAAGTTATGAGCTTTAATAAGAAGACAATCGAAGATATCCAAGTTAAAGGTAAAAGAGTATTAGTAAGATGTGACTTTAATGTTCCATTAAAAGATGGCGTTATAACTGATGAAAATAGATTAAATGGAGCACTTCCAACAATAAAGTACTTAGTTGAAAATGGTGCAAAGGTTATACTTTGCTCACACTTAGGAAAAGCTAAGGGACCAGATGCAACAAAAACATTAGCACCAGTTGCTAAAAGATTAGGCGAAATGTTAGGAAAAGAAGTAGTTTTCGCTGCTGATGATACAGTAGTTGGAGAAAATGCTAAAAAAGCAGTTGCTGACATGCAAGAAGGAGACGTTGTTCTTTTAGAAAATACAAGATTCAGACCAGAAGAAGGAAAGAACGAAGAAAGCTTCTCAAAAGATTTAGCAAGCTTAGCAGATGTATTTGTTAACGATGCATTCGGAACAGCTCACAGAGCTCACTGTTCAACAGTAGGAGTAACTAATTTTGTTGATACAGCTGTATGCGGATACTTAATCCAAAAGGAATTAAAGTTCTTAGGTGAAGCAGTTCAAAGCCCAGTTAGACCATTCGTAGCTATATTAGGTGGAGCTAAGGTTTCAGATAAGATCAATGTTATCAATAACTTATTAGAAAAAGTTGATACATTAATCATAGGTGGAGGAATGGCTTATACATTCTTAAAATCTCAAGGATACGAAATCGGTACTTCATTATTAGAAGCTGATAAAGTAGATTACGCTAAAGAGATGTTAGATAAGGCTGCTGCTAAGGGCGTTAAGTTATTACTTCCAGTAGATAACGTTGTAGCTGATAAGTTTGCTGCAGATGCAACTCCAGTTGTAACTGAAGATCAAAATATTCCAGAAGGACATATGGGATTAGATATCGGACCTAAGACAGCTAAGTTATATGCAGATGCTGTTAAGGAAGCTAAGACTGTAATCTGGAACGGACCAATGGGAGTATTCGAATTCGAAAACTTTGCAAAAGGAACTGTTGCAGTTGCAGAAGCTATGGCAAACACAGATGCAACAACTGTAATCGGCGGAGGAGACTCAGCTGCTGCTGTTAATATCTTAGGATTTGGTGATAAGATGACTCACATCTCAACTGGTGGTGGAGCTTCACTTGAATTCTTAGAAGGAAAAGTACTTCCAGGAATAGCTGCTTTAAACGATAAATAATTATTTCGTTAAGTAAGAGCTATATTGGATTGAAAAAATTATAGAATGAAAAGTAATTGACAAGATACATTATATGCAAGGAAGAAATTCAGCTTTTGCTGAATTCTTCCTAGCATTGTTAATTGTCAATTTCTATAGATAGATTTAATGACTAACTTATTTGCGAAAATATCAGTATTTTTAATATTTTCTGAACTGTAAGTTAAATCGTTAAGTCGCTTATCGTAAGATACATAAGTTGGATTTATAAAGTTGTGTATCTATCATGAATTAGTAAAAGATTGCATTTATAAAATATTATTATTATTTTGAGGTGAAAGATATGAGAATGCCAATAATCGCAGGAAACTGGAAAATGCACTATACTGTTGATGAAGCAGTTAAAGTTATAGAAGAATTAAAGCCACTTGTAAAAGATGCTAAGTGTGAAATAGTAGTTTGCCCAACATTTGTTTGTTTAGATGCTGTAACTAAGGCTGTTAAGGGAACAAACATAAAGGTTGGAGCTCAAAATATGCACTGGGAAGAAAAAGGTGCTTTCACTGGTGAAATTGCTCCAGGAATGTTACAAGCTTTAGCAGTAGATTATGTTATCATCGGACACAGTGAAAGAAGACAATATTTCAATGAAACAGATGAGACTGTAAATAAGAAGCTTAAGGCAGCTTTTGCTCATAACGTTGTACCAATTCTTTGCGTTGGTGAAAGCTTAGAAGAAAGAGAATCAGGAAGAACAAATGAAGTTATAGAAGCTCAAATTAAAGTTGACCTTGCAGGATTAACAAAAGAACAAGTTGAAACTTTAGTTATAGCTTACGAGCCAATCTGGGCTATAGGAACAGGAAAAACAGCTACTTCAGAACAAGCTAATGAAACAATAGCAGCGACAAGAAAAATGGTTGCTGAAATGTTCGGTTCAGAAGTTGCTGATAAAACAAGAATACAATATGGTGGAAGTGTTAAACCTTCAACTATAAAAGAACAAATGGGTCAATCAGATATAGATGGCGCATTAGTTGGAGGAGCTAGCTTAGTAGCTGCTGACTTCTCAGGTATAGTTAACTACTAATTTTATAAAAGTTAATATTAAACAATAGCAATAGGCAACTAATTCCAATTGTTTATTGCTGTTGTTTTTTGATTATCTGCATATTATAATAGTATATAAAGTAAGAAACTTTTTATAAATGAATTTGGTAATATCGGAGGTTAATATGACTAAGAAGCCAGTAATGTTAATGATACTAGACGGATTTGGAATCGCACCAAAGTCAGATGGAAATGCAGTAGAAATAGCTAATAAGCCAAACTATGATAAATATGTAGCAAAATACCCAAGCACTGAGCTAAGTGCAAGTGGTATGGAAGTTGGACTACCAAGAGGACAAATGGGTAACTCTGAAGTTGGACACTTAAATATTGGTGCAGGAAGAATAGTGTACCAAGAGCTAACAAGAATAACTAAGGCGATTGAAGATGGAGACTTCTTTGAAAATGAAGCTTTAAATTCAGCAGTTGATAAAGCGTTACAAACAAATTCTTCATTACACCTTTTAGGTCTTTTATCAGATGGTGGTGTTCACTCACACATCGATCATCTAAAGGGATTACTTCAATTAGCTAAGAAAAAAGGTTTAGAAAAAGTATATGTTCATCCATTCATGGATGGTAGAGATGTTGCTCCTTCATCAGGTAAAAACTTCATAGTAGAACTTGAAAACTACATGAAGAAAATTGGTGTAGGTAAGATTGCAACAGTAAGTGGTAGATACTATGCTATGGATAGAGATAACAGATGGGAAAGAGTTCAACTAGCTTATGATGCAATGGTAAATGCTAAGGGAGAAACTGCAAACAGTGCAGTTGAATGCATGGAAAGTTCATATCATGATAACAAGACAGATGAATTTGTATTACCTTGTGTAATTCTAGAAAATGGACAGCCAACCACTACAATTAAAAATGGAGACTCAGTAATATTCTTCAACTTTAGACCAGATAGAGCAAGAGAAATTACAAGAGCTATAAATGATAAGAAGTTTGATGGATTCGAAAGAGAAACATTAAATCTTAATTTCGTTTCTATGACTCAATACGACAAGACAATAGAAGGTGTAGAGGTAGCATACAAGCCACAAAGTATAACTAATACTCTTGGTGAATATGTTGCTAACAAAGGTTTAAATCAGCTTAGAATCGCTGAAACTGAAAAATATGCTCATGTTACTTTCTTCTTTAACGGTGGTGTAGAAACTCCAAATACAGCAGAAGACAGAGCACTTATACCTTCACCAAAGGTTGCCACTTATGACCTTAAACCAGAAATGAGTGCTTATGAAGTAACAGATGAGTTATTAAAGAGATTAGATTCAGATAAGTATGACATGATAATTCTTAACTATGCAAATCCAGATATGGTTGGTCATACTGGGATAGTCGAAGCAGCTAAAAAGGCAGTTGAGACTGTTGATGAATGCTTAGGAAAAGTTGTAGAAAAAGTACTTGAAAAGAATGGTACAGTATTTATAACTGCTGACCATGGTAATGCTGAAACTATGATAGATTTTTCAAATGGAGAACCAATGACTTCTCACACAGTTGTTCCAGTTCCATTAGTATGGATATCAAAAGATGCTGAAGGCAAGGAACTTAACGAAGGTGGAAGACTTTGTGATATAGCTCCAACAATGCTTCAAGTTATGGATTTAGAAGCTCCTGCAGAAATGACAGGAAAGTCATTAATAAAATAAGTTAAGTTAGCAATCTTTAGTATTAAAAAACCCATGAGAACTTTTTTCTCATGGGTTTTTTAATATTTAACATATTAAAACTTTATCAGTTATCTTTAGAATTTAACGATAAAAATTTAAATTATAAGAGAAAATTTTAATGTTTAAAAATATTATTTTTACAATGTAAATGTTTATAAAACGCTTAAAATTGCCAAAATAATAATTTCATGCTATAAAAATAATAATCTTGCAAGAATAAAATTGATATTATTAAAAATTTAGAATATTTATTGACTTAAGAGGAACATGCTGTTAACATTATAATATAATAAAACAATAAATTTTATTATGAAGTTTGGTAATGAAGCCATAGGATTTTTAATGATAATTAATGATTCTGTGGATTTTTTTATGTGTTATTTTTAAGCTACAGATACAGAGGAGGGGGCAATTTGATTCAAATTAAAGAATTGAACAAATATTTTGGTAAAGTACATGTATTAAAAAATATTAATTTAACTGTTAAGACAGGAGAAAAATTAGTTGTAATAGGCCCGAGTGGTTCAGGTAAAAGTACATTAATAAGACATATGAATTATCTTGAAGAGCCTTCTTCAGGAAAAATTATTGTAGATGGTGTGGAGTTAACGGCCCCTAAAGCACCTATAGCTAAGGTAAGACAGTCTGCAGCAATGGTGTTTCAACAATTTAATCTTTATCCTCATAAAACAGTTTTAGAAAACTTAACTTTAGCACCAATAAAAATTCAAAAGGTGTCTAAGGAAGAAGCAGAAAGAACAGGATTAGAATATTTAGATATAGTTGGGCTAAAGCATAAAGCTAACGCTTATCCGACACAACTTTCAGGCGGTCAACAGCAGAGAGTTGCAATTGCAAGAGCTTTAAATATGCATCCTAAAATTATTCTTTTTGATGAACCAACATCTGCGTTAGATCCAGAAATGATTCAAGAAGTTTTAGATGTAATGGTAAAGCTTTCCAAAGAAAATATAACAATGGTTTGTGTTACTCATGAAATGGGATTTGCAAAACAGGTAGCAGATAGAGTTATCTTTATGGATGGTGGAGAAATTATTGAAGAAGGAAATCCAGAACATTTCTTTAAAAATCCAACTCATGAAAGAACAAAATCATTTTTAAGCAAGATATTGAGATAAAGTAAATAAATGAAGGAGGAATGTTTTATGAAAAAGTCAATGGCAGCATTGATGCTTGCAGTATCAGTTTTATTTACTGGTTGTTCAGCTGCTGGTAATGGAAGCAAAGGTGTTGAAGATATACAAAAGATTAAAGATAGAGGCGTTTTAAAAGTTGGAGTTAAGGTGGACATACCTAAGTATGGTTATAAGGATCCTAAGACAGGAAAAATTGAGGGCTTAGAGATTGATATTGCAAAGCAAATTGCTAAGAAGATTTTAGGGGATGAAAATAAAATAGAAATGCAGGCAGTTACATCAAAAACAAGAGGGCCACTTTTAGATAGTGGAGAAGCAGATCTAATTGCTGCTACATTTACTATAACTGAAGAGAGAAAGAAAAGTTATAATTTCTCTGAACCATATATTAAAGATGGTGTAGGTTTACTTGTAAAGAAGTCAGCTGGATTTAAGAGCTACAAGGATTTAGATGGTAAGAAAATAGGTGTTGCTCAAAGTGCTACAAGTAAAAAAGCACTTCAAGAGGAAGCTAATAAACTAGGTATTAAAGTTCAATTCTTAGAGTTTGGAAGTTTCCCAGAGATCAAGGCAGCGTTGGATTCAGGAAGAGTTGATTGTTTCTCAGTAGATACATCAATACTTAGTGGTTATTTAGATGATAATACAGAAATACTGCCAGATCGTTTCAGTCTTCAAGAATACGGAATAGCTTCAAAGAAGACTAATACAGAGCTTGCTAAAGTAGTTAATGAAACAATCGCTGATATGAAAAAGTCAGGAGAATTAGATAAATTAATTAAAAAGTGGGGAATAAACTAATGAATGGACCATTTGCTTGGTTTAAATGGCAAGCTTTATTTAGTGATTGGACAATATTTGGAAAAGGGTTTTTAATTACCTTAACTGTATCAGTTTTATCATTAGCATTAGCTCTTACTTTAGGGATAGTCTTTGGTATGTTTTCAAATTCTAGAATTAAAGTATTAGAAGTCTTGAGTAGAGTATATGTTGAAATAATCCAAAATACACCGCTTGTAATACAAATCTTTTTCCTTTATAACGGTTTACCACACCTAGGTATTATGATGCCTATTATGATGATTGGTGTACTTGGTGTAGGAGTTTACCATGGAGCGTATATTTGTGAAGTAGTTAGAGCAGGTATAAACTCAATCCCAAAAGGACAAATGGAAGCTGCTTTATCACAGGGTTTTACTTATTGGGAAGCGATGAGATATATTATATTACCTCAAGCAAAAAGAGTTATGTTACCGCCTTTAACGAATCAGGCAGTTAACTTAATAAAGAATACATCAGTGCTAGCAATAATTGCAGGTGGAGATTTAATGTATCAAACTGATTCTTGGTCAAGTAATAACCTATACTATGGACCAGCGTATGTGGTTACAGGGTTATTATATCTAGTATTATGTTACCCACTAGCATCATTAGCTGCAAGAATGGAAAAGAAAGAATATCATTTTACAGATGAGGATAAAGAAGAAGTGAACGAAATTCAATGTAAGGAGGAGGCGACAGCATGATAGCAGAACTTTTTAGTCCGCAAAATATTAAATTTCTACTTCAGGGATTAAGCCTTACTCTTTATATATCAGTGGTAACTATAATTTTAAGTATGGTAATAGGTACAGTACTAGGAATTGTAAGAGGATCATCAACAGGAATATTAGGAAAGATTGCAGGTTTTTATATTGAAGTTGTTAGAAATACTCCTTTATTACTTTGGGTTTTAGTAACTAGATTTATTGCTAATATGAAACCAGCAAATGCAGGAATATTAGCTCTAACTATATTTACTTCTGCAATTATAGGTGAAGTTGTAAGAGGTGGATTAAACTCAGTAAAAAAGGGGCAATGGGAAGCAGCTTACTCTCAAGGATTTAATTATTTTCAAATATTAATTTATGTAATACTTCCACAGGCCTTTAGAAATATGGTACCTGCCTTAGCTTCTCAATTCATAACTGTTATTAAGGATACTTCATTCCTGTGGGCTGTTGGAATTGAAGAGATAACAGGAAAAGGAATGATACTTATGGGTAGTTATGGTAGTACTGCTCAAGTATTTACATTGTTTGGAACTATAGCAGTAATGTACTTTTTATTAAACTACATATTATCAGTTCTATTTAGAATGCAGCAGCAAAAATTTGCGTTGCAGGGATAATTAAAATATTAGAAAAAAGCAAATCCGAAAGGGTTTGCTTTTTTTTGCTCTATAGGAAGTTGCGAATTGTAAGGTTATGGATAATTTATAATATAATCAAAGTAGTAGACTTTTTTATAACTTGTGATGAATAAAGAATATAAGTTGATTATTGTTATCAAATAATTACTATTACAATATAATTATATTATATAATTAAATGAGTTGGAATATTATGCATTTATAAGTATTAGTATAAAAATAAATTAATTGTGAAAACTTTTAATAGTTCTAGTAAAAAAAAGAAATAATATAAAAGGTATACTAAACTCATGAAAACAAGGAGGACTATAAAATGAAACAATATGTTGAAATCGTTGACGTTGTTGCAAGACAAATACTTGACTCAAGATGCTTCCCAACAGTTGAGGTAGAAGTAGTTCTAGAAGACGGAACAATAGGAAGGGCAGCAGTACCATCAGGAGCTTCAACTGGTGCTTTTGAAGCAGTAGAGTTAAGGGATGACGATAAGTCAAAATATCTTGGAAAAGGTGTTTTAAAAGCAGTTCAAAATGTTAATGAAGCTATAGCAACTGAGCTTATAGGGATGAATGTATTTGAACAAACTCTTATTGATAAAACTCTTATAGAATTAGATGCAACAGAAAATAAAGGTAAGCTTGGTGCTAATGCTATATTAGGTGTATCACTAGCAACAGCTCAAGCAGCAGCTAACTATTTAGGACTTCCACTATACCAATATATTGGGGGAGTTAATGCTAAGGTTCTTCCAGTTCCAATGATGAATATAATAAATGGTGGAAAGCATGCAGACAACTCAGTTGATTTACAAGAATTTATGATTATGCCAGTTGGTGCTCCAAGCTTTAGTGAAGCATTAAGAATGGGTGCTGAAGTTTATCACTCATTAAAGAAGCTATTAAATGACAAGGGATATGCAACAGGCATTGGAGACGAAGGTGGATTTGCTCCGAATCTTAAGTCAAATGAAGAAGCTATTACAGTCATCTTAGAAGCTATAGAAAAGGCTGGATATAAACCAGGGCAAGATATTTATATAGCTATAGATGCAGCATCATCAGAGTATTACAAAGATGGAAAATATGTTCTTGAAAATGAAGGAAAGACTTTAACTCCAGCTGAAATGGTTGATTTCTATGGAGCTTGGGTTGCAAAGTATCCAATAATATCAATAGAAGATGGTATGGCTGAAGAGGATTGGGAAGGTTGGAAAATACTAACTGAAAAACTTGGTGGAAAAGTACAATTAGTTGGTGACGATTTATTTGTAACTAATACTACTAGATTAACTACAGGCATAGAAAAAGGAGTAGCAAACTCAATTCTTATAAAACTTAATCAAATAGGCACTTTAACAGAGACTCTTAATTCTATAGAAATGGCAAATAGAGCAGGTTATACAGCAGTTGTATCACACAGATCAGGTGAAACTGAAGATACAACTATTTCAGATTTAGTTGTAGCTGTAAATGCTGGTCAAATAAAGACTGGTGCTCCAGCAAGATCAGAAAGAGTTGCTAAGTATAATCAATTATTAAGAATAGAAGAAAATCTTGATGAAGTTGCTGAATACAGAGGATTAAAAGCATTCTTCAATATAAAGAGATAGTATAAAAACAGGCATCTGCAAAAGGGTGCCTGTTTTTGTATATTAGCTAAATGTTGTAAATGCTATAATATTATGTTATGATATGGTTATAATACATATATTATAGATAAACAACCTTAGAACTGAATTGGCTTGCTGTCATTTTACGAAGTAAAGTTTGACTAAAGATTTAATAGGCTCGATGCCTGCTCAACTTTATTAAGGATTGAAATTGTTTATCTTTATTAGGTAAAGATGAAAAGCGTATTTAGGGGGTGACTCTTTTGTATACAACTATGATAGTATTTCAAGCGATTTTAGGTATAATTATAGTAATGTCGATTCTTTTACAACCTACAAAGGCTGATGCTTTAAGTGGACTTATCCAAGGAAAAGGGGAAACTTTCTTTTCAAGGAATAAAAGCAGAACAAGAGAAGCAGTTCTTTTTAGAATTACAGTTATAGCATCATTATTATTTGCTATAAATACAATAGCGTTAAATTTAGTTAAATAACACATATGAAGGCTGGTCATAATTGACCAGCCTTCATGCGTTCTTAGGTTCATTTGCTGAAATCTGATTAAAAGAGAACCCGGATTAAATTTGTATAGTCTCCATAATTACTAAACTTTATTTTATATAAAATGAGGATATTAATGAGAAAAGTAATAATTTTAAAAATATTACATTTATTAAAAAAATTAACTTATTCCTAAAGGATATTTAGGATATTAGTTGAATTAATAGCATAATAATTATATGAATGTAAAGATGGGAGGGAGTTATATGAATAATTATTTACTTACATCTGTTATAACAGGATTACTTGCTTTAGTCTTCGCCTTTTTACTAAGAAAATCTATAGTAAAAAGAGAAATAAAAAACGAAAAGATGAAGGAAATTTCAGGATATATTGAAGAGGGTGCAATGGCATTCTTAAGACGTGAGTACAAGTATTTAGCTGTTTTTATAGTGGTGGTTGCTATCGCCATTGGGGTTTTTATCCATATACAAACAGCTATATGTTTTGTAGTTGGAGCATTATTCTCAATTTTGGCAGGATTCTTTGGTATGAAGGTAGCAGTAAAAGCTAATGTCAGAACTACTCAAGCAGCTGAAAAGAGTATTAAGGAAGCTTTAACTGTTGCTTTTTCTGGTGGCTCTGTTATGGGAATGTGTGTTGTTGGATTAGGGATTCTTGGATTAGGAATCTTATCAATTATCTTTGACTTAGATGTAACTTATATCACTGGCTTTGGACTTGGAGCATCATCTATAGCACTTTTTGCAAGAGTAGGTGGTGGTATTTATACAAAGGCTGCAGATGTAGGGGCAGATCTAGTTGGTAAAGTTGAAGCTGGAATTCCAGAGGATGATCCTAGAAACCCAGCAGTAATAGCAGATAATGTTGGTGACAACGTTGGTGATGTTGCAGGCATGGGTGCAGATCTTTTTGAATCTTATGTTGGTTCAATTATATCAGCTATAACTCTTGGTTCAGTAGTTAACTTAACTAGTGGTAAGGAAGCTGTATTTTTCCCGATTGTAGTATCCTGTGTGGGAATTATAGCATCTATTCTGGGAGTTTTGATGGTTAGAGTTGTTAAGGGGGACAATCCCCAAAGAGCTCTAAATATTGGCACTTATATTGCTGGAATACTCATGATAATTGGAACAGGAATATTTAGTAAGATAATGTTTGGTGATTATAAGGCTTTTGGTGCTGTTATAGTTGGTATAATAGTAGGGTTATCTATAGGAAAAATTACAGAAATTTATACTTCTGCTGATTATAAATATGTAAAGGAAATCGCTAGTCAAACTCAAACAGGTCCAGCAACAACAATTATTTCTGGGCTTTCTGTTGGAATGAAGTCAACTGTTCCTCCAATATTATTAATATCCGTAGGAATATTAGTAGCTTACTATATCGTAGGTGGACAAAGTCACGCTACTTTAGGTCTTTATGGAATAGCTCTTTCAGCAGTGGGTATGCTTTCAACAACAGGAATTACTGTTGCTGTTGATGCTTATGGTCCAATTGCAGATAATGCTGGTGGTATTGCAGAAATGGCAGGACTTCCTGAGAATGTAAGGGAAATTACAGACAAGCTTGATTCTGTAGGTAATACCACTGCAGCTATAGCTAAGGGATTTGCCATTGGATCAGCAGCTCTTACAGCATTAGCTTTATTTGCTTCCTATGCTGAAACAGTTAAACTACAAACTATAGATCTTTTAAATCCTCTTACTTTAATAGGATTTTTGATTGGTTCTATGGTTCCATTTATGTTTGCGGCATTAGCTATGGAAGCAGTTGGTAAGGCTGCAAATCAGATGGTGGAAGAGGTAAGAAGACAATTTAGAGAAAATCCAGGTATAATGGAAAGGACTGTTAAACCAGATTATAAGAGATGTGTAGATATATCCACTCAAGCAGCTTTAAGACAAATGCTTCTACCAGGAGTTTTAGCTATTATAATACCTATTGGAATGGGACTTCTTTTTGGTACAGAAGCATTAGCAGGGGTAATAGCAGGTGCTGTTGGTACAGGTGTACTTATGGCTGTAATGATGGCTAATGCTGGTGGTGCATGGGATAATGCTAAGAAGTACATTGAAAGTGGAGTTTATGGCGGAAAAGGAAGTTCTGCTCATAAGGCTGGAGTTGTAGGTGACACCGTAGGAGACCCATTTAAGGATACAGCAGGACCAGCAATGAATATTCTTATAAAACTTATGACTATAGTATCTCTTGTATTTGCAAGTGTAATAGCAACTTATGGAGGGATAATAACTAATTTATTTAAGTAATTATAATAACCTCTATAGATACACAACTCCATAACTGAATTGAATAAGAATTGAAGTTTTTTGTCTTTAGTGGGATTTCACTTAGTGAAATGACAGCAATTAAAAGTACAGGTGAATTTGTCGCCTGTACTTTTTAGTACATTTACCTAAAAATTATGTAGTCTTATAGAAGGAAATATTTAGATAATCAATTTGATTTTTTACATTTATTGTAATGTAAAGATATATTTTCTTTACATTATTTTCATATATAGTATATAATAAACCTGCTTATAAATTTTCATAAAATGTACCAATAAAATAGAATGATTTTAACCATATTGGGAGAAAATATAAGCGAAATTCCGTTGAGGAAAATGGAGGATTTATTATGGGAATAAAACAAACAATATTAAGTTTTATGAGAGAACCGGCGTATAGGCCAATGGATATACAAGAGCTTGCTGCCATATTTGATATAAAAAAAGATGAATATAAATCTTTTAAAAAGGTTTTAAAGGGTATGGAAAAGGAAGGCGTAATAGTAAGAACAAAGCACGATAGATTCGGTCTTCCTGAAAGATTAGGTTTAGTTTCAGGTAGACTACAAGTTCATCAAAGAGGGTTTGGATTTGTTATACCTGATGAAGAAGGGTTAGCTGATGTATTTATTCCTAGCTCTTCTATGAATGGTGGTATGAATGGTGATAGAGTAGTTGCTAAAATCATTAAAGAAGATGCAGCTGGGAAAAAGTGTGAAGGAGAAATAACACAAGTAGTTGAGAGAGCTAACAAAACTATTATAGGAGTTTATGAAGATAGCAGAAATTTTGGTTTTGTGGTTCCAGAAGAAAAAAGAATTCAGAATGATATTTTTATTTCAAGGAATGATAAAAATGGTGCCGAGACTGGAGACGTCGTTATAGTTGAAATAGTACAATGGGCAGATAAGAGAAGGAATCCAGAAGGAGTAATAGTAGAGATTTTAGGCAAAAAAGGAGAGAGAGGACTAGACATATTAACTATTATTAAAAAACATGGTCTCCCAGAAGAATTCCCAGAAAAAGTTTTAAATTATGCTGAAAATATAGAGGAAGAAATTCCAGAAAGTGAATATAAGAGGAGAAAAGATCTAAGAGATGTAAGAATGGTTACAATTGATGGAGCAGATGCTAAAGATTTAGATGATGCTGTTTCAATAGAGAGACTTCCAGATGGTAACTATAAATTAGGAGTTCATATAGCAGATGTTTCTCACTATGTAAGAGAAAAAAATCCTCTTGATAAAGAAGCGTTGAAGAGAGCTACTTCAGTTTATCTAATAGATAGAGTTATACCAATGCTTCCAAAGAAGCTTTCAAATGGCATATGTTCTTTAAATCCAAAAGTAGATAGACTTACTTTAAGTTGCATTATGACAATAGATAAAAGTGGAAGAGTTTTAAATCATGAAATTGCAGAGACTATCATTAAAACAAGTGAGAGAATGACTTATACTGATGTAACAAAGATATTAAAAGATAAAGATGAGGAACTTATAAAGAAGTATGAATATCTTCATGATGACTTTAAAGCAATGGAAGAACTTTGTTTAATTCTAAATAAAAAGAGATTAAATAGAGGAGCAATAGATTTTGAATTTGAGGAGTCAAAAATTATATTAAACGAATTAGGTAAGCCTGTTGATATTAAACCTTATGAAAGAGAAATTGCCAACAGAATTATTGAAGAATTTATGTTAGTTTGTAATGAAACTGTTGCTGAGTATATGTTCTGGACTAAGATTCCTTTCGTATATAGAATACACGAAGATCCAGATACTGAAAAACTAGATAAATTTAAAGAGTTTATATATAATCTTGGATATACAGTTAGATGGACTCAGGATGTTCACCCAAGAATGCTTCAATCCGTTCTTGAAATGGTAAAAGGTAAGAAAGAAGAGACTGTTGTAAGTACACTGCTTTTAAGAAGTATGATGCAGGCTAGATATGCTCCAGAATGTGTAGGACACTTTGGACTTGCAGCAAAATATTATTGTCATTTTACTTCTCCAATAAGAAGATATCCAGATCTTCAAATACACAGAATAATAAAAGAACATCTTCATGGTAAGATAGATGAAGAAAGAACTAAGAAGTTAGCTCTAATAGTAGATAATGCATCAAAACAATCTTCAGAAATGGAAAGAGTAGCTCAAGACGCTGAAAGAGAAGTTGACGATCTTAAAAAAGCTGAATATATGCTTGATAGAATTGGAGAAGAATTTGAAGGAATTATATCTTCAGTTACATCATTTGGATTATTTGTTGAGCTTGAAAATACTATTGAAGGTCTAGTTCATATTACTGATATGGATGATGACTATTATGTTTTTGATGAAGCGCATCTTACGTTGATTGGAGAGAGAACTAAAAAGGTTTATAGATTAGGCGATTCTGTAAGAATTAAATGTTCTAAAGTAGAGATTGATAATAGAGAAATCTACTTTGAAATTATAGAAGATGAGTATTCAAGAGGACTTTCTACAATTCCATCAGAGGAAGCTCTAGATAAATATAGTTTAAACTTTGATGATGAAGAGCTAGAGGATGAAGAGTTCAATGAAGAAACATTAGAAACTAATGAAATAATGCATGAAGAAGAAGAAGAGTTTTAATTTTATAATTTTCTTTTAATCTATATATCAATAAGAGAAAATTAAGCTATGAAAAGCATTGAGGTTTTTATAGATACGCAACTTCATAATTAAACTTATAATTCCTGAAAAAGCATTGCATGTCGAGGCTATTTTCAGGAATTGTTTAAAGATTGAAGTTGTTTATCTTTACTCAGTGCTTTTTGTACTTTAAATAATATAAAAAACTTGAAATTATTAACAGGTTTATAGTATTATTTTTATGAAGGTATTTTGTAAAAAAAACAAGAATATGCAATAAAAAAACTTGAAAAGCTCTATAACAATGTAGTATTATTTTTATAGAATGTTTTGTTAAAAAAAACACAAACAATTACAGCATTTGTAAAAAAAACAAGAATATGCAATAAAAACTTGAAAAGCCCTATAACAATGTAGTATTATTTTTTTATGGCATGTTTTGTTAAAAAAAACACAAACAATTACAGTAAAGGTATTAAAAAGATAATTTAAGGTATTATTATTTTGTATTTATTAAAGTAAAAGAAAGTTGAGGGAGATTATGTTTAAAGAGGAAATTCTTAAAGTTGCTCATTCGGCAGAAAAAAAGAAGAAATTTTGTCAAGAAAGTATCGCAAAATATTTTGTTCTATCATTGATTGCAGGTTTTTATATAATGGTTGGTGTAGCTCTTTCCTATACAGCATCAGCTATTTTTAATGTAGATGGGAAGGCTTATTCAAAAATAGCAGCGGGGCTTACTTTCTCTGTAGCATTAAGTCTTATTTATTTTGCAGGAGCTGAATTATTCACAGGCAATTGTTTTGTATTAACAGTTGGAGCTTTAGAAAAGAGAATTAAATGGATTGATTGGGTTAAAGTTATTTTTGTATGTTATGTGGGTAATTTTGTAGGTGCACTATTATTAGGTTATCTATATGCAAAAAGTGGTGTAGCAAAAGGATTGGCAGATAACTATATTGTACATCTTGCAGAAACTAAGATGCATTTATCAATAGAACAAGCAGTTCTAAGAGGAATTTTATGTAATTTTGTTGTATGTGCAGCAACTTGGATATGCTATAAGATGAAAGATGATGTATCAAAGCTTATATTAGTATTTTGGTGTATATTTGCTTTTATAACAGCAGGATTTGAGCATAGTATTGCAAATATGGGGATACTATCTCTTGCACTTATGTTCCCACACCCAGAAGCTGTTACAGTTTCAGGAATGTTTTACAACTTAGTATGGGTTACTTTAGGAAATATAATTGGGGGAGCTGTATTCATGGCAGTTCCATACTGGTATGCTTGCAAATCAAAATCACAAAAATCTAATGAAGCTAAACATGTAGCTTAGTTTATTTAGGACTATTGATAAAGTTAGTTTATCAATAGTCTTTTTATATGCTGTTATTTTACAAAGTGAAATCTGACTTAAATTGAGTCAGGTTTGAGGCTTGCTCAGCTTCATTTGCTGCCATTGAACGAAGTGAAATTCTAATGAATTTAAACAGACTTCATTATCATTCAATTTATTTTATAAGAATTATAGATACACAACTTCATAACTGAACTTATAATTCATGATATACAAGTTCATATTGAATTAAGAATTTTAGAAAAAGTATTGCATGCCGAGACTATTTTCTAAAATTCGTTAAGGATTGAACTTATATATCCTAGAAAAAGCATTGCATGTCTAGGCTATTTTGATGAAGTGTTTAAAGATTGAAGTTGTTTATCTTTATTAAGTTTATAATTCTTGTTAATACAAGAGTATTATATTATAATAAAGGAACGATAATAATACCATAGTAGGTGATTTTATGGCAAGAAAAAATGATAATAAGACATTAGCTGAAAATAGAAAAGCGAGACATGATTATTTTGTAGAAGAAGCTATGGAAGCTGGTATAGCTCTTGTAGGAACGGAAGTAAAATCTATAAGAGCAGGAAAAGTGAATTTAAAAGACAGCTATGCAGAAGTTAGAAATGGTGAAGTTTTCATAAGAAATATGCATATAAGTCCTTACGAGCAGGGCAATATATTTAATGTTGAACCTTTGAGAGAAAGAAAGCTTCTTCTTCACAAGGAAGAAATAAAAAGGCTTTTAGGACTTGTACAGCAAGCAGGATTAACTTTAGTTCCACTTTCTCTTTACTTAAAGAGTGGAAGGGTAAAGGTAAATTTAGGTGTATGCAAAGGTAAGAAGAACTACGATAAGAGAGATACTATGCTTGAAAAAGCTCACAAGAGAGATATTGAGAGGCAAATGAAGGAAAGAATGAAGTATTAATAGGTCATGCTCTATATAAGAGCATGACCTTATTGCATGTCATTTTACAAAATGAAATCTTAATAAAGCTGAGCATGCTCTATGCTTGGTCAGCTTTATTCTAATTCTCCTATAATATCTTCCTTTCTACTACCTACAATATCTTTAAATTTAGAATATACCTTTAGATTGTTTAAAAAATTATCATCTAACGCAATAAGTCGTAGATACTTTTCGCGAAGTATTGCTTTTTCTAAACACTGAAAGGATTCATCTATATTTCTAAAGACTGCATAAATTCTACACTTGTAATAATAAGGAATAGCAGAGTTGTCATCAAGTTCTATAGCTTTATCTAATTCTCTTATAGCTCTATCTAAATCTCCTTTGAGAAATAAAACGTTGCCTAGTTCGTAATAGCTCCATGGAATAGTTGGATTGAAGGATATGATTGTTTCGTACATTAATATAGAAGAGTCGTAATCTTCTCTGTTATAGTAAATATCAGCTAGCATTTTATAGGTGTTTATGGATTTTTTATTATGCTTTAAATATTTTACAAGATGTGATTCGGATTCTTCGTATTTATTTAATTTATAAAGGCATAAACCGGCTCCGTATAATGCAGCGGGTAGTTCTTTCTTTAATTCTAAAGCTTTTTTAAAACAGTGTACGGATTCTTTTAGGTCTCCTAAAATATAATAGCAGTTTCCTTTATTAGCATAGGGTGCAGCAAAATTTTGATCAAGTTCTATAGATTTTTCTGCATGTACTATTGCTTCTTTTAACATTCCAGACTCAAAGTATGCCCAGCTTATATTATTATAAAGTACACTATCTGTACATTTGCATTTTAATGCTTCATCACATGCTATTAGTGATTCTTCTATTTTCTTACTTTCTATTAATATTTCTATTAGTAGTGAATAATAGAAGTTTTCAGTGAAGGAATTTTTATGTTTTTTTATAAACTTTAATGCTTTGCTATATTTACCCTTTTTATATAGAAATAATGCAGTTCTTTTTAAGTATTTAGTATTATTCTTTAAGGATGTTATATGGAGATATAGAAAAATACAAAGTAAGGTAACTATTAAAATCCATTCCAATATTATCCCTCTTTTTAGAAAACTCTTAATTAATTATATGAATAAGGGAAAAAAAAATGCCCCTAAATAAGAGGCTTATAAATATATTGCAGTGAATCATTAATAAATTAAAGAAATAGACTTTAATTTTAATAATTATTTAGGTATTTAAAGTAATTACGAATTTATTTATTGTCATTTCACAAAGTGAAATCTGGCTCAAGTTATAGATATACAACTTCGTAACCGAATTTATAATTAATGAAAAAGCACGGCATGTCGAGGGCTATTTTCATTAATTTTTTAAGGAATGAAGTTATGTATCTCTAATAGGATCGATACCTATTAAATTTTATTTATCTAACATGTATAAGATGGAAGTATATGTTTTTATCACTCCAACCTAAATCAAAGGGAACATGATACCTTTCAACAGTATGTGAGTTAATAAGAGGATATCCATGAGAATCAAAGGCTGTTACAATAGCGTTATGGTCAATATCATTACCCTTTGCATAGGACACTACATCGCCTAGTTGAAGTCTTCCTATAGCACCATTGGGAGAATCATTAGAAGGAGCAATAAGATTTTTGAATGATCCTCTTTTTATAAGGGTTCCTTTACCGCTATATAACAAATAATTTCTAAAAGCATCTGCATTTACCCAAGAGGCACTGTTTTCTGCACCATCATATTTTTTATAGACACTAAACCAAGCTCCATCATGTTTTAAAGCTCCACCTTCTTTATCTCCCAAGCATTGAGAAATATAATTGGTGCAATCTCCACCAATTCCAGTGTAATTTTTATATTTTTTATTATATTTTAAGTTGTTTTTACTTCCCCAAGGTACACCACAGTACTTATCAGCATATTCGATAGCTTTAAGTCTATTATACTTTCCTTTAGGAATAGGGGTTCCTGTTTCTTGTAAAGTTGGAGGTGCGAAAGTACTAAAATCATAACATTGAGACTTAGGCTCAGAAAATTGCAGTGTTTTAAAATCCCATGAATAACCTTTTAATGCATCATCAAAGCAATCCAAGTACCAATCGCTAGTTATAATCCATTTATCATTTTTTTTGTTAAGAGTTATGGCATGGAATAGATTTATTCCAAAGTTATTTACAACTGGTTCATTATCGCAGTTATATACATATTCAAATTTATACTCTTCATCTACTTTAATCTTAGCATGGGTTGGTGAAACGGAGGCTCTTTTTACATTTGCTTTTGATGATATAGAGGTAAATTTTATTCCTCTTTCCCCAGCCCAGTCTCTTAAGTACCGTATTCTTCTTACTTCATGTTCTAGAGAATACTTACCATAGTTATGAGAAGTTTCATAATAAGGAATTAAGTCTGCTATATCACCAGTTAAGAACATATCGTTTCTTTTATTAAAGAATTCTTGTATATGAAGAATTAAGGTATCTTCTGCATTCGTCATTTCACAAAGTGAAATCTGATTCAAACTGAGTAGGCTCGATACTTGATCAGCTTTATTTAGTGTAGACACCTGAATAGCTTGAGATATAATTGGAGTTAACATAAAACAAATCATTATAGATGATATAAGTGTTTTATAGATAATTCTAATTCCCATAACAATTTCTCCTTAGTATAAATTTCTCCTACTATTAAATTAGTATTGCTATAATAATAATTTTTATTATAAATTTATTATTTTCTAAAATATTACTTAATGTTTAATAAATTAGTAATTTTGCTAATAATACACCTATTGAAGTAATTTATAAGTTAATGTATTATAGGTTATGTGATGAGGGACAGTGATTCCTCCTCACAGTTACAAATGCTAATTGTTATTTCCTTATAGTAAGACTTACCACCTAAGTTCTTACTAAATTATATTGCTAATAACTCCTTAAAGATGTTAATTGACAATTGTATCTAAAAATTGTATAATTAACATCTAGTAATATTTAGAAAAATTTATATTATGATGTTTATGTGCGTTTATAACATAGCCATGTTACCCTAATAAGGGGGCGTTTTGGCTTCGACGGGGGTAAGATGGGCTTGAGAAGCGAGTCGAGGGACGTATGGGCCCGCGTTAAAAAACTATACAATAAATATAAACGCAAACGATAATTACGCATTAGCTGCTTAGTGTAGCTCGTCCTACTCGAGAGTCCCACGACTTGGGATAGGGCGCTAATAAGTGGGGAACCGAACTTAGCAAAGCTTTGAGCTAAGGACGGAATTTATGAAGCTACTGAAGTGAGAAGCTTGTCTGTGAGCGTCTCATGGAGGGAATGTTAAAGTACAGACTGCACTCGGAGAAGATCAGGCTGGTCTGCTTTCGGACAGGGGTTCGATACCCCTCGCCTCCACCATAAGTGGAAAAAACCGTACTGTTTAGGCAGTACGGTTTTTTATATTTTATTAAGTGCATGAGTGTTTTTAGCTTTAAGCATAATAGGATTGACGGGTTGGGGGAGATCATCGATGTAAGGTAGTAAAACGTGCCAATTGAGTAATCTTGAAATAAAATTATACCTGTGTTATTATAAAAGAAATGTTTAGGAGGCTAAGTATTATGGAGCATAAACCAGAGGATTGGATTGGGTGTTGGATTAATAAAGTCGAAAGAGCTATCAATAATATTCATGATAAGAAGCTTCAGCAGTATGATTTAACCGTATCACAGGTTTTAGTTTTGCATCAGCTTTGGAATAAAGATGGACTTACTCAAAAAGAAATTCAGAAAAATTTAAATTTGAGACCAGCTTCTGTTTCTGGACTTGTAGATATGTTATTAAGAAAAGGATTTATAGACAGGAAACAGGATGATCAGGATGCAAGATTTAAAAGACTATATTTGACTGAAGAAGGACGTAGATTAAAGGATTTATCTTTAGAAGTTATAAAAGAAATTGAACATATAATTTCTCAAGGATTTTCTGAGGAGGAAAAAGTAATTTTCATATTATGGATGAGAAAATTATATAATAATCTTAATGCTTTAGAAAAATAAGAATGTAGCATACTTTAATTAAATATATATTTAGGAAGCTAAACATATTAGTCAGTATAGAACGTAAAGTTGTGGTCTTTAGCAATTTTTGAATATCAGAAGGGGGAACAGAATATGGATGAATCAGAAGAATTAGAAAGAGAAAGTATAGGAAAACTTCTTCTTAAGTTTTCTATTCCAGCTGTTATAGGTATGCTTGTTAATGCCTTATACAGTGTTGTAGATAGAATATTTGTGGGTAGAGGTATAGGATCAATTGCGCTTTCAGGTGTGGCAGTAACCTTCCCTATTTCTACCGTAATTATGGCTGTGGGAATGCTTGTTGGTACAGGAGCCGCTGCAGTAATTTCTATAAAACTAGGACAGAAGAATGTAGGGCAGGCTGAAAAGATTATAGGTAATGCTTTTGTGCTTACAATCATAACTACAATTATTGTAAGTATTTTGGGGCTTGTATTTTTAGACCCTATCTTGAAACTATTGGGTGCAAGTGCAGAAACCATGCCTTATGCAAAGCAATTTGCCAGTATACTACTTATAGGTGCTGTACTTCAAAACGTAGGATTTGGATTAAACCCTATTATTCGTTCAGAAGGTGATCCTAAGACGGCTATGATAACTATGCTTATAGGTGCTGTACTTAATTTTATTATAAATCCTGTGTTTATATTTGGATTCAAGCTAGGTGTAATAGGATCGGCATTGGCAACTGTTATTTCACAGGCTGTTTGCTCAGTATGGATATTTAGATACTTTACAAAAGGTAAAAGTCTTTTAAAGCTTAAAAAAGTGAATATGAAATTAGAGAAGTCTGTTATTAAGGAAATAATAGGAATAGGTATGTCCCCTTTTACTATGCAGATTGCAGCTAGCTTAGTTACGATTATTATTAACACAAGTCTGGCAAAGTATGGTGGAGATCTTGCTATAGGAGCTTTTTCTCTTATAAATAGCATTATTATTTTAATATTAATGCCTATGTTAGGTATAAATCAAGGAGCACAACCTATAATTGGATATAATTATGGTTCAAAAAATATAAGTAGAGTTAAAAAAGTATTGTTATATTCAGCTATTGCAAATGCATGTATATCAACAATTGCATTTATAGTAGTTCAATTATTCCCAGTTCAAATAATTCGAATCTTTAATACAACAGACTCTAAACTTATAGATCTTGGAGCAAATGGAATTTCAATTTTCCTTATGATGTTTGCTATTGTTGGGCCTCAGATAGCAATTGTTAATTATTTTCAGGCTGTGGGAAAAGCAAAATACTCTATGTTTTTAAGCTTATTAAGGCAAGTTGTAGTGCTTATACCACTTATACTCATACTTCCACATTTCTTTAAATTGAATGGTATATGGATGGCAGGACCAGTTGCAGACTTTGTTTCATCAGTAATAACATTTATTTTTATAGCATACGAAGTAAAAAATTTAAATAAACTTAATAAAGAGATTCTAGATAAAGCCTCATGAATTATTAAAAATTAAGTAAATTTACTTCCTATAAATAATAGAAAACTTCCTTATAAAAAAGAATCCTTCACCTCTATAGGTGCATGGTGGGTTCAATGAATAAAAGAGCATTTATATGGTGTTAAAGTATTTAAAAGATTATTTTAGAAACTATAATACTTCACCAGGGTTAGATGAGGTGTGTAGTAAAACCGTACTGTTTAGGCAGTACGGTTTTTACTTATACTTTAAATTAAAGATTTTACTTTCTGTCAAAATAAAATCTTAGTATAGTCAAAAAGGGTAACTTAATATTATTTCTAACAATAGTATAAATAAAGTAGTTAACTTAACATTTATTTAAATAATACTAATATTTGTTTAACTTTTGATTGATAGAATTTAATTAAGGAAGATAAGGAGGGTGAGGAAACGATGCAGCAGTTAAATATATGTATAGACATAGATGGAACTATCACTGACCCATATTATTGGCTTGATATTTCAAATAAATTCTTTAATAAGAGTATATCCGAAGAACAAGTTACGGAATATCATTGCTATAAGGTAATGGGGGTAGAGCAAGAAGAGTATCGAGAATTCTATGAGAACTATAAGTTTGAGATTCACTCAAAACAAGAGTTAAGAGAAAATGTTAGAGATGTGCTGGAGATCTTAAGTATTAATCATAAAATATTCTTTATTACAGCAAGAGATTCTTCATTGAGTATGCTTACGTACTCATACCTTAAAACAAATAATATATCATTTAATGATTTGTTTTTATTAGGATCTCATTATAAGGTAGATAAAGCAAAAGAATTAAACTGCAGTGTATTTATTGAAGATAATTACGATAATGCTATACAGTTATCTGAAAATGGATTTAAAGTTTTGTTGATAGATACCAATTATAATAGAAACCCTATAAATGATAGAATAACAAGAGTATATAACTGGAATGATATATATACATTTATTAATAGTATGTGTATCAAAAAAGAAGCAATTTAATTTAATATAAGTATGTAGTTAGAACTTTTACGTATCCTTGTGATTACCAGCAGAAGTTCTGATTTTTTTTTATTTTTAATATTAGATTTATAAATTTTTTATTAGATACTTTAATTTAAAAAAGTATCTATATTAGGTAAACAATGTTATGATTATATAATCATGCGAAATAAATTATTTTTCTAAGAGAATAGAAGTATTTTAAACTGTTAAATAATAATTGTATGTAAATAGATATAGAACTTTACAACTGAATTGTTTAACGAGTAAAGTTGTTTATCTTAAGTAAAAAATGAGAATATTAATTTGGAGGTGTTCGACTATTAATAAAAATGTAAATTTAAATGAAGGTATTAGACAAAGGGAAATCAGATTAGTTGGAGAAGAAGAGAGTAGAATAGTTAATACTAGGGATGCTTTGGAGTTAGCAAGAGAACAAGAATTAGATTTAGTGATGATTTCGCCAACAGCTACTCCACCTGTATGTAAAATAATGGACTATAACAAATTTCTTTACGAACAATCTAAGAAGGAAAAAGAAAACAGAAAGAATCAGAAATTCGTTGATATTAAGGAAATAAGATTAAGTCCTACTATTGAAGAAAATGATATAGAGATTAAGGCTAATAATGCTAAAAAGTTCTTATCTAATGAGAATAAAGTTAAAGTGTCAATTAGGTTTAGAGGAAGACAAAATATTTATACTGGTCAAGGAACTAAGGTATTTGATATATTTATTTCTAAATTAGGGGATATTGGAATGATTGAAAAGCCAGCTAAGTTAGAAGGTAACAATATGATTATGATTTTAGCACCAAAAAAACACTAGAGTTTTTATAGAAAGAGATAGGTTAAACCTGTCTCTTTATTTATAAATAAGTTTAAAACAATGAAGTCTGTATAAACTCCATTATTTACGCATAATTTCTTCAATTCTAATAGAATAATTTCCTTCGGGTGACTCAATTATAACTTCATCTCCAACCTTATGTTTATATATAGCACGTCCTAAAGGAGACTCTATACTTAACATGTTATTAATAGGATCTGCTTCTATGGTAGTTACTATTGTAAATTTATCAACTTCATCATCAATTAAGAATCTAATAGAAACTATTTTTCCTAGCCCGACTTCATCTTCAGATGTGGTATCTGTTATGAGTTTAGCAGTTTTGATCATCCTTTCAAGATAACGCATTCTACTTTCGTTTCGAGCCCTATCTCTTTTCGCTGCTTTATACTCAAAGTTTTCACTTAGATCACCATGTGCTCTTGCTTCTTTAAGGTCTTCATTTATTTGACGTCTTACTACTAGTTTTCTATATTCAATTTCTTCTTTAAGCTTATTTATTGCTTCTTCTGTAAGATAATTATGCACATTAATCCTTCTTTCTTATAATAAAGTTAATACATATTATGATAACATTTTTTTGTTATTTATTTCTATTAAAATAGTTTCCAAATTTTTATGTTTTAAAACATTAGAATTATAAAAATAGATACTGGAACGTAAGTATTAGTAAATGATACCGTCTTTTGAGATTTAAATGGAATAATATTCAATGAATATTAGAATAGATTAAACAAAAAATATAAAAGTAAAGCATCATACAAAGAACTCTATATATAAATATAGTAATTATGAAAATATTTCAATAGGGGGCGATTTTTATGAAAAAGAATAAGCCTAAAGATAAAGAGCATTTCATGGCAAATCCTATAGAACAGCATGAGACTGCTGCATGGGCTAATATTGAGGATATGCAGCCAGTTTCTAATGTATCTATTCCTAATGAAATCGAAGTAAGAAACGCTAAAGAATGGGTAGATAGTAATGAAAAATAAAAGGAAGTCTCTTAAGACTTCCTTTTATTTTTTACCATTTAACAAAATCAAATCTAACTAAAGTTTAGCATGTTTAATGTACTCAGTTTAACTTTTGCATTAATATTGTTGTTCTGCTAAACGTCTATAGTTATCGTATCTTTCACGAGCATTTTGCTCTGCTGCAGTTGACATTTGTTCAGCTATGTCAGGGAATACATTCATTAATGAAGAGTAACGAACTTCTCCATGGATGAATTCTTTAAATGATTTTGTTGGTTCTTTTGAATCTAAAGTAAATGGATTTTTTCCTTGGTCTTTTAACATTGGATTATATCTATATAGATGCCAATAACCGGATTCTACTGCCTTCTTTTCTTCTGCCATACTGGTTCCCATACCTGTTTTTATACCATGGCTGATACAAGGTGCATATGCAATAATTAGAGAAGGGCCCTTATATGCTTCCGCCTCAGCAATTGCTTTAATGGTATGATTCATATTTGCTCCCATAGCTATTTGAGTTACATATACATATCCATAACTCATAGCCATCATACCAAGATCTTTTTTTCTAACCTTCTTACCTGCTGCTGCAAATTTAGCAACTGCTCCTGTTGGTGTAGATTTTGAAGACTGTCCTCCAGTATTTGAGTAAATTTCTGTATCCATAACAAATATATTTATATCATCCCCGGTAGATAATACTTGGTCTAGGCCTCCAAAACCTATGTCGTATGCCCATCCATCTCCGCCAATCATCCAGTGAGATTTCTTAATAAGATAATCCTTTTTCTCCATTATTTCTTTTAAAATAGGATTATTTTCATAGTTTTCATTCTTTATAGCTTCTAGTATTTTAGCTGTAGCTGATTTAGAGCCCTCACCATCATCTATTGTATCTAGCCATTGTTGGAAAGCTTCCTTAAGTGTTGAATTGATTTGCGTATTTACAGCTTCTTTTATTAATTGAGCTAATTTTTCTCTAATTTGTGTAACTCCAAGGAACATTCCGTATCCATACTCAGCATTATCTTCAAAAAGAGAATTTCCCCAAGAAGGTCCTTTGCCCTGTGAGTTTGTGGAATATGGAATTGATGGAGCACTACCACCCCATATAGACGAACAGCCTGTAGCATTAGCAATCATCATTCTATCGCCATAAAGTTGAGTTAACAACTTAACATAAGGAGTTTCACCACAACCAGGGCAAGCTCCATTAAACTCTAATAATGGTCTTACAAACTGGCTGCCTTTTACTGTCTTTGGATCCATCAAGTTATCCTTATCAGTAATAGTTAGTGCATATTCCCAGTTTTCAGATTCCATTTCGATTTCTACTTCAGCATTTTTCATGATTAAAGCCTTACCAGGAGCTGGACAAATATCAGCACAGTTACCGCAACCAGTACAATCAAGTGGACTTATTTGAATACGGTAGTGTAGATTTTCAAGTCCTTTTCCTACAGGTTTCTTAGTTTTAAAGGTATCAGGTGCTTTTTCTTTCTCTTCGTCATTTAATAAGCAAGCTCTTATTACTGCATGAGGACAAACATATGAACATTGATTACATTGTATACATTTGTCGATTTGCCATTCTGGAGCCATAACAGCAATACCACGTTTTTCATATGCGGTAGTTCCTAGTGGGAAGGTTCCATCCTCCATTCCATTAAAGGCGCTAACTGGAAGTTCATCACCTTCGTGTCTAGCCATAGGTCTCTGAATTTCTTTAACAAAGTCTGGTTCTTCCTTTACTAGAGTTGGCTTGCTTTCTGAATCCTTCCATGAAGATGGAACATTAACTTTAAGCAAACTATTAATACCTTGATCGATAGCAGCTTTATTCATCTCTACAATTTTTTGACCTTTTTTCCCATAAGTCTTTTCTACAGAGTTTTTTAGTAACTCTACTGCTTGATTTACAGGAATAACATTAGCTAATTTAAAAAATGCGGATTGCATTATCATATTGATTCTTCCGCCTAAACCAATGTTTTTTGCTATTGAGACAGCATCGACAGTGTAGAAATTAATGTTATTTTCAGCTATATATTTCTTCATAGGAGCAGGTAGTTTTTCTTCGAGCTCATCTTCGCTCCAAGGGCAGTTTAATACAAAAGTGCCATTTTTCTTTAATCCTTTTAATACATCAAAATTATATATAAAAGATTTATTATGACATGCAATATAATCTGCATTGAAAATTAAGTAAGGTGATTTTATTCTTTGTTTACCAAATCTTAAATGAGAAATAGTGCTTCCACCAGATTTTTTACTATCATAGGAGAAATATGCTTGAGCATATAAGTCTGTATTATCTCCAATAATTTTTACAGCAGTTTTATTTGCCCCAACTGTTCCATCTGAGCCTAGTCCCCAGAATTTACAGCTGATAGTTCCTTCGGGAGTAGTCTCAATTATGTCTCCTTCAGGTAAAGAAGTATTGGTAACATCATCTAAGATTCCTATTGTGAATCTATCTTTTGGTTCACTTTGCTTTAAATTATCAAATACTGCAATAATTTGGGAAGGTCTTGTATCTTTAGAGCCCAGACCATACCTGCCGCCCACGATAACAGGTTTATCACTAGCATTGTAAAATACTTTACATACATCAAGATATAGGGGCTCACCTACAGAACCAGGTTCTTTAGTACGATCAAGAACAGCAATCTTCTTAACGGTCTTAGGAAATACTTTCATAAAGTATGTAGGACAGAATGGACGATATAAGTGTACCTTTATAGCTCCTACTTTTTCACCTTTCCCCATTAGATAGTCTACTGTTTCTTCGATGGTATCACATACAGAACCCATAGCTACTATAATGTTTTCTGCATCAGGTGCTCCGTAATAATCAAATGGATGATAAGTTCTTCCTGTAATTTTTTCAATTTCTCTCATATAGTTTTCTACTATATTAGGAACTTCTTGATAGAACTTGTTTGAAGCCTCTCTGCCTTGAAAATAGATATCAGGGTTTTGTGCTGTTCCTTTGAGAGTGGGGTGCTCTGGATTAAGTGATCTATCTCTAAATTCCTTTATAGCATTATAATCTACTAGTTTAGCTACATCCTCATAATTAATAACTTCAATTTTTTGATATTCATGAGAGGTTCTAAAACCATCAAAAAAGTGTAAAAATGGTATTCTAGACTTAATTGCAGCTAAGTGTGCTACATTTGCTAAATCCATTACTTCTTGAACATTTGAAGCTGCTAAAAGTGCAAATCCGGTTTGTCTTGTAGCCATTACATCTTGATGGTCGCCAAAAATTGATAGAGCATGAGTAGCAAGTGCTCTAGCAGTTACATGAAATACTCCAGGTAGTAATTCACCTGCTATTTTATACATATTAGGAATCATTAATAACAATCCTTGAGAAGCAGTATAGGTAGTTGTTAGTGCACCAGCTACTAAAGAACCATGAACTGCTCCTGCAGCACCAGCTTCAGATTGCATTTCAACAACTTTTACTGGTTGACCAAATATGTTTTTCTTCCCATGAGCTGACCACTCATCTACTCCTTCTGCCATTGGGGTAGAAGGAGTGATCGGATAAATCGCTGCAACTTCAGTAAAAGCATAAGATGCTTCAGCCGCAGCTTGATTACCGTCCATTGTTTTCATAACCTTTGCCATAGAAAGTATCCTCCTTATGAACTTTTAAATTAATGTAACGTGCTTATTATTTACTAATGATGGATTATACATACATATAAGATGAATTTACAAAATGTTAAAGTAAGTATAGTAGTGAACTACTCCCACTTTAGAAGTAGGAGCTTCCTGTTTCAAAGACCTCGCAACCTACTATCTCCACCTTGAAGAAGGTTGAGTGTTCCGCAATATTATAGATAAATATTAGTTAGGAATTTGGATGTATGCTGGTGGTCAGGTGCAATGGTGTATTTCTCATTAAGATTTCTTTTCTAGAAATGTAATATTGAAAATTAAACAGTGTCCAGTCAAGACATATGTTCAGAACTTAAAGTGCATTTTTTAAGTGGTATCTGTATAAAATAATCATTGAGGTGATAAATAATGAAAACAATGAATAAAGCAATTGGTGTTGAAAAAGGTTTGCAAAATGTAGTAGATTATCTAATGAAAGAAGGTTACTATGTAGAAATATTAAGTGAAGGAATGGAGAGTAATGTTTCCAAATTAGATGGATTCGATGCCATAGTAATAGCTGACTATAATACTGATATGCTGGGATATAGTGATACAGAGACTAAAGCTCCAGTAATAAATGCTAGTGGGTTAACTCCAGAAGAAATAAAAAGCAGGATTGATCAAATTAGAAAGTAAAATGCCTTATAGGTAAGTGTGTATTTTACATAAAATCTCTTAAGTAGCTCCTTATTTAAAGATAAACAACTTCAAGCTTTAAACAATTCATGTTAAATAAAATTTAATAGGCATCGATCCTATTAAATTTGAGCCAGATTTCACTTTGTGAAATGGCAGCATAATAGCCTAGACATGCAATGCTTTTTCATGAATTATAAATTCAGTTATAAAGTTGTGTATCTATATATGGGAGCTATTTTGTTTGCTGCCAGTTGACAAACTAAAAACTAAGAGTTATTGATTAAACAGTAGTAATATTTTTACCTTTGAGTTCATAAGCATAACTATAGTTTATTTTGGGGGTATGATTATGCCAGATAAAGGTAAAAGTAAAAGTGGCTCAAGCAAAAATAATAACAATAATAACAAAAAGAAGGATAGCAACAAGAATCCCAAGAAAAAATAAATAAAATACATATGTGTTAGCAAACACATAATAGTTAAGATTAAATAGGCTGTGATGGACACATATCCATTTACAGTCTTTTATATTTAAAAATTTTAGGGCTCTTTGAAAAGGTCTTAGCTTTTTGGTTTGCTGGTATTTCAGAAAATAAGATTTGGCTAAAGTTTAGCAGACTTGGTGCATTCTCAGCTTTATTAAATAATTATTTATGAAAGACTATAAAATAGTGGTATATTTCAATAATTATTTAAATTACTTTAAAAAAACTAGTTTATTATTTATTTTTTTGTAGATAATATTAATAAGATATTTTATATCTTATTAGCTATTAATTTTATATTATATGAGATATGTAAAAGTAATAGCTGCTACCAACTAAAACTTAAAAACTTATTTAAAGAAAAAGGAGAAATGTTAATATGTCAGACAAGACCATAGTTTGCAAGGATTGTGAAAAAGAATTTGTTTTTACAGAAGGAGAGCAGGCTTTCTACAAGGAAAAAGGTTTTGAAAATGAGCCAGTAAGATGCGGTGAGTGTAGAAAATCAAGAAAGCAACAAAGTAATAATAGAGGACCTAGAAGGTACTAAGCATAATATCTTCTATACGTATAATGTTTTAAATCCCTGTGTTTTTATATTTAAAAACGCAGGGATTTAACTTAGCACATCAATATCTAAATTTACATTTTAATAATATTTTTTCTTTCCTAGAGTTTCTTCTACATCTACCAAAGCTTCTCCAAACCTTTGGAAGTGTACTACTTCTCTCTCTCTTAAGAAACCAAGCACTTTTTTAACTTCGTGGTCATCGCTTAGTTGAATTAGCCATTCGTAGGTAGATCTTGCCTTTTCTTCAGCAGCCATATCCTCAGTTAAGTCAGTCACAGGATTTCCAAGGGTAGCTATATAAGCTGCAGTCCATGGAACACCATTGGCATCTGTATAGAAAAGCCCTTTGTCATGTTGGGCAAAGTTTCCACCTAAGTCTACTGATTTCATTTCATCCGGTGTAGCATCTCTTAGGAGTTGATAAACCATAGTAGCTATTATTTCTAGATGTGCTAATTCTTCTGTACCAATGTCAGTACATATTGCCTTTGTTTTTCCATTAGGCATAGAATATCTTTGGTTTAAGTATCTTAAAGCTGCACTTAATTCTCCATCAGGTCCACCGTATTGAGTTATTAAATATTTTGCCAGTTTTATATCTTTGCACTTAATATTAACTGGAAATTGTAGTTTCTTTTCATAAATCCACATATCCGTATATCCTCCTATTCACCACTTTCCCAAGGCCATGGTTCATCAATCCATTGCCATGGGTAATCACTAGTACCGTATCCGAAATGAGTTAATGGACCATACTTTTGTTCATATAGTTTTTTTAACTTTATTAGCTCTTCTGTAATGCAATTGTAATCTGTTAGAGCTTTTTCGCATCTAGGGTGGGTATCTAGATAGAGATTTAAATCAACAGTTGCAAACTCTAACTCCCGAATTTTATTAAGCATATCTTTTTTTTTCGTACAATCTGACATGTTATGTCCTCCAATTTAAATTACTTAACCAACAATTAGTTTTTTCATGTGACCAAATACCGTAAGTTTAACTTATAACCACTTATTATTTGCAATAAGGATCAAAAAGGTCTGCAAACAGTGTTCCTCTAAGCAAAGCTTCTCTTAATGAAAATAGCCTTTCATAGGGTTGATCAGGCACGTAAGCGTGAGCTAATCTTAAACATTTAGCTGCTATAGGAGCTTCACCTGTTGGTGATTGCTCAAACTTAGCTTTACCTTTTGACCTATCCATTGGCATATCCATTGGCATATACATATCCATTGGCATTTGTACTAATATATCTCTAGGTATTGAATTAGGTTCCTCATAATACATTATAGGGTTCACTCCTTTTTACTAACTACATTATTATATTATTCATAAGCTAAAAAAAGGTGTAATAATTTATGCTAATTGTTATACATTTATTCCTAACTAAAAAAAATAAAAACTACTACTGAAAAAAACCTCAGTAGTAGTTCCAAGTAAAAATAAACTTGTGTAAATTAAGCAGATCTATAAAAATTCTCATGAATTGAGCGATATTTTCTAAGTTATATTACTTTTTTTAAGAGTTTTTTTCTTTTCCCTATAGCCTTTTTTTAGTTCTTTAACTAGTGCTTTTTTTTCAGTTAAAGGTTTATCGCTACTTTTCATGTTTTTTTTCTCTTCCTTAAAGGATTTTTTGAGTTCGAGTAAAGCACTTTTTTTATCTTCTTGCAATTTCCTTTTTTCAACTCTAGATAACGTATTCTTTTTCTTTCTCATTTACATATAACTCCTTTCCAAATAACTTCAAAATATTTTTGCTACAGTTAGGAAACCCCTATATAGGGGCTTCCTTAATAGGACAATAGACTTTTTATAAGACTATATTTATTAACAACTAGATGTTGCAATAGCTGAAAGAACTACATTACAAATAGAAAGGTCATCATCCTCGTCCTCTTTAATAGCTCTTGTAATTTCTACTGTATAAACACAGCAGCCAGGGCAGGAGTTACATTCGCAGTGAGTAAATGTGAATGAAGTAGTAAGTTCTTCCTCATCATCATCGAATCTAGCTCTGTAATCCCAGCTTCCACAGCATACAGGGAATCCACCGTTGCAAGATTTTTTTAATGTGAAAGTTAGTTCAACTGGATCGTTATCACCTTCGGTTTTGTATGAAATGATGCTAGAGAAATCGAACTTTACAACAGGTTTGCATAAGCAAGTTGTATCAATAGTAAGACAACCTAAACAAATAGGATTGAAATAAGAATCATCTTCAATTTCTCCAATAATTGCGCCAGTTCCACAAGCACATTCCATAACTACTGGTTTAGGGCAGAAGTGGCAATCTTTAGCTTTGCAAAGATCAGGTTTACAATCGCAAGGATCACAATCTTTGTCTTTATAATCATAAGGTTTTTTATCATAGTCATAAGGTTTTTTACCATAAGGTTTTTCATCATAACAGTAATCAGGTTTACACATTGGACGCATAAAAAGTTCCTCCTTAATATTTAAATAAATTTTATCGGCAGCTTTATACATAGAATTGTCTATAAAGCATGCTTTGTAGACATCCTTTTACTATAAGATATTCTATATATATAAGAATGTGACAATAAAACTATACTTTTTACATTATTTTTTGGTTAGTTAAGGATAATTTTAAATAATAGCAAATGTAAATGTTTCAAAATCTGGTTTTGTGATATGTAAAGGGTGATAATGGTATAATTCCATAAAAATAAGCTTGTAGTGTTTTAAAATTTATGATTTAATAGATAAATAAATGTAAGCAATAAGTGTTAATAAGGAGGAAAAGTGGGGTTATGGGAGATTTTGTTATAGCAGAAGCTAAAAGATGTCTTCAATGTAAGAAGCCTTTATGTAAGGAGGGGTGTCCAGTTAAGACACCATTCAATGAGGTTGTAAACTTATTATTAGAAGGTAATATTACTGAGGCAGGAGAAAAACTATTTAATAACAATCCTCTTTCAGTAGTATGTTCACTAGTATGTCCTCATGCAAGTCAATGTGAGGGGCATTGTGTAATGGGGAGAAAAGGTAATCCTATAAAAGTTAGTATGGTAGAAAACTACATATCAGACTATTATTTAAATTTTGTTGCTTCAGAAGCAGCAAAAAATGCTGATAAAAAAGTGGCAATAATAGGTTCTGGTCCAGCAGGAATTACTATAGCTATTCTTCTAGCTTCTAAAGGTTATGATATAACTATATTCGAAGCACATGATAAAATAGGTGGAGTTTTAAGATATGGAATTCCAGAATTCAGATTACCTAGAACTATTTTAGATAAATTAAAAGATAAATTAGTTAGCATGGGCGTTAAGATAAGACCTAATACCTTAATAGGTCCAACTATAACGGTGGATGATCTATTTAGAGATGGATATAAGGCTGTATTTATAGGTACAGGAGTATGGAATCCTAAGGGATTAGGCATAAAAGGAGAAACTTTAGGACATGTTCATTATGCTATTGATTACTTAAAGAGCCCTGAGGTATATAACCTAGGTAAAAAAGTATGTGTAATAGGAGCAGGTAATGTAGCAATGGATGTTGCAAGAACTGCTTTAAGAAATGGTTCTAAGGAAGTTCATATAATGTATAGAAGAGGTCCTGTAAGTATGGACGCAGAAGAACTTGAAGTTGAGTATGCAAAAATAGATGGTGTTAAATTCGATTTCTATAAATCACCTTTAGAAATCGTTGATAATGGAGTTAAATATATTAAGACTGAAGTAGTGGAAATAGATGAAAATGGTAAAGAAAAGGTAGTATCAATAGAGGGATCAGAAGATATATTTGAAGCTGACTCTGTAATTTTAGCTATTGGCCAAGGACCTAGAGCTAATATAGTTTCTACTACAAGTGGAATTGAAGTAAACAATAGAGGCTTATTAGCAATTGATGAGTGTGGAAGAACTACTAGAGAAGGAGTTTTTGCTTCAGGTGACGTTGTAACGGGAGCTAAAACAGTTGTAGAAGCTGTAAGGCTATCAAAAATTGCTGCACAGGCTATTGATGAATATATTACTGAGAAGTATAAATAAATAAAATAAAGAGAAAAAAGGTAACGTTGGTAAAGACGTTATCTTTTTTTGTGATTGCACTATAGAAGATTCAATTTTTATAATAACCATAATAAATAATTAAATAATAGGTAAAATATGTAAAAGGGTGTGGCAACTTAAGAAAGTAAAGAATAGTATATATTAAGTGTGAGCCAAAGCTAAGAAATTCAGGAGGAGTTTTCAATGGACACAGAAAATAAAGTTGATGGATACTATTATAATTGTGGAGAAGTAAATGCAAAAAATCTTGTTCAAGCACCAGCAGAAAAATGCCCTGTTAGTCCTGTAAGTGACGTAATAGTAAGAATTCCTGTATTAATAGCACATGCAACAGTAGAAGCAGATGTAGAAGCTTGTATTGATTTTCCATGCTATGAAGATTTTTATGAAATTAAGAGAATTAAGAAGAATGTTTTTTTAACTCAAGGTAGAATAATACCTTTAGTGCAGCCAGATGGAGAAGCACCAACTGGTAAACTATACCTAAAAGGTTTTGTAGAAAAGAATATAGAGTATGCTACTGCAGATTGTGTAAGTCGTAAAAAAGATATTATAAATGGAGATATCAAACATCACACTGTAAAGGTTCCATTTCAGGTAGTTACCCTAATTACTTTTAGAAGTCCTATAATAATTAATGATAGAGGACCTTTAACAGAAAGAACAATTTATTGCGATACAAGTAAAGAAAGCTGTTGTTTTGATTGTGATGATGGTTTAAAAGGAAGATCATTCTGTGAAAGTGATTTTAGTGAAACCGTTACTTTCTATGATAGACCATTTGTAAAGTTAGATTCATTTAGAATTTTTGAATTAGATTTTAATAAGGATCCAGAGCCATTATGCCCACGATATCCAGGTAGTGATTCACGTAAAGAAGAAGAAGAAGGACAACCTGAAGGATATTATAAACAAGATTGTGGAGAGACACATAAAGCTTTTGAATATGATAAGGTTGAGGAAAAATTTGCATTATTCCTATGTGTTAGAGTACTACAAGACCAATATGTACGAGTGTGTTAGAATACTACAAGACCAATATATACGAGTATAAGTGGCGTTTTAAGGTATAGAATCTACAAATTCAGCTTATCTAGATTCATATTAAGCAAATGAAAAGAAAAATACTTATAAATATAAATACGATATATAGATAAAAAAGAGACTATAACTTAAAAGATAAAAGGTAACGTTAAATAAAAACGTTGCCTTTTAATATTTTTCATGATTTTTTTGTATTATTATATTTTAATTTTTTCATATAAAGTCAACATAGTTAATTGTATAAAAAAGCAAAAAAAATTAGAATAGTGTAACAACTTAAGTAAATAAAGAATAATATATATTAAGTTTAAGCTAAAGCTGAGAAAGTAAGGAGGATTTTCATATGTATACTGAAAATCAAGGTAATGGATATAATAATAATTGTGACTGCGGAGATGTACAAGCAACAAATATTGTTTTAGCACCAAAAGTAGAGTGTCCTGTTGTTGTTGCACCTAGAGCTGCAACAGTTAGAATCCCTGTATTAATAGCAACAGCAAATGTAGAAGCTGATGTTGAAGCATGTATTGATTTCCCATGCCATGAAGATTTTCATGAAATTAAGAGAATTAAGAAGAATGTTTTTATAACTCAAGGTAGAATAATACCTTTAACATTTGAAACAGGAACTCAGACTACACTTGGTAAATTATTTTTAAAGGGATTTGTAGAAAAGAATATTGAATATGCTACTGCTGATTGTGTGAGCTGTGATAAAGAAGTTATAAATGGAAGAATTAAAAGTCATACAGTAAAGGTTCCATTCCAAGTAGCTACACAAATTGATATTACAAATATAGTAATAAATAACAGAGGACCTTTAACTGAAAGAACAATCTTCTGTGATACAAGCAAAGAACGTTGTTGTTTTGATTGTGATGATGGTATTAAAGGAAGATCATTTTGTGAAAGTGATTTCAATGAAGCAGTTAATTTTTTTCAAAGACCATTCGTAGTTCTAGATTCATTTAGAATTTTTGAATTAGATTTTAATAAGGAACCAGAACCTCTTCATAAGAGATGCCCTGACAAAGATGGATATGGATATGGCGATGGATATGGCGATGGAAAGGGCGATGGCGATGGATATGGATATGGAGATAACCATAACGATTGCGAACCCAAAAAGAAGGCTGTAGTATTTAAAAAGATTGAAGAGAAATTTGTATTATTTTTATGTGTCAGAGTACTTCAGAATCAATTTGTAAGAATTTGTCCGCCTACTCCTCCTGTTTGTTAAGTTTATAAATAATTTATAATCATAAAGTGCAAAACAGTAACCTGTTTTGCACTTTGTTATTATTATATATTATGAACAATAATATAGGAAGCACTATGAATAATAATATGAATAATAACATGAATAATAATGATATGCTAATCAAGGTTATAGCTGGTATTATTATTTTAAAGTTAATAAGTTCATCAATAGACTATGAAGATTCTAAGCATAAGAGTTCAAAAAAAGATAAAAAAAGAAAAAGAGATAAGGAATCAAAAGTTAAAAAAGAAACTAAACGACACGAAGATATAACAGAATATGAAGTGAATTCTAAAAGGAAAAGTGATAAATCAAAGAAAAGAAGGAAAGATAGAGATGCAGAAAATATAAATATTAATTCTAATGAAGTAGATTTAAAGGACGATAAAAGAGAAAAAAGAAAAAGTAGCAAAAAGGAAAGCGAAGAAGAAGTTAAAAGAGAAGATTTAAATATAATTATTAATGAAGAACATATGAAAGTGAAAGATGAGCCAAAAATAATTGAAGAGAACATAAATGGGATTAATAATATAAAAGAAATAAAAGTAGAAAGTAATGAAGTAGAAGAAACAAAAAAAGAAGTTAAAAGAGAAGATTTTAATATAATTATTAATGAAGAACATATAGAAGTGAAAGCTGAACCAAAAATAAACGAAGAGAACATAAATAGAACTAATAATAAAATAGATAATGATGGCCATGAGCAAGAGACAAAAGTAGAAAAAAATAAAATAGAAATAAAGAGTAAAGAAGAAAACTTAGAAAAAAACATAAATACAAGTATTTATAAGAAAAAAGGAAATGTTGAAGAAGAGAATATAAAAAGACGTGATCATAAAGAGAATAAGAAAATAACTAATGTTAGAAAAGAACTAGAAAGTAAGGTGCCAATATTTATGCAACAAAAGGAGGTTAGTTTACCTATTAATGTAGAGGTTGAACTAGAGGATAAGATATTAGAGATAGAAAAAATAAGTTATAGAATAAGAAAATTTAATACTAATTTATTAATAATTAAAAATAAAGATGGAGTCTTTGAGGGTAGGTTATTTTATAATGGTGTAATAAGAACTATTGTAAAGTATGTTTATTTTGATAAGAAAATGGGCAGTATTGCTATGGCTAAAAATAATATAGTTGTTTTATATAATGATTTTACTGGGGTTTCTCCAATCAGTTTTAATAGATTAGGAGGAGAAGGTAAAATAAATACTAATGATATAAAGTTTTGTTTAAGAAATAGTACAGTTCATACTAGTTGCAGATTAGAAAATCAGAAGGAGCTCCAAGAGATAAAAGATCATATTTATAAAAAACTTAGTATTGTGGGAGAAGCTGTTATTAAAATTGATGTTCTTTGGGATAGTTATATAAATATATCAAAGTAAGTCCTCTTTATAAGAGGACTTTAAATTTTTACAAAAGTTTTGTTTTATATTTAATTAACATCATGTATAATAATGAATAAAATTACATTGAAATATTTTGGTATAATATATTGAAATATTTGAATATGTTGGCAAATATAGATATTAAAGATAAACAACTTCAATCTCTAAACAATTTTAGTTATATTTAACTTTGTGAAATGGTAGCAAATAGATTCGAAGTGCAGTGCTTTTTCTAAGGATATATAAGTTGAACCATTAACAAATTTTAGAGAAAATTTTCCACAATCAATACTTTTCTTAAAATTCTTAATGCACTATGAACTTGTATATCAGAATTAGACATTTAGTTAGGAAGTTGCATATCTATATACATATAGCCTTAAATTATCTTAAAAGTATAGTCTATATATAAGACTAATAAATTACTAGAATATTGGGGGGAATTTTATGTATCCTTTAAAGTTTGAAAATTTATACTTTGATAAAATTTGGGGAGGAAGGGACTTAGAATTATTTAGAAGAAACCTTCCAGAGGGCAATGTTGGAGAAAGTTGGGATGTAGCTTGTCATAAAAATGGAACAAGTGTTGTAGCCAATGGAGACTTTGCAGGAATGAATTTAGATAATTTGATAAAGAAGAAAGGAGCGGATTTAGTTGGAACGAAGGTTTCTACAGAATGGTTTCCTCTTCTAGTAAAATTAATTAATGCAAAAGAAAGTCTATCTGTACAAGTACATCCAAATGATGAGTATGCAAAAGAAGTAGAAGGAGATATGGGAAAGACAGAGGTTTGGTATGTAGTAGAAGCTTTTCCGGGAGCAAATCTTGTGGTAGGAACAAAAGAAGATTGTACTAAGGAACAGTTTAAACAAGCAATAGAAAACGGAAATCTAGAACCATATATGAATAAGATTTTTGTTGACAAAGGTGACGTATATTTTGTAAAGAGTGGTTTAATACATGCCATAGGGGAAGGTGTAATAATTGCTGAAATTCAGCAAAACAGTGATACTACTTATAGAGTGTATGATTATGATAGGGGAAGAGAGCTTCATGTTGAAAAAGCGCTAGATGTAGTGGATCTAAATTTATTAGGGAAAAAAAGTACAGGCATTAAAGTAGAAAGAGACGGTTTTAATAAGACATATATATGTTTATGTAAAGATTTTTCATTGGAGATGTATGATATAAGAACAGAAGTATTAGAAATGAGTGATGAGGAAAGATTTTTTATTTTTACTTGTGTAGAAGGTGCTGGACAAGTTTTCTATAAAGATGGGGTACCAGTAGAGATTTATAAGGGAGATAGTATTCTAATTCCTGCATCATTAGGGGAATATACACTTAAAGGAGAAATGAAGTTATTAAAAAGCTATGTTCCAGATGTAAAAAAAGTAGAACAGGAAATACTATACAACATTACCATGTAGGCGAAGTATAATTCTATTAATAGAAGCAGTAAAGAATAAGAATTATAGCAATAGAACATAAGATTTTAGTATTGTAACGTACAGAAGAACAATAAAATATTCATATATAAAAATAGTTTTCTTAGTAGAAAAAAAACTGTACTATAACGAAAAAATAGTACAGTTTTTTTGTGTATACTAAGTAATAGAGATAAACAACTTTAGATACGAATTAAGTTAAATCCAAAGTTTTAAATTGCTTACAGATATATCGGAAGTTGATATTGTAGTAAAGATGGCATGTGATATTGTTTTTTATTTTAACAGTTTTAATTTACCTGTATAATGTTACATATATTGATATAAGCATATAAGGAGGGAAATGATGAACTTAGTTTCTGTTATTAAAGGACTAGCAGATGAAAATAGATTGAGAATATTAAATATATTAAGAGAAAGTGAATTATGTGTGGGAGAAATAGAACATATTTTGAAAATGACTCAATCTAATGTTTCTAGACATTTAACTAAATTGTGCAGCTTAGAAATTTTAGAGAATGAAAAGAAGGGTACATGGGTGTTTTATAAAATAAATAAAGATATTGTTAGTATATACCCATTTATGAAAGAATTAATAAACGAGGAATTAGTGAAGTTAGAAATTTGTAAAAGTGATTCAAAGAGATTATTAGAATATAAACAAAGTGGTTGTTCATGTGGAAGTTTAAAAGAATGCAGTAAATATAGTACATAGTAAGCAATTTGACAATAAAAGTAATGAATCATATAATGAGACTATCAAAAGATAATAACAGGGTGGAAGGTGTTTATTATGGCAGTAAATTATTATAATAAAGGATACAACTGTGGAGAAGCTATTATAAAATCTGTTAACAAAAAAAATGATACTAATATACCAGTATCTATTGGATCACCTCTAGGTAGAGGTATGAGTGTAGGGAGTGTATGTGGTGCAGTAGCTGCAGGCGTTGTTACAATTGGATTTTTAAAAGGAAGAAATAATGCATCTGAAGAAAACAATGCAAGTAAACACTCTAGGGACTTAATGAATAAAGTAAAAGAAAAATTTGGTGTTGAAACATGCATAGAGCTTAAAAGAAAAGGCGTAAGCTGCAATGAAATAGTTAAATTTGTAGATGAATATTTAGTAGATTTTAATAATGCGTAGTAATGAATAAGTATTAAAATAAAAATTAGTATGGGATAGAAGCTACCATACTAATTTTGGGAGACAGTGGGACAGTAGATAGATTTGCGTAAAAGCAAATATACCTACTGTCTTTTTTGTATTCTAATCCTCTCTTAAATCTCAATTTACGTAGATACATTTATCATTTTTTAGAATAATATTTTTATAGTGCAGCACAGGAGAAAGAGTCTCTTAAGATGCTAGCAATCCACTTAACTTCTTTCTTTTGTAATGAATAGGTCATTACCATTTCCCTTGACCAATCATATATTCTAAAGAGTTCTTTTGCTTTTTCCTCATTAGAGAAAACCTTCCAATAACCACACAAAAGACATTTCTTTTCGCTACAATCCATAAATGCTTCTACATCATGTAATGGAATACCAAGAAAAATTCCTACTTCATGTGGACAATGAAATGCTGAATATCTTTCATATAAATGAGTTAATGTTTTATTTATATTATCTAAATCTAGGTAACCTAGTTTTTCTAGAAATTTCTTATTTTCTTCTCTATTTAATATTTGCAATAGGTTTTCTTCATTATAAATTAATACTATCTCTCTTCCTTTTACACTTCTAAGAGTAAGAGCTTTTAAATCCAGAGAAAAAAGAAGATTATTTCCTTCCTTTTTCCATAGATTTAACAATGGTCTGTCGTCATTCCCTATTCCGATTAGTGAGGAGGGTTTTACCCCTGTCAGAACAGGAGAAATTAGGTATGTAATATAATACTCTAAATAACTACTTTCATTTAAATTCTTTATAAATGTCAAAAAATTTTCCTTCATGTAAAACCCTCCATAAGTATTTATTTTAGGCTAGTTTTCTGCCCAATTCTATGCATCTTTCTACATCATTACCTTCTGGTAGTCCATTAACAATTAAACCCTCCTCTAAAAGGTTTGCCCCATAGTTTCTCATTCGCTCTTCCCAGTTAATCATCCATTCACCAGTTCCCCAGCCATAAGAACCAAAGAGTGCTAAAGCTTTGCCATTTACAGCCTCTTTTATTGATTCAACAAAAGGATCCATTTCAGTTTCTTCTATAACTTCATCACCCATTGAAGGAGAGCCTAATATTACAAGGTCAGCGTCTGCTACATCCTTTAATTTAGCATCAGACACATTTATAAGTTTTGGGTTTGCACTATTTTCCTTTAGGCCCTGCTCAATAAGCTTTGCCATTTCTTCAGTATTTCCGGTACCGCTCCAATAAATTATACTTACATTTTTCATAGCTAAAATCCTCCTTTAATTTGATATTGAAAATCAATCTCAATTAAATTATATATTCTTATTTTGGTTGTGTCAATAAGAACTGGAAATAATTTCGATTATATTTAGATTGTTTCAATAATTTTTAAAGATATATAAATTTAAAAAGAGTGGATTCTTATAAGTATACTTTTTACTTTTTTAGAAAAAAGTAAGCTGCCTCATTTTAGAAATTACTTTCTATTTTGAGACAGCCCCGTTATTGTCAGTAACGTATCACTTATGAATTTTCAATAAAAATAGGTGAAGAAACACTTATTTTATCGTTACAATGTGTTACTTTTATTAAATACCAATTTGATGCGTTACTAATTAAGGTTACCTGCCAGTCTATAGTTGAAGTATTATTAGAATTCAGTTGATCTAAAATCTGTCCTTTACTTGAAATTATTTGTAGGTTTTTTATGTTGTTTATTCTATCTTCAGCTAGAATATAAAAATTTAGTGGAGAGTTAGCTTTAACTTTTATTATGCTTCCCATCCAATGATCATTTATCTTATAGGTTAGCTTTAATGATCTACTTTCTGTAGAATAAACTCTTCTAGATCTTAATGCTTCAATTATAGAATTATGGTTTAGTGTTTTACATATAACGCAGGTAACATTATCATAATCTCCCCAATTGTTTATGTGATTATCTTGACCATTTATAGCACCAAGGTGCCAACCCTTATCCAATGCTTTATAAAAGAGGTCTAGACAACGAGTATAAGGTCTAGGTGGAGCTCCATGACCTATTTCGAATAGATTTATATATTTATTTAGATTGGGGCAATAATTTAGTATTTTATTTATTCTAAATGGATGATTAAAAGACAGTATACAATCTTTATTTAAAGTAAGCCAACGATATAAATCAGCTGTAGATTTGCATTTTTTGCCTATAATCTCATTGCTGTTTAAAATATTGATGTGGTCTGAGAAATCTGTACTAAGTTCAAAACCAGCCATTGCAATAAAGTCTATATATTTTGAATTTATATAATCTGCTTCCAATCTAAGCATATCCCATTTTGGATTTTTACTGCCAGAAATATTTATGGTTTTATCAAAATTTAATGTAGAAGAAGTTAGATGTCTAGAATGTTCTGTAACAATTAAGAAATCTAATCCTTTATCTCTTGCATATAGAAATGCGTCTGTAGGTGTTTGAAAGCCATCCGAATAAGATGTATGAGCATGGGGGATGCCATAATAGAAGTTATATAGTTCTTTAATAGACATATTTTCACCAAATTTATATTATAAATATATTATTTAGTATATGAAATTCTAAGTAAAATGGATTTATAATAATTTGCAAGTTAGATGAATATTTTTTATTTAATTGGTAATATTACCAATTAAGTAAGGAGGGATTTTATGGGCGTAGATAAATTTTTTTATAAATCAATGTTTAGAAGCTTATTTTCTGATCCTTGTCAGGTGCAGTTTTGGGATGGAGAAGTAGCACGTTATGGTGGGGAGAAAAGTAAGTTTAAAATTGTTTTTAATGAGTCCATTCCAAAGATTGATTTCATTAAAGATCCTTCATTAGCCTTTGGAGAAGGTTATATGGCTAAAAAGATAGATATAGAAGGAAATCTTCAGGAGGTAGTTCAGTCCCTATATAATAACACAAAAAGCTTTTTACATCATCATGATATGTACGCTAAAGTTATCAATATGATTTCTAATAATATTAAAAGAAGTAAAGATAACGTTCATTATCATTATGATATTGGTAATGATTTCTACAAGTTATGGTTAGATGAAACCATGACGTATTCTTGTGCTTATTTCAAATCACCAGATGATACTTTAACTCAAGCTCAAAAAAATAAAGTAGACCACATATTGAATAAGCTTGCTCTAAAAGAAGGACACACACTATTAGATATAGGCTGTGGTTGGGGAGAATTAATTATAACTGCAGCTAAAAAGTTTAAAGTAAAGTCTACTGGAATAACCTTAAGCCTAGAGCAGTTTAATAAAGTTAAAGAAAGAATAAAAATTGAAGGAGTAAATGATTTAGTAGAAGTTAGGCTAGTAGATTATCGAGAATTAAAAGATATAAAGTTTGATAGAGTAGTAAGTGTAGGTATGGTAGAGCACGTAGGGAAAGAATATCTTTCTGAATATTTTTCTACTGTAAATAAGTTGTTAAAGGAAGACGGATTATCTTTACTTCATTGCATAACATCTGTACAAGAAGGAACAACGAATAGTTGGATAAGTAAATATATTTTCCCAGGAGGATATATACCAGCTGTTAAGGAGTTACTTTGTCATATGTCTGAAGAAAAACTTCACTTGATTGATGCAGAAAGTCTTAGAAGGCATTATGGACGAACATTAGAGTGTTGGGCAAGAAATTTTGAGGATTCGTTATCAGAAATTAAAAAGACAAAAGATGAGACTTTTATAAGAATGTGGAGATTATATTTAAATTCATGTGCTGCATCATTTAATTGTGGAAATATAGATATACATCAATTCTTATTTACAAAAGATGTATGTAATAATTTGCCTTGGACTAGAGAATATATGTATAAATAAATTTAATAGAAGTATACGTTTTTAAGAAATTTGCATATAATATCCTATATCTAATTTATTTCATAAAAAACTAAGAAAGTATTGACATGTAGTTTCAAACTGTTATAATGAATGTAATAAGAAATTTGTAATAAAAATGATTATTGTTTTATATATTCGCAATTTTTGGAGGATAAAATTATGAAAAACATCATTGGAAAGGGAATAAGCGGAAAATTTTACTTTTATTTTAGCTGGGGCTTTTACTTTTTTAGCGCTGGTTATTTTTTCTGCACAAAAAAATTAATTCCTATTTCTAATGAGTTAAATAAATCTAAGCTGATATTAGTGTAGAAGTTTACTACATATACAAGCTTATAGTGTTGGTTTATTAAAGGCTCATTTGAGCCTTATTTTTTTATAGATTTTTACATATATATGTATACAATAACTCTATTAGCAGGGCAATTGAGTTGTTATATAAAAATAAATAATTTAAAAAATGGAGGGTATTTACATGGTAGTAATAATGAGACCAGACGCACCAAATGAAGAAATAATAAGGCTGAAAGAAAGAATTGAAAAAGAGAACTGTATAGTAAACTTAGTACAGGGAGAAAATTGTTGTATATTAGGACTTATAGGAGATACTACTGTTATTGATAAAGATAAAATTGAAGCTAATGAGTATGTAGACAGAGTTATGAAAGTACAACAACCATATAAAAAGGCAAATAGATTATTCCATCCACATGATACAATAATAGATGTTAATGGTGCAACTATTGGAGGAAATAAGATCGCAATGATCGCAGGTCCTTGTTCAGTAGAAAGTGAAGAACAAATTATTGAAATAGCAAAGTCAGTTAAGGAAAGTGGAGCTGGATTCCTTAGAGGAGGAGCTTTTAAACCAAGAACTTCACCATACAGCTTCCAAGGATTAAGATTAGAAGGACTAGAGCTTTTAAAGCTTGCAAGAAAAGAAACAGGATTACCAATTGTAACAGAAATTATGTCAGCAGATATGATAGATAGATTTGTTCAAGATGTAGATGTTATACAAGTAGGCGCAAGAAATATGCAAAACTTTGAACTTTTAAAAGAACTAGGTAAAACAAAAACACCAATACTTTTAAAAAGAGGACTATGTGCAACTATAGAAGAATTCTTAATGTCAGCTGAATATATAATGGCGGGCGGAAATGAAAATGTAATTCTATGTGAAAGAGGTATAAGAACTTACGAAAACTACACAAGAAATACTTTAGATATAAGTGCTATTCCTGTATTAAAAAGATTAAGTCACTTACCTGTAGTAATAGATCCAAGCCATTCAGCAGGAATGTGGTGGACAGTAGAACCACTTTCAAAAGCAGCAATAGCAGCAGGTGCAGATGGACTTATAATTGAAGTTCATAATGACCCAGCTAATGCAAAGTGTGATGGTCAACAATCAATAAAACCTGATAAATTCAAATCTCTTATGGGAGACTTAGGAAAGATAGCAAGTATAGACGGAAAAACAATATAGAAATTGGGGGAAAGGGTATGGATGACAATGGTTTTAGTTTTAATATCGCAGTAGTGGGACTTGGGTTAATTGGAGGCTCTTATGCCAAGGCACTAAGGGAGTTAAAACCTAAAAAGCTATATGGAATTGATTTAAATGAAAGCAGCTTACTGAAAGCTAAAAAGATGGGCATAATCGATGAAGGATTCACCGATGGAAGTGTTATCTTAAAAGAAGCTGATTTGGTTATAATAGCTCTTTACCCTGAAGATACAGTAAAGTTTATAAAAGATAATGTATGTAATTTTAAAGATGGAGCAGTGATAACAGATACTTGTGGAGTAAAACAAATGATAGTTGAAGAAGCACTTTCTTTTTTGCCTGAAACTGTTGAGTTCGTTGGAGCACATCCGATGGCAGGAAAGGAGTCTCAAGGATTTGACACTGCTTCCAAAGATCTTTTTAAGAACTCAAATTATATAATTACTCCACACAAAGAAAACAGTGAAAAAAGTATCAATCTTATAGAAAAGATGGCAAAGGCTATAGGATGTAAAAGTGTAGTACGAGTAGATATAGAAGAGCATGATAACATAATTTCTTATACAAGTCAACTACCTCATGTTATAGCAGTTGCACTTATGGATTCAGATATTTGTAAGGACGCAATAGACCTCTTTATAGGAGGTAGTTTTAGAGATGCCACTAGAGTTGCTGCTATTAATGAAAAGCTGTGGACTCAGTTGTTTTCTTTAAATTCAGATAGATTAGTTTACGAGATTGAAAAATTTCAAGAAGCTTTGAATAAAATAAAAAGGGCTATTAAGTCGCAAGATAAGAGTGATTTAGAAGATATCTTTAAAGATGCAGCCCAAAGAAAAAGGATGATGTTATAAAATGAGAACTCTTGAAGTAAAGCTTAAAGATAACAGCTATAACATTTATATTCAAAGAGGCATATTAAGTCAAATAGGACAATGCTTAAAAGAAAACTTTAAAAGTAATAAGATAGCTATAATTACAGATCATAATTTAAACAGTTTATATGGAGCAGTATTAAATAAAACAATTAGTGATAAAGGATTTATTGTTAAGACTATCTCTATTAAACCAGGAGAAGAAAGTAAGTGCTTTGATACACTACAACAGGTATATAAAGAACTTTCAGACTTTAAAATTACTAGAGATGATTTAATAATCGCTTTTGGTGGTGGAGTTGTAGGAGATTTATGTGGTTTTGCAGCTTCAACATATTTAAGAGGAATACCATATATACAGGTACCAACTTCTCTTCTAGCACAGGTAGACAGTAGTGTTGGTGGAAAAGTAGCAGTAGACTTACCTTGGGGGAAAAATCTTGTAGGAAGCTTTTATCATCCTAAGGCAGTTTTTATAGACCCAGAACTTTTAAAAACTCTTAGTAAAAAGTTTTTACATGATGGATTAGCGGAAGTTATAAAATATGGATGCATAAAAGATGGTAAAATAATTGATAAGCTAATGGGTTATAAAGATGATGAAGAATTATTAGAGAATATTGAAGAAATAATATATACATGTTGTGATATAAAAAGAGCTGTTGTAGAATCTGATGAAAAAGATTTTGGCGATAGAATGCTTTTAAACTTTGGACATACGTTAGGTCACGCAATAGAAAAATATTTTAATTACGGCCAATATTCTCATGGAGAAGCAGTTGGTATAGGTATGGTTGAAATAACCAAAAAAAGTGAACTGCTTGGTATTACAGAAGAAGGTACTTCAAAAGTAATTGAGAAAGTATTAGATAAATATGAGCTTCCTTATGAATTACCTTCAATGAATAGAGCTGATATACTTGATACAATAACACTAGACAAAAAAAATCTAGGTGAAAATATCAATCTAATTATGATTAGGAAAATTGGAGAAGGCTTTATTAATAAAGTAAGAATAAATGAGATAGATAGTCACATTTAAAATAAAAAACAGGGGGTATTTTATGAAGCATGTAATTATTAACCCTAATAAGTTAAAAGGCGAATTAACAATCCCACCTTCAAAAAGTATGTCTCATAGAGCTGTAATTTGTGCAGGTCTTTCTGAAGGAGTTAGCAACATTAGTAATGTTATGTTTTCACAGGATATAGATGCAACCTGTGATGCAATGAGAAGTTTAGGGGTGAATGTAGAGAGAAATGATGACACTCTTAAAATACAAGGTACATCAAAAATAAAAGTTGTAAATCCGACTATTAATTGTTTTGAGTCAGGTTCTACAATAAGATTTCTTATACCTATAGCAGCTACTTCAGGAGAACAAGTTATATTTGAAGGAAAAGGAAAGCTTGTAGAGAGACCTCTTAAGTCCTATTATGATATTTTTGATTTACAAAAAATAGATTATAAAAATGTAGATGGTAAGCTTCCTTTAACAATAAATGGAAAGTTAAAGCCGGGTAATTTTGAAATAAGAGGCGATGTAAGTTCACAATTTATAAGTGGTTTATTATTTGCTCTTCCTCTTTTAGATGGAGATTCAAAAATAATAATAACTACAGAATTAGAGTCTAAGCCTTATGTAGATTTAACTTTACAAATGCTTAATGATTTCAAAGTAGAAGTAGAAAATCATGATTATAAAGAGTTTGCTATTAAAGGTAATCAGAAATACATAGCTTCAGATTACAAGGTTGAAGGAGATTTTTCACAGGTAGCATTTTGGTTAGTAGCAGGGCTTTTAGGAGCAGATATAGTTTGTGGTGGATTAAAGTTGGATTCTCTTCAAGGAGATAAAGCTATACTAAGTATAATAGAAGATATGAAAGGTAAGTTAGTTATAGATGGAGATAAGGTTCAAGCACTTCCTTCTAAAACAAAGGGAGCAGTTATAGATGCTTCTCAATGCCCAGATCTTGTACCTGTACTTACTGTATTAGCGGCTTTAAGTGAAGGAACAACTGAAATAATTAATGCTGCAAGATTAAGAATAAAGGAATCTGATAGATTGACTGCAATAAGCACTGAACTTAAAAAGCTTGGAGCAGATATAGAAGAAAAGGAAGATGGATTAATTATAAGAGGTAGGGATTCTCTTAATGGAGGAGAAGTTCACAGCTGGAATGATCATCGTATAGCTATGGCTATGGCAGTGGCGTCCTTAAAATGCAATGAGCCTATTATAATAAAAGATGCGGACTGTGTTAAAAAATCCTATCCACATTTCTGGAGTGATTTCAAAAAACTAGGAGGAAATATTAATGAGTGGAGTTTGGGGAAATAAAATAAAACTATCCATTTTTGGAGAATCCCATGGAAAAGCTATAGGAATAACTATTAACGGACTTCAGCCAGGTATAGAACTAGATTTAGATTATATAAATAAGGAAATGGAAAGGAGAGCTCCTGGAAACAGTGAGCTCACAACTCCAAGAAAAGAAAAAGATAGTGTTGATATATTAAGCGGATTCTTTAATGGTAAAACAACTGGATCACCTTTATGTGCTGTTATCCACAATACAAATACGCAGTCAAAAGACTATTCAAGAACTAAGGATCTTATGAGACCTTCTCATGGAGATCTTACAGGCTATATAAAGTATGGCGGTTTTAATGATTACAGAGGAGGAGGTCACTTCTCTGGAAGAATAACTGCACCATTGGTATTTGCAGGTGCTATATGCAAACAGATTTTAGAAAGCAAAGGAATAGTTATAGGAAGTCATATAAAGAGAATTAGTACTATTGAAGACGAAAGCTTTAATATGGTTGATTTAAAGGAAGAAGAATTAAAAGAATTAACTAAAGATGCATTTCCTGTACTAAATAAAAGTGTAGAAGCAGGAATGAAGGAAGCCATCGTAAAGGCAAAGGATGAACAAGACTCTGTAGGTGGAGTTATAGAAACAGCAGTATTAAATCTACCAATAGGACTTGGGGAACCATTCTTTGATTCTGTAGAAAGTACTTTAGCCCATCTACTATTTTCTGTACCAGCAATAAAAGCTGTAGAATTTGGCGCAGGCTTTGAGATAGCAAAGTTGAGAGGCTCAGAGGCAAATGATGAATACTATATGGATGGTGATAAAATAAAAACATCCAGTAATAATAATGGTGGTATTTTAGGCGGAATTACTAATGGAATGCCACTAGTATTTAAAGTAGCCGTAAAACCTACAGCTTCAATTGGAAAAGCTCAAAATACAATAGATATTGAAAAGCGAGAGGTCTCTAAGATTGAAATAGTAGGAAGACATGATCCATGTATTGTACCTAGAGCTTTACCTGTTATAGAAGCAGTTACTGCAATAGCAATATTTGAGTTGATGCAGTAATAAAGATAAACAACGTCAATCCTTAAACAATTCATGTTAAATAAAATTTAATAGGCATCGAGCCTATTAAATTTGAGCCAGATTTCACTTTGTGAAATGGCAGCAAAATAGCCTCGACATACAATACTTTTCATGAATTATAAGTTTAGTTATGAAATTGTGTATCTATATATAATGATTGGTAATTTACTATGACAATAGAAAAAGGAATGTGATAGGTATGAAAGATCTGAGTTCTTTACGAGAGCAAATTAATGAAATTGATGAAACTCTAGTAAAACTGTTTCTGAAAAGGATGGAAATAGTAAGTGGTGTAGCAGAGTATAAGAAAAGAAATTCTATGGAAGTTTTAGATAAATCTAGAGAAGAGCAAATTATAAACAAACATCTTCAAAGTATTAATGATGAAACTCAAAGAATACAATTAAAAGATTTCTTAGAAAGCTTAATGTATATTAGTAGAAAAGCACAAAAAAAGATCTTAAGTGAAGATGTAGCTTGCGAAAAAGTAGACAACAATGAAGCAGCATATAAGATAGGGTTTCAGGGCGTTGCAGGTTCTTATAGCCATCAAGCTCTAATTGAATACTTTGGAGACAAGGTTGAAACTGAAGGTTTTTTAAACTTTAAGGATGTATTCGAAGCCTTAAAAAGAGATGAAATAAAATACGGAATATTACCTATTGAAAATTCATCTACTGGAGCTATTACTGAAGTTAGTGATTTACTTGGAGAGTATAATTTTTATATAGTAGGCGAAAAGTGTATTAAAGTAGATCATAATTTACTAGGGGTTGAGGGTACTGAACTTTCAGATATAGAAGAAGTTTATTCTCATACTCAAGGATTTTTACAGTGTACTCAATTTTTTGATGAACACTCTGATTGGAGACTAATTCCATACTATAATACTGCTAGAAGTGCTGAATATATAAGTAATGAAAACTCAAAGAAAAAGGCCTGTGTAGCTAGTAAACAGGCTGCAGATGTATACGGCCTTAAAGTGTTAAAAGAAAATATAAATAATAGTAGTAATAATCATACTAGGTTTATTATTATAGGAAAGAATATTGAGTGTAATGAGCAGAGTAATAAAGTAAGCGTGGTTATAGCTATACCACATAAGGTGGGATCATTACACAGTATTTTAAAGAACTTTGCTGATAATAATTGTAATATGGTAAAAATAGAATCAAGACCGATTGTAGATAAGGCTTGGGAATATTTCTTCTATATAGATTTTGATGGAAATATATTAGATGCAAATACAAGAAGTACATTGAAAAGTATAGAAGAAGAAAGCTTATATTTTAAATTATTAGGAAATTATAAAAGTGAGGTAATCTATAAATAATGGGTAATTTATATGGATTAATAGGAGAAAAACTCGGTCATAGTTTTTCACCACAAATACACAATATAATACTTGAAAAGTTAAGCCTAAAAGGTCTATATAATTTATTTGAAATAAAACAAGAAGACCTAAAGCAAGCTGTTGAAGGATTAAAAGCTTTAGGAGCTAAAGGTGTAAATGTAACAATACCTTATAAGGTACCTATTATGCAATATGTGGATGAACTTTCACACGAGTCAAAGAAGATAGGAGCTATTAATACAATAGCATTTAATGATGGGATACTAAAAGGATATAATACTGATTATTATGGTTTTGGAGCATCCTTAAAATATGCAGATATAAATATTAGTGATAAAACAGCAGTGATATTAGGTACTGGTGGTTCATCTAAAGCAGTAGTTCACTATCTTTTAGATAATGGTATAAAGGATATTATATATGTAAGTAGAGATCCAAAGAAGGTATTAGAAGATGTGAGAGGTTTTAATATAATATCTTATGATGAGATAGCGGATTTGAGAAGTAGTGATATAATAATAAATTGTACTCCTTGTGGAATGTATCCTAAGGTAGAACAATGTCCAATAAACAAAAGCTTATTGAGCAAATTCTCTACAGCAGTAGATCTAATATATAATCCAGAGACAACTGTTTTTCTAAAAGAAGCTGAAGAATTAGGACTTAAAACTCTAAATGGTCTTTATATGTTGGTAGCTCAGGCAGTAGCCGCTCAGGAGATATGGCAAAATATAAAGATACCAAAAGTAGAGGTTGAAGACATTTATAATAAAATTAAACAGATTATCTATAGATAAACAAGTTCATAAATATTGAACTTGTTTATTTTAAAAGAAAATATATCTATTTTACGAATAACTTGAGTTGTATTTTTTATTTGCTGCCATTTCACAAAGTGAAATCTGGCTCAAATTTAATAGGTTCGATGCCTATTAAATTTTATTTTTATAAGAATGGGTGATAATTTCATGAACTATTTAACTAACAATATAGTTTTAATAGGTATGCCTGGCTGTGGAAAAACTACTATAGGTAAGATGGTTTCGGAAAAGTTAAAAATGGATTTTATTGATTTAGATGAATTTATAGAGAAGATTACTGGAGACAGTATTAAAGAAATATTTAAACATGGTGAAGAACATTTTAGGAACTTAGAAAGTGAAGCTGTTTGTGAAGTAAGTAAATTCAAATCTACAGTAATATCCACAGGTGGTGGAGTAATAAAAAAGCATATTAATATAGAAAAATTAAAAGAAAATGGTCTAATAATTTTTATAGATAGATCTATAGAAGATATAGCATCAGATGTGAAAATAAGCAGCAGACCACTTCTTAAGGATGGACCTCAGAGATTGTATGAACTTTTTGATGAGAGATATAACTTATATAATAAATATAGTGATATTATAGTAAAAAATAATGGGGAAATTGAAGATATTGTGGAAGAAATAATTAAAATCTACAATAATAACATAGATATATAAGTTAAAAACAGAACTTAGAATTTTGAAAAAAAGATGTTGAGGACTAAGGCTGTTTTAAAAAGTTTGTTTAAGATTAGACTTGCATATTCAATAAAAGGAGTTAATAAGATGAAGGTATTAGTTATTAATGGCCCAAATTTAAATTTACTTGGTATAAGAGAAAAAAATATATATGGTAGTAAAGGTTATAAGGATATATGTGAATTTATTAAGAATAAAGCAGAAGAGTTAAAGATAGATGTAGAAATATTTCAAAGCAATATTGAAGGTGAAATAATAAATCAAATCCATAAAGCTTATGATGACAAAATTGATGGAATAGTGATTAATCCAGCAGCATACACCCACTACAGTATAGCGATTTATGATGCCTTAAAAGCTGTAAATATTCCTACTATAGAGATACATTTAAGTAATATTCATGCTAGAGAGGAATATAGAAAAAAATCAGTTACAGCACCAGCGTGTGTTGGCCAAATTTGTGGATTTGGATATCATGGATATGCGATGGCTTTAGAGGCTATGATTAGAGTAGTTAACAATTTAGAGGTATAAGGTAATAATATTGATAATTTATATCTATGAATTTGTACTAAATAACACCAGCGATAATTTAGAATTTAATAAATTATCACTGGTGTTATTTATTTGTTGTAATTTCACGAGGTGAAATCTCGCTCAATGTTAACAAGCTTGGCGCCTGCTCAGCTTTACTTACTGTCATTTCTGACTTTATAGATAAATATAAATAAGGTTACAAGATGTTCTCATAAATATTTGGAATAGCTTGTACAAATACAGGAGAAGATAAACTAATCAATTCGTTTGAATGAAATACTTTAACTACATACCATGAAGATTCAATTTTTACTGGTAATAATAAGTCCCATTCCACCTTAATGGCATTATCGAATAATTTCTCTTGTAGTATATTACCGCCATTTGATATAATTTGAATCTTTGATATAGGGTTTACTGCATCTTCTGCAGTGATTTTAAAATTTAATATCTCATTTTCTTTCAAATCAATTATACTTCCCATCCAGTACCCATTGGCCTGTACAGTAAGTTTAAGAGTTCTTGTTTCTGTTGAATAAACTCTTCGTAAGTTTAATGCACTAATTACTGAATCTATATTTAATTTATCAGCAATAATAACTGTAAGATTGTTTGGTATTCCCCAATTATCAGTATGATTATCTTGACCATTTATAGCACCAATATGCCAACCATCATCCAGTGTTTTAAAATAAGCTTCTTCTGATCGTCTATATTTATGCGGTGGAGAACCATTTCCCACTTCTATAAGGTTAACAAAGGCATCTATTTTACTAGAGTAGGGTAATTCTTCAGATGGGAGTTTTGGATGATTAATAGCAACTATTAGGATATCTTCTTGAATACACAACCAAGTATAGAATTCTTCTACGGTCATTTTTCTTTTATTAGGTATACTACTACTATTGATAATGTTCATGTGACCAAAATTTTCTATATTTGCTTCAAATCCTATTAATGCTAAAAAATTAGTATACTTTTTATTTATTGCGTCTTCTTCAATTTTTAGCATTTCCCACTTAGGATATAACTTTCCTTCATATAATATTTTTTCGTCGTTATTGATATTAGATTTAATCAATTTACCTAAATGATCTGTTACAATCAAAAAATCAATTCCATTATCTCGTGCATATTCATAAGCTTCTGTAGGTGTGTTATTACCGTCCGAATAAGAGGTATGAGCATGAGGAACTCCGTAATAAAAGTTATATTGAGAAGTATTATTTTCTATCCAGAAGAACCAACTATATTCATATATATTTCTATTAGTGTCCCAAATTGATACTTTAATATAATGCTTACCGTAAGGCATATCTAAAGAAGGAGTGTAGCTAATAATATCCTTTTTAATTATTGGAATAATTTCTACATCATCTATAAACAACACTGCTTTTGATATAGATATTAATACACCTTTTTGTTTTATAGAAACACATATTTGAGGTCTTTTATTAAATGTGGATGACATATTTGAAGGTAAATAATTAAACAATATTTTAGAATTAAATTCATTCACTTTGAATCACATCCATAATTAATAATTCATTTTCATTTATTTAGAAACTTGCAATTCATATAGTATTTTGTATATAGTATTAATTTTTTCTAAAAAAGGTACATCTTAAAATGGGTTATGTAGAATAAGAACTACAAATATACATATGGATTTTAAGGAAAAATAAATATAGAATGGTAATATGAATGTTTTAATAAATAAAATATAAAAGATTTAAAGGAGCTGTGTTTTATGGCCTTAATAAAAGAACAAATAAATATCCTTATAGTAGATGATGAGGAAAATATAGTTGAGTTCATTAAAATGGGCTTAGAGGCTGAAGGGTTTAAGGTTTATGCTGCATATGATGGTAATGATGCAGTTTATTTAGCAAGAGAAGTTAACCCACAAATAATAATATTAGACATTATGATACCAGGAATGAACGGCTATGAAGTTTGCTCTGAAGTAAAAAAGACTATAAAAACATCCATAATTATGTTGACTGCAAGAGATGAGATAGATGATCGAGTTCGTGGCTTGGATTTAGGTGCAGATGATTATATGGTAAAACCATTTAGTTTTAAGGAGTTATTAGCCAGAATTAATGCTAGATTACGAAATAGCTTTCCTGAGTTAACAAATGTGATAAACATAGGGGATTTTCGTATAGATGATGGCGCACACGAAATTTCTTTTGAAAATAAGCTTTTAGTACTATCTCCGACTGAATATAATTTACTAAGATATCTGCTTCTTAATAATGGATTAGCGTTAAGTAAGCAGACAATAATAGAGAATATTTGGGGATATGATTTTAATGGTGAACAAAATATTGTTGAAGTATATATTAGATATTTACGTGAAAAGATCGGAGATAAAGAGCATAGTATCATACGAACTGTTAGAGGGGTAGGATATAGGATGTTAGTGGTATGAAAAAATTATTAAATATATTTAGAATTAAGAGTTTAAAGTTGCAGCTCTTACTTGGCTGTATTTCTATACTAATGTTTTCTCTAGTTATTATGGAGATATCTCAGTATCTGGCTATGAAACAAAACTTATATAATAGTAAAATGCAATTAGTAGAGTCGAGGTTTCATAACATTAATTTGGATGTTTTAACAAAAATACAATCTCCAATGGATGTTAGGGAACAATCAGTATACATTATAAGAAGTGTAGTAGGTTTAGGTGTGGATGTAGCAATTATAGATCAAGAAGGAAAGGTTATAGCAGAAGGTACTAAAGTTAGAGATAGTATAGTTGTGGCAGAGGTTACTAAATTTGCAGACAGTTTACCAGTTCCTAAGTTATCTAAAAATGAGTATAAAGAAATTCTCAATAAAAAAGGAATCAAGGAAGAGTACAGGTTTATTAAAGATAAAAATGGATCTGTAAATATGGTTGGGTGGCGTAAGATTGGTAATCCAAATTCAAGTTCTGGGTTAATACAATTAAGTACTACAATTGAACCAGAAGTGGCAATACTTAAACGTCAGCTATATACATATATAATTGCATCAATTTTAATATTATCAATAGGTATTATACTTGTGGGACTAGTATTAAAATATACATTAAAACCATTATATAATATGACTAATACGGTAGAGAATATCACTGTTGGACAGCTAAATACACGATTACCTGTAGATAATGGGCAAGTAGAGATCGATAAATTAACGAATGCTTTTAACAATATGCTTGAAAGGATAGAAATGTCTTTTGAAAAAGAACAATACATTAAAGAAAAAATGCGTCAATTTATTTCGGATGCTTCTCATGAATTAAGAACACCTCTTACTTCAATTCATGGTTTTGTAGAAGTTTTACTAAGAGGAGCTGCAAAAAATGAAAACCAATTAAACTTAGCATTAAACAGTATTTTAGTAGAGAGTGAACGTCTAACTAAATTAGTAAATGATTTATTAATGTTAACTAAGTTAGAGCAGCAAGCTCCAGTAGAGATGTTAACGGAAGACCTTAATAGTATTATAAAAGAAGTCTATCCACAACTGCAAATTATTGCAGGAGAAAGAAAAATTAAATTGGAATTAAAAGAAAGTACATTGATTTTAGCTAATAGAAATCAAGTTAAACAGGTTATTTTTAATTTAGTTCAGAATGCAATACAACATACTGATGAAAAAGATGGAGTGATCACTATTTTATTAGATTGCATAGATAAATCTTCAGGGAATTTTGCAGTTCTTAAGATTAAGGACAATGGGTCAGGAATTCCACAAAAAGACTTAAATGAAATATTTGATAGATTTTTTCGAAGTGAATCACATAGATCTCGTAAATATGGTGGTTATGGTTTAGGGTTATCTATTGTTAAATCCATTATAGATGCTCATAATGGAGAAATTGAGGTTAGTAGTGAATTAGGAAGAGGGACCACGTTTACTGTATATTTGCAATTAATTAGCTAACATTTACTTTAAATATTATAAATAAATGATAATAAAGATAATTTTCTAACAGAAGGTTTTGGATTAAAATTCCAAAGCTTTTTTTGTTTGTGTAATCTAACAAATATGTAAATAGAATTATTTTCGGTATTAATAAGTGATTTGGAGGAAGTTTTTAAGTTTTAAAATTTATTTACTTTTTTCTAAGCATTCCTTAAGGAAATTTTAAAATTACATTAAGGATGAGATTATATAATTAAGCCTATCAAGTAAAAATTAAAAGTTAACTTTGGTATAAATCTTAAGGGAGGAAATTACATGTTTTTTATTAGACGTACCAATAACGAAGTGCCTATTATAAAAGAGTTTTACGTACTTGGTACTGTAATTCAATTAAAGGTATATGGAAAAAAAGCAGAAAAAGCTATCGAAGAAGCTATTAGAAGACTATATGAAATAGATGATAAGATGTCTGCATTTAAAGAATATAGTGAGGTTTCAAAAATAAATAAAAGTGCTGGCAGACTGCATAGCGAAGTCAGTAATGATACTTATTTTGTAATAAAGAAAGCAGTACAATACAGTAAATTATCAGAGGGAGCTTTTGATCCAACTATTAGACCAATAGTAAGTTTATGGGGAATTAACACAAGTAATGCTCGTATTCCTCATAAGGATGAAATTAATAATTTGCTTAAGTTAGTGAATTACGGAGATGTAAGTTTAAATGATAGTAATAAAACTATAAAACTAAATTGTGAAAATCAGTGTATAGATGTAGGTGGTATTGCTAAGGGATATGCAGCAGATGAGGTGAAAAATATATTTAAAAAAAATAAAATCCAGAGTGCACTTATTGATCTTGGAGGAAACATATTTGCATATAGAAGTAAGCCAGATGGAACTCAATGGAACATAGGAATACAAGATCCATTTAGCTTTACTGGAGAGTACGGTGGTATAGTAAGTGTTAAAAATAAATCCATAGTTACTTCTGGAAACTACGAAAGATATTTTATTAAGGATGGAAAAAGATTTCATCATATAATTGACCCTAGAACAGGATATCCTTCTGAAAATGGAGTAATAAGTGTTACTATAATATCTGACTATTCCATTGATGGAGATGCACTATCTACTTGTGCCTATGTTATGGGGCTTGATAAGGGAATAAAACTAATAGAATCTTTAGAAGGTGTTGATGCGATATTTATAACTGAAGATAAAAAAATCCACGTAACATCAGGAGTTAAAAATAACTTTAAATTATGCAATAGTGAATTTATCTATCAGAATTATATGAACTAGAATAGGAGAGATAGGATAGTATGAAAAAGAAAATATCTAAACTACAAATATTTAGGATTATTACACAAATAATATTTTTTATCTTTTTTCCGGGTTTAATTACGTTAACTTTTAGTGAATTAAAACAAATTTATTTAATGATTATTCAAGGAAATTTTAATTTCATTGAAGTTTTTCCACGCTTAATTGAAGTCCTCGCGATTATTCCTATAACAATAATATTTGGCCGATTTTTTTGTGGGTGGTTTTGTATCTTTGGAACTTTTAATGATTATATATATATGATATCTAAAAAGATATTTAAAACAAAATTTCGAGTAAGTACTCAATTAGATACAGTTTTAAAATACATTAAGTACGCAATTTTATTATTTATTATAGCTGTTATTTGGACAATGGGTAGTAATTTATTTGATACGGTTAGTCCATGGGACGCTTTTGCACAAATAAGTGACTTTTCTAAAGCAATAGTTCAATATCCTGCTGGATTTATGGTGCTAGCTTTAATAATGTTAGGGGCGGTATTTATAGAAAGGTTCTTTTGTAGATACTTATGTCCACTTGGAGCTGTTTTTGCAATAGTATCTAAGATTAGGATTTTTAAAATTGATAAACCTACAAGTGGATGTGGAAAATGCAGAATATGCACAAATAATTGTCCGATGGGGATCGAACTTTATAAAACTGATAAGGTAACCAGCGGAGAATGTATAAACTGCCTAAAATGTATACCAGTTTGTCCGAGGAAAAATACTCAAGCAAGTATATGCGATGAAAATGTTAATCCAGCGCTTGCTAGTGCAGTTGCAATGACTGCTTTTGCAGGATTATATACTGCTGATAATATGATAGGTAAAATTATTAGGCCAAATAATTTTACTGTTTCAACAAATGGTAACTTAGGTTATGGTATAAATAAAGACTCACAGCAAAAGAAGTATAAAGATGGAACATATATTGGGGTCGGTAATGGTTATAGACCTGATCTTAAGGTTTCAGTAACAATAAAAAATAGTAAAATTGAAGATGTGCAAATAATATCAAGTAATGAAACACCAAGATATGCATAAGAACCTTTTCAAGTAATTCCTAATGAGATTATAAAAGCTCAATCAACAAACGTAGATGGAATTTCAGGGGCTACAAGAAGTTGTAATGGAATAAAAGAGGCTGTAGAAGATGCATTAAGTCAGGCGATATAAGTTTATAAAGGAAAAGTATCAGTGTTACTTTAATTAAGTATATTATTTAAGTAGATAATACTTAATATGTAGTGAATTTAGGTAATTATAAAAAAAGTAATTTTAAATGAAATTTTAGCTAAACTATTTGCAAAAAAATGGAATTTAATTGAAAAACCAGTATTGAGATATAGTGTTCAATACTGGTTTTTTTATGTGCGCCCAGCATGGGCGACAGCTTGGTGGTGAAAGTCCACTACGGGGGTTGATAGCACCAACCGTTAGCCGAAGGCAAGGGTGTTCATCGTGAGATGAAATCTGAAGG
>NZ_BOPZ01000019.1 GCF_018332455.1 Clostridium polyendosporum
AGTTTAAACATATGTTTTTATTTTAATGGTACTTTATAATAAAAACAGAGAGTATTGAGGAAAAATAATTTACATATACTGATGTTATAAAATTTGAAAAATAGTTAGGTAGAGAGGGTATAGTAAAATCGTTATACAAAGTATAAAGTAGTTATAAGAATAATTAAGCATTTTATAGTTAAGAGGTGTTATTTATGAATATTGATTTTTTAAAAGAAGCATTAAAGATTAATGAGGAACTTATAAAAATTAGAAGGGATTTACATGAAAATCCTGAGCTTGGATTTGAGGAGTGGAAAACCTCAGAAAAAATAAAGAGTTTTTTGAAAAGTGAGGGTATTCCATATATGGCTGTAGCTAAAACGGGCGTTTGTGGTATTATTGAAGGTACTGCTGAGGGGGCTTCAGAAGGAAAAGTAATTGCTTTAAGAGCAGACATAGATGCGCTTCCTATACAAGACAAAAAGGTATGTGAGTATAGATCAAAAATTGAAGGAAAGATGCATGCTTGTGGACATGATGCTCATACAACAATATTATTAGGTGCAGCAAAGCTTTTAAATAAAAATAAGCATTTGTTAAAAGGAAAAGTTAAGCTTTTATTTGAACCAGCAGAAGAAACCACTGGAGGATCAAGATTGATGATTTCAGAAGGAGTTCTAGAAGATCCAAGGGTAGATGCTGTAGCAGGATTACATGTGACAGAAGATCTAGAAGCTGGAAAGATAAAGGTTAAAAATGGAGTGGTAAATGCAGCTTCGAATCCTTTCACTATTAAAATAAAGGGTAAAGGAGGACATGGAGCAGCTCCAAACACTACTGTGGATCCAGTAGTTATGGCTTCTCAAGTAGTATTATCTCTGCAAACTATTGTAAGCAGAGAGATATCTCCTTTTAATCCTGCAGTTATAACAATTGGAAGCATTCAAGGTGGAACTGCACAAAATATTATTCCAGACGAGGTTGTTTTAAAAGGAATTATGAGAACTATGTCCTCTGAAGATAGAGAACATACAAAAAGAAGGTTAGAAGAAATAGTAAAAGGTGTTTGCACTGCAATGAGAGGGAATTATGAAGTAGAAATTGAAGAAAGTTATCCTTGTTTGTATAATGATGACCACATGGTAGACACAATTAGAGAAGCATCAAAGATGATTTTAGGAGAAGAAAATGTGGATTTACAAGAGAATCCAAGAATGTGGGTTGAAAGTTTTGCTTATTTTGCAAATGAAAGACCAGCTGGTTTCTTTTTGTTAGGATGTGGAAATAACGATAAAACAGTAAATGCACCTATTCATAATGCCTTATTTGATATAGATGAGCATTGTTTACATATAGGGGTAGCGGTACAGTGTCTAACAGCTTATAATTATTTGACAAGATAACAAAATAATATTAATCTATTACAATGTAATAATAATCTATTACAATGTAATAAAAATTTAGGAGTGGATTTTGTGAGAATAGAAATAGGAACAAATGAAGCAGGTCAGAGACTTGACAAATTTCTAAGAAAGCTTTTAAAGGATGTACCTTTAAGCGCTATTTTTAAAGCGTTAAGAAAAGGAGATATAAGGATTAATGGAAAGAAGGAAAAAGAAAAGTATTCTCTTCAAGAAGGTGACATTGTAGAGATAAGATATATTCAATCAAAGCAAGAAAAAAATGAAAAATTCCAAATGGTTGACTCAAGCTCTTTAATGATAACCTATGAGGATGAAAATATGGTGTTGGTAGAGAAGTGGCCGGGAGTATTGGTTCACTCTGATAAGAAAAATGGAGAACCAACTCTTACAGATTATGTTCTATCATATCTTCATAGAAAAGGAGATTATGTTCCAGAACAGGAAGTTACCTTTACTCCAGCTCCATGTAATAGGTTGGATAGAAATACTTCTGGTGTGGTTTTTTATGGTAAAAACTTTGAATCACTTAAACTTTTAAATGAGCTTATAAGAGAAAGAAAAATAAAAAAATATTATATCGCATTAGTTAAGGGAAGAATAAAAGATAAAGTATACGAAGCATATATAGCTAAGGACGATGAAAATAATATATCCAATGTTTTTGAAACTAAAGGACCTAATACAAAGAAGATTTCAATGGAAGTGAAAACGCTACAGAGTAACGGAGCATTCTCATTAGTAGAGATTGAGCTTATAACAGGAAGAAGTCACCAACTTAGAGCACATTTAGCATATTTAGGACATCCGATTATAGGTGATCCAAAGTATGGAGATAAGAAGATGAATTCTTTCTTTGATAACAAGTTTGGATTAAACTATCAATTTCTTTATGCATATAAAGTTATTTTTAAAGATGTTCCAGAGAAATTTAATTATTTAAAGAATAAAACTATAGCAGAGACATTACCTCCTATGTTTAAGAAAATTAAAAAAGATGTTTTTAAGTTTATATTTTGATGGGAGATAAATATGAAAGAGCAGTCAACTACTAGAGGGTTTGCCATACTTTCTCTTGCAGGCATATTAGCAAAGCTTTTGTCTTTGCTATATGTGCCTCTTCTTCAAGGGTTAATTGGTACTGGTGGATATGGTATATATCAAAAAACTTATGAGATATTTGTTTTTCTTTATGCAGTGTTAAATCTTGGTATGCAAACAGCTATAGCTAAATATGTTTCTGAGCTTGAAGCTATGGGAAATCATAGAGATGCTTTAAGAACTTTTAGGCTTTCAAGAACTTTATTATTAGTTTTTGGAACATTATTAACAGTATTACTTATAGTAAGTGCTAAGTTTATAGCTTATAAAAGTGAAAATCCCAATATTTATATCGGACTAATAGTTTTAGCACCAGCTATAGCTCTAACTTCAGTACTTTGTTCCTATAGGGGATACTTTCAAGGAAGAAATCTTATGACACCCTTAGCAGTATCACAAGTTCTTGAACAGCTTGTAAATGTTGCATTAAGTTTGATATTTGCTTTTTATCTTATGAAGTATGGGATAGAATATGGAAGTGCAGGGGCAACACTTGGTACGTCTATAGGTGCACTAATTGCTATTTATTATTTAATTTTTATAACTGTATCTAAAAAAATTGAATCAGGTATTAAAAATACAGATACATCATTAAAAAGATTAAGAGGAAAAGTAATAATAAAAAGACTTATAACTTATGGATTTCCAATTGCTTTAAGTGCAGGTCTTCAGAACTTTGGCGCTGTAGTAGATATGTTTAATGTAAATGCAAGACTCATTTATGCAGGATTTAGTACAAGCCAAGCAGATGAGCTTTATGGTATTTTAGGTTTCTATAAAACTTTACTTTATGTACCATTAATAATTATTACTGCATTAGGGACAGCAGTAATGCCTGCAATATCTAAGGCTTTAGTACTAAAGGATAAGAATACTATAAGAGAAAAGATATTATTTGCAATAAGAATGACTTACACTGTTACTGTACCCGCAGCCTTTGGGTTAGCAGTTTTAAGTTCAGAAATATACAAAGTATTATTTGGTATACCCCAAGGATATGAACTTATGTTGTACGGCTCAATAGTAGTAATTTTTATGGCAGTAGTACAGATACAAAATACTGTACTTCAAAGTATAAATCAATTTTATTTTGTAGTAATATCTCTTTTAATTGGTATAATTTTTAAAATAACTAGCAACTACATTCTAATAGGATATAGAGATATAAATATAAGGGGTGCAGTAGTAGGTGGAGTTTTATGTTTTCTAGTGCCGATGATTTTAAATCACACGAGAGTATGTAGAGTCTTAAAAATAAAATTTTCTTTAATAACACTAGCATTAAAGCCAATAATAAGTTCTTTAGTAATGGCTATATTCATTTATGCATCAAAGACTTTATTTTTTGGAACAACTTCATATATTATTGGTACAGGAAGATTTATAAATGTAGTTCCACTTTTATTAACTATTGTAGTTGGAGCATTTGTTTATATTTATGTAATGATATATATTGGAGGAGTAAGAAAAAAGGAATTAGAAGGACTTTCACCTAAGGCTCTTAGGTTATTACCAGGATTTATGAAGAAAAACTTAAGATAACAAGCAATTAAGAATTGACAATGAAGATAGGGCTGACCAAAAAAAGTATAAGTACTTTTTGGGTAAAGCCCCTTTTTCATTTATATGCATACAAAAAGTGAGTTGATTAAATAACTTTTTTGAACAGCCCCCTTTTTTATTTTATATGAACTATAAAGATAGTTTAAAATTATTAATTGGCTGAGCTTCAAAAAATATTTTATTATAAAAGAGTAATTGAGTATATTTTTTTAATTCTCTAGTTTTAAAATTACATGAATTAAACATTTGAAAGTATTCAAGTTGATGTCTAATATATTTTCCTTTATCAAAATAAGCCATAAATCGATTGTTGATAGAAGAACCTTTAATAAAAACAGGTTCAATGACTAGAATACTACCATGTGGGTTCAAGATTCTATGAAACTCCTTCGCGTAATTTCTAATGTATTCGGTAGGAATATGATGTAGAACTGATGAAATTATTATATAATCTACTGAATTATCTGCTATAGGTAATTTATCATTACTTCTTATAACTTCAAACTTGTAGTTAGGATTTAAGCGTCTTGCATAGACAATTCTATTCATGTCGCAATCTATTCCCAAATATCTTATCGGCTCAAAAATAGAGCAGCTGCAGCCAACTCCACAGCCAAAATCCAGTACACTTTTATTAGTAAAATTAAACTCTTTTTTGATCATATTATTAATAAATAAGTTGGTGAACCATTTTGGTCGTATAAATGTTCTGTAAAGTTTTGGTGATAGTTTCAACATAGAAAACCTCCTTACTATTAATAGTAACTATAAATAATATTTGCATATTAATTCTTATTAATAATAGGAAATTATATACAGTGTTAAATTTTATAAAAGGTTAAAGTGTGAGGACAAAAAGGAAGCTATCCAAAGGATTTTTTGGATAGCTCTCTTTTTATTCAATTTTTAATTTTAATGCTACTAGAGTAAATATTGAGAAGCATAGGATTATAATTATTAAATTTTTTACAACTAAACTCAATCCTACTATAAGTGAAGAAAATATTGAAAGTATATAGAAGAATAGAAATCCAAACAAGATATAAATAATAACAACACTTAAAGAAATATTGAGGTTAATAGATTTGTTAACCTCATAAAGGTTCAATGCCAAACTTAGGGATGAAACAATTACAGCAGTTATAGCGTATCCAAAAACATTTATTGAAGGAATGGAAGTTAAAGTATATAAGGAAATTAGCTCTACGATTTCAGTTATTATAGAATTACGTAAAATTATTGTTTGCTTACTTAAGCCATTTAATATTCCAAACATTGTTAAGGAGGTAAAGTAAATTGGTGCTCCGAAAGAGGCAGCCTTTATATAAGCTCCAAGATCAGTTCTGTTAAAAAACATTTGTCCTAAGGAAGAAGGAATTAATACGCAAATTATTGTAGTGCAAATACCAAGCAAGAATACAAGTTTTAAAATTCCTCTTATTCGAACTGCAGCAGAATAATAATCCTTTTTATTCATAGTTTGAGAGAGATCAGGTATAAGCAAAGTATTTAAGGAAGTTATTATCACCATTGGAAAAGTTACTATTGTTAAAGCCATACCAGCATATTTACCAATCATAGCAAGTGCTGTACTATATTCAAAGCCAGCCGCAATCAATCTTCTAGGTACAACAAGAGCTGAAGTAGTATAAAATATACTCGTAAGAAAACCGGTGATGCAAAGAGGAAGTGATATTAGTAATACATCAAAAAGAAGTTGAGCTCGTCCCTCTTTTTTCTTTGGTATAATTCTTATTTTTTTTGAAAGACGCCTATAATATATATAAAGAAGAGCTAAACTTTGAAATTCCCCAATACATAATGCTATATAAGCAACTGTTACTAGTGAAGATAAGGAAGTAGCATTAAAAAAGTATATTAAAAAAGCTATAACAAAGATTCTCACTCCCTTTTCCAATATATCTACAAAAGCAGGAATAGCTATTTTTGAAGTGCCATAAAAATATCCCTTAAGTATATTTGATAATGCTATAAATATCATAGAGGGACAAGTGATTTTTATAGCATTTATAGTTCTTTCATCCTTTACCCAGTATGTACCTATGGAAGAAGAAAAAAAGAAAACTAGTATACCTACAAGAGTTGACCATATAAAATTAAAAAAAGCTACTGTTCTCATAGTTTTAAAAAGATTACCATAGTCATTATTAGTAGAATATATAGCGGAAATCTTAGAGATTGCAGCTACAACTCCTGCTGTCATAAGGCAAATAAATAGGTTATATATTGGCATTACAAGTCCATAAAGGGCCATACCCTCTGGACCTAAAACTTTAGAGAGATATATTGAGAAAATAAAACCTAAGATACCTGTGGTCAGATTGGATGCTGTTAATATAATGGAATTTCTATAAAAATTGTTTTCAATCACACTACTCACTCTCCCTACCATCAATATTAAAAGTTATTCAATTATATGGACAAATATTCTTGGTAGGCCTTTAATTTTAAAGGAGAATAGTAATAGTATTTAGGATATTCATTTTTTAATATATTTTAAAATATATATTAGATAGAATAACTGTAATAATAAGATAATTCAATTCAATAATTAATAAATTCTATAAACTTGTATAATTGAATTATAAATTCAGTTATGAAGTTATGTATCTATATGCTTTTTTAACCAGGGAATTGATTATCTTTGATACGGAGGGAGATATGAGAAACTTAATAAAAATTATTATTATAGTTGTAGTAGTTTTAGTATCATCTTTTTTTCTTTATAAAAATGCCATGAGATACAATATAACTCCATTAATAGAAAAAATTACAGCGGAAGTAAAATATAAAGGAATTGAAGGATGCAGAAGTTTTGATGTTGATGATATGGGAAACTATTATATTGCTACAAGTACTGAAGTGCAGGTAATAGACAATTACGGAAAAAGTCTCACATTATTTAAGGATAAAGATTTATCTATAACAACAATAATATATAATAAACAAAAGTTATACTATATTTCCTCCACAAAGCTTTATTCATATAACTTAAAGAATAAAAAGCATGAGATTATTATGGACAATCTACCTAACTTTGGCGATTATAAATATAGCAAGATTCTTGCTAAGGAAAATTATTTATATATATCTATTGGATCTGCCACTAATTCCGGCGTTGTTGGGCCAGATAATCTTTGGATGAATAATAGTCCTATTCATGATTTAACTCCAAAGACTATTGTTTTAAAAGGAAAGAACTTCAATAATAATTCAACGGGTGCTTTTGTTCCTTATGGCACTATAAATACTAGTGGCGAGAGAATCCCAGCTCATTTTCCAGGTAATGCTTCGGTTATAAGGGTTAACACTTTAAGTAAAAAAGGAGAGTCGTTTTGTTGGGGGATAAGGAATATTGAAGGATGGGATATGAATTCAAAAGGTAAAATATATGCAGTAGTAGGTGGCATGGAGAACAGAGGACTTAGACCGGTTCCTGGGGATAAGGATTATATTTATGAACTTAAATATGGATTATGGTATGGTTGGCCAGATTATAGTGGAGGAGATCCTATAAATTCACCAAGGTTTAGAAAAGAAGGTGAAGAAAAGGTATCCTTTATTTTAGAAGAACATCCAACTACAAATCCTAGTGCCCCATTTTATCAACACAGCTCTGTTTCTTCTTTAGCAGGACTTGTAGTAGATAAAGCAGGAGCATTGGCAGCAAAGGATTCTATGTTTTTTTATGATAGTAGTAATGGAATTATTTATAACATTACTAATAATGGAATATTAACTAAACAACTTAAGCTTGAGAAAGGTGATAAGATTAATGAAATGAAGTTTTCAAAAAACTCACTTTTAATTCTTGATGAGACAAAAAAATGTATTTTTGAGGTAAAGTCTGATATAAATAAAAGTACTATTAATATTCCAAAGGAGATTATGATTTTTGCTATTTGTGTAATAATAGGATTAGTAGTAATTTTAATAATAAATGATAAGATTAAATAGGGGTTGATAGAACCAATGAAAAAGAAGATTGAACAAACTTATGGGAATTTTGTAAGAGGAGTTATGGTTACGGTTAATCCGATTAAAAAGGTTGTGGTAAAAACTAGTTGTATAGTGCATAAGTATATTAATATGCAGGCAATTCACATTCTTAATAATGATGGTTATGAGGATGCCGCTCAGTTCTTTAAAGAAAATATTAAGCCATTGAATGAAGGTGCTGTCTGGGCTGATCAGGATTTTAAAAGCATAAATCATTTTTTTCACTATTCAGAGGAAAGAGGATTATATGGCTTCTCCAATGCTCTAGATGAAGGTGTAAGATACAATAGGGAAGCTATTAGAAATATAAAAAGAGAAAATTTAAATAAAGCTCTTTTTTTTGTAGGAGCTGTTGCTCATTTAATTCAAGATGCTACAGTACCCCATCATGTGAACAACAGACTTCTAAAAAGTCACAAAGGTTTTGAATCTTGGATTAGACTAAAGCTTTTTAATCATTATGACTTTTCTGAAAATTCAGGAACGTTAAGACAAACAAAACTTAAGGACTTTATGAAAAATAATGCAGAAGTAGCTAATAATGCTTATTATAGGTTCAATCAAATAGAAGATAGGGAAGAGAGATATTTTGAAATTTCCAGAGTAATATTAAAGCAGGCTCAAATATCCACTGCAGGATACCTTTTAAATTTTTATGAGGAACATGTAGGTAAACAATTTTGTGATTGAATTTATAAGTCACAAGAATACCTTTATATTTTTAAAAATATTTTTAGTTTGATTTGCTGCCATTTCACGAAGTGAAATCTGACTCAAGTTATAGATACACATTTATTAATAAGTCACTATAAAGATACATAACTTCATAATTAAATTAAGAATTTTAGAAAAAGTATTGAATGTCGAGATTTTTCACTAAAACTTATTAATGATTGAAGTTATATATATTTATATAAAAAGAATTCCAAATTTAAAGGAATTCTTTTTTCTTTATAGAATTATAACTTCAATAATATGGAAATAAGGGTGATGCTATATGGAATATATATTAGATATGAAAGACATAGAATTTGATGGAGATGTATTAGATATTGGTAAGGAGAATCATGGGGTAATATACAATTTAACAAAAAATTCAGATGATGAAATATGTATTGATTATGTAGATATCCTAAATACAGAGAAAAGTAACGACTTTAAAACAGGAGTTTTCTTTTTTACCCTAAGCAAAATTTGGAGAAATAGTGAAAGGCGAGAGTTAATAAAAGAGGTTTGGGAGCATATTGGTGATGAGGGATTACTTTATATTTGGGACATAGAAAAAAGATCAAAAGAAATAATAAATATTGACATCAAAGTTCTTATGCCTAAAGATAAGACCAAAACCTTTAGCTATAAAGATTTTAATCCCATCAATGAATGCACTACAGAGCTATTGAAAAAAATACTTGAAAATTATTTCGAAATAGAAGAAACTAAGTTTTGGGATAAAATATACTTTATTAAAGCTAAAAAGAGAGGAAGAACATTAGATGAAAGTGTTATTAACAGCGGTAAATTCTAAATACATTCATAGTAATCTTGCAGTTAGATACTTAAAGCAATTTACAAGTGAATTAGATTATGAGTGTACCATTAGAGAATTTTCAATAAATGATAGAATAGAGAATATTCTAGAGGAAATTATGTTGGAAAAGGCAGATGTAGTAGCTTTTTCTTGTTATATTTGGAATATGGAATATATAAATAGGCTTGCAGAGCTTATAAAATTAGTAAATGATAAAATTCAGATACTTTATGGTGGCCCAGAAGTTTCTTTTGATTGTGAAAATTTCTTAAAGGAACATGTAGGAGAATTTTTAATAACAGGTGAAGGTGAAGAAACTTACAAAGAGTTTATTGAGTATAAATTGGAAAGAAGAAAATTAGAAACTATTAGAGGATTATATTATAAAACAGAGAATGATGTTAAATTTAATGGTTTTAGACCTCAAATAGATATGAATAATTTAGTATTTCCTTATACCATGGATGACAATTCTATAGAGAATAAAATAGTCTATTATGAAGCTTCTAGGGGGTGTCCTTTTAGGTGCAAATATTGCTTATCATCTACAATAGAAGGTGTTAGATTTTTAAATGTAGAAAGAGTTAAGAAGGAATTAAAGTATTTCATGGATAAAGGTGTTAGACTTGTAAAATTTGTAGACAGAACATTCAACTGTAATCATAATTTTGCTAAAGAGATTTGGAAATATCTAATGGAGCAGAATACTAATACAACCTTTCATTTTGAAATATCAGCAGATATATTGAGAGATGATGAGATAGAGCTTTTAAGTAAGGCACCGTATGGAAGATTTCAGTTTGAAGTTGGGGTGCAAACAACAAATGATGAGGTTTTAGCTAATATTAATAGACATATAAGTTTTAATGATATAAAAGGAAGAGTATCTAAGATAGCACAAAGAGGTAATATAAAGCAGCACTTAGACTTAATTGCAGGACTTCCAGGAGAGGATTTTCAATCTTTTAAAAAGTCCTTTAATGATGTTCACTCTATAGGGCCAGAAGAAATTCAACTTGGATTTCTAAAGCTTTTAAAAGGGTCCTCTATGAGGGAAGAGGCATTAAAATGGGGAATAGTTTATTCACCGTATGCTCCTTATGAGATATTAAGATCAAAGGATATTAGTTATGAAGAACTCCTTCAACTTAAAAAGGCTGAAGAGATGGTTGATAAATATTATAATTCTGGAAAATTTAATAACATAATAAAGTTCTTTAATCATAAATTTGAAACTCCTTTTGATTTTTACTTCGAGCTAGGTTCATTCTTTGAAAAGAAAGGATATTTTAAAAGAAATATAGGCAATGTTGAGTACTACAAGGTGTTTCTTGATTTTAATGAGGAAAAACTAAATAGTGAAAATCAAGAAGCATTAAAAGAGATTATAAAATATGATTATCTTTGCTTTAATAAGAAAAAATGGCTCCCAGATTTTTTAATCAGAGATTTAGATAAGAATGAGGAAAGAAGAATTAAGGACTCAATAAAAGAACAATATGATAGCAACAACTATCATATAGAAAAGTTCAGATTAGATATAAATAAATATATATCTGATAGCGGTATAAAATTTTCACCAAGTTATTTTATATTTGATGTAAAAAATCCTAATAATATAATTAGTATTACTGAATATGAACAAATAAATTAATTAAGGATAATGTGAGTTCTGATAATTTTATAATCTAAAGTAAATTATAAAGGTATAGTGTCCTAAAAACAATATGAGAAAAGGTAACTTGTATAGGCTTTAATAAACTAGAGTAAAAATTAAGAATGCTGAGTATTACATAAGTATGCAGTTGCGTATCTATATACAATTAGTGTTCTTAACTATTTTTCGCTATATTTATTTCTGCTAAAGCAAGTTACCTTTTTTGTATTTGATGTCATTTAAGAACTTTTTACACGAAGTGAAATCTGACTCAAGCTAGCTACATAACTTCATAACTGAATTGTATAAGGATTGAAGTTGTGTAGCTTTAATAGGCTCGATGACTATTAAATTTTATTTTATTAATCTTGTTAATAAAAGGATAACCTTAATTATTTTTTTATTAGTGCAATTTATTTACATAATTTTAATTGAAAAAAGTTCTAGAAGATGTATAATAGTAATAAGAAATATAGTAATTAATACTACATTAAGTATTAATAAATAAATTCCATTAAAGTTAGTTAATGTAAAAGGTGGTGATAATTTGGCGTTAGAAGCAATTAATAAAGTAAAAAAGGTAGAAGGTGAAGCAAATTTTATTATTAAGAAATCTCAGACAGAAAGTAAGGAAATCATTTCAAAGGCTTATCTAGAAGCTGATGAGGAATACAGAAGGATAGTTGATGGGGCTAAGGCAAAAGCTCAGAGTATTATGGATGAAGCAATAACTTTGGGTAATAAAGCAGCTGAACCAATAATTAACAAAGGAAATGAAGAAGCTGATAGAATTTGTAATTTACCGAAGGAAAAGATAAGTAATGCTATAAAATTAGTGGTTGAGAGGATTGTGAATATTCATGGCAATAGTTAAAATGAATAAATTTATATTACTTCTCTTTGAATCACATAAGGAAAGACTTCTAGAAGTACTTCAAGGATTTGAAGGTGTACAGTTTATAAATCTTCAAAATGAAGATATTGTAGAAAATTATGAAGATTTAAAAGGACTTTCAAAGGATGAAGTAGGAGAAAAATATAAATTATATGAAGAGAATTTATCTAAGATAAGATTTGCATTAGATTTTCTTCAAACTTATGCCCCACAAAAAAGTACGTTTCTTTCACTCCTAGAGGATAAGAAGGAGATATCCTTGAGTCAATTAACTGCTGTTATGGAAAGCAATAGCTGGAATGATGTGTATGATGAATTAAAGAAGAAGGAAGTAATACTTAATGATCTTCATAATCAGAAAACTAAACTAGAAGGTGAGATTTGTGCACTTCTTAATTGGACAAACTTTGATGCACCATTAAAATCCTTAAGAGAATTAAATTTTTCAATACCATTTCTTGGGACAACTTCAAAACAGTATGAAGATATATTAGTAAGGGATTTTAATAAACAGATAATGAACGGTTGCGTAGAAATTTTAAATAGAGACAATCAGGACATTTATATATTTGCTTTAGTTCATCATAGTGAAGAAGAAAAAGCTCAAGAACTATTAAAAAAGTTTGGTTTTTCTACTTTTTCTCAAAGTTATGAGGCTTCTCCATTTGAAATAATAGAAAGTTATAATTCTAAAATAAAACAATTAATAATTAAAGAGAAAGAAATAAAAGAAAGTATTAAGAATTTTGATGGTGAAAGGGAACATCTTTTAGTTGCATATGAGTATTTTAATAACCTTATTTTAAAACTTAATGCATCCAATAATTTTTTAAAGAGTGAAAAGGTTATTACTATATGTGGATGGAACCCTGTTGAAAACAATAAGGAACTTGAAGCCTTAGTTAAAAAATCTATAGGAAATGAGTATTATATAGCCTTCAATAAAGTTGATGAAGAGGAAGCATCACAGGTTCCTATAAAACTAATAAATAATAGCTTCTCAACTCCTTTTGAGAGTATTCTTGAGATGTATAGTATGCCTCTTTACACAGAAGTGGATCCAACGCCAATTTTAGCAGTATTTTATTTTATGTTCTATGGAATGATGCTTTCTGATGCTGGATATGGTCTTATAATGATTGCAGTATCCGCATTCGCACTCTCAAAGGTTAACAATAAAGAAAGAAGAAATATCTTTAAGCTATTTATGTTTGCGGGAATTTCAACAATGTTTTGGGGGGCACTCTATGGAGGCTGGTTTGGAGATCTATTTAATTATTTTGGATTTAACCCTCCAAAGCTTTTAGATACAACTACAGATATAGCACAAATATTTATTTTATCATTGATATTTGGTGTATTCCATATCTTTATAGGTTTGGGAATTAAGGGGTATATCTTAATAAAATCAGGAAATATGAAGGACGCCATATATGATGTATTAACATGGTATTTAACTTTAATAGGTTCAATCTTAATGCTTATGAGGGTTGGAGGGAAAATTGGAACTGTACTATTTGTTGTTGGTATAGTTGGTCTACTATTAACACAGGGTAGAAGTTCACCAACTTTAGGTGGAAAGATTGGTGGAGGAATATATGGAGTTTATGGCATAACAGGATACTTAGGCGATATAGTTTCATATTCAAGACTTCTAGCATTAGGGCTTGCAACAGGTTTTATTGCTAATGCTTTAAATTTAATAATCAATTTGTTTCCTTCACCAATTAAATATGTATTGGCACCAGTCTTATTTTTAGGTTTACACACATTTAATCTTGTAATAAATGCATTAGGATCATATGTTCATGCAGCAAGGTTACAATATCTTGAATTTTTTAGTAAGTTTTATGAAGGTGGAGGAAAGAAATTTACTCCATTTAAGCTTTCAGACAAATATATAAAGATAATAAAATAAAGGGAGGATTTAATTATGGATTCATGGATTCAATTTTTTTCATCAACAAGCAATGGGTTAATAATGGCTTTATTAGGTGCTGCTTTAGCAGTTGGTCTATCAGGTATTGGTTCAGCACAAGGTATAGGGATTGTTGGACAATCTGCTGCAGGACTAATGACAGAAGATCCAGATAAATTTGGTAAGACATTTATATTAGTAGCTTTACCAGGTACACAAGGTTTATATGGATTTGTTATAGCGCTGTTGTTATTTACTAAGATTGGTATATTTGGAGGTTCAGCTCCAGATTTGGGTTTAGGATTGAAATATTTTATGGCTTGCTTACCAGTTGGAATAGCAGGATGGAGATCGGCTATATGGCAAGGTAAAGTTGCAGCTGCAGGTGTTCAAATACTTGCTAAGAGACCCAATGATGTTATGAAGGGTGTTATTTATGCAGTTATGGTTGAGACATATGCGGTTTTAGGATTTGTTGCTTCATTGTTCATGGTACTATTTGTAAATTAGTTTGGAGTGAGTGTAATGGCTGGAATAGATAATTTAACAGGAAAGATTTTAGAAGAAGCAAACATTAAGGAGAAAGAGATTCTTACCATAGCAAAGGAAGAAAGAGATAAGATTTTGCAAAAGAAAATTCATGAGGCTAAAGAAATAGAAAAAGAAACTTTAGAAAGAGCTATTAGAGAAGCCGAAATTAGAAAAGAAAGAATACTCTCTAATGCTCAACTTCAAGTTAGAAATAAAAAGCTTGAAGTGAAGCAACAAATAATAGAAAAGGTATTTAATAGTGCAGTAGAAGAGTTGTGTGCTTTTTCAAAGAATGACTATTTAAATTATATAAAAGAGAGAACCCTTTCTCTTGATATTTCAGGTGATGAGAAGCTTATAGTAAATCAGGAGATAAGGACATTAATAACAGACAATTTTCTAATAGAATTAAATAGTGAGCTTTTAAAGAAGGGCAAAAAAGGAATAATTTCATTAAGTGAAGAAGTTAGAAGTTTTAAGGGTGGTTTTATTTTGGAAAAGGATGGAATAGAAATTAACAACACTTTTGAAGCTCTTGTCAGCTCAATAAAGGATGAATTGGAGTATGAAGTAGCAAAGGTATTATTCGATTAAGGAGGGTGCATGATGAATGAAATGCAGTTTGCCCAAGTTATTCCAAGACTTAGGGTGTTAGAAACCAGGCTCCTTGATAAAGCTAAGTTTGACAGAATGATTGACGCTTCATCTGCTCAAGAGGTTTTAAGAGTGTTACAGGAAACTGAATATGCAAATGTAATGCATAACGTTAAAAGAGCTGAAGATTATGAAATGATTCTAAGTGGTGAACTGAAAAGGGTGTATCAGCTTATTTACAACATAAGCCCTGTTAAAGAAGTAGTAGATGTAATGGCAATAAAGTACGATTACCACAACTTAAAAGTATTGTTAAAAGAAAAATTTCTTGATAAGGATTTTTCTAACATGATTATACATGTTGGTAAAGTAGAGGTTTCAAAGCTTAAATATGCTGTGGATAATGAATACTACAGAGATTTAGAAGCAACAATGAGAAAGAGTATAGAGGAGGTTGTAATAGATTTTACTTCCAATAAAGACCCTCAAAGAATTGATATAATCTTTGATAAATATATGTTTGAGGAAATGGTTCAAATATCAAAGAATATTGGAGATAGATTTTTAGAAAAGTATATAGAGAGTTGGATAGATCTTACAAATATAAGAACACTTTTAAGAATTAAAAAGCAGAATAAAAGCAGAGAGTTTTTTCTTTCAGTGATTATTAAAGGTGGAACAATAGATAAGGATAAGCTTCTAGCACTTTTAAGTGACTCAGTAGAAAATATTCCTGGGAAGTTATTTTATACAAATTATGCTGAGATTTTAAGAGTAGGAATTGAAGCTTATTCAAAGAATGGTTCAGTGAATATTCTTGAAAAATTAAGTGATAACTACATCATGGAGTTTATGAAAAATGCTAAGTATGTAAGTTTTGGTATTGAGCCACTTATTGCATATACTTTTGCTAAGGAAAGTGAAATTAAGATTATAAGAATTATAATGGTTGGTAAGCTCAATAATATTGCCGGGGAAGTTATTAGAGAAAGGCTGCGTGATTGTTATGTATAAGAAGATAGGAGTTGTAGGAGATAAGGATTCTGTTCTAGCTTTTAAAGCTCTTGGTCTAGATGTCTTTCCAGTAGTAGAACATGAAGAAGCACGAAAGACTATAGATAGATTAGCAATGAGGAATTACGCAGTTATTTTTGTGACAGAGCATGTTGCAAAGGAGATAGAGGAGACTATAGAAAGGTACAATAGACAGACACTTCCTGCTGTAATATTAATTCCAAGTAATCAAGGAACTCTAAATATAGGAATGAAAAGAATCAGTGATAATGTTGAAAAAGCAGTTGGCGTTAATATTTTATAGGAAGGCAGGTTGGTAACTTGAAAATCGGAAAGATAATAAAGGTTTCTGGACCTTTAGTGGTTGCTGAAGGCATGGATGAAGCTAATCTATATGATGTTGTTAGGGTTGGAGATAAGGGCCTTATTGGAGAAATAATTGAAATGAGAGGTAATAAGGCATCTATTCAAGTATATGAAGAAACATCAGGAATAGGGCCTGGAGATCCTGTTATTACTACTGGAGAGCCTCTATCAGTAGAGCTTGGACCAGGACTTATAGAGTCAATGTTTGATGGAATTCAAAGGCCGCTTAATGCATTCATGGAGGCGGCAAATAGTCCTTACTTAATAAAAGGGGTCTCTGTAAAGCCATTAAATAGAAATAAGAGGTGGGCTTTTACACCAGTAGTTAAAGTTGGAGATAAAGTTTTAACTGGTGATGTAATAGGAACAGTTCAGGAGACAACAGTAGTACTTCATAAAATTATAGTTCCATACGGAATAGAAGGAACTATAAAGCAAATAAAAGGTGGAGAAGTCACTATTGACGAAATAGTTTGTGTTATAGAAACCTCAAAGGGAGTTAAGGAGTTAACTCTTGTACAGAAATGGCCTGTAAGAAAAGGGAGACCTTATTCAAGAAAGCTTAACCCCGTTGAACCAATGACTACTGGACAGAGAGTAATTGATACTTTCTTCCCAGTAGCAAAAGGTGGTACCGCTTCAGTTCCAGGACCATTTGGAGCTGGAAAAACTGTCGTTCAGCACCAAATAGCTAAATGGGGAGATGCTGAAATAGTAGTTTATGTTGGATGTGGAGAACGTGGCAACGAAATGACAGACGTTCTTAATGAGTTTCCTGAGCTAAAGGACCCTAAAACAGGGGAAAGTTTAATGAAGAGAACTGTACTTATAGCTAATACTTCAAATATGCCAGTTGCAGCGAGAGAAGCATCAATATATACAGGAATAACAATAGCTGAATATTTTAGAGATATGGGATATTCAGTATCAATAATGGCTGATTCAACATCACGATGGGCTGAAGCATTAAGAGAAATGTCAGGAAGGCTTGAAGAAATGCCAGGAGATGAAGGATATCCAGCATATTTAGGATCAAGACTTGCTGACTACTATGAGAGAGCAGGAAAGGTTATATGTCTAGGTTCAGAGGGTAGACAGGGGGCAGTTACTGCTATAGGTGCAGTATCACCTCCAGGAGGAGACCTTTCAGAACCAGTTACTCAGGGTACTTTAAGAATAGTAAAGGTGTTTTGGGGATTAGATGCTCAGCTTGCATATAAGAGACACTTTCCATCAATTAACTGGTTAGATTCGTATTCACTTTATCTAGAAAAGATGGGCGTATGGATGGATGAGCAGGTTGCACCCGGTTGGTCGTCTTTGAGAACAGATGCAATGGCACTACTTCAAGAAGAAGCAAATTTAGAAGAAATAGTTAGGCTTGTAGGGATAGATGCTCTTTCAGAAAGAGATAGATTAAAACTTGAAGTTGCTAAATCCTTAAGGGAAGACTATTTACAACAAAATGCCTTTGATGAGGTAGACACATATTCATCTTTAGATAAACAATACAAGATACTTAAGCTCGTTCTTCAATTTGAGGAAGAAGCAAGCAGAGGACTTGAGGCTGGTGTGTATTTAGAAAAGATTCTTAACTTACCTGTTAGAGATAAGATTGCAAGAAGTAAGTATGTTCCAGAAACTGAAATAAGCAAGATAAATGAAATTTCAGTGGAGCTTAAGAAGGAAGTTGATAAACTAATCAGCGAAGGAGGGGTTCTAGATGCTTAGGGAATATAGGACAGTTACTGAAGTTGTAGGACCTTTGATGGTTGTAGAAGGCGTTGAAGGAGTTAAATATGACGAACTTGTTGAAATAGAACTACAAACAGGTGAAATAAGAAGAGGTAAGGTTCTTGAGGTAAATGGAAGTAAAGCAATGGTTCAGCTTTTTGAAGGTTCTGCAGGGATAAACCTTAAAGGAACAAAAGCAAAATTTTTAGGTAGGCCTCTTGAACTTGGAGTTTCAGAAGATATGTTGGGAAGAGTATTTGATGGTATAGGAAGACCAAAGGACAATGGTCCAAGGATAATTCCAGAAAACAGATTAGATATAAATGGACAACCTATAAATCCAGTTGCTAGAAATTATCCTTCAGAGTTTATTCAAACAGGAGTGTCAGCTATTGATGGGCTTAACACTCTTGTTAGAGGGCAAAAGCTTCCAGTATTTTCGGGTTCAGGACTTCCGCATGCTCAGCTTGCTGCTCAAATTGCAAGACAAGCAAAGGTTCTTAATTCAGATTCTAAGTTTGCTGTTATATTTGCGGCTATAGGTATTACCTTTGAAGAAGCAGAATTTTTCATTGAAGAATTTACAGAAACAGGTGCAATTGATAGATCTGTTCTCTTCATTAATCTTGCATCAGATCCTGCAATTGAAAGAATTGCAACACCAAGAATGGCATTGACTACGGCTGAGTTCCTTGCTTATGAAAAGGATATGCATGTTCTTGTTATAATGACAGATATAACTAACTATTGTGAAGCTTTAAGAGAAGTTTCAGCAGCTAGAAAAGAAGTTCCAGGTAGAAGAGGTTACCCAGGATATCTATACACAGATCTTTCAACACTTTATGAAAGAGCTGGAAGAATAAAAGGAAAAGAAGGTTCAATAACACAGATTCCTATACTTACAATGCCAGAAGATGATAAAACTCATCCAATTCCAGATCTTACTGGATACATTACAGAAGGGCAAATTATTCTTTCAAGGGAACTTTATAAGAAAGGGATTATGCCCCCAATAGATGTTTTACCATCCCTTTCAAGACTTAAGGATAAAGGTATAGGAAAGGGGAAGACTAGGGAAGATCATGCTGATACTATGAATCAATTATTTTCAGCTTATGCTCAAGGTAAACAAGCGAAAGAGCTTGCAGCAATTTTAGGAGAATCTGCTCTCTCAGATACTGATAAGAAGTATGCTAAGTTCGCTGAAGCTTTCGAAAAGCAGTATGTATCTCAAGGCTTTGCTACAAACAGAATTGCTGAAGAAACCCTAAATCTTGGATGGAAGCTTCTAAAAATACTTCCAAGAACGGAACTTAAGAGAATTAGAGATGAATATCTTGAGAAGTATATGGGAGCTGGAGAGGAAGAATAGCACATGGCAAGATTGAGTGTAAATCCAACCAGAATGGAACTAACTAAGCTCAAAAAAAGATTATCTACTGCTACAAGAGGTCATAAACTTTTAAAGGATAAACAAGATGAACTTATGAGACAATTTATAATACTTGTAAAACACAACAATGAGTTACGAAAACAAGTTGAAGAGGATCTTCAAAGTTCTTTGAAGGATTTTGTTATGGCAAGGGCAGTTATGAGTTCAGAATTTCTTGAAGAAGCAATAGCTTATCCAAAGGAACAGATATCTGTTGAGGTTGGAAAGAAAAATATTATGAGTGTTAATGTTCCTGTGATGAACTTTAAACGACAGTTAGAGGGAGAAGAGGGAAGTATCTACCCTTACGGTTTTTTTAGTACATCTTCAGAGTTAGATGATACTATATCAAAGCTTTATGGAATTCTTCCAAAGTTATTAGAACTTGCAGAGGTTGAAAAGAGTTGTCAGCTTATGGCTGATGAGATTGAAAAGACCAGGAGGAGAGTCAATGCTCTTGAATATATGACGATTCCTCAACTTCAGGAAACCATAAAATATATAAGAATGAAGCTTGATGAAAATGAAAGAGGGGCATTAACAAGACTTATGAAAGTGAAGTCTATGATTGAACAAAGAGGATAAGTTGTATGAAGAGGTAGCTTGGAATTTATAAAGTCAAGCTACCTATAATATTTTTTGTCTGTTTTGGAATTTTTATAAGTATGATTGCCATAATATAAAAGTTGTATAAAAAGGGGTTTTTTTTGACTTATTATTAATAATTAATAATAAATTTTAATAAATTGTTTGTAATTTGAGCTTATTATGATATAATACTTAAAAAGGTTTTATAGGATTATATGAAAAAATATAGGTATTTTACTAGATTAAAATTTAGGACAGAATAGTCTAAGATTTAAGAAAACATAATTTTAAAAAACATTCTAAATCATAAGAAGGAAAGAGTAGATAGGTTTACGGAGAAGGAAAAATGGAAAAATATTGGGGGGAGCAGTTTTGAAGGACGTTATTAAGTTAACTACATTAGAACAAATTAAGGCCTATTCTGATCCATATAGGTTAAGGATTATTACTTTCCTTAGAAACAATATGGAGGCTGCTACTGTTAAAGAAATTGCAGATAATTTAGGTGAAGTTCCTGCAAAGATTCACTATCATATTAAGAAACTTGAGAGGGCAGGAATTATAGAACTTATAAGAACTAAAGAGATTAAAGGAATAATTGCTAAGTACTATTATCTTACTGCTGATAGGTATGATATTGTTGGAGAAAATATAACAGATCAGGCAAAACAGGTTTATAAATCAGAAGTACTAAATCTTATAAATGATTATTATGATACTTCAAGGTCTGAAGTCATTGAATCTGTAAGTGGAAGAATAAGTGAAGGTCATCAAAGTAATAATGTTTCAATTCTCACTAGAACTGTTTATTTAACTGAAGAAGAATTTGAGATGATTAATAAAATTACTAGAGAATTAATTGGAAAGCACGAAAAAAAGGCTGATGGACTAATTCCTTGTCACATTTTCACAGTTTTATCAAAACAAAAATAATATAAAGGTTAAAATATACATATAATTGTTTTACCTTCTTAAACATATATATAGTAATACAATTGTTTAGGGGGAGTAAATATGATTAAAGTTACCATCGATATTGAACTTCTAAACCATAAAGAAGTTCTAGAAAAGAATAAAGGAAAGGCAGCAGCTACAATTTTAGCAAGCAGCCCACTAATTAAACAGCAAATTGAGGAAGAAGTGAGAAGACAAATAATTTCAACTCTATCATATTCATTAAAACGTGGTCTTGAGGATAATGGAGTTAAAGCAAAAGTAAATATTGGATAATTGGGGGCCTAAGTTTGGCCCTTTTTTATTTGTTACCATTTCACAAAGTAAAATCTAACTAGAGCTCATAAGGCTCGGTGCCTGGTTTTATTTTCAGAAATGTATAAAAAATATGATTATTTGTAAATATTTTTATGATAAAATTTAGCATGTTGATGTTAGGTATCTTAAATATTTTTAGAGATAATAATAATAATAGTCTTTAAATATTTTAGTGCATATTTTATAATATACATGTTGTCTCTTGACGTTGAAAAGGAGAAAAATTATGTTTAACTATATTTACCCAATGATCATTTCATTTCTAGTAGTATTTTTAATTATACCTTCATTGATGAGAATTGCTAATAAATTCGGATTTACAGATAAGCCAACTGAACGAAAAAAACACAAAGAACCAATTCCTTTAATTGGCGGAATAGGGATGTTTATAGGGTTTTTTGTTAATTTTTTCATATTTGTTCATAATTCTAGAATTGAAAGCTTAGCAGTATTCTTTTCTTCTTTATTAATATTATTAATAGGACTTGCAGATGACTTTTTCAAAACAAGAGGAAAAGAATTTCCAATAATGCCAAGAGCATTTATTCAAATACTGGCAGCAGTTATTATCTACAAAGCTGGAATTGTGTTTTTAGGAATAACAAATCCTTTTAATGGACAATATGTGTTATTGCCACCAGTCCTGCAGTTTATACTAAGTATTACTTGGATATTTGGAGTTACTACAGTAATAAATTGGTCTGATGGAATGGATGGACTTGCTGGGGGCATTTCTGCTATATCTGCTGCTACACTTTTTGTAGTAGCACTTGCAAAAAATCAAAGTGATTCAGCTATTATGTCTATACTTTTAGTGGGGGCTATTCTTGCTTTTTTAAAGTATAATCGCCATCCAGCAAAAATTTTTATGGGAGACTCTGGAGCAAATTTTTTAGGATTTATGCTGTCTATTATAGCGTTAGATGGAGCTTTTAAACAAGCAACTGTAATATCCTTATTAATACCATTTTTAGCTCTTGGGGTACCTATATTTGATAACATTTTTGTAATATTTAAAAGATTTGCAGAAGGAAAACCTGTATATCAAGCAGACAGAAGTCAAATTCACTACAGGCTTCAACAAAAAGGGTTGACTACGAGACAAGTTGTATCCTATATATGTTTAATAAGTACTTGTTTAAGTTTATTATCCATTTTAATATTATTATTAAGACTTTAGTAAGTTACTCACTTTTATTTAATTCCATTTCATAAAGTGAAATTTGGGTAAAAGTGAATATGTTCTATGCCTAGTAAGTTTTATTTATTGATCAAAAGATTTATATGTAGCTTTAACTAATTGAGGGTTAGGATTTCATTAATTCTCAATAAAGTGAAGCTATTTTTTGTTTAATAGGAATTTATATAATAAAAAATATAAATTAATTTTAACATTAGAGAATTAAATAAAAAGATTAACAAATACTTTTAATAAATAAACAGAATTAAAATTCATATGAATAAAAAAACTCTATTTTTATAGTTTTTTAAATAAAGTGTGGATTTTTCTTTCAAAACTTATAGTCAAGATTTTCAGATAATGTACTAGGAGAGTGATAAACTTGAAAAAAAGAGTATTTGTTATTCTATTAGGAATAGTTTTTTTAAGTTTTTTATTTTATTATCAAGAAGTTAATGCAATAAAGAAAGTAGATGATTCTTGGAACAGTTATTCTAGTAATATTTATAAGATATCATTAAGATATCCAAGTAATTGGAGAATTAATCCTAAGTATTCCAATAGATATGAGGGAAGTGATGGATTTTTTCAAGTTGGTGCTATATTAGGAGATGCTACTTCTATTGATAAAGTAGCAGAATATGAAATAAACAGTAATCTAAAACCCTATGGAACTTCTCCAAGGATTAGTAAACTGAGTATTGATGGGCAAGAGGCTAGGCTTATTAGTCCTTCAAATGATCAATCTCAACTAATGAATAGGCAGAGTGAATTAATTATTAGATACCCTACTGAAATAAAAATACACGATAATAAATACAATTATTTTGTATTATGGTCTGACAAAGAACATATAGTGGAGATAGGCAACACTATAAAATTTGTGTATAGATACGGGCAGTAGTCTTTAATTTTCAGTAACCTTCAAAAAAAGAAGTGTAGCAGTTTTGCTCTTTTCTAATATACTAATAGTGTATTTAATGTTGATGGAGGGGTTTATGTACTATAATAATGACTATAGTAATGACTATAGTAATGACTGGTGTAGACATGAACATTGCGATGATAAAACATCTAAAAAACATGAGAAGCATAAGCAGCCTTGTTATATGTCAAATGCATATAATCCAATGATGATGCAGTCATATCCGATGATGCATGTATGTCCAATGATGCATACTTGCCCAATGATGAAGGGGCATCCAATGATGAAGGCTTATGAAATGAAAGATAAAGCTAAATTAAGTTATAATAGAGATGAAGAAGATCGTCAATACTATCCATACTATAATTATCCATACTATAATTATCCATATTATAATTATCCATATTATAATTATTATTACAATCCACTACCCTTGTTGTTCTTGCTTCCTTTTTTAAGAGAAGATGAGGAAAAAGAAGAAGAGTAAGACAAACACTACATTACTTAGTAACCTATTATTTTGATTGGTGTTTTATCATAATAAATCAAAGCATATTATAACACTCATCTATTTACTGTCATTTCGAGAAGTGAAATCTGAATAAAGCTGAGTAGACTTGATGTCTACTCAGCTTTATTTTCTTCTTTTCTTTTAAGATATTTTACATAAGGTGTTTTTTTGCTTAAATTAAAAGTATTTTTCAATTTATATTATATTTTTTGACTTTTAGCACAAACTATCTACAAATGTTGTATTAAAAAATATAACATTATCAAGTATCATCTATATATAAAACATTTAAATTTAAGGAGGTAGTCAAGTTATGGGTCACGAAGATAAAAGAGTTTCAAATGATGGTAGCATACTTGGAGCTATAGTAAGGTTTATAGTAACTATAATAGTATTAGCTATAACATCATATTTAACACCAGGTTTTAGCATAGTAGGATTATGGTCATATATATTAGCAGCATTGGTAATAAGTTTAATAGATTATGCAGTAGAAAGAGTAATGGGAGTTGATGCATCACCTTTTGGAAAAGGATTTAAAGGTTTTGTTATTTCAGTAATAATATTATATGCAGCACAATTTATAGTTCCAGGAATGAGAGTAACATTATTAGGAGCTATAATAGCTTCAATAGTTATAGGGATAGTCGATGCTATAATACCTGGTAGAACAATGTAGGTTATATTAATTTTTTAGCTTTTACATAATCATATTAAATGAAATTCTATGTTGTTTTAAGAAAATTTTAATGTAATTATTTATTAAAACCAAGGGTTACGCTTGAATTTAAATTAATAATACAGTAATAAAGAATAAGATGGGATGTCTCTTATCATTAAGACATCCCATTTTAAATAATCGAAGTTATTAATTCACAATAGAAGTATAGTATTGGTGTTTAAAGTAAAATATAGATATTTTGCAAGCAAGATATTGTTTTATCTGTTTAAAGATTAACAAGATGTGTGTTTATTAAATTTTATTTCAATGATTCTGTCAAATTATTATTATTCTTATCTAAAACTTTTATTTCTGCTTCCGAAGAAGAATCTTTTTCAAAGGTAAAAACTTTTATAATCCTTTTATTATCATCATAATCAAGGTTTGCTCTTAAGCTTTTTTCATTATAGCTTACATCTATAAATGAAGAAGTAGATTTTTCAAGGTCACCAAAAAAAACTACTTTTGAGGCTTTTTCGTCATTTATAACTATATATCCTATTTTTGAATTATTAGAGTTCTCTATATTTTTTGAAGGTATAAATCTACTATGAAGAAATTTATGTTTCTCAAAAACAGTTAATCCATATTTAGAATCTTTTCTATACATTGCATATAAGAACTTATCATCATTATAAGTTTTTAAAACTTGTATAGGTGTTTGATAAGAATCAGATAGTATACTTGTAAACTTATCCTCAGAGGAGGAACTATTTACAGTTTTTCCAAGGATACTTGTTATATTAATTACAACTAAGAATCCTAAAATAACTATTAAGCTTATAAGTAATTTTGTACGTTTATCTAATTTCTCTTCTATTACAATCTTAATTTCATCTTGTATTCTCATTAGCCATCTCCTTTTTATTAGTGTTGTTAATATAAAATAAATAAGTCTAATTTAAAATAATCTTAGAAAATTAGAAAATAAGTTAAATATTGAATTTTCATAGAATTGTAAAATAGGTAAAAACATGTATAAGTATAATATAATTATATCAATATTAAAGATAGCTTTAAAATATTTTTATTAATTTAAATAAAATTAAACACAGTATTTACATATAACATGTTATGTTGTATAATTTATCTAAATGAATACGGAACTTATCTAGAGAGGTGGAGGGACTGGCCCGGTGAAACCCAGCAACCTTATGAGAAATCGTAAAGGTGCTAAATCCTGCAGCTAATGCTGAGAGATAAGGATATTTAGTGGCTTGTGCCCTGAAGGAATATCCTTCAGGTTTTTTTTTATAAAAAAAACTATAGTAAGTCTATTTTAAAGATAATTTAATATAGTCTATTATACATGGGGAAACTTTTTGTACAGTGAGGTCATGATGTAGTTGTTGAGTTACATTGAATGTACATTCAGGATTTAATGAAAATATAAGGGGGCTTTATATGTATATCAAAGATTTTTTTAATACCAAAAATGTAGTTTTTTCTTTTGAAATTTTTCCTCCTAAAAGCACTTCATCAGTTAATACTATTTATAGTACCTTAGAAGCACTTGGGGATCTTAAGCCAGATTATATAAGTGTAACTTATGGAGCAGGAGGAAGTTTAATAGATAACAGAACAAAGGAACTTTCATCATTAGTAAAAAATAAGTATAATATTGAAGCTTTAGCTCATCTTACTTGTATAAATTCTACAAAAGCTCACATAGAAAATATTCTTAATGATTTAAAGGAGTGCAATGTAGAAAATGTATTGGCGTTGAGAGGAGATATTAGTGATCAAGTACAAAATATTGGGGAATATAATTATGCGTATGAATTAGTTGAGCATATTAAAGATAGAAAAGGTTTTTGTATAGGAGCAGCTTGTTATCCAGAAGGTCATATTCAATGTGAGAATTTATCAAAGGATATTGATGCTTTAAAGTATAAGGTAGATTGTGGAGCAGATTTTTTAATATCACAACTTTTCTTTGATAATAGTTTATTCTATAATTTTTTGAATAAAGCTAATCAAAGAGGGATTGCTGTTCCGGTGCAAGCTGGTATTATGCCAATTACAAATAAAAAGCAGATAGAAAAAATAATATCTCTTTGTGGTGTTGAATTGCCAAAAAAATTCATTAAAATAATGAATAAATATGAAAATAACCCAGAGGCTCTAAGAGATGCTGGAATAGCTTATGCTATTGAGCAGATTGTGGATTTAATTTCAACTGGTGTTAGGGGAATTCACTTATACACTATGAATAATCCGTATGTAGCTAGAAAAATTACGGAAAGTATAAGTACGATTTTAAATTGCGTAAATAGTGAAAAATCAGTATAAATGGAGGGAATTTTATGAAAAAGGTAGAGAGTTTCGAATTAGATCATAGAAAGGTAATAGCACCTTATATTAGAAAATGCTGTACATTAGAAGGGATAATAGGAGATAAGGTATCAAAGTTTGACTTAAGATTTACACAACCAAATAAGGAGAGCATACCTACAGGGGCGTTACATGGGCTAGAACATCTTCTTGCTGGTTTCTTAAGAGATGAGATCGATGGAATAATTGATATTTCACCAATGGGATGTAGAACAGGATTTTATCTAATTCTTTGGGGCGATAGAGAACCACAGGAAGTTAAAAAGGCTCTTGAAAAAGGATTAAAGAAAGTATTAGAAGCAGAAGAAGTACCTGCTGCAAATGATCTTCAGTGTGGTAATTATAGAGATCTTTCATTATTTGGAGCTAAGGAATATGCAAAATATGTTTTAGAAAAAGGTTTTAATCTAAATATATATGGTGAGGATAATGAATAATTTTAATTTAACAATAGATAGAAATGAAGTTTTGAGATATCTAGGCTACAAGCAGCAGAAGATTGATGATAGAACAGAAAAACTCATAGATGAATGTATAGAAGAAATAAAAATCATTGTGAAGCCTAGATTCGTATATAACTTCTTTGAGTTAAATAAGAAAGAAGGAGCTGTTGAGTTGAAAAATAGCTCCTTGGTTCTTACAGGAAAGGATATTTATGATCACTTAAAAGATAGTATGTGCTCTGTAGTAATGGCTGTAACATTAGGTAGTGAAGTGGATAGAAAGATAAGATACTATGAAAAAGTAGATTTAGCTAGAGCTCTTGTTTTAGATGCTTGCAGCACTCAAGCAGTAGAAGAGGTATGCGATATATTGGAAGCTAATTTAAGAAAAGAAGTGCAAAGTAAAGGAAAAAACTTAAATTGGAGGTATAGTCCTGGCTATGGAGATCTTCCCATAGATGTTCAAGGGCAGCTAATAAGAACATTAAATTGTAATGCAGCTATTGGTCTTACAGTAACTAATGATAATATAATGCTCCCTAGAAAGTCTGTGACTGCAATAATGGGAGTTGTAGAGGGAGAGATAGCAAAAAAAAGAAAAACTTGTGCAATATGTTCTAAATTTAAAGATTGTAATTTTAGGAGAGTAGGTGGAAGTTGTGGACATTAAAAAGTATTTAAAAGATAACATATTGATTTTCGATGGAGCTATGGGCACAATGCTTCAAAATAGAGGGCTTAAAAGAGGAGCTCTTCCAGAGGTTCTAAACATTGAGGAAACAAGTAATATTATTGAGATACATAAAAAATATATAGAAGCAGGTGCTAAGGTTATAACAACTAATACCTTTGGTGCAAACGGGCTTAAATTAAAAAATTGTAGTTATTCTCTTGAAGAAATAATAAAGGCTGCAGTTGAAAATGCAAAAGAAGCTATAGGCAGTGCAGAGGTATTAACAGCGTTAGATGTAGGACCATTAGGACAATTACTAGAACCTATGGGTACACTAAAATTTGAAGAAGCCTATGAATATTTTAAAACTGTTATGACATTAGGCGAAAAATATGGTGCTGATTTAATTCTTATAGAAACCATGACAGATTTAGGAGAAACAAGAGCAGCAGTGCTAGCTGCAAAGGAAAATACAAAACTTCCTGTTTTCTGTACTATGTCTTTTGAAAGTACTGGTAGAACATTTGCAGGATGCGATCCTCTATCAATGACTTTAACGCTTCAAGGGTTAGGAGTAGATGCACTAGGAATCAACTGTTCCTTAGGCCCAATAGAATTAAGACCAATTGTAGAAGAAGTATTAAAATATAGTAAGATTCCTGTTATGGTTCAACCCAATGCAGGATTGCCTAAGGTAGTTAATGGAGAAACCGTATTTGATATTTCAAAAGAAATTTTTGCAAAAGAAGTAAAAGGTTTCTGTGAAAAAGGTGTAAGAATAGTAGGTGGATGCTGCGGTACTGATGAGAGTTTTATTAAAGAATTAAGCCAAAAGCTTAAGGACTTAAAGCCAGTAATATCTGTTGTAGAACCGATAAGTGCAATATGTTCTTATTCAAAGGCTGTAATTATTGATGGCGTTAGAGTAATAGGTGAGAGAATAAATCCTACAGGTAAAAAACTTTTTAAAGAAGCACTTAAGAACGAAAATTTAGATTATATATTAAGAGAAGCCATTTCTCAAATTGAAGCAGGAGCAGATATATTAGATGTTAATGTTGGGCTTCCTGAAATCAATGAAGAAGAAATGATAATTAAGGTTATAAAGGAGGTTCAATCTATATCTCCAATTCCTCTTCAAGTTGACTCTACTGATCCGAAGGTTGTTGAGGCAGCACTTAGAGTATACAATGGAAAGGCTATTCTAAATTCAGTAAATGGAGAGGATAAAATATTAGATTCCTTACTTCCTTTAGTTAAGAAGTATGGTGCTGCAGTGGTAGGACTAACTTTAGATGAAAGAGGACTTCCTACTAGCAAAGAAGAAAGAATTGAAATTGCAGAGAAGATTATCAAAAGAGCCGAAGAGTATGGAATAAGCAAGGAAGATATTTACATAGATTGTTTAACCTTAACAGCATCTACTAGCCAAGACCAAACTTTTGAAACTCTTAAGGCAATAACATATCTTAGAGAGCAAATAGGAGTAAATACAGTTTTAGGAGTATCTAACATTTCCTTTGGATTACCTAGAAGAGATCTTATAAATAGAACTTTCTTAACAATGGCAATGACAGCAGGATTAACTCTTCCAATAATAAATCCATTAGATAAGGATATGATGGATTCAGTTAAAGCTTTTAAGGTGCTAAGTGGTGAGGATATAGGTTCTAATAATTATATTGCGGATTTTAGTGGGGAAAAGGCAAAAGCTTTAGGCAATGTAACAGAGAGAATGACATTAGGCCTTTATGACATAATTGTAAAAGGTATAAAAGAAGAAGCAGCTAAGGCTACAGAGGAACTTTTAAAGGAAAAGAAAGAAACTGAAGTAATAAATGAGTATATTGTTCCTGCTTTGGACTATGTAGGAGATAAGTTTGCAAAGGGAGAGGTTTTCTTACCGCAACTTATTCAGTCTGCAGAAACAGTAAAGAAGGCTTTTGATGTTATTAAAGCAAAACTTGCAGGTTCTTCAAGTGAAAGTATATCTAAAGGCAAGATAGTATTAGCTACTGTTAAGGGTGATATTCATGATATTGGAAAGAATATTGTCAAGGCTATGTTGGAAAACTATGGATATGATGTAATTGATTTAGGAAAAGATGTATCAAAGGAAAAAGTATTAGAAGCAGTAGAAAAGCATGATGTACAATTGGTGGGATTAAGTGCGCTTATGACTACTACTGTAAGGAGTATGGAGGAAACTATTGCTCTTTTAAGAGAAAAGGGACACAATTGTAAATTCATGGTTGGAGGTGCAGTACTCAATAAAGAATATGCAGAAATGATTAAAGCTGATTTTTATGCAAGAGATGCTAAGGAATCAGTAGAGATTGCTAGAATGGTTTTAGGAGAATAATGTAATATGGATATAAAATTTATACCATTTACAGAAGATTATATTGAGGCTGCAAGAGAGATATATAATTATTATGTGAGAAATACAACTGTAACCTTTCATATAGATGATATTAGTTATGATGAGATGAAGGGTATATTATTTCATCCAGATAAGAGGTATAAAACCTTTGGAATTTTTCATGAGGATACGTTAATAGGATATATCTTGACTGTACCATTTAAAAATAGAGGTGCCTTCAGAAGAAGTGGAGAAGTTACAATATACCTTTCACCACAGTTAAGTGGAAAGGGCATAGGAACAAAAGCTCTTAACTTTATCGAAGAAGAAGCAAGAAATTCAGATATAAAGGTTCTTCTTGCTGTAGTTGCAGATGAAAATCAGCAAAGTAAGGTTCTTTTTCAAAAATGTGGTTATGAAAAGTGTGCACATTTTAAAGGTGTAGGAGAAAAGTTTGGAAGAGTGTTAGATCTAGTTTGTTTTGAAAAAGAGCTTTAATAAATATCATAACATTACTAACTTTTAGTATCCTAAGTACTTAGTTTTTATAATGAATATATAGTTCTTTTCCGTTGCAAACTAAAAATGTAGAGATATATAAGTTCTTATTAAAATAAGACTTTTAAAAAAGTATTAAAAAATAAGGCTTATTTTCAAGAGCTTATATATTCTTAAACAAAGGAAAAGGGGTGTACTTATGATTAAAGGTAAGGATGAAGCATACAAAGTTGCTAAAAAAATGATAATCGATGGTGAATCATGGGATAAAATCATGGATGAAACTCGTTTAAGACTTAAAGACTTAAGAAGAATTCAAAAAAACGAAATAGATCCACACTTTTAAAAGTAGAGCCTGTTTGCGTGCTGCAAACAGGTTTACTGTATTTTATAGAAACGAGGCCGAGAGGTAATGATTTAGTTGCATTTTTTAATGTGGAACAAAATTTCTAATGAAAAATACTTTATATTATGTAATAATATTAAGAGCAAAAGTTATTTGAAGGGAGAAAGTTATGGCAATAAGAAAAATCATTCAGCTTGGAGATGAGCATTTAAGAAAGATTTGTGAACCAGTTAGTGAAATAAATAAAGAAACATTAGATTTAATACAAGATTTAAAGGATACTCTTTATTCAGTAGATGGTGTTGGACTTGCTGCACCTCAAATTGCAGTAAATAAGAAGGTTGTTTTTATAGATCTTAGAGATGGTTCAAAGCCATTAATTTTAATAAATCCTAAAATAGTTAAGCAAGAAGGAAAAGAAGAAGGATATGAAGGATGTCTAAGCTATGTAGGATATGAAGGACTTGTAGAGAGACCAAAGAAGGTTGTAGTTGAATCATTAAATGAAAATGGTGAGAACATGAGGTATGAAGCTTCAGGACTTTTGGCAAGATGTTTCTGTCATGAAATCGACCACTTAGATGGAGTTATGTATGTTGATAAAGCCATAGAAATGTACGAGCTTGTTGATGAAGAGGAAGAAAAGTAAATTTAGTATCATACCATTAAACATTAAAGGAATTCAGAAAAACTGAATTCCTTTAATGTTTATTTATAACCAATTCAAAAAGCCCTGATATTCGTGTAGCACATTCTTCGCTATCATGTACCAGTTCCTTAATTAACTGATAACTGGAATGGTCAAGATTTTTACTTTCATTTAAAAATTTTTGGCCCATAATGAATCCTGTTTTACAAGCATCATAGGCTTTTTCCAGTAGTTCTAAGTCTGTGTTCACCGTGAGCTCTTTTATATCTTCATATATTTCACTAAGTTTTCCAACAAGGCTAACCTTAGTTATAGGTTCTCCTCCTAGCTCAGAAATTCTATTTGTTATTAAACCAGCATGGCGCTTATAAGTAGAGTGAATTTCTGAAAGAGCTCCTTTGATTTCTTCACTTTTTGTTTTGTCAACATATTTCTCGAAGGCATCAACGCCCATATAAATCCCTTGTAAATATTGATTAAGTTCTTGGACAACTTCTCTAGTTGTTATTGAAGTTACCATGACATCACCTCCTTACCTTTAGTATTTTTAGTTATAATAAAAATATTTAAGCATAAAAAGTATTTTTATGCTTAGATTGAGTAATTTTTAGTTTTCTAGTTTTCTCTACAAATTTTAGTATCTTAAATTTTCCCGTCATTTAGTATCTGCATTGCTTATTAGGCTGATGGATAAAGCATAGGAATTCGGACAATATATTAATAAAGTAAGGAAAGTAGTATAGTTTATTAGAATTTTTTACAAAAAGAAGAGGTGAGTTTTATGGGGAAAATCCTTGGATACTATCTAATGCCTCATCCACCTATAATTGTTCCTGAGGTTGGTAAAGGTGAGGAAAAGAAAATAGAAAAAACCTTTAAGGCATGTATGGAAATTGGAGAAGAAGTAAAGAAAGTTGCTCCAGATACAGTAATAATAATAACTCCTCATGGGCCTATGTTTAATGATGCTGTTGCTCTTTTAGCAGAAGATAGTATAGAAGGAGATTTATCAAAATTTAGAGCAACCGGGGTAGAAATGAAATTTAAAATAGACCTAGAGTTAGTAAACTCAATAATTTCATATGCCACAGAATATAAGGTAGCAGTAGTACCAGCAAATACTCAACTTCTTGAAAGTTTTCAAAGAAAATATGAACTTGATCATGGGGCTATAGTGCCTCTTTACTTTTTAACTAAGAAATATAAACAGTTTAAACTCGTGCATATTACTTATGGTATGCTTTCAGATATTGAATTATATAAACTTGGAATGGCAATACGTCAATCTGTAGAAGTTGGAAATCATAATGTAGTTTTAATTGCATCAGGTGATTTATCTCACCGATTAAAGGATGAAGGTCCATATAGTTATAGTTCTTATGGAAAAGAATTTGATGAAAAGCTTCTAGGTCTTCTTTCTAATGGAAATGTAACAGGAGTTTTTGAACTTGATAGAAAACTTATAAGAGAAGCTGGTGAATGTGGATTAAGAAGTATTTATATAATGTTAGGATCTATGAATGGATATGAAATTAAAGGTGAAGTTTTATCCTATGAAGGTACCCTTGGTGTTGGGTACGGTGTAATGAAATTTAACATTACAAAATGTCAGAGGGATACTTTAAGGGAACTTTTAGATCTAAAGAATAAAAAATATAGCGAAAGAGTGGAAAGCTCTGATACTTATGTAAGATTAGCAAGAAAAAGCATAGTTTATTACTTTTTAAATGGAAAAGCTATGGAGGTTCCAGATAATCTTCCTGAGGAAATGAAGAAGATAAAAAGAGGAGCATTTGTTTCTATTAAGAAACATGGAGAATTAAGAGGCTGTATAGGTACCATATATCCAGTAACTTCATCTATTGGTGAGGAAATAATAAAAAATTCGTTAGCAGCAGCTTTTGATGATCCAAGGTTCTCACCATTAAGAGAATCAGAGCTTTTGGATATAGATATATCAGTAGATGTTTTAACTGCTCCGGAGAAAACCTCAAAGAAAGAGCTTGATCCCAAAAGATATGGAGTTATTGTATCCATGGGTTCAAGAAGAGGACTTCTTCTTCCAGATCTTGAAGGTGTTGATACTGTTGAAAGACAGCTTTTTATTGCCTTAAGAAAAGGGAATATCTCACCTACAGAAGATTATACTATTGAACGATTTGAGGTGATGAGACATAAGGAGGAAGGATCCTATGAATAAGGAAGCTCTGTTTTATAAAAAGAAAGAAAATGGAACTTTAGGATGTAAGTTATGTCCACATACTTGTGTAATACAACCTGGAGGAATGGGGTTATGTGGTGTTAGGCAGAATAAGGAGGGAATGTTATATACTTTAAACTATGGCGAGGTAACTTCTATTGCATTAGATCCTATTGAAAAGAAGCCTCTTTATCATTTCTATCCAGGTAAAAATATTCTATCAATTGGTAGTTTTGGATGTAACTTTAAGTGCTCCTTTTGCCAAAATTATTCTATTTCACAGTATAAACCGAAAAGTGAGTATTTAGAGATAGAAAAGCTTGTTAGTATAATTAATGAAACGGAGAATAACATTGGCGTTGCTTTTACTTATAACGAACCTTCTATATGGTATGAATATATCTTTGAAGCATCAAAAACTATAAAAGAAAGAAATAAGAAAACAAAGGTCGTAATTATAACAAATGGTTATATAAGTGAGGAACCACTTTTAGAACTTTTACCATTTGTTGATGCAATGAATATAGACTTAAAGGGATGGAATGAATCATATTATTCAAAGGTATGTAATGGAAAAAGAGACTTTGTATTAAACACTATTAATAAGGCATCAGAATACTGTCATGTAGAGATTACTACTTTACTTGTAGAAGGAGAAAATACATCACTGCAAGAGATTGAAGAAATATCAAAATTTTTATCTTCAATTAACATTAATATACCGCTTCATTTAAGTAGATATTATCCAAATTATAAGATGACTAATGAGCCTACCTCTATAGATTTTATTTTAAATGCAGAAAAATTAGCAAAGAAGCATTTAAATTACGTATATGTTGGAAACGTTCAAGGGATAGATAATTCAACATATTGCCACCAGTGCAAGGAAAAAGTTATAGATAGAACCGGATATGTGGTTAGAAATACTCTTAAAAATAGTAATTGTCCGAATTGTGGAGAGCGTCTTCCTATAATTTATTAGAATAATTATAACATTGGGAAAGTATTAGTTTGTATAAAGTTTGTTTACAAATGTAAATGTTAGGTGTAAACTAGTGTATATACACTATAGATGGAGGTACACAAAATGAGAAACACAACAATTAAACAAATGACTTATGCAGCTATTTTAATAGCTTTAGCAATACTTATACCAATACAATTTAGCTTTTTAAGGGTTAACATACCTCCTTTTACTGCTACACTTGCATCACATGTGCCAATGTTTTTAAGTATGTTAATTTCACCTTTTGTTGCTGTTGTTGTTGGAATAGGCTCAGCAATAGGATTTGTTGTTGCAGGAACACCACTATTTGTTGTTGCTAGAGCAGCTATGCATATTTTTGTTGGTCTTCTTGGGGCGTATATGATAAAAAAAGGAGTTTCTTATGCAAAAGTTATTGCTGTAACAGCTCCAATTCACGGATTACTTGAGGCAATAGCTGTTATGCCTTTTCCAGGATTCAATTTAAAGGCTATACTTATAACAGTATTTATTGGTACAATACTTCATCATGCAATTGATGGAACTATAACATATGCACTAGTAGAGGCTGTATCAAAGGCTACTGGAAAAGACTTTAAGGAAAAGCTTTCAGCTTAAAGAATAGAAATTAAACTTTTTTCAATACTAAATAGATTTTAAGTTAATGATATATAGAAAGGGACTTACCTTTGATGGTAGTCCCTTTTTTTCGTCATTCTCAGCAGGCTCAACGTCTTGTTAGTGTTATTTGTTGCCATTTGACAAAGTGAAATCTGTTTCAAATTTAATAGGTTCCATTCCTATTAAATTTTATTTGGTATTAACTCATTTCTATATTATATATTTTACTGATGTTTATATTGATGGAATAAGGTTTATTGATAAAGATAAACAATTTTAATCTTTAATTATAAATTAAGTTATGCAATTATTTAGTTATAATTTTTAAAGACTATTATACTATCTAGATATTTTGTTAAGCTATCCTGCCATGTAGGCATAATTACGCCAAAGCAGTTGTATATGAGCTTTGTATCCATTGCACTAAAATTAGGTCTTGGAGCTAAAGAAGCTGTAAAGTCGCAAGGTATACTATAGACATCTTTTTTAGATCTTAAATACTCAAAAATAAACTGTACTACATCACGTTTTGATACATAACCTGTATTTACACAATTGTAAACACCATAAAAATCAGAATGAATTATTTGGGATATACATCGAGCTAAGTCTTCGATGTATGTGGGGTTAACAATACTATCTGAAGTTAAAAAAACTGGAGAATTAATGTTATCAAGTATTTTCTTAATATAACATTTGGTACCACCAAAACACCAAGAGGTTCTAATTATGAAGTATTTTTTACAGATAGTTCGTATTAGTTTTTCTCCTGCTAATTTTGATTTACCATAGACATTAATAGGATTACATTTATCTGTTTCAAAATAAGGGGTTTCTTTAGAGTCTCCATAAACATAACCAGAAGATATATATACCATTGGGATATCAAGGGAATTGCAAGCATATGCAACATTTAGCGTACCAAGGGTATTAACACTATAGGATTCAGTTTCATGATCTTCGCAGTAGTCAATATTAGAAATACCAGCTGCTTGTACAACGATGTCTGGCGAAAAGCTTTTTATTATATTTATAACTGAATCTTTTTCTCTGATGTCTAAGTCACCTTTACTTAAAGGAATAATTTCATGTTCAGCCTTTAAGTAACTTGAAAGATAATTTCCTATATGACCGTTTGCTCCTAGAATTAATATTTTCATTGTTCCACCTCATTATAATAAATGTCTATAATAAATTATATGAAAACTACTTGGGTTTTATTGACAACAAATTATAAAAAAATATATAATTAAATTTTAATAATATGGTACATAAGGTTAATTCTTCATGAATTTTAGAAAAAATCCTGATTTTTATTTCTTATGAGTTTCTAAATTTAAAAATTGTAAACTTATGTAGCTAAAAAGGGGATACTATATATGAAAAAAGAAGAAGTTTTGCGCTATGAAAGAAAGCATTTAGAAGAAACTAAACAGTGGATTAAAAATGAAATAAGTCAGCAAGGTGAAGATGAAGAAAAACTCTTAAGGAAAATAGGAGAGTTAAAAAAGGTTGCAAGAGGAAGTTACAGTGAGGAACTTGAGATTTCTAATAAGCTTTATGATATAGTACATAAAAATCTTGAGTATTATAAGGAATCGTATAATCAACCTTATTTTGCAAGAATAGATTTTAGAGAGTATAGGAGAGAAACTGAAAGTTTCTATATAGGTAAGTTTGGATTAGGGAATGCATCCCAAGGTGAAGAAGTTGTTATAGACTGGAGAGCGCCTATAGCAGATTTATATTATAGTGGAACACAAGGTGAAGCTTATTATAAAGCTCCAATTGGAGTTATAGAAGGCCAATTATCATTAAAAAGAAAATTTTTATTTAAAAATGAAGAAATTAAAGATATCTTTGATGAGGGGATTAATGAAATTATTTTAAAATCAAATCTAGCAGAAGAAGAAGGAAACGCTCTTATTGATGAATTTTTGAAAATTAACCTTGAGCAAAGTACAGGAAGCAAGCTTAAAGAAGTTGTTGCTACTATACAAAAAGAACAGAATGATATTATTAGAGCAGAGAGAAGTATTCCAATTATAGTTCAGGGATCTGCTGGCTCTGGTAAAACAACAGTAGCTCTTCATAGGTTGGCATATCTACTTTATAGATACCAGGATAAACTAGAAGGAAAAGATATTTTAGTTATTGCTCCAAATAAATTATTTTTAGATTATATTTCAGAAGTTCTTCCAAATCTAGGGGTAGGAGAAGTTAAACAAAAGACCTTTGATGAATTAGCTATGGAACATCTTAAAGTAAAAGGAAGAGTTTACTCTAAAGATAAGAAACTTCAAGAGGTTTTAGAAAGCAAGGATGAGGATGCGGTTAAATATATTACAAATAGCAGCAAAGTTAAAGGCTCTATGGTATTTAAAGAAATTCTTGATAGATATTTAAAAGTACTTGAAAGAGATTTTGCAGAAATTGATTCTATCAAGGTAGAAGGTTATACCTTGATTACTGATAAGGATATTAAAAAGCTTTATACAAAAGATCTAAGTCATTTACCTATTAATAGACGTAAAGATGAAATAAAAAGATATCTTTCATTAAAGCTAAATGAGAAAATCTTTAATATTTTAGAAAAGGTTGATTTTCAATATGAGTATCAAGTGGCTCGTACTAAGAAACAAATGGAGGATTCTGTTGATAGAAGAAAAAAGCTTATAGAAATTTATGATGATAGAGATAATCTAAAAAGCAGAATAAAAACTAATTCTAAAAAAGAATTTGATAGTTACTTTGAAAATTGGAAAGGAATTGACACAAAAGGTTTATACTTGAGGCTTTTTGAAGATCAGACCATCTATGAAGATGTAACAGGAGGAATAATTCCTAAAAGCTTATGGTCTTATATTAAGGATAAATTTAAAGAGAATAATGAAAAATCAATTATAGATAGTGATGATTTAGCTGCCATGATGTACTTGAAGGTAAAAATAGAAGGAATAAGTGAAAATAAAAAGTTAAGGCATATTGTTGTTGATGAAGCTCAAGATTATTCTCTTCTACAGCTTTATGTAATTTCAATGTTTTCACAAGGAAATTCTTTAACTATTGTAGGTGATATAGGTCAGGGAATTTATTATTATAAGGGAATTTTAAATTGGAACAAAGTTATTGAAGAAGTTTTTGGTGGCAACTGTAGTTATATACCTCTCACACAAAGTTATCGTTCTACAGTAGAAATTATAAATTTTGCTAATAAGGTTCTTAAAAAGCAAGAAAATAACATAGAACCTGCAGTGCCTGTATTAAGACACGGAGAAGAACCTAAGATAATTAAATATAATAATTTTAAGGATTTTGCAAAAACTATTGATGATATTGTTAATAAGGTAATTAATGATGGTAAAAATAGTGTAGCCATAATTGGAAGAACTTTTGAAGAATGTAAAAAGATAAGAGATATAATGAAAAAGAATAGTGATTACCAGTGGACTTTAATTAAGGAAGCAGATAGTAGTATAAAGTTAGATAGAATAATTATTCCTTCGTATCTAACAAAAGGATTAGAATTTGACTGTTCTATAATATTTAATTGTGATGAACAAACTTATAGAGAGACAGAATTAGATAAAAAATTGCTTTATGTAATACTTACAAGAGCTCTTCATTATGAGTATGTTTTTTATAACGGAGAACCTAGCTCACTTATTAATATTTAGTTGTAGTTTCAGCAATTAAATACTTCCATTCGTAAATAGTATAATTATTTAATAAAAATAATTATTTGTAAACAATATGTTTATTTGATACAATTTAATTATAAATAAAGATGATTGGGAGTGGTTATAATGGCAGTAGAAAAGTTGAAAGATAATATTTATTGGATAGGTGTTAAAGATCCTGAACTGAGAATATTCGACATAATAATGGAAACTAAAAAAGGTACAACATATAATTCATATCTTATTGATGATGAGAAGATAGCAATTGTGGATACTGTAAAAACAGGGTTTTATGATGAATTTAAAGATAACGTAAGAAATATTATAGGAGATAAAAATGTAGACTACATAATAGTTCAGCATACGGAACTTGACCATAGTGGTTCTCTAATAAAACTTATTGAAGATTATCCTGATGCAAAAGTTATAGGGTCAAAGGCTGCTTTAAATTACTTAAATAATATTTTAAATAAGTCTTTTAATGGGGCTGAAGCTAAGGAAGATTTATGTTTAGGAAAAACTACGTTAAAATTTATATCAGCTCCAAATCTTCATTGGCCAGATACTATTTTCACATATATTGAGGATAAGTCAGTAATGTTTACTTGTGATTTCACAGGGTGTCACTATTGTCCACAAGGAAGTATAACAGATAATTTTTCAGATGATTACTATGAGGAAATGAAGTATTATTTTGATGTAATCATGGGCCCGTTTAAGAAATTTGTAAATCAAGCTTTAGATAAGATTAAAGACTTAAAGATAGATATTATGGCACCAAGTCATGGACCAGTTCATGTTAATGATGTTCAAAAATATCTTGATTTATATAGAGAGTGGGCTAAAGTTGATTTAGTTGAAAATAAGATTCAAATATTCTATATTTCAGCATATGGTAATACTGAAAAAATAGCTGAATACCTAAAGGAGAAAATTAAAAGTAAAGGCTTTGAAGTGGAAGTACATGAAATAACATCAATACCACTAGAAAAATCTGTAGAATTTATTGAGAAGTCAGTAGGTTTCTTAATTGGTTCTCCAACTATAAATCAAGATGCTGTTAAGCCGTCATGGGACCTACTTTCGCTTGTTAATCCAATAATCAATAGAGGTAAGGCAGCTGCTGCTTTTGGTTCATATGGCTGGAGTGGTGAAGGAGTTCCAATGCTTACTGAGAGATTAAAGAGTTTAAAGTTGAAGACAGTAGAAGGTTTTAAGTTTTATTTTGTTCCCTCAGAAGATGACTACAAGAGAGCTGATGAGTTTATTGACAATTTTTTAAGTTTAATAAAATAACTAGAATTGCCAAATTGTAATAAGCTTTATATAATATAACAGGAGGAACCTTGTCACTTGATTAAGGACGAAGTTTCTCCTTTTTTGTTGGTTGAAAAATTGATATTTTAATTAATTTTATTAGGTATAAGTTATAATAAAATTAAATTAAATATATAATTATAGTGACAGAATAAGAAAAGAAGGGTGAGTAACATGGAAGAAAAAGAAATAATGTCTTTTAAAGATGAAAATGGAAATAAAGTAGATTTTGAAGCAGTAGCAAGAATATTTTTAGAGGAGCAAGAATATTTAATATTATCACCTCTTGATGGAGAGCAGAATGAAGATGATGCTTATATTTTCAGAGTAGATGAATTAGAGGATGAGCAGCAAGAACTTAATTTAGTTGAAGATGACGAAGAGTTTGAGGCTGTTAAGAGAGAATATAAGAAGTTATTATATTAATTTTAATGTATATAACAATTGTAAAATAGATTTGTAAAAGATTTACTGTTTTCTAAAAATCATTAGGAAAGAAACTTGTCTATGTTGGGTAAGGAGATGAATTGTTGTGAAAAAATCAGAGTTAATAAAGTTTTTAACTGAAAATGATTTAAGCGATGTAGAAGAACTAAAGTACAAGGATAATATCACTGTATCAAGATTCTTCTATGACTTTGACAAGGAAGAAATAGAAGCTGCTAAAGCGTATTCAAATGAAGAAAGTGACTATGATGCTGAAAGTGATGAGTGGTATAGTGAATATTTTATACCATATCTTAGTGATATTGCAATTGATAATGTGAATGATATAATAGAAGATACAACGGAAGAATTTGAAGTAGAGGCTCAATTTGTATCTTTTGATGTAGATGTAAATAACTATCAATATAGTGAATTTATAGCTATATTCTACGATGAGGATAATAAAGTTGATTTGGATGAGGTTCTCGATGATTTAGGACTCTAGAAGATAGATGCTTATGGAAAAAACATAATATTGATTTTGTATATAGGTATGCTATAATAAAGCCAAGAAGATTCTGAGATGTGCGCGAAGCTTGTATATTCAACCTACAATATTTTTTAGGATTTTCAATATTTTTATAGATGTCGGACTTCAAGTAGGAATACTCCACAGGTAAAAAGTATTTTACTGATGTGGCAGAAGATGGCTGAAGTAAGATGAGAGAAACCCATCTGCGAGATGCAGGTATGAATTAACAAGTGTGACGGCATGTTGGAAGTATTTTTATTTTAATATTGTAATAAAATGCCTCTTTGATTAAGAGGCATTTTTTTGTTTTATGCAATTTGGCTACTCCATAATCTCGAATTAGTATTCTTTTTAATATGTGCTCTAAGTAATATTTGTTGATATCTTACAAGAAGCTCGTCCAAATTCTGACTTAATGCTATAATAACCCTATTATTTGGTTTCAAATATCGTAAGCAAAAATTCAATATAGCTTTTCTTCGTTTAATTCTTTTCTCTAGTTTACTCATAAATTTTATCGCCTCCAATTCCCAGTAAAATATCATATATTTATTATAACAAAATATGCAGCTTTGTAAATTTTTTTCATTAGTCATATTTTTACATTTGTTTATAGAATTTTGTTGAAAAGTATAAATAAATATAAAAATAGTATGATAGAAATATATAAAAATAATAATAAGATAGAAAAAGTAAATTTTAGAGTAAGCAATAATGCTGAAAAAGCACTAAACTTTTCGTTGATAAATGTTGTATAGCCATGTAAAATAAATTTTGAGTTATATTTTATAGAAAAAATTTTAAGTACAATAAATAGATAAATAACTTCATAACTAAATTGATTTTTTGTCATTCCACAAACTGAAATCTAGTTAAAATTTAATAGGATGGATGCCTGCTAAGTTTTATTAAGCATTGAAGCTGTTTATCTTTAGAACTATAGAAGAGTATTGAAAGTTCAAGCTTTTTATAGTTTAATAAAAATTAAATTTTTTATTTTCAGAAAAGGAGAATTGAAATGAAGATAGATGAATTAATTGCTAGAATAAACTTTTTATACAAAAAGAATAAAGAAGAAGGATTAACAGAAGAGGAGAAAAAAGAACAAGAAAGATTAAGAAGAATATATATAGATAAGATTAAGAATAATTTTAGGGCACAATTAGAGACAATTGAGCCTAAGACTTCAAAGAATTAAAAAGGGTGGTTTAAATGGGTATTGTAACAGTAGAGAAACTTATTAAGGATTTTGATTTAGAGATTTTACTTGAAGGTGAAAGTAATGTACCTATTACAGTTAGTGATATAAATAGGCCAGGACTTCAATTAGCTGGTTTTTATAACTATTTTGCACCAGAAAGAATACAGGTCATCGGAAAGGCAGAATGGAGCTTTTTAGATGATATGGGTATGGATTTAAGAAAGAAGAGGCTTAATAAATTTTTTAGTTTTAATGTTAACTGCTTAATTATGACAAGAGATCTTGAACCTCATGAAGAACTAATAAAAGCTGCAACAAAGAGTAAAACTTGGGTTTTAAGAAGCCGTGCAATAACAACAAGATTTATGAGTAAAATGACAATTTACTTAGCTGATAAAATGGCTCCAGAGACTAGATTACATGGTGTTCTTGTAGATGTATATGGTATAGGAATACTTATAACAGGTGAAAGCGGAATAGGTAAGAGTGAAACAGCTCTTGAACTTATTAAGAGAGGACATAGATTAGTTACTGACGATGCAGTAGATATAAAGGAAATAGATGGAGAACTTATCGGTACTTCTCCGCTTATAACCTTTGGTATGCTTGAAGTGAGGGGAATGGGAATAATAGATGTTTCAGCTCTTTATGGACTAAGTTCTGTTTTAGTATCTAAAGAAATAAGGCTAGGAATACACTTAGAGCATTGGAAAGATGATGGAGATTACGATAGATTAGGTATAAATGCTGAGTTTAAAGAGATTCTTAATGTACCGATTAGAAAACTTACTGTTCCGATTAGACCTGGTAGAAATATAGCGGTTATTATTGAGGCAGCTGCTGCAAACTATAGATATAGTTTAATGTCTGATACTACTCCTGTTAATGTTATTGAAAGTAGAATGGCTAAGATGGCGGAACAGTAGAGTAGATTAGAAAATCATATAATATATGATTATGAGGAGGATTAATTATGCAGGGTAATGAGATTAAAAGGAAAATTTCTAATGCTTGGGAAAAGTATTCTAGTAATGATGTACAGAATGTATTTAAACTTAGTGAAAGATATAAAAATTTTATGTCACAATGTAAAACAGAAAGAGAATGTGTAACTGAGTTAATAAGAATAGCTGGGGAAAAGGGATATAGAAACTTAGAAGATATAATTGCTAAAGGAGAAACTCTTAAGGCTGGAGATAAAATTTATATCAATAACATGGAAAAGGCTCTTATGCTGGTTGTAATTGGTAAGGAACCTCTTGAAAAGGGACTTAAAATATTAGGAGCACATTTAGATTCTCCAAGATTAGATATAAAACAAAATCCATTATATGAGGAGTCAGAACTAGCTCTTATGGAAACTCATTATTATGGAGGAGTTAAAAAGTATCAATGGGTTACACTTCCACTTGCTATACATGGAGTTGTTGTCAAGAAAGATGGCACTGTAGTAGATGTGGTTATAGGTGAAGATGAGAGTGATCCAGTAGTAGGAATCTCAGATATTTTAATTCATCTTGCAGGAGAGCAGCTAGGAAAGAAAGCTGATAAGGTAATCGAAGGGGAAGATCTTAATGTGTTAGTGGGCAGCATACCTATTAAAGATAAAGATGCAAAGGAAAAAGTAAAACTTAACATTCTTATGTTATTAAATGAAAAGTATGGAATTGTGGAAGAAGACTTTGTATCTGCTGAGCTTGAAATTGTACCTGCAGGAAAGGCTAGAGATTATGGTTTAGATAAAAGTATGATAATGGCCTATGGACAGGATGATAGGGTATGTGCTTATACTTCCTTTGAAGCACTTCTAAATATTGAAGAAATAGATAAAACATGTGTTGTACTTTTAGTTGATAAAGAAGAGATTGGAAGTGTTGGTGCTACTGGAATGCACTCGAAGTTTTTTGAGAACACAATGGCTGAAATTATGGATAAGGTAGGGGATTATAGTGAATTAAAATTGAGGAGATGCCTTTCAAATTCGAAAATGCTTTCTTCTGATGTAACTGCTGCTCTTGATCCTAATTATCCATCAATAATGGAAAAGAAAAATTCTGCGTTCTTTGGAAGAGGAGTTGTGTTTAGTAAGTATACGGGAGCAAGAGGAAAGTCTGGATCTAATGATGCCAATGCAGAATACATGGCTGAAATAAGAGCTATTATGGATAGACATAATGTTACTTGGCAAACTGCAGAACTTGGAAAGGTTGACCAAGGAGGCGGTGGTACTATAGCTTATATTCTTGCACAGTATAATATGCAGGTTATAGATTGTGGTGTAGCACTTCAAAACATGCATGCACCATGGGAAGTAGCATCTAAGGCTGATATATATGAGACCATGAAGGGATACTACGCATTTCTAATAGAAGCATAAAAAATGATGCAGTTCAACTGAACTGCATCATTTTTTTATAATTTATCATCAAGAAATCTTTTTTAATTCTAAGAGTTTATTATAAAATACTGCCGTTGCTGTATTAATATATGGCGCAACCCAAAGAGCAGCTATACCGAAGGTCACTATGCAAAGAAGTATCCATCCTATAAAGCTGAGTTGGAATAATAAGAGTTTACCTTTATAACCATATACAAGCTCTTTACTTTTTTTGATAGCTTCAGTAACTTCCATGTCAGGATTGTCTCTCAAAATGTATAGTGCAAAGGCGTATTTGTAGTATGCTACTATTCCAGGGATAATAAGTAATAAAGTCCATAAAAAGATGAATATCTGAGAAAGTATCATAACACCAATAGCTTTTAGAGAAGAATTTTTAAAACCATAGAAGGAATCTCCAACAGCGACAGCTTCTTCTCTAGACAAAAGAACAAAGAAGTTTATAATACCAAAAGCTATTAAAGTAGTAATAATTATTGATAGTATCGTCAATACAATATAGAGAGGAGTAGATCCTGTATATACCTTAATAACATTAGTAAGCGATGATAGGCCCATTGAAATTAAAATGTATAATACTAGGACACCGATGCTTACCCCCCATTTTCCACTAAGTTTAGCAATTGCCTCTCTTTTCACGTCTTTAATAAGAATCATAATATCACCTTATAAAATTTATTCTCAATATATTTTATTGGAATAAATAAAGAAATATGACAATTTTAATAGTTTGTTAATTGCTGCATTCTAAAGAAATAACCTAAATAGAACAATAATGTGTATGGTTTATGAATAATGCTAGGAAAATACTTCCATTGAATGTTTATTCATGTTATAATTAACCTGACAGAATTTGAACGGTTTGGCATTAGAAAATAAGTTTTTGGAGGCTTTAAGCTACTAAACTTTAGACACTGATTAGTAAGATGATAAATTTTATTTAATTAATAAAGGGGCGTGGAAATATGATAGAAAGCAGAGAAAAAATGTATTCTATAGGAGAGGCTTGCGAGATTTTAAAGTGCGAAGTGCATAATCTAAGATACATAGAAAAGGCTGTGGGCTTAGAGATAAAAAGAAATGAGTTTCAAGAGCGTATTTATACACATGAAGATTTAGTAACACTTAAGTCAGTTTTTGAACTAAAAGAACAAGGACTTAATTATAAGGCAATAAAAAAAGTGTTAGAACAACAGGGAGAAGTAGCAGTAACGAATACGGATAGCCTTGGAAGTGATCTTGTAATGCAGCCTGATAATGTAGAAAAGTTTATGAATTTTTTAGCAAGTACTATAGAACAAGGAGTTGAAAGTAAAGTAACGCCTGCACTAGATAGTATTATGAATCGTATGGAGAGCTTAGAAAAACAAAATCAGGAGTTAAGAGATGCTTTAGAGCAAGCTCAGCAAAAATATTACAAAGAGCTTTATGCAAAACTTACTAAGCTTGAAGAAGCGCAGGAAGTGGAAAGAAATCAACCTTGGTTTAAAAAAATATTTGGAAGAAAATAAATTGAGAGCCTTTGCGAATGCAGAGGCTCTTTTTATGCAATAAAGTAGTCTTTTTCCCTTCGTTAAGTGATAGCAAATCAATTCAGTTATGAAGTTATATATTTTGGAGGGAGGGGGAGTATTTATGCTCGTACCTTTATTATAAATATGAATATAATATATAAAATATATTCAAAGGAGGAATAATTATGGATAAGTCTAGATTAAAAAATTATGGTCTTTGGGTATCAATAAGTGCACTTATACCTATGATATTTCAGGCTTTTGGTTTAAATATATTACCAGATAACTACAAAGAAATAATAAGTACCATCCTTTCAATTTTAGTAATATTAGGCATTATAAATAATCCAACAACTAAATGCAGATGGTATATAGATGACAAGAATAAAGAAGAAAATATAGAAGATAAAAAGTATGACAAAATAACTGAAGCAACTATAGCTAGGGAGATGAGTGAGGGAAAATAAAGGTTAATGATTTAAAATAATGATTTTTGTAAATATTAATAATCATCATAAGTAGCGCGGCTGAGATAAAAGTAAGAACTAGTTAAAGATTTGAAAAACATCTTGTAAATTTAATAAATAATTAAAGAAAAAAACCTCTATTTAGTAGAAATCTAATCGCTAAATAGAGGTTGAAATTTACTTTTTTGTGAAAATAAATTTTTAAGAATTAGAATAAACTATTTTTGTCAAACTTTTATATTGTAAAAATCTAAAAATTTATTTAAATCTTCAACAGGAATACTCATTGTTCCTAAATCTCCATGTTTAGCATCACCTTCGTGGACACCATGAAAATCAGAACCACAGGTAATTAAAAGGTTGTTTCTTCTACAAAGGCTAATTAGGTAATCAGTATCTTTCTTAAAATTTTGAATGTATATAGCCTCTAAACCATCAAAATCAAAATTTAAGAAATCTTCAACTGGAGTCTTTTTTATTAGCTTTGGATGCGCTAAAATAACTACAGCATTATATTTTTTTAGGAGTGAAATGCCTTCGGATACAGATATTTTCTTATATGGAATGTAAGCAGGACTATCATTACCGATTATTTTGTCAAAGATATACTCCCAGCTATATGAATATCCAGCTTCGATTATGCTTTGGGCTATATGAGGTCTTGCTACAACACCTTCACCTTTTTCTAAGACCGCATTGCAATCTAAGTGTATATCGAAGTATTTAGCTAAATTTTCTACAATTTTTTTTGCTCTCTCAATTCTTGAATTTTTCAATTCCTTAAGAAAATCCTTAAGTTCATTAGAATTATATGAATCATCTCTAAAGTATCCTAAAATATGAATGCTTTCTCCGTTGTGAGTGCAGGAAAGTTCTATTCCAGGTATAAGTCTTATATTTAGTTCTGTTGCTTTTTTTAAGGCCTCGTCTAATCCATCAATGGTATCATGGTCAGTTATCGCTAGGATTTCTAAGTTTTTTTTCTTTGCATTTTCTACCACTTCAGAGGGGGAAAATGTACCATCTGAAGCATTTGTGTGACAATGAAATTCTACGTTAATATATTTAGTGTTCATAATTAAAGTAATCACTCCTTTATCTACAGTGAATCAGTTTATTTATATAACTATATCTTTTGGAAATATTTAAAACACCTTAGGAATTTTAATTTTATACTTATTTTATGCTTATTTTCTGATATAATAATTTTAACATGTAGATACACAATTTCATAATTAAATTAAAAATTTTAGGAAAAGTATTGAATGCTGAGACTTTTCCCTAAAACTCGTTAATGATTGAACTTATATATCTAGACACACAACTTCATAACTAAAATTATAATTCATGAAAAAGCATTGCATATCTAGGCTATTTTCATGAATTGTTTAAAGATTGAAGTTGTTTATCTTTATATATAGACAAGTTTATAATTGAACTTATTTGCTGCTATTTTACAAAGTAAAATCTAGCTCAAATTTAAGAAATTATTTGAAATAGAGATTACTTTCTCCAGTTGGTTTAGAGTTATTATAACTTAAGAGGTGAAAAAATGTTTTTAATGATAGATAACTATGATTCCTTTGTTTATAATCTTGTAAGATATTTAGAGGAGCTGGAAGAAGATGTAGTAGTTTTTAGAAATAATAAAGTTACTATAGAGGAAATAGAAAAACTTAATCCAAAAGGAATTATACTATCTCCTGGTCCCAAAGCACCTAAGGATGCAGAACTTTGTCTTAAAATATTACATACCTTTAAAGGCAAAATACCTATATTAGGGATATGCTTAGGGCATCAGTGTATTGGTTATTACTTTGGTGGAGAAATTACTAGAGGAAAAGAGCCGATACATGGTAAGGTGAGCTTGATATCACATAATGGAAAAGGTGTATTTAAAGATATAAAAAATCCTCTAAATGTTACAAGGTATCATTCCTTAATAATAAGTAGGGATAAATTACCTGAAGAGATTGAAATTACATCTACTACTACTGATGGTGTGATTATGGGAATCAGACATAAAGAATACTTGATTGAAGGAGTGCAGTTTCACCCTGAAGCAGAACTTACAGAGTGTGGACATCAAATATTAAATAACTTTATAGAATTATGCAAAAGAAGGAGAGCTTAAAATATGAAGCTTACTATAAAAGAAATATCTACTGAATTAAATGCTGTTGAAGTATATTCGTTATTTGAAAAATATAAAAACACTATACTTCTTGATAGCTCAAAGGAAGATGAAAAGCTTTCAAAATACTCTTTTATAGGAATAAATCCATTTGCTATCTTCAAAAGCATAGAAAATAGAGTTGAAATAGAAAAGCAAGTTATTAAGGATGCAGATCCCTTTTATGAATTGGAACGAATTCTAAAAGAGTATGAAATAAAAGAGATTGAGTTTATAGAGCGTGAACACTTAAAAAATATAAACCTAACAGGTGAAGATACTAAGCTTGAAAATATACCATTTGTAGGGGGCTGTATAGGGTATTTTTCTTATGATATTGGTTGGAATATAGAAGAACTCCCTAATACAGCAAAAAAGGATTTTCAAATTCCAGAGAGTTACTTTGTTTTTTATGATAATATAATTATATTTGACTTATTAAATAATAAGCAGTACATAACAGCGCTTGGAAAGCTTAAACATAGGGAAGAAAGTATAAGAGATATACAAGACATTATAGGCAAAGGATGCAGAATTGTTGAGGAAACTTTTAAGGAAAGCAATAATAAATTCTACTCAAACTTTACTGAAAGTGAGTACATAGAAGCAGTAGCAAGAATGAAGGAATACATAAAAAATGGTGATGTTTATATTGCTAATTTAACTCAGAGAATGTGGTGTTATAATAATGAAAGTTCTTTTGAAATATATAAAAGATTAAGAACTATTAATAAAGCACCTTTTGCAGCCTTTCTGAACTTAGATGGTTTTGAGGTTATAAGTTCCTCACCAGAAAGATTTATTCAAATTAAACAAGGAAAAGTGGAAACAAGACCTATAAAGGGAACAAGGCCGAGAGGAGCAACTGTTGAAGAGGATAAAAGAAATAAAGAGGAACTCTTAAGCAGTGAAAAGGATAAAGCAGAGCTTCTTATGATTGTAGATCTTGAAAGAAATGATTTAAGTAAAGTTTGTAAACCACATACAGTAAAAGTCAAAGAGCTTTTTGCGCTTGAGGAATATGCAACAGTATTCCATCTTGTATCCACTGTTGAAGGCGAGCTAAAGAAAGATTGTAGTACAGTAAAGTGTATGAGAGAATGTTTTCCTGGAGGTTCAATTACTGGAGCACCAAAAATAAGAGCTATGGAAATAATTGAAGAGCTTGAGCGGGTAAAAAGAAATATATATACAGGTTCCATAGGATATTTTGATTTTAGGGGAAACGCAGACTTTAATATCGTTATAAGAACTATTGTAAAAAAGGATGGAAAGGCGTACTTTGGTATTGGAGGTGGAGTCACCATAGAGTCTGATGAAAAGATGGAGTATGATGAAACCTTAGATAAAGCAAGAGCATTAATGAGGGTGTTATAATTATGAAAATAATAGTAAATGGAGAATTTTCAAATAAGGTGCATATAGATAGCTCCTTTTTCTTTGGAAGAGGGGTTTTTGAAACCATACTTATGAAGGATAAACCTCTATTTTTACAAGAACATATAGAAAGGCTCAATGAAGGAGCAAAAAGACTTGGAATAAATAGAGAATTAGAAGAAGGAATCATTTTAGAACAGATAGAAAAATACAATATAAGAAATTGTGCCTTAAAGTTAATGGTTACTGAGAAAAATACTGTAATGACTACTAGAGAGATTCCTTATAATGAAGAGATGTATGACCTTGGTTTTAAGATAGGCTTAAGTGAGGTTAGAAGAAATTCAACTTCTATGTTATCTTATATAAAGTCTGTAAATTATATAGAAAATATAATTGAAAAAGAAAAAGCAAAGCTTAATGGTTTTGATGAGGTAGTATTTCTAAATGAAAAAAACTATTTGACTGAAGGAAGTAGTTCAAACATATTTTTTATTAAAGGAGAGAAAATTTACACTCCCAAGGTAAGTTGTGGTCTTTTAGACGGTATAATAAGAAAATGGGTGATTTCTAATTTCAATGTGAGTGAAGGAGAATTTACCTTAGAAGAGTTTTTAGAATGTGATGGAGCTTTTTTAACTAACTCTATTATGGGGATAATGAAAATAAGTTCTATTAATTCAAAGATAATGAATAGTTGCAGTTTAACTGAGAGAATTGTTGAATATTATAGAGAATTTTTAGGGGGAAAATAATATGATAGATACGAATAAAATTAAAGAAGCGGTTAAAATGATAATAGAGGCTGTAGGTGAAGATCCTGAAAGAGAAGGGCTTTTAGAGACTCCAGATAGAATTGCAAGAATGTATGCAGAAATTTTTTCAGGTCTTGGAGAAGATGCCTCAGAGATTTTAAGTAAGACTTTTACTGTTGAAAGTAATGATATTGTCATAGAAAAGGACATAACTTTCTATTCTATGTGTGAGCATCATTTTCTTCCTTTTTACGGTAAAGCGCATATAGCGTATATACCAAATGGAAAGGTTGCTGGACTTTCAAAGCTAGCAAGAACAGTAGAAGTTTATTCTAAAAAGCCACAATTACAGGAAAGATTAACAAAGGAAATTGCTGATGCCTTAGCAGAATACTTAGAAGCACAAGGTGTTATGGTTGTTATAGAAGCAGAGCATATGTGTATGACTATGAGAGGTGTTAAAAAACCAGGAAGCAAAACTATAACTACTACTTATAGAGGAAAGTTTTTAGAGGATAAAGATTTAAGAGCTGAGGTATTAAGTCTTATAAATCAGTAATTTTAAAAAGGTGAAGTATGGAAAGAGTAAATAGAATTTTACATAATCCTATATATAGAAAATATTTAGAAAAAATAGAGAGCTGTGAAGTGGATAGAATTTTTTGTAGACATAATATGGAGCATTTTTTAGATGTAGCAAGAATTGCCTATATTATGGTTTTGGAGCAGGGATTAAAAATCTCCAAAGAAGTAGTCTATGCTATAGCACTACTTCATGATGTTGGAAGATGGATCCAATATGAAAAAGGCATACCTCATGAGCAAGCTTCTGCTGAGTTATCAAAGGAGCTTCTGGATGACAGTGGGTTTACTGCAGAAGAAAAGAAAATTATCTTGGATGGCATAATTTCACATAGAAAGGCTAATGACGATATCATAAATAATATTATTTATGATAGTGATAAGCTTTCAAGAAAGTGTTTTACATGTAAAGCATCCTCACTTTGCAACTGGAGTGAGGATGAGAAAAATCTTAATCTTACATATTAAATACATGGAGTTAAAACTCTAGTTAAGATAATAAAAAGTAATGTTTTAGGAGAGTTTAGGAAATGAAGATAGGTAGTAGAGAATTTATTATAGGGGAAAGAACTTATGTAATGGGAATATTAAATGTAACCCCAGATTCTTTTTCAGATGGTGGAAAGTTTAACTCATTAGAAAAAGCTGTAGATCATGTGCGTGAAATGATTGAGCAGGGAGTAGATATAATAGATATAGGTGGTGAATCTACAAGACCAGGTCATATGCCTGTAAGTGAAGAAGAGGAAATACATAGAGTAGTTCCTATAATAAAGGCCATAAGAGAGAAATTTGATATTCCTATTTCTATTGATACATATAAAGGAAAGGTAGCAGAGCATGCAATAGAAGCAGGTGCCAATCTAATAAACGACGTATGGGGCTTTAAGAAAGATACGTATATAGCTAAAGTCGCTGCTAAGTATGATGTGCCATGTTGTTTAATGCATAATAGAGATAATACTGAGTATACAGATATTATTGAAGATATGAAAAACGACCTTAATGAATCAATTCAGATTGCTCTTAATGCAGGGGTTAAAAAGGAAAATATTATTTTAGATCCAGGTATAGGTTTTGCAAAGACTCATGAACAAAATCTTGAGGTTATGAATAATCTTGAAAAGCTTCAAGAGTTAGGCTATCCGGTACTTTTAGCAACATCAAAAAAAAGAATGATTGGAAATGCCTTAAATCTTCCTGTAGAAGAAAGGGGAGAAGGCACTTTAGCAACTACTGTCATAGGCATTATGAAGGGTTGTGATTTTGTAAGAGTTCATGATATTAAGGAAAATAAGAGAGCCTGCATAATGACTGATGCTATAGTGAGAAGAAAGTAGGATGGTAGTTTTGGATAAAATATATGTAAAAGATCTAGAGATTTTTGCAAATCATGGAGTATTTCAGGAAGAAAAGAGTTTAGGACAAAAATTCATCCTTTCTCTAGAGTTAGAATTGGATTTAAGAGAAGCTGGAATTACTGGTGACTTAACTAAATCTGTTCACTATGGGGAGCTTTGTCATAAAGTAGAAAAAGAATTTACAAAGGAAAGCTATGATCTTATTGAAATGGCTGCAGAGAAGGTAGCTAATTTTATATTAAAAGAATATCCACTGGTTCAAGGAGTGAAGGTATTACTTAAAAAGCCTTGGGCTCCAATAGGAAGACACCTAGAGTATGCAGGTATAGAAGTTTATAGAAAATGGCACAAAGTATTTATCGGTCTTGGTTCAAATATGGGAGATAAAAAGAAGAATCTTATGGATGCCATAGAAGAAATTAAAGCTTCAGAGCATACTAAGATAGTAAAGGTATCAAGTTTTATTACTACAGAACCTTGGGGATACATAGAACAGGAAGAATTTTTAAATGGTGTCATTGAGGTAAGAACTCTTTTAACTCCAAAAGAGCTTTTAAGATATCTTTTACAAGTAGAAAAGGATCTTAAGAGAGAAAGACTTATAAAGTGGGGACCAAGAACCATTGATCTAGATGTGTTATTATATGATAATCTTATAACTGCCGATGAAGAGATCATTCTTCCACATCCGAGAATAGAGGAGAGAATGTTTGTTTTACAACCATTGGCTGAGATTGCTCCATATGAAGTACATCCTTTATTGAATAGAAGAATAGTTGATTTAATGAAACTATTAAAAGCAAAATAATTAAAGGGCTGTCCAAAAACGTGTGAAGTACTTTTTGGATAAGGCCCTTTTTATGTTTATTTACTGTCATTTTACAAAGTGGAATTTGGCTCAAATTCCATAGGTTCTATGCCTATTAAATTTTATTTAGAAAACAAAATACTACGTGTTAATACTAATCTTATAACTTTACTGTTTGAAAACATATTTACAGAATAAATACAGCTTATATGCTTGAGGAATATTTTCTGTGTTTATAAAGTCCTCAGAGAACATACCATCCCATGGAAATATAGAAACTATGTTATTTTCATATATATTTATAACAAATTTTGTTTCAGAAGAACTAATAAATAATTTATATACAGGTTTTTCAGGAAGATTAGAAGGCTTATCTATAAAATTATCCTTAGAAAGACATTTTATAAAATTAATTACAATATCTTTATCCTTACCTTTAGGATTTTCTTCTCTATAAACATTAGTATCAAAGGCTGAAAGAGTAAAATCTTTTGAAGATACAATCTTATAAAGTTCTTCTGTATAATAAAATTTATTAGGTTTTTTCTTAAAGTTTATGTATTGGGCATCGTTGCAGCCAGAAAGTATGATAGAGAATAAGACTACAAAAATGATTAATATCCGTTTACTCATAAGTTACACCTCTTTGTTTTATGCACAATTTCTTCTTTCATATATTATGACTTAGTAAAATAATATAGAACTTTTTTGAAGATAATGAATAATATATAATACACTAAATGAAACTGTAGCACTTTTAGGAGGCGCTCATCTTGAAATATGGTATTGATATCACAAACAGGATGATTAGCGTAAAGGTCATTAAAGCATTAAAGAAAAGAGGACAGGCGGTTATAGACTTCAGGGAAATACAGACACCATTTTTAGGGGAGAATTTATATAAAAAAGTTCTTCTAGCTAATCAAACAAGAATTGATATCTACGTTTCACTAAATGAAGTAAGTGGAGAGAAAGATTCTATAAGCATATTTTCTGGCATGAATGAAGTTGAATTAAGATTTGTATCTCAATTTAAAAAGGAAATGCTTAACATAGGATTTAAGGAATTTAATATTATTAATGGAAGTAATTTTTATCTTATAAAGAATATTAAGGCACCATGTCTTATTATTACAATTGAGAAGTATATGATCAGTTTAGATAATAATGATTTAAGTGAAAAAATAGTTAATGCCTTAATGTCGCTGTTAAATGCAAATTCATAATATTCCTCCTTGATAAGCCATAGAGTGAATTCACTCTATGGCTTATTATTTACACTCATTTCATTAGACATATTTTTATATTTTTTTTAATATCAATAATTATATTAATACATAAGGAGTATGTTATGTTAGTCATAGCAACTATAGGGCCTAAAACCTTAACTGAAGAAACACTAAATAAAATTATTGAAAGTGGTGCTAATTCTATAAGAATTAATTTTTCACATATTCCTCATCATACTGCAAGTAAAATTATAAACTATGTAAAAGAAACATATCCACAAGTGAAGATAATTGCGGATATACAAGGAAGTAAGATAAGAGTTTCAGGTAAGCTTAAAGAATACTTTAAAGTAAAAGAAAAAGAAAGGGTATATTTTTGCGCTGAAGATGTATATGAGGATATTTTAAAGTTGTGGGTAAATAGGGACGAAAAACTTATACCTCTCACGATAAAAAAAGAGCAGCTTTTAAAACATAAAATAACACTTATATATATGAAGGATGGCACAATGAAGTTTAATGTTAAAAAGGTACAGGGCAATATATTAGAAACAACAGTTGTGATAGGTGGATACATAAGGGCTGAGAAGGGGTGCAACATACCAGGTATTGATAGAAGCCAATTATCAATAACAGAAAAGGATAGAAATGATATTCTTTTTTCTATTAAAAACTCTGTTGATATAATTCTTTATTCTTACGTAGGCTATAAAAAAAATATTATTCAAGTTAAAAACTTTATAGAAAGAGAATTAATTTCTTCAGATAGGAGGTACTGTCCAAAGCTTTGGGCAAAAATTGAAACGGAAGAAGGTGCAAAAAATATTAAGGAGATATTAGAAGACGTAGAAGGAATTGTCCTCGGAAGAGGAGATTTAGTTCCTGAAACAAACCTTTACAAAGTACCTATATTTCAACATCGTATTGCACAGAGTATTAAACATAGTAGAAAAGATTTTATAGTAGCTACACATATTTTTGATTCTTTAAAAAATGGGCAAAAGCCAACAGTGAATGAACTTAATGATATTTTTTATCTTATATTAAGTGGCGTTACTGGACTTATGCTTACAGGAGAGACATCTGTGGGTAAAAGTCCGTGTATATCAGTAAAAACATTAAAATATTCTACTGATTATTATGAAAAGATATTAAAAAGGAGTGAAAACTGTGAAAAAGGTAGGGGATGATAAAGTACAGGATGATATTGTAATTAATGAATGTAGTAAGGAAAGTAGAATTAATATAATGGGGAAACTACTTATCCCATTACTTTATATAATAGTTGCTATAATGTTTTTTTATTTGCTTTGGAAAACTTATAGTACATTTGTATAAACCTTAATATTTTATGATATAACGAACTGGTAGAAAAATAAAATGGGGTATGATCTTCTAAGTTTTAGCTAGATTTCACTTCATGAAATGATAGAAAATAAGAATGAAAGGGGAACGACCCCTTTCACTCTTATTGGTAACAATTAGGGCTAGGGTAAACTATCATATCTACTTTTTGAGAAAATAAGTGTTTTTAATTTAATGAGTTGTATTAATTATTATAAGGATTTCTAGCAGTCTTTCTCTTCAAAAGTTGGAGCTTCGATAAGTGTAGCAAAAATGAATTCATGCCTATGACCGTCATTACAAGTAGTTTCACCTTCAACAAAATGAACGTGTCTTCTTTTTTTAGGGTCACGTTCTTCTGGATTAACTATAATAGGTGGTCCTGTTTGTACCATTATTTCATGGAAGTGATCAAAGAAATCAGTTCTAGCTTTTATAATGTGAATATGATCTTCTTCAGGACCTATTGCTTGGCTAGTAATGCCTGCAAAACGATGGTCATGAGGATCTTCTTCAAGTTCAGCTAATCTTGTACTACCTAAAAACTCGTGAACATGTCTTTGTTTTTTTCTGTTTTTAGACATAACATCTACTCCTTGTAAAATATAGTACATAATATGACAGTAAATTAACCTATGATACATTTTCAAATTTCTTAATACAAAAAGTTAGGCTGTTACTTATTAAAAAGAATTTATTTGTTTTTTTAGGATAAAATATTTATGTTATTAAAGATAAATAAGTTCAATTATAGCATTTTTAAAAATCAAAACTTAACTGAGAACTTGGTTATACACTATTATGAAAAAGGAGAAAATAATTATGGATGTAAAAAGAGCAAATGAAATTGTAGAATCACTAGGGGTTATAAATGTTACCTATAAAGGAAACTCTGTTTGGATAGAAAATATCAATGAGGTAAATAATGAAGCTAAAGTAAAAGATATAAATACGGAAAAAGTATTTACAGTAGAAGTTTCAGATTTAAAGGAAGGTTAATTTAAGCAACAAAAAGCCCTGGATATTGTTGAGATAATCCAGGGCTTTTATATAATATTATAAAACATTAGATTGAAAAGTAATGTCTTAGTAAAATATTGCTTAATATTATTAATAATACTGAAATAATGATAGTAACAAGTACGTCTCTTTTCATATGACTTTTACTCATAGTCATCACCTCATTATTGATTATCACCACTTAAAGAGAAGCTATAACAAAGAACTAAAGAGAAGCTATAACAAAGAACATATAATTTTTACAACAAATATTTCAGGTGTAGAATATATTGTATTTATTAACAGTCATGATAATGATATTATAGTATTAGCTTATAGATATGCAAGTTCATAATTAAATTTAGAAAGTCATTGAAGTTTATGTTTTTAAAAAATTCTTAAAAGTGAACTTGAGTATCTCTACCACCTTTGTGCTGAAGAAAGGATAAAGTGAGGTGATTAAGATTGACCACTAAAACACACATAAGTGCAGGGTTTGCATTAGCTGCACCTCTAATGACAGTTCACAATTTATATTTGGCACCAATAATAATAATGGGTGCTACATTTCCAGATGTAGATATGAAGATAGGTTTAAAACATAGAGGATTTACTCATTCATTACTATGTTTATTTCTAGCATCATACGGACTTTGGGTAGCAGATAGAAACGTAGCAATAGCATTTTTGTTAGGATATGGTTCACATCTGATATTGGATATGTTTACAATGAAAGGAGTTAAGCTTTTTTTTCCATTAAAGTGCTCTTTTTGTCTTAAACTATGTAAAACTGATGGAACATTTGATCGTGGATTAGGTATCGTAAGTATTGTAATTATATGTGTAAGGTTAATACAATTAATACAGCCAAATCTGCAGTTGTAGAACGTCTATTTAGATTTGAATAAACTTCAGAGAAGGAGCATATTAAATATACAATATACTCCTTCTCTATTAATTACTTATCCCATTCCTGTCTAATCCATGTTTTAAAATTAGTTGGATCTGATTCATTAATAAGAAATACTCTTGCACTACGAGGAATATCATCCTTTCCATAGCCTCCATAACCTGTATAACCTGCATATCCAAGTCTAATGCCCTTAAGAATAGCACAATAATTATTTAAATGATCATGCCCTACGAATACTCCTTTTACATCACCAGTTTTAACAAGAGCATTAAAAAAACGTGTATTTATTTTAGGACAACTCTCTTCTTCAAATTTTTTACCGTTTATTAATCCACTGTTATGTGCTTTTTTAAATTCTATTAGTGGTATATGGAAAAACATAAGAGCGGGAATAGTTTTTTTGTATTTTTGTTTTAATTTTAAGGCGGTTCGCTTATACCAGCAAATTTGAGTAAGTTTTATCCAATGGTATCCACCTATGAAAGAAGGGGCGTACTTTCCAGAGTCCAGCATATAAATGTTTAGTACAGGGGTTCTATCTTTTGAATTCTCTACTAGAAGATTATAATTACCTATTCTATCAAAAGTTTTATAACCTATCTCACTGATATTATATTTAAAAGTAATATAGAAATTCATCATTTCTTCTTTAGTCATCATAGAATGCTCGTCATCATGATTACCAAAAACTATAGCCCAAGGTATGTTTCTAGTTTCCATAGGCTGAGCTATATAAGTAATAGCTTTTTTTATATCATCTACTGTTTTGCACTTACCATCAATATTATCTCCACTTAGAACTACCATGTCAGGCTTCTCATATTCTAAGATTTTGTTCATGAGATGTATAGTCTTATCTATATTTGGACCTTCATGTAAATCTGTAAATTGAACAATTTTGAAATTCCCATTATTATTAAATTTAAGAGTAAGCTTCATAAATTGATCTCCTTAAATTTGTTCATTTTAATAAATAGAATCCACATAAAGCCTAGTAGGAATGCCCGGTAGACTTTATTGAGGTAGTACATTATATGAATCATATGTTTAATTTGCTGCTAGTTCATAAAATGAAGTCTGGTTAAAATTGAGCAGGATTGGTGGCTGTTTAGTTTTATTAGATACTTAGTTAATCTCTTAGGATAAGGTATTTGATATAGGTACTGTGACTTTTTAAAGATATGCTATTGATAAATAATAAATTTTATGTAAAACTAAAAATAGGTTGTAAACTATGGAATTATTCCTTTAGTTTGGATAAGAATATCAACAGCCAATTACCTTAAAAGGATAATATTTTTACGCTTAATATATAAAATTATTAAAATTTAGTGAGGATGATCATTATGGAAGTATTAAATAGCATAGCAAACTTACTTAAAAATGTTAGAGAAAAATCACCTCTGGTTCATCACATAACAAATTATGTGACAGTAAATGATTGTGCAAATATTACCTTAGCTATTGGAGCCTCACCTATAATGGCAGATGATAAAAAAGAGGTTGAACAAATGGTATCTTTAGTTTCAGCATTAGTAATTAATATAGGTACATTAAATGAAAGAACCATTGAATCAATGGTGTTAGCTGGGAAAAAAGCTAATGAGAGAGGAATACCAGTTATTCTAGATCCGGTGGGAATAGGGGCTACAACACTTAGAACAGATACTGTGAGAACGCTAATAAATAACATTAAATTTTCAGTTATAAAAGGTAATATGTCTGAAATTAAGCTTGTGGCAGGAGAGAAGGTTGAAATAAAAGGGGTAGATTCCGCAGCAAGTGAAGAAGGGGCAGTTCAAATAGCTAAGGACCTCTCAAAGCAATTAAACTGCGTAATAGCTATAACAGGAGCAAAGGATATAATTACTGATGGAGATAGAGTGTTATATGCTCAAAATGGACATAAACTTCTTGGAAGAGTTACAGGTACAGGTTGTATGACTGCATCACTAATAGGTTCATATTGTGGTGCTAATAAGGATTACTTGATGGCAACTGCTGCAGCAGTAATAACGATGGGTATTGCTGGGGAAAAATCAATGGAAAGTTTGAAGGATGGAGAGGGAATAGGTTCCTTTAAAGTAAGATTATTTGATAATGTATTTAACTTAACTACAGATGAGATTAAAGAGAGAGGAAAAGTAAGATATGAATAATATTAATTATAAGTTGTACTTAGTTACAGATAGAAAAATAATAGGGGAAAGAGATTTTGTATGGGCCATAGAACAAGCAATATTGGGAGGAGCTACACTAGTTCAGTTAAGGGAAAAGGATTTATCCACTTTGCAGTTTTATAATGTAGCGAAGGATGTTAAGGAATTAACTTCTAAATATAATATACCTTTAATAATAAATGATAGATTAGATATAGCCTTAGCTGTTGATGCAGATGGGCTTCACATAGGACAAGATGATATGCCTTTGGAAATAGCAAGAAAATTATTGGGAGAAGGTAAAATTATTGGTTTATCCACTTCTACTATAGAAGAAGCTAAGTTAGCGCAGGAACAAGGGGCTGATTATATAGGTGTTGGCGCTGTGTTTCCAACCACAACAAAGAATGATGCAGATGCTGTTTCTTTAGAACAACTCAAGGAAATAAAGGAAACTGTAAAAATTCCAGTGGTAGCAATAGGTGGAATAAATGAAGAAAACTATAAGTTACCTATGAACTGTGGTATTGACGGAGTGGCAGTAATATCAGCTATTTTAGGCAAGTCAAATATTAAAGCTGCTGCAGAGAAGTTTGTATAGGTTATTTGATAGAATATATTATGGAAATATCAACTTAAATTGAGTGATTTAGGATAAAATATATTTTTAAATTATTAAATTTATATTACAATAGAATTTAAGCTTAAATAACTAATTGGATAAAAAAAATTCAGGGAGGAGCCAGTAAAATGATATCTAACAAAATGAAAAATTTAGTGGCTACTAGTTCTACAATAAGGGCTATGTTTGAGGAAGGTAAAAGACTATCTGCAATTTATGGAGAGGAAAATGTTTTTGATTATAGCTTAGGTAATCCAAATGTTGAACCTCCTGAAAACATCAAAATTGCAATTAATCAAATACTAAATAAAGAATCAGCTAACCTTATACATGGATATATGAACAATTCAGGATACGAAGATGTTAGAACTAAAATAGCTAAATTTATAAATAAAAAATATAATACAAATATATCACATAATAACATAGTTATGACCTGTGGAGCAGCTGGAGGGCTAAATATTTTATTAAAAACATTACTTAATCCAGGAGATGAAGTTATTGTTTTTGCGCCATTTTTTGGTGAATACAGAAATTATGTAAACAACTTTGATGGAGAGCTTGTAGTAGTGCCTCCGGATATTACTACGTTTGAACCTAACCTACAAGCATTAACAGACAAGATAAGCAGTAAAACAAAAGCTGTTATTATCAACTCACCAAACAATCCAACAGGTGTTGTTTATTCAGAAAAAGTGATGCAAGATTTAGCAAAAATACTCTCAGAAAAGGAAAAAGAACTAGGTACAAGTATATACCTAATATCTGATGAGCCATATAGAGAAATAGTTTATGATAATGTTAAAGTCCCTTATATCTTAAAATACTACAAAAATTCATTTATTGGGTATTCATATAGTAAATCACTATCCCTACCAGGAGAGAGAATAGGGTATATAGTTGCAAATACAGATATGGATTACTTCGAAGATATAATGTCTTCGTTAAATGTGGCTAACAGAATTTTAGGTTTTGTAAATGCTCCATCATTATTTCAAAGAGTTATTGCAGAATGCTTGGAGGCTGAAGTTGATGTTAGCATATATCAAAGAAACAGAGATGTTTTATATGACCACTTGACAGCAATAGGTTTTTCTTGTATAAAACCACAAGGGGCATTTTATTTATTTCCTAGGACACCAATAGCAGACGATATAAAGTTCTGTGAAGAAGCAAAACAATTTAACCTATTACTAGTACCAGGTTCAGCTTTTGGCTGCCCAGGACATATAAGATTATCTTATTGTATAAGTTATGAAAAAATACAAAATTCCTTACCAGCTTTTGAAAAGCTAGCTAAATTATATGAGGTGAAATAATGAGTAAAGCATGGATTGATAAGATTAGAAAGGTAACGCCATATGTACCAGGCGATCAACCTAAAGTTACTAATATTATAAAATTAAATACAAACGAAAACCCTTATCCACCATCACCTAGAGTGGCTGAGGCTTTAAAAAATATTGATACAAATAGACTAAGATTGTACCCAGATCCAGAAGCTACTGAGTTAACTCAGGCACTTGCGGATTACTACGGGTTAGGTAGCGATCAAGTATTTGTTGGAAATGGCTCAGATGAGGTGTTAGCCTTAGCATTTTTAACTTATTTTAATTCAGACAAAGAGATATTATTTCCTAATATATCATATTCTTTTTACCCAGTATATGGAGATCTGTATGGTATAAAATATAGAAAGGTACCTTTAAATGATAACTTTGAGATTAATAAGAATGACTATATGGTTACAAATGGAGGTATTATCTTTCCAAATCCTAATGCCCCAACATCTATAGAAGCTCCACTAGAAGTGGTAGAAGACATAGTAAAGGCTAATAGAGATGTTGTAGTTATTATAGATGAGGCATATGTTGACTTTGGAGCACAATCAGCAGTAGAGCTTATAAATAAGTATGATAATTTAGTAGTTGTACATACGTATTCAAAGTCAAGAGCTCTAGCAGGATTGAGATTGGGTGTCGCATTAGGTTCTAAAGAAATTATTTCACATTTGAAAGCAGTTAAAAACTCTTTTAATTCTTATCCTATAGATTATATTGCACAGACATTAGCTACTGCAGCCATTAAAGATGTGGATTATTTTAAAGAAATTACAAATAAAGTAATAAATACAAGAGACTATGTAACAACTGAGTTAAAAAAACTAGGCTTTGTTGTTCCAGATTCTAAAGCAAACTTTTTATTTGTCACTCACCCACAACTTTCAGCTAAAGATTTATTTGAGTTTTTAAAAGAGAATAAAATATTTGTAAGATACTTTAATTCTCCTCTTATAGATAACCATCTAAGAATTACCATTGGTACAGATGAAGAGATGGGGGAATTATTAAAATTTATAAAAACATATCTAGAAAAAAATCTTAAATAAAACTGAGTAGGCATCGAGCCTACTAGAAATACACAACTTCAATCCTTAAACAACTTATGAAATATAAAATTGAAAGTTCTCATCCTTTTTAATAAGGATGGGAGTTTTTTTTGTTTTATATTTTGCGTATATTAATTTATTATTATTACAAAATATGAATGAACGTTTTATTGAGGTAAGGAGTGAATGTTATGTTTAAGCACGAAAAACAATTATTACAGGAAGTTAAGGTTGAGAGACCTAACCCACAATACGCTATTTTAATGCAAGAGCAGTTAGGTGGAGGAAATGGCGAACTTAAGGCAGCTCTTCAATACATAGCACAAAGTTTTAGAGTAAAAGATCCTGCAATTAAAGACTTGTTTTTAGATATTGGAGCTGAGGAATTAAGTCATATGGAAATGGTTTCGCAAACTATTAATTTATTAAATGGACATGACGTTGATTATAAAACTGTAGACGTTGGTGAGATTGAATCCCATGTATTGGCTGGGTTATCTCCCGTATTAGTTAATTCTTCTGGCGCACCTTGGACAGCTAATTATGTGACAGTAACAGGAGATTTATGTGCAGATCTATTATCTAATATTGCTTCTGAACAACGTGCTAAAGTTGTATATGAATATTTATATAGACAAATTCAAGATAAGGAAGTTAGAAGAACCATTGATTTTTTATTAAATAGAGAGGAAGCACATAATGCTTTATTTAGAGAAGCTTTAAATAGAGTAAGTAACTCTGGTTCTAATAAAGACTTTGGTGTAACTCAAGATTCACGTTTATACTTTGATTTATCAACACCAGGTAAGTACTTTGAAGCCCCAAATCCTACTCCTGTAGCCTTTGAATCTCCTAGACGACAGGAAGAGTTAGTTAAACAATAACAGGATGAATTAGTAGTTATATTAATATGAGTTATAAAGCTCACTGATAAGATGGACTTAAAAGTTTTTTATTTACTATTATTTCACAAAATAAATTTGGTTAAAACTAAGTAGGCATCTAGCCTACTCAATTTTATTAAGTAGAATATTATTGTATTAATGGAACTAATTCGCTAGAGTAATAAACTTAAACTTATGCAAACTATAAATACAAGCTTAATAAAAAAGTAATACATATAGGAGGAAATGATTATGGCAAATAGAAATAATAGAGTGTTAGTTCCAGAAGCAAAAGCAGGTTTAAATCAATTTAAAATGGAATCAGCTAGAGAAGTAGGCGTAAATCTTAAAGATGGATATAATGGAGATTTAACTGCGAGAGAAGCAGGCTCAATAGGTGGAAACATGGTTAAGAAAATGGTAGAAAGCTATGAACAAGGTTTAAAATAAAATATTAGCAAGAAAAGCTCTAGAATTGGTCTAGAGCTTTTTTGGGGAGAAAATTATGTTATAACATAAACTGAATTCAGAAGCCTTAATATTTTATGTAGTAAAGAAAATATTATTCAAAAAACTCTGAATATCCAATTTTTATTTGCTGCCATTTGATAAAGTGGAATTTGTCTAAAGCTGATCAGACTCTATGTCTGGTCAATTTTATTGAAAAGAATTCTTTGAATTTTTAGAAAAATGTGTTTGATAAATAATGAAAGTAATGATATAATAACCGATATAAAATTAAAAAATATCATATTATTTTAATAATATGTGAACAATACATATGTTTTGCTTGAAAATTATTAAATTTATATTTGAAGGGGGTATTCTTATGAATAATATTCAAATTAGCGAAGAAGCTTACAAGGAATTTAAAGATTTTCTGGATTACAATAATGTGGAGAACTACAACTTAAAAATAACCTATATGGGAAAAAATTGTGCTGGACCAGTATTTAATATTAATACTGGAGAACAGGGACCTAATGATATTTTAGAACAAGTTAAAGATATTAGTTTTTTTATTGGAAAAGATTTAATAGATGAATATGAAGGTTTTATAATTTTATCTAATAACGAAAACAAGGGAAAAGGTCTTGAATTAAAACCTGTTAAGGCTCCTAAAAGTGGCTGCAGTGTGTGCCCAGGTTGTTAATCTTTAATTTGTTGTCATTTCACGAAGTGAAATCTAACTCAAGCTGTGGATACACAACTTCATAACTGAATAAGAAAAGAAGCTCTGGATTTATTCCAGGGCCTTTTTTTATATTTATATAATTATAATTACTAGTATTTCATAAATTAATATTTAGTAATTAATTAATATAATAACTACTTTGAAAAAAAACATTTAATGGAGTTAATTATAAGCAAAGCTATTCCAAGGGCAATACCTGTTATTACCAAAAAACCAACAATACCTAATAAAGCAGCTAGAATATTCAAAAAATCACTTCCTTTAATATGAATTCTAACATATAAGTATGATTTATAATTATGTAGTATGCTTATATAGCTTAGGATTGTCAGCTTGTAAAGCTGATACAATAGGGGGGATATACGGATAATAGATTTGTTTATTAAATATAGAATGTGAAGGTTGGATAATCTAATAATAAAATATAAGTTTAAAAGAGGTAAGATATAATGCCAGTACATGAGTATGGAGTATTAAAAGGAATAGTAAAGGGGGCAGAAATGGATCCTATTACTGATTCATCACCACACTATAAAATTATTGTTGAAGGCGAAAAAAATAAGAAATATGAAGTAGTTGTTAATGTTATGTCATCAAAAGATTCAAAAAGACCTGAACTATTATATTTAGCTGATAAAAACTTTAATCCGCAAGCTATTACAAAGATTGAAAAACTTAAAGATGGATTTCATCACATTAATGATCAGAATAGAGAAATTGCAATAGATTATATTAGAGGAAACTTATTTAATCCTTCTAAAATGACAATTTTAGAACATTATAGGTCAGGACCAGATAATGATTTATATGAATTTCTTAATGACTTTACAATGAAAGCAAAAAAACAAATGGCAAAAATATATGTTTATGGTGCTAAGTTTTATAGAGGTCTTGGAGTACATAATGTTCATATGAATCAAGGAAATGATAAAATAAAGTCAGAAGATAATGGAATATGGCAAGATGGATGTTTGCTTTACGAGTTTAATGATCATTGGGTAGCTATTTTTCTTGCTTTTCAAAATCAATTCTGGTGTACACAAGAACACGGTAATAAAAAAGGTTATCCATGTTATGATCATGGATTCTGTTCTCATAAAGATAAACCAAGGTCATGTTAAAGAAATGATAAAAGTTTTCCATAAAAAAATTCAGATTATTGAAAATTGGGATAGGTTATTATTTTCTTTAGCTATTTAAGGTTAAAAGTATTATTATAACGTTAAACTTAGTGGAAATAGTATGATGTTAAATCATATAAGGATATCTTAATGAATACAATAGAATATATTATATTGTATTAGGAGGTATTTATGAAAAATTATTCATCATATTCATCTGCTAAATGCGAGTTTATAGATTTTTGTGAAACAAGAATGTTAATAGAAGATTATAATGTAACAGAGGACATACTTACATTGCTTTGGAAATTATATAAAGAAAAGTATTATGAATATTGCTCTAAAAATGGTTTGAGGGCATGTTCTTATAAAGATATCTAGATTATATTTTCTAAAGAAATAGCAGGATGAAGATCTTTCATCCTGCTATAATATTGTGTAAATCTTTTTATTATGAGGAAAATATAGTCTTAACTACAATTAGTTTACTAGAGTAATAATCTTCAATCTATATAAACTATTAATAGAAATTTAATATCAAATAATATTTATAGGAGGATTAAGTTATGGCAAGTAGAAATAACAGAGCATTAGTTCCAGAAGCAAAAGCAGGTCTTGATAAATTTAAAATGGAATCAGCAGCTGAGGTTGGAGTTAATTTAAAAAATGGATATAATGGAGATTTAACTGCAAGAGAAGCTGGATCTATAGGTGGAAACATGGTTAAAAAAATGGTAGAAAGTTATGAACAAGGTTTAAAATAAAATATTAGTAAAAAGCTCTAGAATTAATCTAGAGCTTTTTTTTAGGTGAACAAGCTCAGAAAACTTAATATTATATGTAATAAAGAAGAAGAATATTCGATTTTCTAAAAAATATATGGAAATTTATTACATATGAAGATTACTTCATTGGTAATATTAAAGAAATTTGATATAATAATATTATCAATGTAATCGTTATTGAAGTTGTGAAGGAGCAAAAAGGGGGATTGGATAATGGGGAAGACTTATGTTAATAATATTGCTAGGAAAATTGAAAACATTATTTGGGAGGAAGGTAGAACAAAACAATGGTGCGCTAATAAGCTAAATTTAAACTATAAAACTTTTGCTGACAGAATATACTTTAATCGACTTACTCAAGAGGATAAGGTTAATTTATCAAAATTATTGGAATTTGATTTAGAAAAACTAGAAGATGAAGTTCTGCAGGAAAATAAAAGAATGGCTGGGTAAAAATTATTACTTATAAGTTTTGTTCTTTAGCAGAAAATATTAAACTATACTTGAAGAAAACACGACATAAGGACTTGCTTGACGTAGTAAATATTCACCTAACATAATAAGAAGAAGCTCTAGAATAGTCTAGGGCTTTTTCGTTGTAGATATTAATAGAGAATTTAGGAAAAAACTTATTTTATAAGATATGGTTATTCATAAAATTTAATGATAAATTATTATATAGGAACTACAAGTAAAGCATTCGGAGTTAGGAGGATTTTATGAAAAATAAACTTATTATAGAAGAATTTTTAAAAAAATATCCGTCTATAGAACAAGATATAGACAAAAATAGAATAGATATTAAGGTATTAAGTAATATATATAATGATTATATTTTATATAGAGATACGTATGAAAACCAAGCCAATTTTATTTCTAATATTCTTAGATCTCATAATAAGGTTCATTCAGTTAAGTCAAGAGTAAAGGATCCAGAAAGATTGATTGAAAAAGTGATTAGAAAAACACAGAATAGAAAAGAAAAGTATGGAGAAGATTTTCAGTTTTCTGTAGAAAATTATAAAAATGAGATAAATGACTTAATAGGTATTAGAGCTATACATATTTTTAAGCAAGAATGGGAGATTATCCATGAATTTATATTAAATACATGGACAGTTATGGAGATAACTGCAAATGTAAGGGACGGGGATGATACTAGACGGTTTGAGGAGTTAGGAATACAAATTAAATCTAGAAAATCAGGATACCGATCTGTCCATTACCTTATAGAATTTTATCCTACTAGTCAAAAGGTTATAGCTGAAATTCAAGTCAGAACCATATTTGAGGAAGGTTATGGGGAGATTGATCATCAGCTGAGGTATTCTCATAAACAAATTCCAGAAATATTAGCTTCGAATTTACTATTATTTAATAGAATTGCAGGAAGTGCAGATGAAATGGCATCGCTTATTAATTTATTAAATAAGAATTGGTGTGAGATGGAAGAAAAATATAAGAATATAATAGCCGAGAAGGAGAAGGAAATAGTAAGATTAAAGGAAAAATTATAAATCTTAGAGAAACTAAAAATACAATTTTATCATATTTGGTATTAAATACAATGTTAGGAAATGTTCGGAATACCACGTATATTTATGGTTTTAAACAAAGGGAATGTACGGAATGATACGAAAGAAAAAGATAAAGTTGTTTTGAATTTTATGTTGACAATAATCGTAGGTCTGTATATAATAAGTACATAAAGCAAAGGCGCTTTCACTAATAATAGTGAAGGTGCCTTTTTTTATTTACCTTTGGCAAAGGTGTTTTAACTAATAAGCGTACATTATATTTACGGTATTTATAGTGTTCACAGTATTCATTGTTGTTGTTTGGTGTTACGTATTTTTAAAATTAAGAGGAGGTATATACATATGCAAACACCTGATATAGTATTTATGATTTTTTCGACAGCTTTAGTTATGCTTATGACACCAGGGTTAGCTTTATTTTATGGAGGAATGGTAAACAAGAAAAATGTATTAAATACAACAATGCATAGTTATGTTGCCATGATATTAATTTCGTTACAATGGGTATTATATGGTTATACATTAGCCTTTGGAACTGATCACAGTGGATTAATTGGGGGGTTAAACTGGTTAGGATTAAATGGGGTAGGTTTTGAACCAAATGCTGATTATGCAGCAACTATACCTCATCAATTATTTATGTTATTCCAATTGATGTTCGCTATTATAACTCCAGCTCTTATTTCAGGAGCTTTTGCTGAGAGAATGAAGTTTAAGGTATTTGTAATATTCATGTTATTGTGGGCAACATTTGTTTATGACCCATTAGCACACTGGGTATGGGGTGTTGGTGGTTGGATAAGAGAGCTTGGAGCTTTAGATTTTGCAGGTGGTAATGTAGTTCACATAAGTTCAGGTGTTTCAGGATTAGTTGGAGCACTTATGTTAGGTAAGAGAATAAAGAAGGAACAAGCAAGTCCACATCATATTCCATTTACAGTACTTGGAGCAGGATTACTATGGTTTGGCTGGTTTGGGTTTAATGCAGGAAGTGCATTAGGAATTACTGGTGACGCAGGAAAGATTGCAATCAATGCTTTCTTAACAACAAATACTTCTGCAGCTGCAGCAGCTTTTAGCTGGATTGTTGCAGAAAGATTATATTCAAAGAAGATAACAGTAATGGGAGCAGTAAGTGGAGCAGTAGCAGGTTTAGTTTCTATAACACCTGGAGCTGGTTTTGTAACTCCAATGGCTTCAATAGTAATAGGGTTACTTGGTGGAGTAATATGTTATTTTTCTGTAGCAGTACTTAAAGAAAAATTAGGTTATGATGATGCATTAGATGCTTTTGGATGTCATGGTATTGGAGGTACTTGGGGAGCAATTGCAACAGGAATATTTGCTACTAAGAGTGTAAATTCAGCTGGTGCAGATGGTGTTTTAGCTGGAAACTGGGCACTTCTAGGTTCTCAGGTAATATCAGTAGTAGCTACTTATGCCTTTGCAGCAGCAGGTACATTCATAATATTAAAGGGGATATCATTATTTACAAGTATTAGAGTTAAAGAAGAAGAAGAAAAAATGGGCTTAGACTTGGCAGTGCATGGTGAAAAGGCCTATGGAAAAGTATCATAATTATTGAAAACCTCACTTTTTCCTTATATATATAATAAAATGAGCAGGCTCAAAGCCTGCTCATTTTTGGTTAGATTTCACTTTGTGAAGAATCTTGCCTTCACTTGCAGGGATTTTTATTTATCTGTTCATTAATGCAGTGATTTCACTATGCCAAAGATGTAAGTTTTTCATCCCATTACTTAAGCCCCTGACAGAATGTCAGGGATTTTTTTATATTGAGAGGGAGTACAATTTTTATATTCCTTAAACTTTTTTATAAAGTAACTAAAATTATCAAAACCAACATTAAAACACACTTCCATTACCTTCGCATCTCCTGTTTTAAGTATTTTAGCTGCTTGTTCTATTCTATAGTGATTAATATAGGTGACGGGAGTTTTACCAGTTACTGATTTGAAAAATCTACAAAAATATTCTGTGTTCATGTTGGCTTCAGCAGCTAATTCATCTATATATATTTTTTGTTTGTAATTGTTACGAATAAAATTAAGCACTTTTTTTATTATTTGCACCTTATAATCTTTAGGGATTAAAAGAGTAGCATCATTCTTTAAGAACTTATTTTCTTCAGCTAAATTTGCTATAACTTTTAGCAAAGAAGCTTTTATACTTAGTTCCCATCCACCATTTTTTCTATGATAGACATCAATTATTTCTAAAATCTCACGTAAAGTTTTATTACCACATGTGGAAGTTGGGTCAAGGAATAAAGGAAAACGAAGAGATTTTTTTGATATTGGGTCAATATATTTATTCTGACAATAATCATAAATAGAGCTATTTAATATATTAAGATCAAATACTATAGCATAGTGCATAGAGGGCTTGTTATCTATTGCGTAGACTGAATGCAGTTGTTCACTATTAATAAAAATATATTGACCAGAAGTTAATTTAATAGGCTGCATATCTATGTTAAATATTAAATCACCCTTCTCTACATATATTATTTCAATCTCATTATGCCAATGATAAGATACGGAATAATTACCTTTTGTGTCTATATTAGAGTAGACATTCAGTGGAAACATAGAATTACCATGAGTCCTTTTTTCTTTTAAGTTGTTATCTTGCACGGTTATTCCTCCTAAGCCTTAGTCAAAATAGTGTTATTTTTACACAAAATAAAGCAAGTTTTAAAATGTCGATGTAGGTATAATATTATTGTAAGATAAGATGTAAAGGAATTCAACTAAAGAAAATAAAGTGGTTTGAACAAAAGCTTATTAATATATATATAAAATCAATGGAGGAATTAATATGAATAAAACATGGTGGAAAGAAAGTATTGTATATCAAATCTATCCAAGAAGTTTCAAGGATAGTAATGGAGATGGTGTTGGGGATTTAGGCGGAATTATTGAGAAGTTAGACTATTTAAAGGAACTTGGCATTGATGTTATTTGGCTTTCGCCAGTTTATAAGTCTCCGAACGATGATAATGGATACGATATCAGTGATTATAGAGATATTATGACAGAGCTTGGTACTATGGAGAATTTTGATGAGTTACTTCAAAAGGCACATGATAAGGGAATAAAAATCATGATGGATTTGGTAGTAAATCATACTTCTGATGAGCATCAATGGTTTATAGAAAGTAGAAAATCCATAGATAATAAATATAGAGATTATTATATATGGAAAAATGAGTTAGGTGGACAAACTCCAAACAATTGGGGATCTTGCTTTAGTGGTTCTGCATGGCAATATGATGAAAGCACAGAGATGTATTTCCTACATTTATTTTCTAAAAAGCAACCTGATTTAAACTGGGAAAATGAAGCGGTGCGAAATGAAGTGTATGACATGATGAAGTGGTGGTTAGACAAAGGTATTGACGGATTTAGAATGGATGTTATCAACTTAATTTCTAAGGATCAACAGTTCCCAGATGGTCCAAAGGGAGAAGGAAGCCTCTATGGGGATTTTGGACCGCATTCTGTTAATGGACCAAGAGTTCATGAATTTTTAAATGAAATGAACCGCAAAGTATTATCTAAATATGACATAATGACTGTAGGGGAAACTCCAGGAGTAACTACGGAAGAAGCTATGAAATATGTTGGTGACAATAGAAACGAGCTTAATATGGTTTTCCAATTTGAACATATGGGCTTGGGTGATGGACCAGATGGAAAGTGGAATAATCTGCCGTTTAATTTAAACGATTTAAAGAGAATTATGACTAAATGGCAAAAGGGATTAGAAAATGGAGGATGGAACAGTCTATATTGGAATAATCACGATCAACCTAGAGTAGTTTCACGTTTTGGAAATGATAATAGATATTGGAAGCAGTCAGCAAAGATGTTAGCAACTTGCCTTCATATGATGCAGGGAACTCCTTATATCTATCAAGGTGAAGAAATAGGTATGACTAATGTAGCTTTTGAGTCTATAGAAGATTATAGAGATATTGAAACTATAAATGCATACAATGAACTGGTAAATATTAAAGGAAAAGATCCAGTAGAAATGATGGCAGGAATTTATGGAAGAGGTAGAGATAATGCTCGTACACCTGTACAATGGGATGATAATGAAAATGCAGGATTTACAACTGGTACTCCGTGGATAAAAGTAAATCCAAATTATAAACAAATTAATGTAAAGTCTCAGTTAGAGGATGAAGATTCTATTTTTAACTACTATAAGAAATTAATTAGTATACGTAAGAAAAATGAGATTATAGTATATGGAACTTATCATTTAATTCTTGAAGACCATAAGGAGATATATGCGTATACAAGAACTTTAGGAGAAGAAAAACTTCTCGTAATCTGCAATTTTACAGAGAGCACTCCAGTTTTCAATCTACCTGAAGAAATAAAATATAATTCTAAGGAATTTATTATAGGAAATTATGTAGCAGACTGCGTTGAGAGTATAGAATCCTTTGAATTAAAACCGTATGAAACGAGAGTATATTTACTTCATAACTAGTATATAAATGTATAAAGTATATTGGAAAAATAAATGTTATTTTTCATAAACAACTAAAGAGCTTCACAGCTCTTTTTCTTTTAATTTTATTGAATAATAATACTGTATGGTGGTTATTTTGTACTCGTATGTAAATATCTTAATATAAAGTGAAATTATGTAATTATTAAATTTTAATTAATTATGTAGTTTATGAGTTGAAAAATGGAGTAATCAAATATATACTGGTGCAAAGTTGATTTTTATTTAGGGGAAGATTTTGTTAATCGTTCACCACCTAAGAGGTGATAGATTGTAACTCTACTACATATGGTAAATGATATCAGAGTATCTTCCATCTCAAACGTAGGTTACTATAGTCTAATTGGCTTAGTCCAAACTATAGAGTGTACTCTACAATCTCTAAGAGTGCTTTTTACGCAACGGTTATCTCTTAATTGTATGATGCGTGCATAAGATTTTACCTAGCAGACGATTAACTGCTGGAATCTTATATCTTATTTGGTTTTGAAATAACATATATATTTTTATATTATTTACTATTTAATTTATAAATATAAAAGGAAAGAGGTAAGCAAGATTAGACTTGCCTAGCGGCAAGGATACTCCTACTTTAGAAGTCGGAGTATCCTTGTCACTTGTGGATAAAAATGTAAATTCACTTTTCCGTACATTATCTTTCTTTTTAAGAAAGATAATATTGTAAACTTGAAAGGAGAAATTTCGATGAAGTTTTTTATAACGTCTAAGGATATGGGAATAGATTTAGGAACATCAAATACTTTATTATACGTAAAAGGAAAAGGTGTTTTATTAAGAGAGCCTTCGGTGGTAGCTATAAATACTATCAATAGAAAAGTTTTAGCCGTTGGCTTAGAGGCTAAGAAAATGATAGGCAGAACGCCAGAAGATATTGTCACTATTAAACCTTTAAAGGATGGGGTAATTGCTAATTTTGATGTAACTCTACAAATGCTTAAAAAGTTTATTGACAAAGTAGTTACTAGTAAAGGTACTTTCACAAGATCTAGAATTGTAGTTTGCCACCCTTCAGGCATTACTGAGGTTGAAAAGAGAGCAATTAATGAGGCAACAAGTCAAGCAGGGGCAAGCAAAGTCATGCTGTTTGAAGAGCCTATAGCTGCTGCTATAGGAGCAGGGCTGCCTGTAAATGAACCAATTGGAAGCATGATTGTTGATATAGGTGGGGGTACCACTGAAGTTGCAGTTATTTCTCTTGGGGGAATTGTTACAAGTCAGACTTTAAGAGTTGCAGGAGATGAATTAGATGAGGTAATTATTAATTATATAAGAAAAGAATTTAATCTGCTGATAGGGGAAAGAACAGCTGAAGATATTAAAATTGAACTAGGTTCTGTCTATCAAGATGATGATGAAGAAGAAAGAGAGATGGAAGTAAAAGGACGAGATTTAATGACTGGGCTTCCAAGAGTTATTACTGTTACAGATAGTGAAATAAGACAAATTTTAAAAGAGCCAGTTGCTCTGGTAATTGAAGCAATTAGAACTACCCTTGAAAATACTGAGCCAGAACTTGCTTCGGATATAATGGACAAGGGGATAATGCTTTCAGGTGGAGGAGCTCTTCTAAAAGGGTTAGCTAAACTAATATCTATTAAAATGAATATACCTGTTTATATTGCAGAGTCACCTCTTGATTGCGTTGTTCTTGGTGCAGGGAAGTGTCTAGATATGCTAGATAAGATTAAAGATATTAAGTAATAATTATTAAATTTTATAGAAATAGCCCTAATTAACTTTATACAAGAAGAAAAGGGAAGACTGTTAAAGGAGATTATGTTATTTTACTTAGTAGATTAATAGATGATCTAAAATCATGTCTTATTTTTGACCCTCTTCTAAAAAGAGATGTATTTGGAATAAGTTCTAATAAGTAAAGCCATCAGGATAATTTTATCCTGATGGCTTCAGACTGCTGACAAAGTGTCAGCAGTCTTTGTTTTTACTGAATTATGAAGTAAAATTAAAAGTATATAATTTTATTTCATAGGAGTTATTCAAATGATACGAGAAAGAAAA